>NZ_JBFUKH010000006.1:0-357436 GCF_056400965.1 Asticcacaulis sp. P4_H10 | reverse complement strand
CGATTGCCTTGTGCATGGCTTCCAGCACGACCGGGTTCTGACCCTGACCGAGATAGTCGTTGGAGCACCAGACCGTGACGTCCTGCGTCGAGCCGTCTTCGCGCGTCCACGTGGCGCGCGGAAACTGGCCGTTGTGTCGCTTCAGATTGGCGAACACACGGTAGCGCCCTTCGGCGCGAACCTGATCAACGGCTGCCTCGAACGCGGCGGTATAGTCCATAGTCTCAATCGCTC
This sequence comes from Asticcacaulis sp. P4_H10, assembly GCF_056400965.1. Classification (NCBI taxonomy): domain Bacteria; kingdom Pseudomonadati; phylum Pseudomonadota; class Alphaproteobacteria; order Caulobacterales; family Caulobacteraceae; genus Asticcacaulis; species Asticcacaulis sp. P4_H10. The sequence goes on along the minus strand of NZ_JBFUKH010000006.1, from coordinate 357,202 downwards.
CAGACGCCAGCGTGACGTCATCTCGTGCGCGCAAATAGCTTCGCAATCTCGCGGTTACAACCCATCAGCCGCGAAAAACCGCGCTAACATCAAGGTTTCTTCTAATTTGTGTTAAATTCACCTTTATTTCCAGCGCGAACCGTTCTCAATGTAAGCGCCAATTGTCGCAGGGGAGGTTAGAAATGACGCAGCCGACGGTATGGATTGGCCTCTTCAGAGGCATTAATATCGGCAAGCACAAGATGCCGATGAAGGAGCTGGTCAAGGTCCTCGAAGCCGAAGGCATGACGGACGTAAAGACCTATATCGCCAGCGGCAATGTCGTGTTTCGCGCCGAGCTTGGCGAAAAGGCGCTGACCGAACGGGTCGAGGATCTGGTCCATACAAATTTCGGTTTTCGCCCGCCCTTGACGCTGATCACCCTTGCCCATCTTGAAAAGACGCTGGCCGCCAATCCGTTCCGCGATCATGAACACAAGGGCAAGGCGCAGCACATTTTCTTTTTTCGCAGCCCACCGTCGAAGCTTGATCGCGAGGTGCTGGATAGCATGCTGGCCGACAACGAGGCCTACCATGTCAATGACGAGGCGCTGTATTTCTACGCGCCGGATGGCATCGGCCGCTCGGTCTTCGTCGAAAAGATGGGCAAGGGGATCAAGGGTGAGATGACCGCGCGCAATCTCAATACCTGCGAGACCCTGCGCGATATGGCGGCGGAAATATCATAGACATCCGGCTTCGTCGTACGTGCCGACGGCACGGCTTAATGTATGCTGTTCGTCATATTGAACGACGACGACGTAGTCCAAGGCGCAAGGCATTCCAGTGACCAGCTTACTGTAAAACAGGCTGTCGGGCGGGAAGTCGAGAGGATGGCGCCGGGAGAAAACACGGCTTTCATCGGGCTTGAATTTGCCTTCGGTAAGGATTTTTTCGACCTCGGCCTTCGTCATTCCGGACTTGAACGGCTTTGGCATCAGTTCCACGGGTTCGCCCCACCCGGTCGGTGCTTTTCTTATCGCCCGGCTCACAGGGTCGTCGGGCTGAAAAATGCCCGAATAGGCAGGCTTGTGCATGCCTGCGATTGTCAGCGCCAGACCAACCAGCAAGCCAGACAATAAAACAGGTCGTTTCTTGTGCATCTCGCCCTCGCTACGCCTTGCATTTTCGAAGCATAGCGCGCACAGCGGCAATGTCGACTGCTACCTGGTGATCCCATGTCATACCCTACCCCCGCACCCTTTCCCCTCGCCCGCCCGCGCCGCCTGCGCCAATCGGCGTGGATCAGAGACCTGGTGGCGGAAAACCGGCTGCACGTGTCGGACTTGATCTGGCCGATCTTTATCCACGACCGGGACGTCAAGCGCGAAGCCATCGGCTCATTGCAAGGCGTCGATCGCCTGAGCATTGAAGAAGCCGTCAACGAGGCGCGCCAGGCAAAGGCATTGGGAATCAATGTCCTGGCGCTGTTTCCTCATCTGTCAGAGTCGCTGCGCAATGCCGACGCCACCGCTGCGCTCGATCCCGACGGCTTGATCCCGCGCGCCTGCCGCGCCATCAAGGCGGCCGTTCCTGATATCGGCCTGCTGGTCGACGTCGCGCTCGATCCCTACACCGACCACGGCCATGACGGCCTGCTGCGCGACGGCAAGATCGTCAATGACGCCACGGTCGAGATGCTGGTCGAACAGGCGCGCGTCCAGGTCGAGGCCGGGGCTGACATCGTCGCCCCGTCCGACATGATGGACGGCCGCATCGGCCGCATCCGCCACGCCCTGGAAGCCAACGGCCACGCCGATACGCTGATCATGTCCTACGCCGCCAAGTACGCCTCGGCGTTTTACGGCCCCTATCGCGACGCCATCGGCGTCAAGGCGCTGAAAGGCGACAAGAAGACCTACCAGATGGACTCGGCCAATTCCGAAGAGTCCTTGCGCGAAGTCGCCATGGATATCGCCGAGGGCGCCGACATGGTCATGGTCAAGCCCGGCCTGCCCTATCTCGACATCGTCCAGCGCGTCTCGGAGACCTTCCGCGTCCCGACCTTCGTCTACCAGGTGTCGGGTGAGTATGCGATGATCAAGGCCGCCGTCGAAAAGGGCTTCATGGACGAAGACCGCGCCGTTCTGGAAACCCTGCTGGCCTTTAAGCGCGCCGGCGCCTCCGGCATCCTGACCTATTTCGCCAAGAGCGTCGCTGAAAAGCTGAAGGGCTGAACCATGAGCATTACCAGCGATCTGCGCGAAGCGCTCGCCAACGAAACCTATATCCGTCTGAACCTTGAAGACGGCAGCCACGAAGGCTTTGTCGTCGGTTTGAGCGACAAGCTGGTCCTGCTCCAGGCCATCTATGAATGGCAGGACACGGGCGCCCTGGTCGTGCCGGTCGAGCGCGTCGAAAGCTGCGACGTCTCCGATCACCAGGAAGACCAGGTCAAGATCCTGGCCTTCAACAGCGTCAAGCGCACCAAGCGGTACAGCGGCATCAAGCTGACCAACCTGTCCGAACTGTTCAAGTCGTTGAAGCCCAAGAATCGCTTCGTCGTCATCTCGGTCGAGGACGAGGCCGATGTCGGCCAGATCGACGCCATCGAAAAGGACCACGTAGTGCTCAAGGCGGTTGATCCGGGCGGCAACTGGATGGAAGACGAACTGGAATGCCCGTTCGAAGAGATCACGACCGTGCAGTTCGACGACAGCTATAGCCGCGTCCTGCAACGGTATGTCGAACGCGCCGCGCAACTCAACTAGCGCTTTCCGAAAAGTACGAAGCGGTTTTGGCTGCGCCGAACTGCGTTTCGGATAAAAAGCGCACCAAACAGTCGACAAAATCACCGCAAATACGTTACGCTTCCTCGGTTCAAGGGGGAATCCATGCGTAAACTTTTGTATGCCGGCGCCGCCATAGCGGCTGTTCTGATCAGTGTGCCCGGTGCGGCGATTGCTGCCAAGAAGCCCGATCCCGAGCAGATCAAGCCCAGCGAGCTATCCGTCATCAACGCCATTCTGCGCCAGGGCCGACAGAAGGCGGAAAAAGGTGACTGGGCCGGCGCCACGGAAAGCTATCAGTCGGTCATCGGCAACCCGGCCTTCTCAAAGCTGTCGCCGGAAATGCGCCACTTCGCTTATTACGTCCTGGCGATGGCTGAATTTTATAATGACGCGTACGAGCCCGCCTACATACACATAGTCGCTGCGGCCGAAGCCGCGCCCAAAGAAATGGACGCATCGTCGTGGCTCTTCTACGCACGTCTGGCTGCCAAGGCTGGCAAGACCGAGGCCGCAGGCACGGCGGCTGTGCGCGCCATCACCGACTTCCCGGACCAGCTCAAGAAAATTGAGAGCTGGCGCATCTTCAGTCTCGCCAGCGACCTGGAAGAGATCAAGGATGACCGCGTCACCTACCAGAAATATCTCGAAGCCCTGCGCACCGCCAAATACGTTCCCGAAGACGACTTTTCGACCAGCGAATCGCTATGGTTCGACCTGTTCGCCATCTATGCCGATCGCAGCGAGGATGCGAAGGCGCAGGCTCTGGCCGACGCATTGACCGAGCCTTACACGATCGCACGCCGCCAGATCGACAAGCGCTACGTCCGCTTCGCGCCAAAGGCCGAGGACGCCTACGCCAAGGCGCTGGCGGCCGACATCGCTGATGCCCAGGCCATGGTCGCCAAGCATCCGTCGAAGATCGAAGGCGTACAATCCCTGGCCAATAAATTGATGAACACCAATCGCTTGCCTGAAGCATTGAAGGTCATTGACGAAGCCTTGACCAAGGCCGATGCCGCGCCGAAGGACAAGCCGGCCTTTGAGGACCTGAAAGACAATCACGCCTGGGCGTTGAGCACCCGCGCCTCCATTCTCCAGTTGATGGGGCGCAACGACGATGCGCTGGCGGCTCAGACCAAGGCACGCGATATCGCCGTGGCAACCGATGAGAATATCTTCAGTCATCGGGTCAATCTCGGCAGTTTTCTGAACGAGCTTGGCAAACCCGCGGACGCCCTGACCGAGGTCAAGGACCTGTTCGACGACAAGACCGCAAGCGAGTATGGCATGATGGCAGCCGAAGAGGTTCGCGCCTGTGCCCATGCGCAACTGGGTGACAAGACGGGCCTCGCCAAGTCTTTGGAATTCATGCGCGCCCACGCCGACGACGGCGAGACGACACTTCAGAGCGCGCTTCTGTGCGCCAATGAGATCGATGAAGCGGCCAAGCGCCTGATTACCAGGCTCGGCGATCCGCTCAAACGCGGGCCAGCCCTACTCACGCTCCAGACCTACCTGCCAAAGCCGCAGCCCTCAGCCTGGCAAAAGACAATCAGCAGCCGATTTGCCGCCCTGCTTGCCCGCCCCGACGTTCAGGCGGCCATCACAAAGTATGGCAGTGTTCGTGCCTATCCGGTCTTCGGACCATAAGCGGACGCTAAATGCGCAGGCGCCGATTAGCGATATACTGGCCCTCCATAGCGATACGGAGAATGTCATGACCGCCGCCTACGCTCTTCTCCTCGGACTGGTGTTTCAGCCCATCGACAGCGCGCCGTTGCCGCCCGTTAAGCCGCAGCACAACGGCACTTATCTCAGCTGCACCTATTTCGACTTCAACCGCAATGTGAACTACCGCTCGCGCGTCTTCCCGGTGCAGGGCGTCCCCGAGACGCCGCGGACCGACATGTCGATCTTCACCGAAGCCTTCTCAAAGGCCATTACGGCGCAGTACCAGGTGCCGGTGGATATGCGCCACGTCCATTGCGATACGGTCGGCGCGTGGCGGATTGATGCGGAGCTTCAGCAGCAGGCGGCGTTCGACGCCGGCACGGTTAAGCCGCCCGAAGACGGACGGCGCGTCAACTGGCCTAATTCTTAGGCCTGCGCGCTTCGAGGCGGGCGTGCAGGCTGGAGGTATCCCAGCGGCTGCCGCCCATGGCCTGGACTTCGCTGTAGAACTGGTCGACCAGGGCCGCGAGAGCCAGATGCGCGCCATTGTCGCGCGCTTCATCGAGCGCGATACCCAGATCCTTGCGCATCCAGTCGACAGCGAAACCGAACTCATACTTGCCGTCGTTCATCGTGCCCCAGCGATTGTTCATCTGCCACGACCCTGCAGCACCGCCCGAAATGGCGCCCAGCACCTTGTCGGCATCGAGCCCGGCGCTACGCGTGAAATGGAGCGCTTCGGCCACGCCCTGGACGACACCGGCAATTGCGATCTGGTTGGCCATCTTGGCGGTCTGGCCGGCACCGGTCTCGCCGATGTGGACGATGACCTTGGTGTAGGGCTTGAGCAAAGCCTCAACTTCGGCAAAGCGGCTGTCCGCGCCGCCGACCATGATGGCCAGTTGCCCGTTGACGGCGCCCGCCTGCCCGCCGGACACGGGTGCATCGTAAAAATCGAAGCCTTTTTCGCTACATATCACCGCCAGCTCACGCGCCAGTTTCGCTGACGTCGTCGTGTGATCGATGATCAGCGTGCCGGGTTTCAGGTGCGGCAATGCGGCTGTCACTGTGTCGCGCACGTCCTGGTCGCGGCCGACGCACAACAGAAAAACGTCCGTATCGGCAACAGCTTCGGCCACGCTCTCCGCCGCCGTGCCGCCGGTTTCCTTCGCCCAGGCTTCGGCTTTGGCGAAGGTCCGGTTATAGCCGGTGACGCTGTGGCCCGCCTTGATTAGATGGCCGGCCATCGGCCCGCCCATGATGCCCAGACCGGCAAAACACAGCTTCACGACGCGCTCCTGATTTCACCATATCGACCACGGAAAAAGGTCAGCCCGGCCTGTGCGTCGTCCTTGTCGAAAGATGTCACACGGCCAACGATAACCAGGTGATCGCCGACCGTACGCGTTTCATAGGTTTCACACGCCAGGAAACCCAGGACGCTGCTCAGCCGCAAAGGATGCTCAGCGCTGATCAGGCCTTCTTCGGGCAGGATATGGGCATTGAAGCGGGCAAAGCGCTGCGACAGTTCCTGCTGGCCGCCCGACAGGATATTGATGCCGAACGATGGCGCCTCAGCATAGACAGCGTAGCGATGTGCCTTGTTGTCGAGGCACCATTGCACCAGCGGCGGATCCAGCGAAACCGAGGAAAAGGAATTGGCTGTCATGCCGATCACATGGCCATCGACATGGTCTGGATCGGGCACAGTAATGACGCAGACGCCGGTGGCAAATCCGCCAAGAGTGTGTCGGTAGGTCTTGTCCATCGGTCTCCTCGGCCTTTGCGACGTTTCTTACGCAATTCGCCTGCAAAAGCAAAGCCAAAGCCGACTTTAAAAAATAGCCTTGCCGGCTGCGGTTTCAATGCCCTGTTAATGTTAATCAGCGAAAGATGAAGACCTGAATTTTGCTGCTGTACAGGTCCCGAATGGCGAGCCGCGACGCCCCCATAGTCATCAAGAAGGTCAAGAAGGTTGTGGGCGGTGGCCACCACGGCGGCGCCTGGAAGGTCGCCTATGCCGACTTCGTGACCGCAATGATGGCCTTCTTCCTGCTGATGTGGCTGATCAACACGACCTCGCCCGAACAAAAGCGCGGCGTCGCCGACTATTTCGCCCCCGCCAACGTCTCACAATCGACCTCGGGCTCGGGCGGCATCCTGGGCGGCAATGCCCTGGGCGAAGACGGCAACAAGAACGAAGGCACCATGTCCTTCATCGAGCAGATGGCGCCCAAGCCGCCCGAAACCCAGGACCGCGACGGCAAGACGACCGATTCCGCCGCAAAGGGCTCGGCCGCCGATTCCGACACCGACGCCCAGAAGCAGGAACAGCAGAACTTCCAGAGCGCGGCCGAATCGCTGCGCCAGGCTTTGCAGGACATGCCCGAACTGGCCGAACTGTCGAAGAATATCCTCGTCGACCAGACGCCTGAGGGCCTGCGCGTCCAGTTGATCGACCAGGAAGGCCGGTCGATGTTCAATTCGAATTCGGCCGAACCCAATGACCGCGCCAAGGTGCTGCTGCGCGCCGTTGCCAAGGTCGTCAACAACCTGCCCAACCGCATCTCGATCACCGGTCATACTTCGGGAACCGCCGGTACGGGCACGCAAAACCCCCGCGACTGGTCATTGTCGGCCGACCGCGCCGATGCCTCGCGCGCCGTGCTCCAGTCCGCCGGCGTCGACCAGGACCGCATCGCCCAGGTATCGGGCAAGGCGGCCAAGGAACCGCTCTATCCGGACGATCCGTCTCTGGCCGGCAACCGTCGCATCGCCATCGTTCTCTTGCGCGAAGCCCCGGTTCTGCCGCAAAATCCAAATATGTAAATGCAGTAGCGATATGCCGAAAAGTGTGGGCATTTTCGGCTTAATATCGCAGCAAAGCCAAAAGCAGGTGTCACCCCTTGACGGCGCACAGATTGCAAGCACACTTATAATCCGGGGCGAGTCCAGTTTCATTCAGGTTGCGGCGTTTCAATGAGTGAGCATTTTCCAGGGCGCAAGCTCAGATACTACCTGACCATCCCAGGTCCCTGCCCCTATCTGGCGGGCCAGGAGGAGCGCAAGGTATTCGTGCACCTGCCGCCGCTTGAGGCCATTGGCGTCAACGACCAACTGTCGGCCATCGGTTTCCGCCGTTCCCAGAATATCGCCTACCGTCCCGCCTGCCAGAACTGCCGCGCCTGTCAATCCGTGCGCATTCCGGTCAAGCGCTACGTGCCGTCCAAGTCCGACAAACGAGTGCTCAAGGCCAACAAGGACCTGACCAAGGCCTTTGTCGAGGCTGAGGCCAGCCGCGAACAGTTCGACCTGCTGCAGAAATACCTGAAGACGCGCCATCCCGATGGCGGCATGATCGACATGACCTGGCCCGATCTGGTCGCCATGATCGAAGACACGCTGGTTCGTACCCATCTGATTGAATACCGGGAGGACGGCCGGTTGGTGGCCTGCGTGCTCGTCGACGCGCTGAACGACGGCCTGTCGCTGGTCTACAGCTTCTACGACCCCGACCTGAGCGGTCGTTCGCTGGGGCGGTACATCATCCTCGATCACGTCGACCAGGCTAATCGCGCCGGCTACGACTATGTCTATCTGGGCTACTGGGTAAAGGACAGCCCGAAGATGGACTACAAGGCGCGCTATCAGCCGCTGGAGGCGCTGACCGATTTTGGCTGGCAGGAAATCAATCCGTTTGCGCTGCCGTGACGGCGTTTTCGTAACAAACGAAACGGCCAACGGCGCCTAACATTTCAAGTATGAAATATAATTTATTTTGCCGCATTCTCAGACGGATGATGCGAACGCGCGCGTTACACTTTCATAACATGCCACATTCCGTATCAAGGTTATCATTCATGCTTTTGCGTTCTGCCCGCCGTCCTTCATCCGCACGCCGGACATTGTTTATCGGCGCCAGTGCGATGTCGCTCGGCGTTTCCCTGTTCGCCCTGCCCGTCCTTGGCCAGACAACGCCAGCTAAGCCGGTGACTCCGCCGCCCGCCCAGACGACGACCGCGCCTGCCACCCAGGCTCCGGCGGCGCAAGCGCCCGCCCAGGGCGGCGCGCAAGGCGACACACAACCGGCTGACGAACAGGGCCCGGTGACGATCACCGCGCAAAAGCCCGCCGTCCAGAACAAGGTCGATCGCGACGTCTATGACGTCAAGCAGGACCCGCAGTCGGCGACCGGCACGGCCTCGGATGTTCTCAACAACGTCCCGGCCGTCACGGTTGACCAGGACGGCAGCGTCTCCTTGCGCGGCAACAGCAATGTCCAGGTCTACGTCAACGGCAAGAAATCGGCGCAGATGCAGGGCGACAACCGCGCCTTCACGCTGCAAAGCATGTCGGGCGACGATATCGACTCGGTCGAAGTCATGACCAACCCGTCCGCGGCCTTCGGATCCGACAGCGCCGGCGGCATCATCAACATCGTCATGAAACGCGGCCGCAGCCTCCGCCCGCAGACCTCGTACAACATCGTGGTCGGCGACCAGGGCAAGGGTATGTTCGGTTTCCGCACCGGCAAGACCTTTGGCGACAAGCTGACCGTCAACGCCAATGTCAACCTGACGGAAAACATGTCCGGCGGCGGCTGGGGCGGCGGCGGTCGCAAGAGCCGCTCGATCAACGACCGGGAACGCCTGGATCCGACGACCGGCGCGGTCATCCGCCGCGATCTGACCCAGACGGTGTCAAAGAGCTACAGCGAGGGCGTCAGCGGCAATATCGGCGTCAACTACAACTTGTCCGACTTCGATACGCTGGAAGGCCAGATCGATTATCGCAAGAGCGATAACCGCAGCGAAAGCGCCCAGGAAACCCAGAGCTTCAACAGCTCGGGCGTCCTGACCAGCGATCGTCCGTCCTTGCGCGACTCGATGCGCAATCAGGAAAGCATGAGTGCAGCACTGAGCTATGACCGCAAGGGTGAACCCGGCAGCTCCAAGAGCTTCAAGATGCAGTGGGTCCACAGCCAGAGCCTGAACAGCAACCAGACCCTGATCCACAATATCAATCGCCTGCCCGCCCAGGCCGATACCTATTCAGCCCAGGCCAGCAAGTCCAAGGACTTTGTCGATACCTTCAGCGGTGACTGGACAAAGCCCCTGCTCGAAAGCGAGACCGAAGGCCGCCAGTTGCAACTGGGCTGGAATATCGAACATACGGTCAGCGACCAGTACACCTATCAGTCGCTGTCGCTCACCACGCCGGTGACGCCGCCCGAAGCGCCGCGCACATCGTCAATCAGCCAGTTCGATTCCGACGAGTGGCTGACGGCGGCATACGCCACGTTTGAGCGCAAGGCAGGCAAGTTCGGCTATCAGGCCGGCCTGCGCGTCGAAAACCTGCACCAGGACATTCTGTTCTCCAACCCGACCTCGACTGCCGCCGCGACGGCCATCACGCGCGACAGCGTCAATTTCAGCCCCAGCCTGTTCCTGACCTACGACGTGAGCGAGCAGGACAAGCTGAAATTCGTCTATACCCAGAAAATGCAGCGCCCGCAGGCGCGCCAGTTGAACCCGCTGATCATCTTCAGCGAAGACGGCCTGTATGCGCGTTCGGGTAATGCCGACCTGAAACCGGAAATGACCGACAAGTTCGAGGTCAGCTATAATCGCTCGCGCAAGGGCATGAACTTCAACGGCCAGCTCTTCTACGATTCAACCGAAGACACGATCAACCAGGTCAGCACCTTCCTGCCCAGCCAGCCCAATGTCCTGCTGACCACGACGGACAATGCCGGCACGCGCAAACGGTTAGGCTTCAACGGCAACGTCGATCTCAACTCGGCCGACCGCAAGTTTGGCCTGAACGTGAATGCCAACTACAACTATTCGATTACCAACTATACCGACCTGGCTACCGGCCTGCCGGTCGAGCGCAAGGGCCCGACATCCATGGTGCGGGCACGCTTCCAGTACAAGCCGAACGACAAGAACAATTATCAGGTCGTGCTGTTCCATATGGGAGAGCGCACAGACAGCGAAAGCTATTCGACGCCGTTCACGCGCCTTAACCTGTCGTACCAGTATTCATTCATCCCCAACAAGGCTGTGTTAAGCATCAACGCTTCGGGGATTCTTGTCGGCGACGTCAGCCGCAGATATACCGACACGAGCACGGTCCGGGGCTACAGTGAGACCTTCGATCCGGGTGCGAGCGTCATGGCCAGCCTGCGCTACACTTTTGGCGCGGTGCGCGCCAGCCGGAACAACCAGCAGCAGGAAGGCAACTGGCGCGACCGCCCAGGCGGCGGACGCGGCGGTCCGGGTGGCTTCCCCGGCGGCCCCGGTGGTCCGGGCGGCTTCTAGATCGGAATGATTTTAGGCGGAAGCATCATTCCGATCTAATCTGTTGTTTTGTCGTGATTTAAGGCGAAAACCGCTTCACACTTTTGGCTACGCCGAACTTCGTTTCGCCATATCGCTCTAAATCCGGGTTTGCAAACTGGCGTGGCTCTGGCGGGCGAGGTGGACACCAACGCCCAACGTCATCAGCGCCATGCCGATCAGCGACAACAGCAAGGCCATCACGCCAAATTGCCCAAGCAGCCAGGCGGCGGCGAACGGTGCGCCGCCTTGCACGACGGCGCCCAGCCGCCGGATGCGCCCCATCAGGGGCGGATAGCGTTCGGGCCCGAAGACGGCCAGGGGCACAGTGCCTGAGGTGATCGAGACGACACCCACGCCGGCGCCATAGAGCACAAGCGCCGCTATGCTCAGGCCCGATGTCGCCGTGATCAGGACGATACCCAAGGTCAGGGCAGCGATACCCGCCAGCATCGAGGCATGGGCCGGCCAGCGCCGCCCGAGCGTCAGCTCCAATACGCGCGCAACAACCTGCGCTGGGCCAACCATGGCGCTCAAGGCGACGGCTTCACTCATGTCGAGGCCACGGCCGGTCAGAACAGCGTGCATATGGACGGCCATGACGGCCACCAGCGCCATTTCAAGCGTCACCACGACCGCCAGGGCCATGTAGATCCGCGCTTCGATCCCTTGTACCGTAACGGCGGGGTGACTGTGCCGCGCAACAGGCGCCGCGTCGGCCGGCCTTGGCAGGACAAAGAGGTAGAGCGGCAGGCAGACGCAGAGGTGGATGGCGGCGAAGATCAGGCAAGTCGACCGCCAGCCGAACTGCACTTCGAGCACATGGCTGAGCGGCCAGAAGGTCGTGCTGGCGAACCCGCCCCACAGCGCAATCTGGATGATCGCCGCCCGCCCTGTCGCACCGAACAGACGTCCGGCTGTGCCAAACGCTGCGTCATAGAGACCGCTGCCCATGGCCAAACCCATAACGCCCCACGCGGCGATATACATGATGAGGTTTTGCGAAACGGCGATCAGGCCAAGCCCTAAGGCGAATAACAAAGCGCTGGCGCTAAGGACCAGCCGTCCCTGCCCGGCGCCGACATAGCGGCCAGCCAGCGCCGAGACGGTGGCGGAGACCAGGGTACCGATTGAATAGCCGCCAACGACCCAGGCGAAATTCCAGCCTGTGTCAGCGACGATCGGCTTCGACAGGGCCGTCAGCAGATAGAGCGAGGTGCCGAACGCGATTAGCTGCCCGACGCCCAGCGCCGATACGACCTTAAACCTTTTCCAGTCCACCTGCATCCCCCGCGCCTCTCGCTTATCCTTGCGATGGAGCGGTGGCTCCACCGGTTACACCCGCAGCTTACGCAGTCCGCGGGGCGCCATCTTGCCGGCCTGGGCGCGCTTGCCCAGGAAGTCCTTGAAGTCTTTGAAATCACGCGCCTTGTTCGAGCCGTCGTACCATTGCGGTGTGCCGGCAGAGTCGAACACGGCGATATCGCGAATGCCGCCGTCCTTATAGGCCTGAAGCTTGACGCCCTTGCCGCGCGCCATTTCCGGCAGTTCGGCGACCGGGAAGATCAACAGCTTGTTGTTCTCACCCAGGACCATCAGGCTGTCACCGATAACCGGCAGCGCCGCCAGGGCTTCGGTGCCCTCGACGTTCAGGACCTGCTTGCCGGCGCGCTTGTTGGCAACGCCGTCTTCCTCGTTCATCACGAAGCCGTAGCCGTTCTTGGAAACCATGACGCGCTTCTTGCCGGTCTGGGCGACAAAGACGTCAACGATCTTGGCGCCATCCTCGAAATCGACCATCAGGCGCAGCGGCTCGCCATGGCCACGCGCCGACGGCAGCTTGTCGCAAGAGAGCGTCAGGAAACGGCCGTCCGAGGTCATGATCAGCAGCTTGTCGGTCGTCATGGCCGGAACCAGCCATGCCAGTTCGTCGCCTTCCTTGAACTTCAGCTCCGACGGATCGGCGACCGCGCCCTTGGCAGCGCGAATCCAGCCGCGCTTCGACAGGATGACGGTTATCGGTTCCTTCGGCAGGTAGCTTTCGATCGCCGCGATTTCGACATTGGCCGGCGCTTCAGCAAAGGTCGTACGGCGCGCCGACAGCAGCTTCTTGCGCGTTTCGACCAGTTGCTGGTCGATGCGCTTCCACTGCAGCTTTTCGCTGCCAAGCAGCAGAATCAAGCCATCACGTTCTTCGGTGAGCTTCTTGTGCTCATCCTGGATCGTCATCTCCTCGAGCCGCGCCAACTGGCGCAGGCGGGTGTCGAGGATGTAGTCGGCCTGGATCTCAGTCAGATTGAAGCGCGCCATCAGCACATCGCGCGGCTTTTCATCCTCGCGGATGATGCGGATCACCTCATCCAGATTGAGGAAGGCGATCATCAGGCCGTCGAGCAGGTGCAGGCGCTTCTCGATCTTTTCGAGGCGCCACTGCGACATGCGCTGAAGCACGACACGACGGTGATCGAGGAAGGCGATCAGACACGCCTTAAGGCCCATGACGCGCGGCGTGCCCGTGGCGTCCAGCACGTTCATATTGATGGCAAAGCGCGTTTCCAGGTCCGAGACCTTGAACAGGCTTTCCATCAGCACTTCGGGCTCGATGTTGCGCGTCTTCGGTTCCAGAACGAGGCGAACCTCTTCGTCCGACTCGTCGCGAACATCGCCCAGCAGCGGCGCCTTCTTGTTCTCGATCAGGTCGGCCAGTTGCTCGATCAGGCGAGACTTCTGGACCTGATAGGGAATTTCGCGCACGACGATGCGCCAGTTGCCACGTCCGAGGTCTTCGACCTCATAGCGCGAACGCGTCCGCACCGAACCGCGGCCTGTTTCGTAGGATTCGAGGATCGACGCGCGGCTTTCAACCGTGATCCCGCCGGTCGGAAAGTCCGGACCGGGAATGAAGTCCATCAGTTCGCTGGTCGTCGTTTCCGGCTTTTGCAGCAGCTTGCGGCAGGCGTCGATCAGTTCGGAAACGTTGTGCGGCGGGATGGACGTCGCCATGCCGACGGCGATGCCGGCAGAGCCATTGGCCAGCAGGTTCGGAAAGCCCGCCGGCAGGACGACCGGCTCTTCGTCGCGCTCGTCATAGGTCGGACGGAAATTGACGGCGTCTTCGTTGATGCCTTCCAGCAGCAGCATGGCCGCAACGGTCAGACGGCATTCGGTGTAACGCATGGCAGCGGCGTTATCGCCGTCGATATTGCCGAAATTGCCCTGGCCTTCGACCAGCGGATAGCGTTGCGCGAAGTCCTGGGCCAAACGAACCAGGGCATCATAGATCGCCCCATCGCCGTGCGGGTGGAAGGTACCCATGACAAGACCGACGACGGCCGCGCACTTGCGCGCCGCGCTTTCAGGCGTCAGGCGCATGGTGCTCATGCCGTACAGCACGCGGCGGTGCACGGGCTTCATGCCGTCGCGGACATCCGGCAGGGCACGCGAACTGATGGTGGACAGGGCATAGGCCAGATAGCGGCGCGACAGCGCTTCGCCCATAGGCTCATCAACGACCAGACCACCGGCGTCGTCAGGAATCACTACGTCACTCATTCGCCCCGTTTAGAACGAGAACGAAAGGAATACAAGGAAACTATTTGAACTGTTCACACCGCATTGCGGGCCTGGTCACGGCCGGCGGCCTTGGCAGCGTACAGCGCCTGATCGGCATCCCTGTAGAGGCCTTGCAAGGTCTTACCCGGCTCCCATTCAGCGATACCGGCCGAAAAGGTGTAGCGCAGGGTAACGTCGCCGATCTTCAGTCTCTGATCACGCAGGTGCGCCCGCAGCCGCTCCACCACGGTGCCCGCCTGATCCCCGGAGGCGCCCGGCATGACGAACAGGAACTCCTCGCCCCCCACCCGGCCGGTGACATCGCGATCGCGCAGGACGTCGCGCATGCAGCCGGAAAAGTGGACCAGGACCTGATCACCACCGTCGTGGCCAAAATGGTCGTTGATCATTTTGAAATGATCGAGGTCGAGCACGACAATGCTGAACATCTGGCCGCCTTGCGCGGCGCGATCCAAGATAGAGCCGAAACGCTTCATAGCTGCACCGCGATTGAACAGCCCGGTCAGATGATCGGTTTCGGAAGCGGCAATCGCTTCGTCGCGCGCCGTGCGCAGAGTGAATTCCTTGTGCTTCACCGCCGTAAAATCGGTAACGGCCACCAGAACCCAGTCGTCGTCGAAGGTCGTTTCGATGGCGTACATCCATCGCCCGTCGATCATGTCGACTTCGAACTTGCGCACGGTCTTGCTGCGGCGCTTGGTATTGGCCGCGGCCAACCAGGCGTCTATATCGTCGGTTTCGATAAGCGGACCGGTCTTCCACACATGGCAGTGGCGCATGATGCTGTCGAAGGTCTGCGGTCCTGGCTGAACGTCGTAAAGACGGACAAAGTCCGGCGTCGCAAATTGAAGGGTATCATCCGGCGCGAACAGGGCCAGCATGGTACCGCTGTGCAGCAAGCCCTCACCCAGCCGCATCAGCAGCTGGGGCGTCATATTACTCTGGTACGATCTACCGTCGGAAGCCATGTTGCAGACGCTAACAGATCCACGTTATTTTCCGATTAAAACATCTTACCAGTTCGCGCGTCCGTCCATATATTCCACAGGTAATGCATCGAGGTCGAAACCGTCGACCATGCGCATATTAACAGCGAAGGTTCGTGCTGCAGGCATCTGACCCGGCGTTGTTCCTTCCTTGGGCGTGCCATCGGCATTATAGGCCGACGCCCAGTCCGGGCTGTCGCCATGGGTGTTCCCGCCGCAGGTGCCGCAGAAATGGTGCTTGTTCATGCCGCCGCTGGCCGAATATGTCAGGTTCTTTTCGGCCTTTACCGACACCTCATCGGGCGAAAAGTAGGCCCAGACAGCACCGGTACGATGGCAGAAGGTGCAATTGCAGGTCTTGGCCGATTCCGGGGCGCGGGGCAGTTGGATATGGGTGGCGCCGCAATGGCAGGTGGCGGTCAGAGTCATGATATCCTCCTTTAGTGCAGCGAGAATGCACCACCATGCTGCCAAATTTTGTCAGCATGGAACGAGGATCAGAACAACGCGTCGACTTCGCTTTGACGGTTGGCTTCCATGGCTTCGGCGCGGCCGTGGATATGCGAATCCATTTCGACCACCAAGGCCTTCATCTCTTCCAGGCGAGTCCGCAAATCGGCCAGAGCCTCTTCGTCCTCGAGATTCGAGCTCAGCAGGATATTGATCGACGAATCAAACACGGCCAGGGCGCGCGTGCAGCTTTCGTCGAAGGCCAGGCGCGCTTCGGTCGGTGCGTGCAGATAGGCGGAAATTACCACTTCACGCAGTTCAAACCCTGACGCTTCGAAGTGCGCCACGTAGTCTCGAGGCTTCCAGTCCGCCAGTTCCTCGGCCATGTCCGGCATGTCGAGGCCCATTTCGAACAGCATGATGGCTTCATTGAACAGGTTCAGATAGTCGGTCGCCAGGCCGGTGTGCGGATTGACATTGGCAGCGAGCAGCTCGGGCGCGCTGTAAGTCACAATCTGGGCTCTGTCGATCTCACGCATGATGCTCCCACTCTGACACACATTTCTTAGCAAAGGATGGATGCCGGTTCCAAAGGATTGCATTGTTATCCCAAACCGGCGTTGGTCAGGGCCTGGGCCAGATTTTCGCGGATATCCGGCAACGGTTTATTGTGTGGATGAAAGACGTGCCTTTCCAGGAAAAAACCGGTGAGCTTCAGACCGTTGACGACATCACCCTCGTCGATTCCGCCCTGCGACGACAGCAGAAACTGCGGCAGCGGCAGCAGCTTGTCCTTGTAGGGCTCGCCACTCTGCGCACTCACGGCGCGCGCCGATTTCGGGCTGACATAGCGCAGGTCATCGCGCGAGCCTGAAACCGCGCAGGCGCTTAAGTCCAGGCCATAGCCCAGTTCTTCGAGAAGGCCTGCCTCATAACGGACATAGATGGCCGGCCAGATTTCGGGAATGGAAAAAGCCGACAACAACGCGCGAAAGGCGTGATAGGCGCCTTCATGACGCTCACGTTCCGGCAGCGCCTGGCGCGTCATCAGCGCTGCACATTGCAGGCCAAGCAGACCAACAGGGTCGTCGAGCAGGTCCGGCCCCTGCCCGTCCGCTTCGATAGTCGCGGCGCCCAACTGGTCGGAACTGCGGGCACGATAGCGGAAGGTCACGGGCGATCCGGGCTGCAGCAACGGCTTCATGCGCCGCGACGCCCCACCGGCAATGTGGGCCGCCTGAACACCGTGCAGCCGCGTTAGGACATGCACCACCGCCCCGGTTTCCCCGTGCAGTCGCGCGCTCAGGACAATGGCTTCGTCTTCGTATTCCAATGTGATTGCCCTAAATCGTTATGACGTGACGAAAACCGGTAGCTATCGAAAAACGAAGCGGAGCGTACTTGAGTACGTGAGCATCGTATCGCAGATAGATGCCGGTTTGCAGGCCGTCAGAACGATTTAGCTGTCGTACTCGAGGCCGAACTGGGCATACAGCGCCCTGTCATCACTCCACTTTTCCGACACCTGAACGTGCAGGAACAGGTGCACCGGGCGGTCGAGCAGCTTCGACAGGTCCTCACGCGACTTCTGGCCGATCCATTTCAGCGTCTGGCCATTCTTACCCAGGACGATGGGGCGCTGGCTGTCGCGTTCCACGAAAATGGTCTGTTCGATGCGCGCGGAACCGTCGGGCTTGTCCTCGAACTTGGTCGTCATGACCGCAGCGGCGTAGGGCAGTTCTTCGTGGACGCGCAGGAACAGCTTTTCGCGCGTGATTTCGGCAGCCATGATTCGGACCGGCGCATCGGCCGCCTGGTCTTCTGGATAGAGCCACGGGCCTTCCGGCATCCGCTTGGCCAACATCGTCTTCAGGTCATCGACACCATTGCCCTTTTCGGCCGAGATCATCAGCACGTCTTCGACCACACCCGTCTTGAAAAGCTCATCGGCGACCGCCAGCAGGTTGTCGCGCTTCATCAGGTCGATCTTGTTCAGCGCCAGGATAACCTTGGCCTTGTTGGCCTTCAGGCCTTCGACGATCATGTCGACATCTTCCACCGCCTTGAAGTCCGCCGCAGTCGCCTTGATCTCCGTCGAGTGCTTCACCGCCAGTTGGGCGGCTGCGTCGACAAGCAGGACAATCGAGTCGGCGTCATGCGCGCCAGTCCAGGCCGAGGCGACCATGGCGCGGTCCAGGCGGCGGCGCGGCTTGAAGATACCCGGCGTATCGACCAGAATCATCTGCGCGGCGCCTTCCAGGGCGATGCCGCGCACCGGAAAGCGCGTCGTCTGCACCTTCTGTGTGACGATCGACACCTTGGTGCCGACCAGCCGGTTGACGAGCGTCGATTTACCGGCATTGGGCGCACCGATGATAGCGACAAAGCCGCATGTTTGAGGGGTGTCGGTCAATTCAGTTGTTCCTGTTCGATCAGGCGCAGGGCGGCGGCTTTTTCGGCTTCCTGCCGAGACTTGCCGGTCGCGGTCTGGGGGGTAACCCCTTCTATGCGCACTTCAATGGTGAATATCGGGGCATGGTCGGGCCCCTTGCGGTTGATCAGGCCATAGGCCGGCGGCGCCTTGCCATTGGCGGCGGCCCATTCCTGGAGGAAGGATTTCGGATTGCTTTGTGAAGCATTGCCGCTGTTGCGCAGGGCTTCGGCCCATAGCGGCTTGAAGCAGTTTACCACCGCCGCATAGCCGCCGTCGACATAGACGGCCGCCATCAGGGCTTCGGTGGCGTCGCCGAGAATCGTCGGATTGTCGCGTCCGCCGCTTTTGGTCTCGCCGGCCGCCAGACGTAATGCCGGCCCGAGTTCGAGTGTCCTGGCGACTGCAGCGCAGGCGTCGCGACTGACCAGCCCGTGGAAACGGCGCGACAGTTCGCCCTCTTCAGCGTCCGGAAAGGCGTCCATCAGCGATTCGGCGGTCAGCAGCCCCAGAACGCGATCGCCCAGAAATTCCAGGCGTTCGTTGTCCTTGATCTTGCGCGCACCTTCGGCGACGCTGGCGTGCGTCAGGGCAAGGTCCAGCAGTTCCGGGGTTTTAAAGGTATAGCCCAAGCGCGCCTGCAGGGCGTCGATGGCTTTGATACGCGCGTTCATGGGCTGCGTTTACAGCACAGCCCATGGGTCGGCAATAGGAGGGGTTGGATTACGCCCTCCGAAATGCCCCCGGGGCATTTCGGCAAGCGCGACTGCGCGCCCGAGCAGATGCGCTCAACGAGCGCATCGCCCGCGAGGAGCCTAGCGGCGCTTGAGCGCTAAACAAGCGCCTTGAAGAAGCGTTCCCAATTGAAGTTCAGCCAGGTCCACGGCTTCCACAGCGAGGAGCCTTCCTTCCACGACATCAGGATAAAGACGGCGCGGCCTTCCAGGTTCTCTTCCGGCACGAAGCCGACGCCCGAATCGTAGGGGTCTTCCGGCGAAAAGCGG
Source organism: Asticcacaulis sp. P4_H10 (assembly GCF_056400965.1). Classification (NCBI taxonomy): domain Bacteria; kingdom Pseudomonadati; phylum Pseudomonadota; class Alphaproteobacteria; order Caulobacterales; family Caulobacteraceae; genus Asticcacaulis; species Asticcacaulis sp. P4_H10. The sequence continues at coordinate 337,975 of NZ_JBFUKH010000006.1, read as the reverse complement.
CTATCCAGCGAGTTGTCGCGGTTGTCGCCCATGACGAAGTAGTGGCCCATCGGCACGGTGAAGACGCCGGTATTGTCGGCGCGGCCGTCCTGAACCATGTCCTGCATCTGGTGAACGCGGCCGCTCGGCAGGAATTCGCGTTGCAGATTGGCTGTGCCCATCGGGGCGTCGGTCGCCTTGACCGGACCCATATTGGTGAAGGGAACGGCTTCATCATTGATATAGAGCTGGTCGCGCTTCATCTGGATGCGGTCACCCGGCAAGCCGATAACGCGCTTGATATAATCGACCTTGGGGTTCGACGGCAGCTTGAAGACGACCACGTCGCCGCGTGTCGGCGCCTTGTTGAAGATACGACCTTCGATCATCGGTACTGTGATCGGGAAGGAATATTTGGAAATGCCGTAGTTCCACTTCGAGACGATGATGTAGTCGCCCTGGTACAGGTTGGGCTCCATCGATGCCGACGGGATGGTGAAGGGCTGGAACAGGAAGGTGCGCAGGATCATGACCAGGATCAGCGCCACAGCCACGACGCCAAAGATCTCCTTGGCTTCCTCGATGGCCGACTGCTTGGCCGGAGGCTCGCTGCCGTCATGGCTGTCGTCGCTTGCGACCTCATCGACCGAAGGGGCGGCGTGCGCATGCGCTGCAGCGGTTATGCCCTTATCCAGGTTCGAGTCGTCACGCGAAGTCGTCATTACGCCAGCCCCATAGTTATGTGCGCGCCCGTCACTTCGGGCATGCCTTACGATATTGTCCGGAAACAGCCCCCGTTCCGTCGTTTGAACCACGTAAACATGCATTATGGCAAGGGCAAGACAGTTTTTTGTCCGCCCCTGCCTTGGTGCATGACCTTTTGGTAAGGTGGCTTCGTAAGACTACCGCGCTTCAATCAGCGCATAGGCGGTAGCGTAAGGGTCTTCGTCGCTCAGCGACAGGTGAATATGCGCTTCGGCGCCGTCGGGCAGCAGTCCGCGCAGGGTATCGGCCGCCCCGCCATGCAGCAGGACTCGCGGCTGACCCAGCGGTCCGGTCACGACTTCGATATCGACATAGAAGAAGCCGCGCACGCCGGTGCCGAAGGCCTTGGCGACGGCTTCCTTGGCGGCAAAGCGCTTGGCCAGGCTAAGGTCGGTGCGTGCGGCCTTCGCGGCGTGCGCCTGTTCGTCGGCTGTATAGATGCGGTTCAGAAAGCGATCGCCGAAACGATCATTAGATGCCTTGATGCGGCGCGCATCGCACAGGTCGATGCCGATGCCGACGATCATGCCGTCAAGCCCTGGCGCTGGGCATCCATCAGTTCGCGCATCCGCTTCAGAGACGCTTCCAGCCCAACGAAGATGGCTTCGCCGATCAGAAAGTGGCCAATGTTCAGTTCGCGAACTTCGGGAATGGCGGCGATGAACGGCACGGTGTCATAGTCGATGCCATGTCCGGCATGGACCTCGATGCCCAGCTTGTGCGCAGTTTGCGCCGCCGCCTGCAAGCGCCGCAATTCGTTCTTGAAAAGGTCGTCCTGGCGTTCGCGGAACGCGTCGCAGAGCGCGCCGGTGTGGAATTCGACCACCGGCGCGGAAACCTTCGCCGCTGCCTCGACCTGGGCCGGATCGGTGGCGATGAACAGCGACGAACGGATACCGGCGCGGTTGAACAGCCTTACCGCCTCACCGACCGGGCCGATCTGCCCCAGCACATCCAGACCGCCTTCAGTCGTGCGCTCCTGGCGGCGTTCCGGCACGAGACAGGCGGCGTGCGGCGTCAGCTTGAGCGCAATCGCGACCATCTCGTCGGTCACCGCCATCTCGAAATTGAGCGGCTTACCATGCGCATCGCAGACTTTTTTCAGTTCCAGCACGTCGGCGTCGATAATGTGACGGCGGTCTTCGCGCAGGTGGGCGGTAATGCCGTCAACACCGGCGTTCAAGGCCAGTTCGGCGGCGCGCACCGGATCGGGCGCCTGGCCACCGCGCGCATTGCGGACGGTAGCGACGTGATCGACATTCAAGCCAAGACGGATGCGGTTCATACCTTGGCGAGCCTCCGGCTGCCCGGGTCCTCGACCGGGATGGCGGCCAGCTCCGGCGGCAGGTTGTCGGCGGGATATGCCGGCACCTCAAGGCTGGCCAACGCGATCAGCGGCACGCCGACATCAGCCTTGCCGCCCGAACGGTCGACGATGCAGGCCGCGGCCACGACATCACCGCCCGCTGCCTTGATGGCTTCGATGCATTCGCGCGACGACAGGCCGGTCGTGACGATGTCCTCGACCATCACGACGCGGGCGCCTGGCTCGATATAAAAGCCACGGCGGAACTTGAACTGGCCGCCTTCGCGTTCAACATAGATCGAGGGCACCTTCAGGTGGCGCGCCGTTTCATAGCCGGGAATAATGCCGCCAACGGCCGGCGAGACCGCGACATCGACGTGGCCTACCTGGGCGATGATCTTGTCGGCCAGCGCCTTGCACAGGCGTTCACAACGCGCCGTGTCCATGAAAACCAGGTTCTTTTGCAGGAACATTGGGGAATGCAGCCCGCTCGACAGGACGAAATGGCCGGTGCGCAGGGCGTTGGCGGCGCGAAATTCGTTGAGTACGTCGTCGTTGGTCATGGGCATTCGTCCTGATTATCTCCAGAACTGATGCCTTTAGCGCAGTGCCGTCGCAAGCTAAAGAGCCTGTGACGGATTTATCCGCGCATCCGGTCGACGCTTTCGATCATTTGGGAGGTCCTAAGCGCCGCCGAGATATTGGTGATGTGGCGGGCGTCCATGACCTCGATGTCGAAATCGATCTCGAGATAGTCCATCTGCTTGGGCGCTATATGAATATCGACAATATTGCCCTTGGCCTCGCCGATCAGCGTACAGGCCTGGCCCAGAACGCCCGGTTTGTTCTGCATCGTCACACGGATACGCGCGATACTTAAGGTGTTCTTTTCGGCGTTCAGGGTCCAGTGCAGGTCGATCCAGCGGTCCTTTTCGGCCTCGAGCGCCTCCAGCGAATCGCACTCGATCGAATGGACGTGGCAGCCGTCATCCTCGATAATACCGATAATCCGCTCACCGGGCACCGGGCGGCAGCAACGCGAGAACAGCACCCTCTGACGCTCCGACAGGGCCGAACCGCGCACAAAGGCCTGGCCACCCTCGCCATCGCGAATGCGCGTCAGGGTCTCGGTCGACAGACGCAGCGGCATCTTCAGGCCGGGGAAGACGGCCTCCAGGATTTTGACCGGCAGGATCTTGCCCCGCCCGCACAGCTCCAGCAGTTCGTCCTCGTCCTCGACATTGAAGCGTTCCAGAGCCGGGCGCCAGCTGATGTCGTCGATGCGCTTTTCGACCTGGGCGGCGGCGCGCATGAGCGCTGTACGGCCGACCGTGACGAAATCATCGCGTTCGCGCTGACGGATGTGACGGCGAATCGCCGAGCGCGCCTTGCCCGTCACGGTCAGCGAGAACCAGTCCTGGTTCACCCGCGCGTCATGGCCGGTGAGGATTTCGACCTGGTCGCCATTCTGCAGCACGGTGCGCAGCGGCCGGTGCTCGCCATTGATCAGGCAGCCGATGGCGGTTTCCCCGACCTCGGTATGGACGGCGAAGGCGAAGTCGAGCGGCATGGCGCCGCGCGGCAACGAGATCAGCTTGCCCTTGGGCGAGAAGACGAACACCTGGTCGGTGTACATCTCCATCTTGGCGTGTTCGACCCAGTCTTCCGAATCACCACCGCTTTCGGCGATCGAAATGATGTTCCGCAACGAATTCATCGGGTTGCGACCGCCTTCGGCTGTCGCGGCCTCTTCGTCGAAGCCGTAGGTCTGGTTCTTATAGCCCCAGTGCGCCGCGACGCCCTCTTCGGCGATGCGATCCATCTCCTCGGTACGGATCTGCATCTCGATACGCGTGCCCTTGTGGCCGACCACCGTCGTATGCAGCGACTTGTAGTTATTGGCCTTTGGGGTCGAAATAAAGTCCTTGAAGCGGTCCTGGACGCACGGCCAGACGCGGTGCATGACGCCCAGGGCACGGTAGCACTCATCGACATCGCTCATGACAACGCGGAAGGCGTAGATATCGGAAAGCTGAGCAAAACCAATCGATTTGCGCTGCAACTTCTTCCAGATCGAATAGGGCGACTTTTCGCGGCCCGATACCCGGGCGCGGATACCGACCTTTTCAAGCTTGGCGGCGATATCCCTGGCAATAGCGCGGATGGCGTCGCCCTTCTCTTCCCGCATTTCCTTGAGACGCAGGATGATGGCGGCGTGCGCCATCGGATTGATGTGCGAAAACGCCAGGTCCTCAAGCTCAGTCGCGAAGCGGTTACAACCGATCGAACGCGCCAGCGGCGCATAGACTTCCAGCGTTTCGCGCGAAATCCGTTCGCGCTTTTCGGGCGCCACGAAATGCAGCGTCCGCATATTGTGCAGACGGTCGGCCAGCTTGACCAGCAGGACGCGGATATCCTTGGAAATGGCCAGGATGAACTTTCGCAGGTTCTCCGACTGCTTGGTATATTCCGATTGCAGCTCAAGCCGCGTCAGTTTGGTGACGCCTTCGACCAGACCGGCGATCTCGTCTCCGAACTTGGCGGCAATCTCCTCGCGCGTTGCCGGCGTGTCTTCGATGGTGTCGTGCAGCAGGGCCGTGGCGATGGCGGCGGCATCGAGCTTGTAGTCGGTAAGAATGCCGGCGACCTCGATCGGGTGCGCGAAATACGGGTCGCCTGACGCCCGCAGCTGCGCACCGTGCATGCGCATGGCATAGACATAGGCGCGGTTGAGCAGGGCTTCATCGACCGTCGGTTCATAGGCCGCGACGCGCTCGATCAGTTCGACCTGGCGCAGGAATTTCGGCCGGTTGGCCGCCATGACCTTGGCCGGATCACTGCCCACATCGGCCACAGGACTGCCTCCACCAGACGGCGGTGTCGTTACGGCAATCTGTTCACCCTCTGCGGACATGCAACTCAAACCCTGGTCTAGTACGGAATGAAGCGATATGCCGAAAAGTGTGAGCGGTTTTCGGCTTAAATATCGCGACAAAATAACTGTCTCACGCATCATTGAAACAGCCAAACAAAAAAGGTCCGGGAAGCATGCCCCGGACCTTCTATATAATCTCTTACCCGGAGTGTTTTTAGTAACGCTCTTCCTGGCCACCATCGCGGTCGGATTGCAGGGCGCGGATCAGGTCGCCTTCCGACATCTGCTGGTGGGTCGGATCGGCCAGCAGGGCCAGGGTTTCGGCTTCTTCCTCGGCCTCGGTGCGCTCGTCGACGCGCTGCAGCGACGCGATCAGGCTTTCGGTCAGGGCGTTCGGCGCCAGGACGCCGTCGGCGATTTCGCGAAGCGAAACAACCGGGTTCTTGTCGTTGTCGCGATCGACCAGGATGGACGAGCCGCTGGAGATGGCGCGGGCGCGATGGGCGGCCAGGAGAACGAGGTTGAAGCGGTTGTCGATCTTTTCGACGCAATCTTCGACGGTGACGCGAGCCATACGGTTCCCTTTGTCTGAACGTAAAGCGCGCCGTCGCCCGAAGAGATTCTCTTTGGACCCGGCGCAAGGCAGATAACAATTGCCGCCTGTCTACTCTCTCGCCTCACCGAATACAAGAAAATCCTGCATTCCACTCACCAGGTGTGATCGGCCGGTCATTGACTCCCCCGCGCCATAGCCCTAAGGGCTCGCCCCATGTCCATGCTGCCGAACCCAGAGACCAAATACCGCCCGTTTTCGCTGGGCGTCGACATGTCCGACCGGACCTGGCCGTCGAAGACGATTGTCGCGCCGCCGCGCTGGCTGTCGACCGATCTTCGCGACGGCAACCAGGCCCTGGCCGATCCGATGGACGTCGAGAAGAAGATGATCTTCTTCAACCTGTTGCTGAAGGTCGGCCTCAAGGAGATCGAGGTTGGTTTCCCGTCCGCCGGGGCCACCGAATTCGATTTCGTGCGCAAGCTGATCGAGGAAAACCTCATTCCCGACGACGTGACCATCCAGGTCCTGACGCAGTCGCGCGAAGACCTGATCAAGCGCTCGTTCGAGTCCCTGCGCGGTGCCAAGCAGGCGATCGTCCACCTCTATAACGCCACATCCCCCCTCTTCCGCCGCGTCGTCTTCGGCATGGAAAAGGCCGACGTCCTGGCCCTGGCCGTCAAGGGCGCGACCCTGTTGCGCGACGAAGCCGCCAAGCAACCGGACACGCGCTGGTCATTCGAATACAGCCCCGAGACCTTCACCGCCACCGAGCCTGAATTCGCGCTGGAGGTCTGCGAAGCCGTGATCAATGTCCTGCAACCGACGCCGGACAATCCGCTGATCCTGAACCTGCCGGCGACCGTTGAAGTCGGCGGCCCGCACACCTATGCCGACCAGATCGAATGGTTCGGACGGCACGTATCGCGCCGCGACAGCGTCTGCATCTCGCTGCATCCGCATAATGACCGCGGAACCGGCACGGCCGCGGCCGAACTGGGCCTGCTGGCTGGCGCCGACCGTGTCGAAGGCTGTTTATTCGGCAATGGCGAGCGCACCGGCAATGTCGACCTGGTGACGCTCGGCCTCAACATGTACACGCAGGGCCTGTCGCCGAACCTCGACTTCTCGAACATGCGCGAAGTCGTCGAGACGGTTCAGTATTGCAACAACATCCCCGTCCATCCGCGCCATCCTTATGCCGGCGAGCTGGTCTTCACGGCCTTTTCGGGTTCACACCAGGATGCGATCAAGAAGGGCTTTTCGGCGCACGAAAAGCGCAATGACGGCTTCTGGGAAATGCCCTACCTGCCGATCGATCCCGCCGACCTGGGCGAAAGCTATGAGGCGGTCATCCGCGTCAACTCGCAGTCCGGCAAGGGCGGCATCGCCTGGGTGCTGGAACAGGCGCACGGCCTGAAGCTGCCGCGCCATCTGCAGATCGACTTTTCGCGCCGCGTCCAGGAAATCACCGACGCCAGCGCCCGCGAACTGTCGTCGGAAGAGATCTGGAAGGCCTTCCAGGACGCCTATCACCTGGGTGGCGGCCGCTACGGCCTGATCGCCTACGAACAGGCCGCAGCCGTCCATTCCGGCACCCAGCGGACTTTCGTGGGCCGCATCGTCAAGGACGGCACCGAAGCCTCGGTCATCGGCCACGGCAACGGCCTGATCTCCAGCGCCATCGAAGCGCTCAACGATCACTACGGGCTGGCGCTGGAAGTCGTCGACTACGGCCAGCACGCCCTGACCAAGGGCTCGCTCAGCCAGGCTGTCGCCTATATCGAATGCCGCACGGCCGACGACCGTCACGTCTTCGGCATCGGCATCGACGACGACATCGCCACGGCCAGCGTCAAAGCGGTGCTCAGCGCCGCCAACGGGCTCTGATTACACGAAATATCTTGCCTGCAGGACCTGAGCCCCGTATGCGTTATCCGAATGGTTAACGTCGGGGGACATGGCTGTGGACGGCAGCGATAAAGCCAGCAATAGAATCGAGGCCGAAGAGCTGCCGCGTATTCTCAAAGAGACCGAGCGCCGCATCAAGCGTGGCGCGCTGGGTCACTGGCTGGCGACCAATACGCTGTCCAGCTTCGCCAACTGGTTCACCACACTGACACTGGGGGGCGGTTTCCTGATCTCGGTGCTGGCGGCGATTCCGATCATCCTGCCCGAATTCTACGGCCAGTATGAAACCCCGATCAATCTCGCCATCTTCGTCCTGGCCAGCCTGACCTCGATCCTGTCGGTCTTCCAGACAGTGTTCCGCTGGAGCGAGCGCGCCCAGGTCCACCGCAGCGCTGCCAGCCACTACACCAATGCGCGCCGTCAGCTCGAAGTCCTGCTGATCCACGTGCCCTATGACGTCGATGAACTGGAAGACCTGCTCGTTCACCTGACACACCTCAGCGACACCACGCCGTCCGTGCCGACCGGCATTTGGAACAAGGCCGTCCGCGCCACCCGCGACTAGTCCCAGGTCTTCAGTGAGACCTGCGATAATCCGAAGGTCGCCGAAAGCCATGCGCCCATGCACCTGCCCTCAGCTTTTTCGCCAGCCCTTCATCCGCAACGTAACGCATCGAATAGCGGCGATAAGCGACGGCATAACCGCCTCGCACCATCTCCCGGCCAAGATCGCGCCCGTCCGGCAGTGTGCAAATCGCGACCATGCGACCATAGGGATCAGTATCCTGCCTGGCGCACGACACCGGCTGCTGCCCGACGATCTGCCTGAGCTGCTGGAAAGCCAGCTTGCCGCACTTCATCCGACCGCACATCTGCCGGTACTCGAAAGCATCGACACCAAACAGACGGATGCGCCGTTCACCGATCGCCAGGCTGTCGCCGTCATCGACATGCGCCCTGCCCTTCAGCGTCTCGGCGACCGCTGGTCCCGTGACCATAATCACACACAGGGTAACCCAAAGTGATCGCCCAACTGTACGCCATGCCGTTGCCAATGCGGCCGAAAGCCGGTAATGCGCCGCCATGGTCACGTCCTTTGCTCAAAATCATGTGCTGATTCAGCTCGATATTCTGTCCAAGCTTATTTGGGCATGCAAGGCCGTGCGCATTACACTGCGCACAAAAAAGGGCGAATAGGATCCTAAACCATCCCCCGCCCGATCCTTCCAACGGGCGCGGCAGACCTATCCTTCAGGCGCCCTCACTCCAGGTCCCTGACATGAGCGCTTCATCCAAAACCAAAGACTGGCTCAATACCTGGGGCGGCTACATTATGGCCGCGCTCGGCGCCTTTCTGTTCGCCAGCAAGGCCATCTGGATCAAGCTCGCCTATGCATACGACATCGACGCCTCGACGCTTCTGACCTTGCGCCTGATGCTGGCGACACCCTTCTTCGTGGTGGGCGGTGTCCTGACCTGGCTGCGCAACAGGCGTCTTGGACACGACGGACCGCCCGCCGTCCGGACGCGGCCCGACCTCTACGCCAAGGCGCTGGCCGTCGGGGCACTCGGCTACTGGCTGGCCAGCTATACCGATTTCGAGAGCCTGACGACCCTGTCGCCGGAATTCGAACGGCTGATCATCTTCACCTATCCCCTGTTCGTTATCCTCTTCGGCGCGCTGTTCTTTGGCCAGGCCCTGCGCGTCAACGCCCTGTGGACCTTCGCCATTGCGTACGCCGGCATCGGCCTGATCTTCGTGACGGACCTGCGCGAACACGGCTCCGCCATCGTCGCCGGTACGCTGTGGTGCATGGCCTCGTCGGTGGCCTTCGCCCTCTATCTCCTGCTGGCCAAGCCGTTGATCGCACGCCTTGGCCCGTCGCTGTTTACGTCGTGGGCCATGTCAGGCGCGGCCATCGCCACCTTCGCGCACTTCTTCCTGACGCACAGCGCCAGCGACCTCAAGCTCAGCGCAACGCTGGCGTGGCTGGTCCTGGGCCTGGCCATTGGTGCGACGGTGGCCCCAAGCTACCTGACGAACTTTGCCCTCAGTCGTATTTCCTCGCAGGCCAATGCGGTCATCAGCTTCATCAATCCCGTCTTCACGCTGGGGATGAGCGTGCTGATCCTGCGCCAGAACGCCACCCTGGCCGATCTCGCCGGCACGCTTCTCGTCGTCACCGGTGTCGGTCTTTACACCTGGCTGGACCAGCGCGCCAGGCAGGCTCAGCTGGCATCCGCCAAGGGATAGGCATCCGCGCCAATTTTGGCTGCTTTCCATAGGTTTGCAGCCGTTTCCTCAAGTGCCGGGTGACGCCAGCCGGGCAGAATCTCCGCCACCGGCCCCATGACGAAGGCGCGCTCATGGGCGCGCGGATGCGGCAGTATAATGCCGTCCTCATTCATAGTTTTCCGACCGTAGGCAATAAGATCGAGGTCTAGAACCCTTGGTGCATTGCGCGTTTCGCGTACCCGGCCGGCATTGAATTCGATTTCATGCAGGAGACTTAGAAGTGCTTGGGGCGAAAGCTCTGTTTCAACTTGTATAACTGCGTTCACATAGGGCGGATGCGAAGTATCGGGCCAGGCCAGCGACCGCCAAAGAGATGAAATTCTGTTAACAAGCAGTCCCCGCCCCTTCAATGTCTTGACAACATGCGCAAAAGCTTGCGATGCAGACTGACGCTCGGGGAAAGCAGCGGCGGACGGCAGGTTGGAACCGTAGGCAATGAGAATTGCCGCGTTGTCGTCGTCACTGGGCCTGGGTGGCATTTGAACACTATTTTTGAAAGCCATTGGAATGAGTTTCTACCCGACGGACCGTATCGCGCTTTTCATTGACGGTGCCAATCTTTATTCCGCCGCCAAAGCCCTCAACTTCGACATCGACTACCGTAAGTTATTGGATGAATTCCGCAAACGCGGCATCCTGATCCGGGCCTACTACTACACGGCGCTGGTGGAAGGCGACGACTATTCGCCGATTCGCCCGCTGGTTGACTGGCTGGACTATAACGGTTTCGCGCTGATCACCAAGACGGCCAAGGAATATGTCGACAGTCAGGGCCGCAAGCGCTGGCGTGGCGACATGGATATCGAAATCGCCTGCGACATGATGGAAATGGCCGAACACGCCGACCATCTGGTGCTGTTTTCGGGCGACGGCGACTTCCGCCGGCTGATCGAAGCCGTTCAGCGCAAGGGTGCGCGCGTTACAGTCGTCTCGACCGTGAAGTCGTCTCCGCCCATGACTTCGGACGAATTGCGGCGCCAGGCGGACACCTTCGTCGACCTGGCTGACCTGGCCTCGGTCATCGGCCGTCCGCGCCAGCAACAGAACAATCCGAAGTTCCCGCAGGACGAAGACGACGACGCCTGACAGCTTAAGTCGCCTGAATTCCACTGTGTGAGCGGTAACCTCACAACTTTGTGGCTTTACCAATTCGCGTATTGCGTGTTTATTTACGCAGGGATTGGCGATGGAGTCAGGCAGTGCTGAGCATTGATCGGCTTTTCGGACAGGCAGACAAGGCGCGTCAGGACGGACGATACTCTGACGCGCGCGCCAGTCTTGATGCCTTGATCCTTATAGCGCGCCGTCAGGCCAATGACGTCCTTTGGGCGCAGGCGCTGACGGTAAAGGCCGAGGTGGAATGCGACGACGGCCATGCGGTCGCGGCGGTGCCGCTCTATGAAGAGGCCGTCAAACTCTACCGCCAGACCACGGATGTCCTGGCCCTGGCATCGACCCTGAGCCAGCTCGGCGACACCTACCAGACCTGCGAAGACTATGACGAGGCGTCGTCGCGTTACGAGGAAGCGCTGACCATTTACCAGGCCGTGGGAGATGAGGTTCAGGACGTCTCACCGGTCACCGACGAAGATCGCCTGCGCGACGCCCTGGCGCAGTGCCGCAACGCCTGGACCTATCCGGACCAGGCGAGCTAACCCTTCTGCTAACCTCTGTCGCGCATCAGCCGCGCCTTGTCGCGCTGCCAATCGCGCTTGGCCTCGGTCTCGCGCTTGTCGTGGATCTTCTTGCCCTTGGCCAAGGCGACCTCGATCTTCACCAATCCCTTGTCGTTGAAGTACATCTTCGTCGGAATCATGGTGTAGCCGTCGCGCTGGACGGCGGCCATCATCCGGCCGATTTCCTTGCGATGCAGCAGCAGCTTGCGCACGCGGCGCGGTTCGTGATTGAAGCGATTGGCCTGGGTGTAGATCGGGATATCGGCATTGACCAGGGCGATTTCGTCGCCGTTCTCAATGCTGACATAGGATTCAGCGATATTGGCCCTGCCCTGGCGCAACGACTTGACCTCGGTGCCGGTCAGCACGATGCCCGCCTCGATCGGATGTTCGAGGAAGTAGTCGAAGCGTGCGCGCCGGTTGTCGGCGATCACCTTGTAATTTGAGGGTTCTTCGTTGGCCATGGATTTGCCTAAATAGGGTAGGCTGGCTCCGGTACAAGACCTGCCAGCGCCATGGCGTCATCAACCAACGGCCGGACGGCCTGGCTGCAGGCCGTGATCGGCAGGCGGACCTCTTCGGTGCACAGCCCAAGCCGGCTCATGGCGTACTTGGTCGGCGACGGCGACGAATCTGCGAACAGGACCTTGTCGAGCGTGATCAGCTTGTCCTGCCACTGGCGCGCGGTCTCATAGTCGCCCTTGGCGGCGGCGTTGTACAGGGCGACGCAGGCCGCCGGCGCGACATTGGACGTCACTGAAATCACGCCATGGCCGCCATGCGCCGAATAGCCGAGGAAGGTCGGGTCATCGCCGGAAATATAGGCAAACGGCTTGTCGATGCCCAGGCGCATATGGCTCAGGCGGTCGATGTCGCCGGTCGCATCCTTGATGCCGACGATGTTCGGCAGCCTGGCCAGACGGATCACGGTCTCATTGCTCATGTCGACGACCGTGCGGCCGGGGACGTTATACAACAAAATCGGAATTTGAACGGCGTCGTTGATCGCCTTGAAATGCTGGTAGATTCCCTCTTGCGAAGGCTTGTTGTAATAGGGCGCCACGACCAGAACGGCGTCTGCACCAACGGCCTTGGCGTGGTGCGCCAGCTCGATCGACTCAGCGGTATTGTTCGACCCGGCGCCGGCGATCACCTTTACGCGGCCGGCAACGCGTTCAACGCACAGCCGGACGACTTCCTTGTGCTCATCCAGGCTCAGGGTCGAGGTCTCGCCGGTGGTGCCCACAGGCACAAGACCGTGCACGCCCGCGGCGATCTGATGCTCGATCAGCGCTTCGAAAGCGGCATAGTCGACCTCACCGTTGCGAAACGGGGTGACCATGGCGGTAATGACGCCCTTGAACGGCGGGGCTTGCCTTGCGTTACTCATTCCTTAACCAGTCCTGCACACAGTCTTTTGCCGGAGACAGCCTTCGCTTTGTCAACGTGATGAAAACGTGATCATTTCGCGTGAGGTGTGTCTTTCGATCATCGCAGATCGGAGATTATATCGAATTTAGCCTTAAGCCCGCCGGGCTTTGGCTGCAATGTCTTTATAAAAGAAAACTATGGCCTATAGTCGGTTAACGACGGGCCTCAATATACCGCGTAAGAATTGGCTAGGGACTAAAAACCGGCATGAAGCTTATCTTCCCAGATCGCGTCCAGACGCAAGCAGCAGCACCGCGCCCCTTGTGGCGCAAGGCTGCGCTCATCCTGACCGTCAGCGCCGCCGGCCTGGTGGGCCTTGGGCCCGTGTCGGCGCAGGATGTCCCTGCCCCGGTTCCGTCGGCACAGAACACCATGGCGACGCCTGACACATCCCAGCCCTATCAACCGCCCATCATGTCGGCTGAGGATGTCGAGACGCTGGAAAGCGCGCTCGAGCTGGTGCGCACGAAGAATTTCGCCGCCGCCGATTCGATGAAGTCAGGCCTCAGTAATCCGACCGCCCGCAAGATCATCACCTGGGCCATCATCAATAATGACGGCCAGAATATCTACAGCTTCGCCGCGCTCGATGGCGCCCGCCGCGACCTGTGGGGCTGGCCGCGCGAAACCAAGCGCCAGATCGCCGCCGAAAAGATGATCGGCCTGTCGGGCATGTCGGGCCAGCAGATCGTCGACTGGTTCAACGGCTCGCCGCCCGAAACCCTCGAAGGCGCTGTCGCCCTGATCAATGCCCAGCAGGCGGTCGGCAATATCGAGGAAGCTTCTCAACTGGCCAAGACGTGGTGGCGGACCAAGACGTTCGACGCCATGGGCCAGGCTAACTTCCAGCAGGCGTTCGGCCGCTACCTGACGCAGGACGACACCATCGCCCGCGTCAACTGCCTGATCATCAATACGCAGTCGGGTTCCAGCCAGGCGATCCGCGACCTGCTGCCCAGCGTCAACGACCACACCCGCGCCGTCGCCGGTGCGGCGCTTGCCATGCGCACAAGCGCGGCAGGCAGCGACGCCATCTATACGTCGGCGCTGGCATTCGATCCGCGCAACAAGGCCCTGGCCTTTGCCCGCGCCAAGTATTTGTCTGGAAAGGGTCTGGAGCCGCTCGGCTATCCGATCCTCGGCGACCTGCCGCCAGCCTCGATGAGCCCGGAAGCCGCAAGCCAGCTCTATGCCCTGCGCCTCGCTTACTTCAAGTCGGCACTGAAGGCCAAGGATTACCGCTCGGCCTATAACGCCATGAAGGGCGGCGGTTTCGAGCCCGGCGAAAGCAAGGCCGAGGCCGAGTTCTTCGCCGGCTGGATGGCGCTGCTGAAACTCAACGACACCAATGCCGCCGTCGAGCACTTCCACAACCTGGCCACCGCCGGCACCTCGCCGATCACGCAAGGGCGCGCCAACTACTGGCTGGGCCGCGCCTATGAAAAGCGTGACAATCCTGGCCTGAACGGCATCAATCCCGACCGCACCGAGGCCGAAAAATACTACGCCAAGGGCGGCCAGTACATCTACGCCTTCTACGGCCAGTTGGCGGCGGAAAAGGCCGGCATCAAGACCATCACCATCGGCAAGGACCCGATACCGTCCGCCGCCGATCGCCAGCGCTTCGAAAGCCGCGACACCATCCGCGCTGCCCGCATCCTGGCCAGCATCGGCCAGATCGACATGTTCCGCCAGATCGCCCTGGCGACCAGCCTGGTCCTGCCCAATGCCGAGGAAGAGGCGCTATTGGTCGATCTGACAGCGCGCTACGACACGCAGTTCATGGCCATGAAGGTGGCGCGCAACTCCATGCAGCGCGGCTTCTACCTGCCGGAACGCGCCTATCCGTTGCGCGCCGTGCCGGATGTACCGTCGCCGGAAAAGGCGTTTGTGCTGGCCATTACCCGTCAGGAATCGGGCTTCGATCCCAAGGTTCGCAGCCACGCCAATGCGCGCGGCATGATGCAGCTCATCCCGTCGACCGCCAGGGCCGTGGCGCGCCGCCTGGGTCAAAGCTATAACGATTCAAGGCTTTATGAGCCGGAATTCAACATGTCTCTCGGCGCCTACCACCTGGGTGAACTGGTGACGCGCTTTGACGGCTCCTACATCATGGCGGCTGCCAGCTATAATGCCGGCCCCAGCCGAATGTCGAAATGGGTCGGGGACTGCGGCGATCCGCGCGGCCCGAACGGCGATCCGTTGAGCTTCATCGAATGCCATCCATTCAACGAAACCCGCAACTACATGATGCGGGTGACGGAGAACGTCCACGTCTACCGCGCCCGCCTCAATGGCGGCAGCGCAGCGCTGACACCGTGGGCCGATGTCCAGCGCGGCCTGCCCGCGCCAATTGTCAATACCCCGGACGACGGCGAAACCGGCACGATCGGCGGCGATGGCGACGGCGCGATGAGCTATCTCGATTACCAGAAGGCCGAGGCCCAGAACGCGGCACTGGCCGCCAGCCTGGCCCAGGCAGCTGCGGCTGAGCCGGTGAAGCCGAAGGTGACCGCCAAAAGCAAGAAGGCCAAGGCAAAGAAGGCTAAGACCAGGAAGGCGCCAGCCAAGAAGACCAAGAAGAAAAAGCGGAACGACTGATCCGCTATATCAGCGGCGCGGCGGCCAGTTGCAGGTGCAAGGTCCCGTCGCGCCGGATCAGCTCGCCTGACAGATTAAAGACATCGCGCAAGGTCCCGCCGTTGAAGACATTTTCCGGCGGACCGCTGGCGGCGATATGGCCGTCCTTCAGCAACACGACCGTGTCGGCGAATTGTGCCGTCAGCGGCAGATCGTGCAGACTGACGATCACGGTTGCGCCTTCCGCCGCCTTCTGCTGAAGCCGCATCAGGACGTGGCGTTGCCAGGCCGGATCGAGCGCCGTCAGAGGTTCATCGAGCAGGTAGACATCGGCGCGTCCTGTCAGGACCCGCGCCAGCAGGACACGCGCCCTCTGCCCGCCCGACAGGCTGAATACACCGCGATCGGCGACATCCTTCAGGCCCAGGGCCGTCAGTTCCTCATACGCCCTTTGGCGTGCCATTTCGGGTGCCAGATGCGAAGCGCCAAGTGCAGCGACATCGACTGCGGCCAGGTCCCAGGCAATGGTCCGTTCCTGCGGCATGTAGGCGATATGGTCGGCGCGGCGCGGTGGCGTCATGCGCGCCACATCGGCGCCATTCAGCGAGACGTTTCCCGTATTTACCGGCAGAAGCGCAGCCATTGCCTTGAGCAAGGTTGACTTGCCGGCGCCGTTCGGTCCGGCCAGCGCGTGCATCTGCCCCGGTGCAAAGCCCAGCGATATACGGTCCAGCACCAGACGTCCGCCCAGTTGCACGCTCACCAGATTGAGTTTCAAGGTCTGCATCGCTTAATCCTGCATCCAGCTGCGTGCGCTTTTCCAGGCAATGACGGCAAACAGAGGCGCACCGACCAGCGAGGTCAGCACCCCCAACCGAATATCGCCCGAAGCTGGCACCAGCCGCACCAGTCCGTCTGCGATCAGCACCATGACGCCGCCGGTCAGGGCCGACGGCCAGATCAGGCGGAACGGATCCTTGACACCCATGGCGCGGACGAAATGCGGCGCCGCCAGGCCGACGAAGCCGATGACGCCCGATACCGCCACCGCCAGGCCCGACAAGATGCCGGCAGCGAGGATGATCACCTGCCCCAGCCGCGCCATGTTGATGCCCATCGAGCGCGCCGTCTCGTCGCCCAGCGTCAGGAAACGCAGGCCTCGCCCCAGCTTCCAGCTCAACAGGCTCGCCAGCCCCAGGCCGATGATACACAGGCCAGCATCCCCCCAGGTGCGGTTCTCGACCGAGCCCATGGTCCAGCCGAGGATCTCCGCCGTGGTCACAGGCGATGGCGACAGGTTGAAGACCAACGCCATCAGCGCGCCGCACAAGGCGGTCAGGCCGACGCCCAACAGGATCAGGGATTGGCGCTGCGGAAAACGCGCCGTGAACAGCAGCAGCAGGACGGCGATAATCACCGCACCCACAAGCGCAAAGCCTTCGACCGCAAACGGCGTTAGGCCCAAACCCAGCACGATGGCCAGCGACGCGCCAAGGCCCGCGCCGGACGACACGCCGAGGATGCCGGGCTCCGCCAACGGGTTGCGCAACAGGCCCTGCATCAGGGCGCCGCTCATCCCCAGCATGGCGCCGACCAGAAAGGCGGTGATATTGCGCGGCAGGCGGATGTCCCAGACGATCTGCCCTGGCAGAGACTCCGGCCGCGTCATGGCGTCGATCCATAGCCGCAGCGGCATGGGCACGTCGCCGAACAGCAGCAGGAGCGCGATCAGCGCCACGGCTGTGGCCGCCAGGGACAGGCTGAGGGTGCGTGCCGACAGATGCATATCTCTACCTTATCGTCGTCATGGATAGCGCCTGCAGATCATAGGCGGCGTGCCAGGCGCTACAGGCGATAGCTGTGGCTGGCACAGTGAAATGCGGCGTCTGTTCGATAGCCTTGCGGACCAGGGGATGCCGCCCGGGCACGCGGCGCATGGCGTAGGCATCGTCATAGAAACCAAGCGCGAACACGTCGGGCTTGAGGCTCAGCAAA
The DNA here is from genome assembly GCF_056400965.1 of Asticcacaulis sp. P4_H10. Taxonomy (NCBI): domain Bacteria; kingdom Pseudomonadati; phylum Pseudomonadota; class Alphaproteobacteria; order Caulobacterales; family Caulobacteraceae; genus Asticcacaulis; species Asticcacaulis sp. P4_H10. The sequence continues at coordinate 320,608 of NZ_JBFUKH010000006.1, read as the reverse complement.
ACCTCGGGCGACAGGAAGTAGAAGCCCTTGGTCTGGCTTTCCATCCGGAAGGAAAGCCGCGTGAGGAAGTCACCGGTGAAGGTGTCCGGCCCGGCCGTATAGCCGCCCGGCGTATAGTAGAGCGCCGTCCGGCCAAGGCCGATCGGTCGGACAGCGTCCATGGCGGCGTGGAAGCGTTGTGCCTCGGCCTGCCCAGCCTGGGGTTGGCCCAGTTCCACACCGATGCGCAGAAGCTCACCTTCCGCCTGATCCAAATTCTGCAAGTCATTTATCGTTATGACCTTTATGCCGTTTTTGGCGAGACGGTCGAGCAGCTTGCGGTCACCACCCCAGGTCCGCACCACGACATCGGGCGCCAGGGCCAGGACGGCTTCGCTCTTGGCGGGTACACGGCGCAGCCCTTTGGCGCGGTCGCGATAGAAGGATTCCGGCAGTTGTGCACGCATCGATACGCCGGCGATCTGGTCGCGCGGCACCAACCCCAGCACGTACTGGTCGGCGCACATGTCAAGCGACACGACGCGCGGCACGGCCACAGCCTGTGACGTGCAAAACGTCGCCAGCACAGCCACCCAGCCCATATATCGCGAGGCCTTTAACGCCACCGGATCCGATTCCCCTGTCAATCCCATCCCGGAAAGAGACAGGAGAAAGCTTCCATTTCCATTAAACCGGACGCGCTTTCGCCCCGTCTACACTTTGACAGATGTAACAAGCAAGTCGCGTGCCCGATGGCGATAAAGACTTTACGACGGCGCGGCGGGCGACTATTCCCAAGCCATGATTATCACCGACACCGCCACCACCTTGCGCACCCGCGCCTGGGCAGACTACGCGCTCATCGATTCCGGCGACGGCAAGAAGCTGGAACGCTACGGCGACTATCTGGTCGTGCGCCCAGAGCCACAATGCTGGTGGGCGCCGAAATACCCCGAGTTGTGGGACCGCGTCGATGCGACCTTCGACCCCGCCGGCGACGAAGACGAAGGCCGATGGGCCTTTAACCGCAAGCCCGCTGAACAGTGGGCGCTGTCGTGGCGCGACGTCCGCTTCTATGGCCGCTTCACCAGTTTCCGCCACCTCGCTTTCTTCCCGGAGCAGGCCGCCAATTGGGAATGGCAATCGGCCGCACTGAAGGCCCGTCCCGGCGCACGGGTTTTGAACCTCTTCGGTTATACCGGCGTCGCCAGCCTGGCAGCGGCCGCAGCAGGCGCAAAAGTCACCCACGTCGACGCCTCGAAAAAGGCCATCGGCTGGGCGCGCGACAATGCGCTCCTGTCGGGAATGGCTGACGCGCCCGTACGCTGGATCTGCGAGGACGCCCGAAAATACGTCCAGCGCGAAGTCAAGCGCGGCTCGAAATACGAAGCCATCATCCTAGACCCGCCGAAGTACGGGCGCGGGCCCACAGGCGAAGTCTGGCGCCTGTTCGAAGACCTGCCGGAGATGATCCATCTCTGCGCGCAGTTGCTGTCGGACGACGCGGCCTTCCTGCTGCTCAACGCCTATGCCGCGCGCGTCTCGGGCCCGGCCCTGGCGCATCTTCTGGCCGAAGCAGTCGGTCCTTCACGCGGCGGTACGGTCGATCACGGCGAGCTGACCCTGATCGAGGACGCGAAACCGCCCAAGGGCATCAAGCCGTCGGCCATCCAGCCGCGCGAAATCGGCCTGTCCTTCTTTGCGCGGTGGCAGCGATGATCAAACAGATCACCTCGCTGACCAACCAGACGGTCAAGGACATCCGCGCCCTGCATATGCGCAAGGAACGCGAAGCCACCGGCCACTTCCTGTCCGAAGGTCTGAAGATCATCATCGATGCTTTGGATCAAGGCATCACGCCGCTGATCCTGGTCTACGGCAACCACTCCGATCCGCATCCCCTACAAAAGCGGGCCATCGAGGAGACGCTGAAGGCCGGCGGCGAAGTCCTCGAGGTCACCCGCGAAATTCTCGAAAAGATTTCGCGCAAGGATAACCCGCAGATGGTCGTCGCCGTCTTCGCCCAGCGTGTCGCGACACTTTCCGATATCGATCCCGACAGCAATGACGTCTGGGTGGCGCTTGAGCAGGTGCGCGACCCCGGCAATCTGGGAACGATCATCCGCACGGCCGACGCAGCCGGCATTGGCGGCGTCATCCTGATCGGCGACTGCGTCGATCCTTTCTCGGTCGAAACCGTGCGCGCCACCATGGGCTCGGTCTTTGCCCTGCCGATCGTCAAATGTACGCGCGAAGAATTCCTGGCCGATCGCGGCCGCTGGACGGGCTCCGTCGTCGGCACGCTTTTGACCGCCAAATACGATCACCGCAGCGCCCCCTATCAACGGCCGACCCTGATCGTCATGGGCACGGAACAGTCGGGCCTGACGCCCGACATCGCCGCCACCTGCGACACCAATGTCAAGATTCCGATGCGCGGCCGCGCCGACAGCCTGAACCTGTCGGTCGCTACCGGCATCATGATCTACGCGGCGTGCGGCCTGTGAACCTAGGGCGTTTCAAGCCCGACCTCTTCCTGACCGGCATGGGTCTGGCCATCCTACTGGCCTGGCTTTTCCCTGGTCCGGGCGCCGAAGGTGGCGCGCTCCATCCGGAAATCCTAACCAAGGCGGCGATCGCGGTCGTCTTCTTTCTCAACGGCGCCCTGCTGTCGTTTGCCGCGCTCAAGGGCGGCGTTATGCGCTGGCGCCTCCACCTGATCATCCAGTCGACGACCTTCCTGCTCTTCCCGCTGATCGGTGGCCTGTTCCTGCTGCTGGCCGGGCGCTGGATCAGCCCGGATCTCAGGATAGGGCTATTTTACCTGTGCGCCCTGCCCTCGACCATTTCGTCGTCGGTCGCCATGACGGCGGCGGCGCGCGGCAACGTGCCAGTCGCCATCTTCAATGCAGCCATCTCAAGCCCAATCGGCATCTTCATCACGCCGCTATGGATGAGCCTGATGCTTCAGACATCGGGACAAAGCTTAGATATCGTTGGTGTTTTCTTTGACCTCACCCTGTGGATAATCGTGCCTCTGATCGCCGGACAACTGGCACGCCCACTGATCGGTACATGGTTGACCGCTAACAAGACGTGGGCGCAGGTCGCCGATCGCGGCTCGATCCTGCTTCTGGTCTACACATCCTTCTGCGACTCCTTCGCCAAGAACGTTTGGGGCAGCACGTCCTCGTCCATCCTGTCCCTGACGGTCGCAGCGACGCTGGGCCTGTTCTTCCTGGTGCTGTTCACGCTGTGGAAACTGTGCGATCGCGGCAATGTCGATCCCGCCGCGCGCTCCGCCGTCGTCTTCTGCGGCACCAAGAAGGGGCTGGCGGCCGGCATCCCGATGGCGCACCTCTTGTTTGCCGGTCACCCCGGCCTGGGCCTGATCCTGCTCCCCATCATGATCTATCACCCGCTGCAGCTTTTGATCTGTACACCGCTGGCCAGCCGATGGGCAAAGGAAACGGACGCCGTAACCCCTTAAATTAAAAAGAATTAAGGTCGCCCGGGTTCATTTTGCATTCATAGTGGCGGCCATAGGCTGAAACCGTTCACGCTATCCAAAGGGGCAAACATGATTTCGAAACTGGCCAGACTGGCTATCGCCGCAGCGCTTATGACGTCGCTCTCGGGCTGCGTCGTCGTCCTTGACGGCAAGGACGGTAGCTTCCATCATCACAAATCAGACGACGATCATCAGCATCACGATGAGAAGCCCGCTGAAGAAGTCGAAAAGACGGCAACCTGAAAAGCCGCCGAAAATACACGCACATAACCAAAAGAGAGTTCCTGAAATGAAATCCCTCGTACTCAAGATCGTTGTCCTGGGCCTTGTGGCCGCTAGCCTGTCAGGCTGTATCATCCTTGGCTGACGCCAGAAGGACGCCTGCTACCAAACTGGTTAGGCGAAACGCCCCCAATCAACATTGCCTGCTTACCTCAAGCTGGCCAAACTTCACCTTGAAATAATAGGATAGCGCACATGAAACGTCTGCTTACCACTATCGCCCTCGGCTTGCTCGCTTCGACCATGTCGGCCTGCGTGCTGGTCTAAGGTCTTGCCGTACTCGCCTTATGCGTAGGCGTAAGGCCCGCCGCGTTCCAGCGCTCGTCCGTACGCCGGACGGGCGTGAATGCGATCCAGCCAGGCTCGGACGTGCGGTCTGTCTCCGGCGCCGGCGCGCGCAGCTGCCGCCTCGACCGGAAAGCTCATCATGATGTCGGCGGCGGTGAATTCATCTCCCGCAAACCACTCATGATCGGTGAGCGTCTTTTCCCAAAAATCAATATTGGCATTCAGGTTCGGCCGCACCATCAGATCCTCTATCTTCTCGGCGATCCGCGACGCAATCGGCCGCGCCAGAAGCGGCGTCTTGGTACGGATGCGATCGACCACCAGCTTCAGCAGCAGGGGCTGCATGGCTGAGCCTTCGGCATAGAACATCCAGTAGGTGAAGGCATTGCGCGCGCGTGTCTTCGGCTGCGGTATCAAACCTGTACCGTCGTAGGTATGCAGGATGTAGTCCATGATTGCGCCAGTTTCGGCGACGACTTCGCCGTCGTCCGTGACAATGACCGGCGCCTTGCCCAGCGGATGGATTTTCTTCAGCTCGGTCGGCGCCAGATAGTTGGCGTCGCGCTTGTAGTGCTTGACGTCATAGGTCACGCGCAGCTCTTCGAGCAGCCACAGAACACGCTGTGAGCGTGAGTTTTCCAGGTGATGAACGGTAAGCACGGCGCCTCCAGGTGAGTCTCTGCAAATTATACGCTCAAAGACAAATATGGATGCAATTATGTTCGGCGCTTAGGTACCACGGGGCTTCGCGCGCGTGGTTGGATCGGCTTCGCGCGGGTTCTCGGGCCAGACGTGACGCGGATAACGGCCCTTCATCTCGCTGCGCACCTCCGACCACGAGCCATCCCAAAAGGCTGGCAGATCCTTGGTGATCTGGATCGGCCGGTGTGCGGGCGACGTTAGGGACAAGGTCACCGGGATACGGTTGGGGCCAAGCGTCGGGTGGATGGTGGTGCCGTAAAGCTCCTGGACGCGGACATCGACGCGCGGCCCACCTTCTGCGCCGTAATCGATGCGAATGTTCGATCCCGTGGGCATGCGCAGCGTCTCCGGCGCCAGCTTGTCCAAGGCCTTTTGCTGATCGTAGGTCAGGATATTCAGCAAGGCCTGATAGGTGTAATGCGCGCTCAAGGACAACATCGACTTGCCAGCAGCATAGGGTCCAAGCCAGCTCTCAAGCGTTGACAAAAGTGCGTCGTCGCCCATGTCGGGCCAGGTATCGTCCTGGCGGCGGAGAAAGGCGACGCGTTCGCGCAAGCCCTCCGATCCTTCCGAAAATTTCAGTGCTTTCAGACCCTTTTGCTTGATTTCTTCGGCTTCCGCATGAAGGAGAAGCTCGGCCGGAATCTGCGCCATGGGCTTCGACGACAAGACTATGGCGCCGAGCCGCACCTGCTCGAACGCCCGGAAGCGGCCATTGCTCTTTTCCAGCACCGGGCCTTTGCTTACGCGATCATTGAACAGTGTCAGGACCTCGGCCTCGGTCAGGGCCGCGCCCAGCAGGATACGGTCGCGGTTAGAGCCACCGCCGAGATCCCCGACCGCCAGGAATTCGGCCTTGGTGAGGGGATCGTGTTCATCGACATAGGCGCCACGGCCGTTCGCCATCAGAAACTCGCCCGGTTTGCCGCGTGCCCGCGCGATGCGTTCCGGGAAGCATTCGGCCAGCAGATGGTGCGACAGGGTCTTTCCGCCAGCCCTGGTTGACGATTTGACGAGCGCCGACGCTTGCCGAGTCCAGTTGTCGGCCAGATTGCGGGCCTGCGTGACCTTGGGCGTCCGGTCGCGCCCCAAGGCCTCAAGGCGCAGGTCGAGATCGGTCGCCTTACCGCCGACGCCGTTTTCCGACAGCAGTACCGCCAGTTGCGCCCCTTGTGCCGCCGCACCGGCCTCGGCGGCCTTCAGCAGCATGTGCGCCAACCGCGGCGCCATCGGCAACTGCGCCATCAGCCGGCCGTGCGCCGTCAGGTCGCCATTGGCATCCAGAGCGCCCAGCGCCTGGAGAAGCTTTACAGCTTCGTCCATAGCGGCCTTGGGCGGGTGATCGAGCAAGGCCAGGCCTTCGGTCGATTTGGCCCCCCACAGCCGCAAGGACAGGGCCAGTTGCGACAGGTCAGTCTCGAGAATTTCCGGCCGGGCGAATGGAATCAATGATCGATCCTGTTCGGCGTCCCACAGCCTATATGCGTCGCCTTTCTGCGTCCGGCCGGCGCGACCACGCCTCTGGTCGGCGGAAGCGCGCGACGACCGTTCGGTAACAAAGGCGGTGACGCCTCGCGCTGGGTCGAAGCGCCCCAGCCGCGACAGGCCGCAGTCGACGACCATGGCCACCTTGTCGAGCGTCAGCGAGGTTTCGGCAATGGCGGTGGCCAGCACGATCTTGGGACGGCCCGGCGTATTCTTCGCCAGCACACGCGCCTGATCGCGGAAATCCATGGCGCCGTAGAGCTTGTGCAATTCAATGTGTGCCGGCAGGCCCCGTTCCTCGGCACGTTGGGCGACGCGGTGAATCTCGCCCTGTCCCGGCAGAAAAACCAGCAGGGTTTCAGCGGCTTCCGGCGACAACTTGCCGGACAACCTCACGATATGCCGCGCCATGTCCGTTTCCATGGGCAGGGCCTGGTCACGACCGAGATAATGGGTGGTGATCGGGAAGGTCCGGCCCAGCGACGTAAAGCCTTTAGCGTCCGGCAACAGGCCCAGCACGCGCTCGCCGTCGAGTGTCGCCGACATGACCAGCAGCCGCAGATCTTCGCGCAGGACGCCTTGCGCATCGCGGGCAAAGGCCAGGCCCAGATCGGCATCGAGGCTGCGTTCGTGGAACTCATCGAAGATTACGCAGCCGATGCCGTCAAGCGACGGATCATCGAGGATCAATCTTGAAAATATGCCTTCGGTGACGACTTCGATGCGAGTCTTGCCGCTGACCTTCGTCTCGCCGCGCACCCGGAAGCCGACCGTCTGGCCGACCGCTTCGCCCAGGGTTTCGGCCATGCGCGCCGCCGCGGCGCGTGCCGCCAGCCTGCGGGGCTCGAGCAGGATGATTTTCTGGCCAGCCAGCCATGGCTCGTCCAGCAGTGCCAGGGGCACACCCGTGGTCTTGCCTGCGCCGGGTGGGGCGATGATCAGGGCGGTGGCATTGTTTGCCAGCCACGCCTTGAGAGGCGCGAATATCTCTTCGACGGGAAGCATGACTGCTCCGTAACAGACGAAAGGCAAAAGAAAAAGGCGCCCGGTAGCCCGGACGCCCTTATTCTCAATGGCTGCCGTCTCAGGTCGTGCCTGGTGGCGGTGGGATATCCTTGTCGTCTTCGTGGACCTCAATCAGGCCCCGGCCGACATGGCTGTGGCTGCGGCTGTAGCCAAAGTAGATGACCAGGCCGACGGCGCCCCAGATCGGCAGGACCAGCTTGGCGACCAGCGGCAGGTTGAAATAGAGACCAAGGCAGCCCAGGGCGGCCAGCGGCGCAATGATCCACACCAGCGGCGTCTTGAACGGACGGTGGCGCTTCGGGTCCTTAACGCGCAGGACCATGATGGCGATAGCGACCATGAAGAAGGCGAACAGTGTGCCGGAGTTGGACACATCCGCCAGTTGGCCGACCGGGAAGAAGGCGCCAGCAACGGCAACACAGATGCCGGTGAAGATGGTCATCTTCCAAGGCGTTTTCCACTTGGGGTGAACGTCGGCCAGTTTTTCAGGCAGCAGACCATCGCGGGCCATAACGAAGAAGATACGCGTCTGGCCATAGATCATCATCAGGATGACCGACGGCAGGGCGATCGAGGCGGCAGTGCCGACCAGCTTGCTGATCAGGTCGAACTTCATGACGCGCAGGACTTCGGCAAGGGCTTCCTTCGAACAGACAATCGGCGCGGTGCCGGCGTCGGCCAGTGCCTTACAATGCAGCGTAAAGGCTGCGCTGTCCGGCGACAGGACATTGCCGGCAGCGTCGCTGATCGGCTGGGCACCGACCGTGCCGACCACGCCGGCTGCGACCAACAGGTAGAAGATGGTGCAGATGCCGAGCGAAGCGATCAGGCCGATCGGGACGTTCCGTTGCGGGTTCTTGGTTTCTTCGGCGGCGGTCGACACGGCGTCGAAGCCGACATAGGCGAAGAAGATCGATGCAGCCGCGCCGATAACCCCCAGGCCATCGTGACCGAAAAGGCCGTTCGGCATCAGAGGCGTGAAGTTTTCGCCCTTGATGAGCGGCAGGCTGATGACGATGAAGGCCGTCAGCGCAACGATCTTCACGACGACCAGCCCGGCATTGACCGTGGCGCTTTCTGTCGTGCCCATGACCAACAGCCAGGTGACGGCGCCAGCAACGATGATGGCCGGCAGGTTGACGAAACCGTGGCTGAAATCGACGGTGGGCATAAAGCCGTTCATGCCCCATACCGGCCCGTTCGCCAATAGCTCAGGCAGTACGAAGCCTGTATACTCCCGTATCTGCCCCATGACATAGCCCGACCAGCCCACGCAGACGGCGGAGGCGGCGACGGCGTATTCCAGGACCAGCGCCCAGCCGACCATCCAGGCCAGCAGTTCGCCCATGACGGCGTAGGTATAGGTGTAGGCCGAGCCCGATACCGGCACCATCGAGGCCAGTTCGGAGTAACACAGGGCGGCGACGGCGCAGACAAAACCGGCGACGATGAAGGAGAACATCATGCCCGGTCCGGCCTTTTGCGCGGCCGCGGCGGTCAGGACGAAGATACCGGTACCGATGATGGCACCAATGCCCAGCATGGTCAGTTGGAAGGCACCCAGAGAGCGGTGCAGCGATTTTTTCTCGGCCGTGGCCAGGATCGCGTCAAGTGACTTTACGCGCCAGTTCATCAATCACCCTTGGAAATATGCTACCTGAACGCCCCCGGGCGCCGGTTTGATAAACGAGACTATAACGCTAAAGTTGGTTTCGCAACAATTTTACGAAACATGAAAAGATACGGGCAAAATATTCTAATTTATGGAATTTTCCAGAAATCGACGGCGCGCATTTGCAGCAATATGGATAAAAACGATCCCTTCGCAATGGCGAAATGGCCAGGGTCGTACCATTTAAATTGATTTGGCTGAGCGACCCGGCCATACAGGTGCCATTCGCTTTCTGGTGATTTCCATGACCGCTTCCCCCTCTCCCGTCGGCGTCCTTATCGCGCCGGTGACACCGCTTCAGCAGAATTGCACGGTCGTGTGGTGCACCAAGACCAACAAGGCCGCGATCATCGATCCGGGTGGCGATATCGAGCCGATCGTCGAGGAACTGAAACGGCGCGGGCTGACCCTGGAAAAGATCTGGGTGACGCACGGCCACGCCGACCACGCTGGCGGGACGCAAGCGTTACGCGAACTGACGGGGTGTCCTGTCGAAGGTCCGCATCGCGACGATGAATTCTGGATCGAGCGCATCCCCGAAGACGCCAAACGCTGGGGCATCTATGACGCGCAAAGCTTCGTTCCCGACCGCTGGCTCGAAGACGGTGACACGGTGACCTTGGGCGAGACGACCTGGAACGTCATCCACTGCCCGGGGCACACACCAGGGCACGTCGTCTTCCATCACCCGGAAAGCCAGTTCGCCCAGGTCGGTGACGTGTTGTTCGCCGGCTCGATCGGCCGCACCGACTTTCCACGCGGCAACCATGCCGACCTGATCAACGCCATCACGCAGAAGCTGTGGCCGCTGGGCGACGTGCGCTTCGTGCCGGGGCACGGCCCGATGTCGAGCTTCAATGAAGAGCGACGCGGCAACCCCTATGTCGGCGACCGCGTCGTTGGTTCATCGCAACCCAACAAATCAGGTCCCGGTTGATTAGCCTGAGGCCCTTCATCGCGTGACGTCACGATTCCGGGTCCAGGGTCCTTCGGACCCTGGTGGTTAGCCTTTGAGGAGCGGCGCCAGGCGCTGGGCGATGCCCATATCGCCCTGGATCTTCATCTTGCCGGTCATGAAGGCCATCATCGGATCGAGCGCGCCCGAAGCGATGCTCTTGAAATCGTCGATATTGATCTGGATGGTCGCGTCGGCGTCGCCATCTTCGTTGGTGACGGTGTTCGGGATAGCAGCGCCATTGATCAGTATCTTGCCGTCGCCGCCGAAGTCGAGCTTCACGATCTTGCCCAGGCCGGATTCCGTACCCAGCTTTTCGACGATTTTCGCGGTGATGGTTTCCAGATCGGACATGGCCCTGCGACTCCTTATGGTTTAGAGGTGGCGACCTTAAGCCAAATCTGGCGCGCCGCAAGATAGCCGTAAGGTAAGCTGCGGCAATTATTTGTGAGGGCGTTTGCGCAGTTTCGACGTTATAGTATTGGGTGCCGGTGCGGCGGGGTTGATGTGCGCCATCGAAGCCGCGCGACGCGGCCGCAAGGTCGTGGTGCTCGACCATGCTGCAAAGCCCGCCGAGAAAATCCGCATCTCCGGCGGCGGCAAGTGCAATTTCACGCACCTGAAGACGACGGCGAAGAATTTCATCTCGCAAAACCCGCACTTCTGTATTTCGGCGCTCAAGCGCTTTACGCCGTGGGACTTCGTCGGGCGGGTAATCGAACGCGGCATTCCCTATTACGAAAAGACCGAAGGGCAGTTGTTCTGCGAGGACTCAGCGCTCGACATTATCGACATGCTGCTCGACGATCTGAAATCGGCCAAAGGCCAGTTGTGGCTGAAGACCGAGATACGGCACGTCGAATCGCGCGACAACGGCTTTATCGTCGAGACGTCCGGCGGCCCCCTCGCCTGCGAAAAACTCGTCGTTGCGACGGGCGGCCTGTCCATCCCCAAGATGGGCGCGACCGGTTTTGCCTACGAACTGGCACGGCAGTTCGGTCACACGATCGTCGAGACACGGCCTGCGCTCGTGCCGTTCACGCTTGGCCCCGACAAGCTGGATGACCTGAACGGGCTTGCGGGCGTCGCGCTCGACGCCAAGATGACCGCGGGCAAGACGCAATTTACCGACGGCTTTCTGGTCACTCACCGCGGCCTGTCCGGTCCGGCGGCTTTGCAGATTTCCAGCTACTGGCGTACGGGCGAGCCGCTCGAAATCGACCTGCTGCCCCGCGTCAGGGTGATGGACTGGCTTTTGGAACGCAAGCAGTCGCGCGGCAAGCAGCAACTGGGTAATGCCTTGGCCGAGCTTTTGCCAAGGCGGTTAAGCGATCGGCTGTTGGAACTCAACAACTTGCGCGGCGAAAGCAATGTTGGCGACTTGCCAAACGCAAGCCTCGACCTGCTGTCCAAAGCCATAAACAAATGGACACTTGTGCCGATGGGTACCGAAGGCTACCGCACGGCCGAAGTGACGGCCGGCGGCATCGACACCGACGGCCTGTCGTCGCAGACCATGGAAAGCCGCCTGCATCCGGGCCTCTATTTCATCGGCGAGTGCGTCGACGTCACCGGCTGGCTTGGCGGCTACAATTTCCAATGGGCATGGTCGTCAGGCTGGGCCGCCGGGCAAGCAGTCTGATTATCTTATGCTGAGCGCGGCGGCGATCATGACAATCGTCGCCGGCACAGAACCCCAGATCGCGACATTCATCATCAGCGACTGCGCGCGCTTTTTGGCTTCGGCCTTGGCGGCTTCGCGCTTAGGGTTGGCGTAGGGATTGGCGTAGATCTTACGCTTCCACGGATTGCCGTACGGGGATTTCATAATGCCTCCAGATAGAAGAGGTCCTCGACGCGCGCGCCCAGCACCTGCGCCAATCTGAGCGCCAGCGTCGTCGACGGCACGAAAACCTCGTTTTCGATGGTGTTGATTGTCTTGCGCGATACCTGAGCCATGACGGCCAGATCAGCCTGGGTCAGGTTGTGCGCGGTGCGGTAATCTTTAATGCGGTTTCTGAGCCTGTCCGCCACGGTCAGTCTTTGCCGAAGAAAATGACGGCGAAGGTCGGGGCTGACACGCCTGCAGCCAGCAGCAGCGGCATAAAGGTGCGCATGTCCATGGCAGGCGTAAGCAGGCTCGCTAAATACAGGACGGCCACAGCCACCAGCAGTACCCAGTACCCGCCTTTGAAAGCCAGTGCCGTTTTCTCGCTGGAGCGCTCGTCGTCGACCAGCACTGCAAGATCGCGATTGCGCTTCAGCATGCCAAATTGCGTACAGATCACCACGAGGCTGAGAAGCCAGACATAGCGCGAAATATTTCGCACCATTTCCCATTCTGCAGCTGTCAAAAGATCTGTTCCGGGCAAGGCCAGCGACGTCATCCAACCGATATAAGCCACCGCATTGACGACCATAAACCCTTTACGCAGCGCGACGTGCGTTTCCGCTCGCCGCATTAACCGCTCACTATCCATTCCCGTCTCCCCAAAGTCACCCTAAGGTTACATGTAACCTATGGGTGACTTCGCGTCAAGCGGCGGTTTACGGATAGAAGACCTCCGCCTCCAGCGGCTCGTCGGCAAACAGAAATTCCACACTGTCAGGTTCGGTAATGCTCAGGCCGTGGCTCTGGCCGCGCATGCGTACCGATGCTTCGTAGACCGGTTTGCGGGCGCGCTGCACCCAACCGAGCGGACGGTGCACGGCGATACCATGCCACGGGTTGAACGACATGCCGTCGTCGATGACGCGCGCACGCTCCTCACTCCACGCGGTTTGCGGCGCAAGGCTCAGGCGCGCCACGGTCTGCCAGGGACTGTCCTCTTCGGACCACGCCCGCGTGCTGTCTTCGACCGGCATGGTTTCGAGATCGGTGCACAGCTGGACGCGCAGGTCCCACTCGCCGCCTTGCATTTCGAAATGCGCATTCATCAGCTTGCGAAGCGCAAGCTTATCGCTGTCGGTATCGATCCGTTTGCCAGTCAGGCGTGTCAGGTTGCTGGAACTGGGCACCAAAGACAACTTGGCCATATAGGGCCCGAAAAGGATCGGCACCTGGCTGTAATAGGTCTCGCCCAAAGGGTGGCGTGGCTGCTCACCGCCGATGCCGCGCCAGCCGGGTGCATCGCCCCCTGCCCCCTCGATAAAGGCTTCGGTCGCGCGCGCTACGGCCGCGGTCGCCATTTTCAAGCCTTCCATCCGGCCGCTGATTGCCGCCAGTCCCTTCATCGGCGGGATCATTGCCCTGAGGCTGGGCGCGGCGAAGGCCGGCATATTCACCATGATGAAATCCTGGGTCATGGCGCCTTCCGAACCCGGCAGACGCTCGCCATCGACACCGATCAGTTTAATGGCAAAGCCGCGCGGCGTGCCAAACGCATCAGGCAGGATTTCACCGGGCACGGTCGATAACCGGACGACCGCATCGTAGACCTCGGGATGGGCGAACACGCCCTGCGCCAGCGTCTCATCGAGATCGTCCAGCACTTCCAGCCGCCCGATCAGCAGGCCGTGGCTCTTGCTGTGCTGAGCGCGCTGAAGATCGTTGGGATCGTCCGCCGCCCGCCGCATGCTCTTGATATGGATGGCGGCCAGGTCGGCGATCGTTTCCGCCTCGTCCGGCTGCGGCACTTCGACAGCGGGCGTATAAAACACAGGCGCGTTCTGCATACTGATAATCCCCGGATCACGGTCCGTACGCTAATCACAGCCGGGATAAGCTTTCGATATGCAATTTGCGGCGGTCAGGGCTGCGTACTATCCGGCTTCGGCGGCGCGAAGCTGCCCGACGCGAACCGCCGGCTGAGCCGGATTTCGAAGGTCGGCGCCCGTTCGCTTGACGCGCCTGTGCTTCGAACAGGGCCGATATCACGCACGACCAAGGTCTCGCTGGGTTTGAACAGATCGTTGACCGCCAACGACAGGGTTACGTCCCGCGTCAGGTCGCGGTACCAGGCCAGCGTTCCTCCGCTGAAACCCGAGGTGTACCCATCGCCGGTTAACTGCCGACCAGTAAAATAGCCATTCAGCGAGAGTGTACTTTTCGCCAGCGAGTAACTGACGCCGAACTGGCCGCTGGACGTGACCATGGACCGCCGGCCCGGCACATCCGGCACCTGCATGTCCGTAGCGTAGACATCGAGATTGGCGTTTACGAACCAATTCTCACCCAGGCTATTTGCGTAGGTCAACTGTATGCCGGTCTGACGGCTCGATCCGGCATTGCGTCGCGACACCAGGACGACCTGGTTGCCGGCACCCTGCGGGTCGGGGATAATCTCGGTCACCGGATTGATCATCCGGTCATTGTCGAGACTGTAAAGCCGCACTGAATAGCTGGTCGCCATCTTCACGTACTCGTAGGATGCCTCGAGGGATGTGATGTCCTGGGGCTTGAGCGCCGGCGCCCCGACCCGCACCAACTGCGCATTGACGTAGGTTAGCGACGGGTTGAGGTCGTACGGCGTCGGTCTCTGCAGCCGGCGCGAATAGTTCAGCCGGATCTTGCTGAGGTCGGAAATGACATAGGTCGCGAAGAGGCTGGGATTGACGTTGGTATGGGCGATTTTGACCGGCGCGCCACCCGCGGTGTCCGGGCTTTCATAGTCGAGCGCCTCAGCCCGGAGACCGCCCAGCACGACCCAATGGTCGCCTAATGCCTTTTGATAGGTGACATAGGCGGCGCTGATCGTCTGGCGGTAATCAAAGCGGTTGGTCAACAAAGGATTGGCCATCATGACGGTAACGCCCGGCGCCGAGAGACTGAATATCTGGCTGTCCTGGGTGGTGTCGTCGTGGTCGACCTGGGCCCCGGCTGATATCTGATCGTCGCCGATGTAGCCGTCATAGTCGGCGCTCAAGGTAAACTTGGTGGCCTCGGTTTTGGTCCCGCTTGGCTGACGACGCTGGCTGCCGCTGCCAAGAATGCTCGACAGCGAATAATCCGTCAGAAAATCGCCGTTGGACTGCGTCGTCTCACGCGTCACCCTGGCATCAAGCTTCAGCGTTTCACCGAGAGTCTTGCCGATGCGCGTCCAGCCGAGACCAAGCGTTGTCGCCTGGTTGTCGAAATCCGACGCGCCATTGCTTTCATATTGATCCGTCACGACACCGGCGGCGTTGCGGATCGCCGTCTCACCATGGCTCCTTGAGGTTCCCGACATCGCCATGACATTGACAAGGCCGGTAACGGTGTCGAACGATCCGGCATCGTAGTCGACGGTGGCGTTGCCGAAGATCGATCGGCTGCGCGATTCCGTGACGCCGGTATTGTCCGTCGACCGCAGTGTCTGGCCATTATCGTCCAGTTCGGCCTGCGACGACCGGTTGCGTGAGCGATTGCGATTTTCCGATGCGTTCAGCGACGCGATGGTGGTAAATTGTCCGCGATTATACTGCAGGAAGCCACCGGTACTGTAGCTGCCCGTCGATGCGATCTGACCGTTCACGTCGGCAAACATGCCTGGCGGCGCAGCCTTTTTGGTCACGATATTGATGATGCCGCCGGCGCTCGACGAACCGTACTGCGCACCGGGATTGGACATGACCTCGATCGATGACACCGTCCCCGCAGGCATGGCTTTCAGGGCCGCCCCGCGATTGTCGCCGGAGAACAGAGGCGATGGCTTGCCATTCACCAGTATCTCGACCGAATTGCCATGCAGGGTCACGTCACCCGACGGCGTGACGTTGACACCAGGGACCTTCTCGAGCGCATCGGCCGTCGATCCGGTGGCGTTATCAGGGTCCTTGGTGACATCATAGACCTGGCGGTCGATGCGGTTGAGCGCGCGCTTGCCGTTGACGACGACGGGTTCGCCCTCTTCGTCCGCCGGCTCGCACGCTTCGGCTTCCGTGTGTTCGTCTGCCGGTTCGGCGCCGTCTTCGGCGCTTTCACAGGCCTTGTCCTTGACCGTCGCTTCACCCGTTTCTTGCTGTTCTGCCGGAGGCGTCTGCGCCATGACAGGCACACCCGCCACCCAGGCGAGCGCCCAAACGGCCACACTGGTCATTCCCCCTAAATATGCTCTGTGCGTCATGTGCCGTGCGGTCGGGATAGCTAATCAGTCTGGACGGTATCGTATAGCAGGGATTGTGTCAGAAAGCCGGTCAACCTCCGGCAAAAAAAGAAACCCCTGAGGCAGGACCTCAGGGGTTTCGATTTTCTTTCGCAAGCGAGTAATTACTCGCCGGCAACCGGACCTTCCAGCAGGACTTCCGCCGGCAGCGGCTCCATCGTCTCTTCGCGCTGGTGCGTCAGCTGCTCGTCGCGCTTGAGCGCGATGCGTTGCAGCGAGCGCAGGTAGGCGCCCGTACCGGCCGGGATCAGACGGCCGACGATGACGTTTTCCTTCAGGCCGTCCAGCGTATCGATCTTGCCCTGGACCGAAGCTTCGGTCAGGACGCGCGTCGTTTCCTGGAACGAAGCGGCCGAGATGAACGACTTGGTCTGCAGCGACGCCTTGGTGATGCCCAGCAGGATCGGCTGGTTGACAGTCGGACGACCGCCACGCTTTTCGACCTTGAGGTCCTCGGCATCGACTTCCGTCTTGTCGAGGTGATCGCCCTTGATGAGGCCGGTGTCACCGGCATCGAGGATTTCGACCTTCTGCAGCATCTGGCGCACGATGACTTCGATGTGCTTGTCGTTGATCGGCACGCCCTGGAGGCGGTAGACCTCCTGGATTTCGTTGACCAGGTACTCAGCCAGTGCCTCGACGCCCAGAATGCGCAGGATATCGTGCGGATCCGGGTTGCCGTCGATGATGTAGTCGCCACGCTGGATGATATCGCCGTCATGGACGGAGATATGCTTGCCCTTCGGGATCAGGAACTCGACCGGTTCCGAACCATCTTCCGGCGTGATCTTGATGCGGCGCTTGTTCTTGTAGTCGCGACCGAATTCAACGCGGCCATCCATCTCGGCGATGACGGCGCAATCCTTCGGACGGCGGGCTTCGAACAGTTCGGCGACGCGCGGCAGACCGCCGGTGATGTCGCGGGTCTTGGCGCCTTCGGTCGGGATACGCGCCAGGATGTCACCCGGCTTGATATCATCGCCGTTGCCGACGGACAGAATGGCCCCGACCGGCAGCGAGTAACGGCTGTCAGCACCCGAGGTCAGCTTCTTGTAGGCGCCGCTTTCGTCCGTGATGGCCATGGCCGGACGGACGTCCGCCGACTTCGACGACCCGCGCCAGTCGACGACGACGCGGTTGGTGATGCCGGTGGCTTCGTCGGTTTCCTCGCGGACCGACATGCCGTCCGTCAGATCTTCGTAACGGATCTTGCCACCCACTTCGGTGATGATCGGGGTGGTGTACGGATCCCATTCGGCCAGGCGCTGGCCCTTCTTGACCGCGGTGCCTTCCTCGACGCGCAGGCGCGAACCATAGCCGACCTTGTAGGTCTCACGGTCCTTGCCATCGTGGTGGATGGTGATCAGCAGGTTACGCGACATCGAGATTAGGTCGCCATGCGAACCGCGAACGGTGTTGCCGCCCGAGATCTTCACGACGCCGTCCGAGGTCGTTTCGTAGAACGACTGCTCGGCGACCTGGGCAGTACCGCCGATGTGGAAGGTACGCATGGTCAGCTGGGTGCCGGGTTCACCGATCGACTGCGCCGCGATGACGCCGACGGCTTCGCCCATGTTCACGCGGGTGCCACGCGCCAGGTCACGGCCGTAGCAGGCAGAGCAGGTACCGAGATCGGCTTCGCAGGTCAGGACCGAGCGGACCTTGACCGACTGGACGCCCGAAGCTTCGATAAGCTCGACAACGTCTTCGTCGATATAGGCGTCGGCTTCGACCACGACTTCGCCTGTGGCGACGTCCTTGATGTCTTCCGCCGTGCAACGGCCGAGGACGCGCAGGCCCAGGGAGACGAGCACGTCACCGCCTTCGACAACGGCCTTCAGCGTGATGCCACGCGTCGTGCCGCAGTCTTCTTCCATGATGATACAGTCCTGGGCGACGTCGACGAGACGACGCGTCAGGTAACCGGAGTTGGCGGTCTTCAGCGCGGTGTCGGCCAGACCCTTACGGGCGCCGTGGGTCGAGTTGAAGTATTCGAGAACCGACAGGCCTTCCTTGAAGTTCGAGATGATCGGCGTTTCGATAATCGAGCCGTCGGGCTTGGCCATCAGGCCGCGCATACCGCCGAGCTGCTTCATCTGAGCCTGCGAACCACGGGCGCCGGAGTTGGCCATCATGTAGATCGAGTTGATCTCCTTTTCGCGGCCATTCTCGTGCTTATGCTTGCGGCTGATTTCCTTCATCATTTCGTCAGACACGCGATCGGTAGCCTTGGACCAGGCGTCAACGACCTTGTTGTACTTCTCACCCTTGGTGATCAGACCGTCCGAGTACTGCTGCTCGTATTCCTCGACCAGGGTGCGCGTCTCTTCGACGATGCCGACCTTGCTTTCCGGAATCACGATGTCGTCCTTGCCGAACGAGATCCCCGCGCGGGCAGCTTCCTTGAAGCCCAGAGCCATCATCTGGTCGGCGAATATCACCGTCGCCTTCTGACCGCAGTGACGGTAGACGACGTCGATCAGGTTGCCGATTTCCTTCTTGGTCAGGGTCTTTTCCAGGACCTTCAGGCCGATATTCTCGTTCTGCGGCAGAAGCGCTGCGATCTTCATGCGGCCAGGCGTGGTGTCCACAACCTTAGTGCGCACGACGCCGTCTTCATCCTTCTGGGTGAAGCGGCACTTGACCTTGGCGTGCATCGAGACCGCGCCCGAATCCAGCGCCTGCTGGATTTCGTTCAGGTCGCCGAAGATCATGCCTTCGCCCTGTTCGCCGTCCTTGACCAGCGAGAGGTAGTAGAGACCGAGGACGATATCCTGCGACGGCACGATGATCGGGCGGCCGTTGGCGGGCGACAGGATGTTGTTCGTCGACATCATCAGGACGCGCGCTTCGAGCTGGGCTTCGAGCGACAGCGGCACGTGGACGGCCATCTGGTCACCGTCGAAGTCGGCGTTGAAGGCCGAACAGACGAGCGGGTGCAATTGGATGGCCTTGCCTTCGATCAGCTTGGGCTCGAACGCCTGGATGCCGAGGCGGTGGAGCGTCGGGGCGCGGTTCAGCATGACCGGGTGTTCGCGGATGACCTCTTCGAGGATATCCCACACCTGCGGCTGTTCACGCTCGACCATGCGCTTGGACTGCTTGACGGTGCCCGACAGGCCCTTGGCGTCGAGACGCGCATAGATGAACGGCTTGAACAGTTCCAGAGCCATCTTCTTCGGGATGCCGCACTCGTGCAGCTTCAGTTCCGGACCAACGGTGATAACCGAACGGCCGGAATAGTCGACGCGCTTGCCGAGCAGGTTCTGACGGAAGCGGCCTTGCTTGCCCTTCAGCATGTCGGCGAGCGACTTCAACGGACGCTTGTTGGCGCCGGTAATGACACGGCCGCGGCGGCCGTTGTCGAACAGGGCGTCGACGGACTCTTGCAGCATCCGCTTTTCGTTGCGGATGATGATGTCCGGCGCGCGCAGTTCCATCAGGCGCTTCAAACGGTTATTCCGGTTGATGACGCGGCGGTAGAGGTCGTTGAGGTCCGAGGTCGCGAAGCGGCCGCCGTCCAGCGGCACCAGCGGGCGCAGTTCCGGCGGGATGACCGGCACGACAGTCAGGATCATCCATTCCGGACGGTTGCCGGATTCCATGAAGCTTTCGATGAGCTTGAGGCGCTTCGAGAGCTTCTTGCCCTTCATTTCCGACGTGTTGTCGACCAAGTCGGCGCGGATCTTTTCAGCGATCTCGCCCAGTTGCATGGCGATCAGCATGTTGCGGACGGCTTCGGCACCGATTTCAGCGGTGAAGCTGTCATCGCCGAATTCTTCCTGATAGCGGAAGTACTCGTCTTCGCTGAGGAGCTGGTTCAGCTTCAGCGGCGTCAGGCCGGGCTCGGTGACTATGTAGTTTTCGAAGTAGAGAACGCGCTCTACGTCCTTCAGCGCCATGTCGAGGATCATGGCGATCCGGCTGGGGAGCGACTTCAGGAACCAGATGTGGGCGACCGGCGAAGCCAGTTCGATGTGGCCCATGCGCTCACGGCGAACGCGCGACAGCGTGACTTCGACGCCGCACTTTTCGCAGATGATGCCCTTGTACTTCATGCGCTTGTACTTGCCGCACAGGCATTCGTAGTCCTTGGTCGGGCCAAAGATACGGGCGCAGAACAGGCCGTCACGTTCCGGCTTGAACGTACGATAGTTGATGGTTTCCGGCTTCTTGATTTCGCCGAATGACCACGACAGGATCTTTTCGGGCGACGCCAGAGTAATACGGATCTGGTCGAAGGTCGGGGCGACCTGGACCGGATTGAAGATATTCAGGACTTCCTGGTTCATTCCAGTGACTCCACTGTGCCAATCGGCACGAAATTCAAAAATTACGGACGGCTAGAGAGAGGGTGCGCGAGGGGCCCGAGGCCCCTCGCCCTTGACTACCCTTGCCCATTTTCCAGTTCGACGTTCAGACCCAGGGAACGCATTTCCTTGATCAGGACGTTGAACGATTCCGGGATACCGGCTTCGAAGCTGTCGTCGCCACGGACGATCGCTTCGTAAACCTTGGTGCGGCCCGCCACGTCGTCCGACTTGACGGTAAGCATTTCCTGGAGCGTGTAGGCGGCGCCGTAGGCTTCCAGCGCCCAGACTTCCATTTCCCCGAAGCGCTGACCGCCGAACTGCGCCTTACCACCCAGCGGCTGCTGCGTGACGAGCGAGTATGGCCCGATCGAACGTGCGTGGATCTTGTCGTCGACCAGGTGGTGCAGCTTCAGCATGTAGATGATGCCGACCGTGACCGGACGCTTGAACTGCTCGCCGGTCAGGCCGTCGAACAGGATCGATTGCCCCGAACGGTTAAGGCCGGCCGTTTCCAGCATGTCCTCGATGTCGTCGATATGGGCGCCGTCGAAGACCGGAGTCGCAATCGGCACGCCGCGCGACAGGTTTTTCGCCAGTTCGATCAGTTCCTCATCCGTGTCCGGCAGTTCCTGATCCTTGCCATAGACGGTCTGCAGGTGGTCAACGAGCGCCTGGCGTTGGCCGCCATTCTGCCAGTCTTCAAGCATACCCGCGATCTGCTTGCCGATATTGGCGCAGGCCCAACCCAGGTGGGTTTCGAAGATCTGACCGACGTTCATGCGCGACGGCACGCCCAGCGGGTTCAGAACGATGTCGACGTGTTCGCCATCGGCCAGGAAGGGCATGTCCTCGACTGGAAGGATCTTGGAGATAACGCCCTTGTTGCCGTGACGGCCGGCCATCTTGTCGCCCGGCTGAAGCTTGCGCTTCACGGCAACGAAGACCTTGACCATCTTCATGACGCCCGGGGGCAGTTCGTCACCGCGTTGCAGCTTCTCGACCTTGTCCTCGAAGCGGCGGTCCAGACGCTTGCGGGCGTCCTGGAACTGACGGTTCATGGCCTCGAGCTCGCCCATGACCTTTTCGTCTTCGAGGGCGATCTGCCACCACAGGCCGCGCGAGATTTCGCCCAGCTTGTCTTCGGTGATCTCGCCACGGCCCAGGCCCTTCGGACCCGAGATGGCGGTCTTGCCGACCAGGATTTCCTTGAGGCGGCCGTAGATGTTGCGTTCCAGGATCGACAGTTCGTCGTCGCGGTCCTTACCCAGACGGTCGATTTCGGCGCGTTCGATAGCCTGAGCGCGTTCGTCCTTTTCGACGCCGTGACGGTTGAAGACGCGGACTTCGACGACAGTACCGGCAACGCCCGGCGGCAGGCGCAGCGAGGTGTCGCGGACGTCGGACGCCTTTTCACCGAAGATGGCGCGCAGCAGCTTTTCTTCCGGCGTCATCGGGCTTTCGCCCTTCGGCGTCACCTTGCCGACCAGGATATCGCCCGGCTGGACTTCGGCGCCGATGGCAACGATGCCGGCTTCGTCGAGGTTGCGGAGTGCTTCTTCGCCGACGTTCGGGATGTCGCGGGTAATTTCTTCAGGGCCCAACTTGGTATCGCGAGCCATGACTTCAAACTCTTCCAGGTGGATAGAGGTGAAGATGTCGTCGCGCACGATACGCTCGGAGATCAGGATCGAGTCTTCGAAGTTGTAGCCATTCCACGGCATGAACGCGACCAGCACGTTACGGCCGAGGGCCAGATCGCCCAGGTCCGTCGACGGGCCGTCGGCGATGATGTCGCCGCTGGAGACCTTGTCACCGACCTTAACGATCGGACGCTGGTTGATACAGGTGTTCTGGTTCGAACGCTGGAACTTCGACAGACGATAGATATCGACGCCCGGCTTGTTCGGGTCCTGCTCTTCGGTGGCGCGCACGACGATACGCGTGCCGTCGATCTGTTCAACGACGCCGGTACGCCGGGCGGAAACGGTAGCGCCTGAGTCACGGGCAACGACTTCTTCCATGCCGGTGCCGACGAAGGGCGCATCCGCCTTCACCAGCGGCACGGCCTGACGTTGCATGTTCGAGCCCATGAGGGCGCGGTTGGCGTCGTCGTTTTCGAGGAAGGGGATCAGCGCGGCGGCGACCGAAACAACCTGCTTGGGCGACACGTCCATATAGTCGACGGTCGAAGCTTGCTGCAGGCCCGGTTCGCCGTTGACACGGCCCTGGACCAGGTCTTCGACGATCTTCTTGCCGGCGTCGAGCACGATGTTCGCCTGGGCGATGACGTGCTTCGATTCTTCCATGGCCGACATGTAGGTCACGTCTTCCTGGGCCACGCCGTCCACGACCTTGCGGTACGGGCTTTCAATAAAGCCGTACTTGTTGACGCGGGCGTGGGTGGCGAGCGAGTTGATCAGGCCGATGTTCGGGCCTTCCGGCGTTTCAATCGGGCAGATACGGCCATAGTGCGTCGGGTGCACGTCGCGGACTTCGAAGCCCGCGCGTTCGCGCGTCAGACCGCCAGGGCCCAAGGCCGAAAGACGGCGCTTGTGGGTGATTTCCGACAGCGGGTTCGTCTGGTCCATGAACTGCGACAGCTGCGACGAGCCGAAGAATTCACGCACGGCAGCGGCGGCCGGCTTGGCGTTGATCAGGTCGTGCGGCATGACCGTGTCGATATCGACGCTGGACATACGCTCCTTGATGGCGCGTTCCATGCGCAGCAGACCGACGCGGTACTGGTTTTCCAGCAGTTCGCCGACCGAACGGACGCGGCGGTTGCCGAGGTTGTCGATGTCGTCGATTTCACCGCGGCCGTCACGCAGGCCGACGAGGATCTTGAGGATCTTGAGGATGTCGTCCTTGCGCATGACGCGCTCGCTGTCGGCGACGTCCTGCTCGAGGCGCATGTTCATCTTGACGCGACCGACGCTGGACAGGTCGTAGCGCTCGATTTCGAAGAACAGCGACTGGAACATGGCTTCGGCCGCTTCGATCGTGGGCGGCTCGCCCGGACGCATGACGCGGTAGATGTCGAACAGGGCGTCTTCGCGGCCGCTGTTCTTATCGACGCGCAGCGTGGAGCGCATGTACGGTCCAACCGTGACGTGGTCGATGTCGAGCACGTCGATGGTGGTGAAGCCGTTTTCTTCCAGCGTCTTGACGGCGACGGCGTCGAGCTCGTCACCAGCTTCGGCGTAGATTTCGCCAGTGGCGAAGTTGACTTCGTCGCGCGCCAGATACTTGCCGATCAAGGCGTCCGGCGACAGCAGCAGCGCCTTCACGGTATCGCCCAGCTTCTTGGCCGAACGCGCCGAAATCTTGGTGCCGGCCGGTGCGACCACTTCGCCGGTGTCGGCGTCGATCAGGTCGAATTCCGGCTTCACACCGCGCCAGCGCTCGAACTTGTACGGCGTGACCCAGCCGGCTTCGCGCTTTTCGTACGGCACGACGTCATAGAAGGTCGTGAGGATTTCTTCGCCGTCCATGCCGAGCGCATAGAGGAACGACGTCGCCGGCAGCTTGCGGCGGCGGTCGATACGGACATAGACGATGTCCTTGGCGTCGAATTCGAAGTCGAGCCACGAACCGCGGTATGGGATGATGCGGGCGCCGAACAGGAGCTTGCCCGACGAGTGCGTCTTGCCCTTGTCGTGATCGAAGAAGACGCCCGGCGAACGGTGCATCTGCGAAACGATAACGCGCTCAGTGCCGTTGACGATGAAGGTGCCCTTGTCCGTCATGAGCGGGATATCGCCCATATAGACGTCCTGTTCCTTGATGTCCTTGACCGAACGGGCGCCCGTTTCCTCGTCGCTTTCGAACACGATCAGACGCAGCTTGACCTTCAGCGGCGCGGCATAGGTGATGTCGCGCTGGATGCATTCTTCGACGTCGTACTTGGGCTCTTCGAACTCATACGACACGTATTCCAGCGTGGCGCGCTCGTTGAAGTCCTTCACCGGGAAGACCGATTTGAAGACAGCTTCCAGACCGTCGTCGACGCGCTCAGATGGGCGGACGAAGCGTTGCAGGAACTGCTCATAGGACGAGCGCTGAACCTCGATCAGGTTCGGCATCTGGATAGCTTCAGGGATGCGGCCGAAAGACTTGCGGATCCGCTTCTTCTGAGTGAACGACAGGGCCATCGTTTTT
This sequence comes from Asticcacaulis sp. P4_H10, assembly GCF_056400965.1. NCBI lineage: Bacteria > Pseudomonadati > Pseudomonadota > Alphaproteobacteria > Caulobacterales > Caulobacteraceae > Asticcacaulis > Asticcacaulis sp. P4_H10. The sequence continues at coordinate 296,154 of NZ_JBFUKH010000006.1, read as the reverse complement.
CCTTGGCGTGAGAAAACGCTAAAAAGTGTGGTCGTGTAAAAAGGCAGTCAGACTGCGCGCGAAAGGTTATCGGTCCGATCCGGACCAGAGTTTGCTTCGCGCCTGCTCTTTTTTGGCTTTGGGGCCAAAGACGCTTTTGTTTTTGATCCGTTTCAGGATCAACCCTCGCCGGCGGAAAGAGCATAAAGCCGGCCTTCGGGTCCCGTTTCAAGACGCACTACGCCTTAGAGGGGAGCGTGCCATAGCGTACTAATTTTGTTTCGTAAAGAGGGGAGATGGATTTATTTCGGTTTTTGTCAAGAGGGCAATTTTGTGAACACGATTATCTGTGTGTACGGATCATTCAAACGCGCGATGGTCGAGCTTGATCACCTCGATCCCCGCCTTCCAGTCGCGATCCCATCCCCTGCCACTCATCAGGTCGATCAGGAAAAAGCCGGCAATGAAACCGCCTAAGTGTGCTTCCCAGGCAATGGGCACATCAAGGTTCGGCGCCTGACCCGCCAAAACCTGAAACAGCAGTTGAGGCCCGCCGAACAGGGCAATCACCAGGGCATTGCTCCAAATGAAAAACCAGACTGCGCTTAAGGTGCGGCGGCTGAAGATTGGCGTCACGCGATCGCCAAAGATATCGAGCCGCATCATGGCGGCAAAGATGCCGTAGAGCGCGCCGGACGCGCCAACTGTCTGCAGTCCGTCATCACGATGAAAGGCCCAGAAAGTCGCCATCCCGGCCAGGCCGATCAGCACATAGAAGACATGAAAGGGTACAAGTCCGCGCCAGCCCTTGCCGAAGCGCGCCGCTACCAACGGCGCCAGCGACAGGTAACCCCACATATTCATGCCCATATGGGCGTAGCTGATGACCGGATTGATGCCGTCGCCATGCATGAACATCGCGGTGAACGGCGTCCACCAGCGGCCTTCGCGCAGGGCTTCCGCGGAAAAGGCGTAGGTTTCGATTGGCAGCAAGCCGCCCTGCTGAGCGGCAAATACGGCGGCGCAGATCAGCGGAACAATCCATATCGGCCAGTTGCGAGGATCAAACATCAGCGACAGCGTGGTCACACGCCGCGTCACGACGCCGGCGGGCATCGGCCTGGGTTTGTCGGTTACCGGTACGGCCGTGCCCTCGTCCATGTCTTAGATATGGCGCAGAGCCGGCGGTTTACAAAGCCCCATCGGCCAGAAATCTGCGGATGAGGCCCGCGCGCCGCAAGTCCTTGTCGCGGCCGAAGAGTTCAAGGATGGTGATCTGCTCGGACAGTTCCGGCACAAAGACAGGTCCTGCAGCCGTCATGATCTTGCGGCGGGTTTGGATTTTTAGCAGCCGCCACTGCCCGTCTACCCTAACTTCGAACCCGCCCGTGAACTCGACCGGCACACCACCGGGCGGTTGGTGCGCGGCAAAGACGGTCGAGCGAAACAGCGGGTTATCCGTCGGCGGCACCCTTTCGAGCTCTAAGGCGTCGACAGTGGCTGCGATCGTTGCTTCCGAAACGAAGATATCGACATCCTTTGCTTCGGTCTCGACGCCACACAGAACCATTGCCGCACTGCCGATGATCCACCAGTCATACGTTTCGAGCGGCATGACGGACGCCGCAAATTCAATTGCGATTTGCAAGCTTTTGACATCTAGCAACCATATCAAGACTTAGCGCATTTTCCCTTCTCCCCGCCTGAGGGGTATAGCGCCAGCGAAAGTATAGCTTTCGCCAGCGATGGGTGGTTGAGCTTGCTCAACCGGATGAGGGGTTACCGCACTTTCAGCGCGCGTATCTGCTGAAGACTTACCCCTCACCTTGGCGCTGCGCGCCTTTCCTCTCCCCCTTTGCATGGGGAGAGGAGAAGTAAAAGCGAACACGCCGATCACACAAGAATAGCACCGCCACAATGGGGAGAGGATAAAACAAAACGGGCCGGAGTTTCCTCCGGCCCGTTCGAGAAAGATTGGCAAAAGCCGAAATTACTTAACTTCGACCTTGGCGCCGGCTTCTTCCAGCTTCTTCTTGATGTCGGCAGCTTCTTGCTTCGAGATGTTTTCCTTGACGTTCTGAGGAGCGCCTTCGACGAGGTCCTTAGCTTCCTTCAGACCCAGGTCCGAACGGATGCCACGGATTTCCTTGATCACGTTGATCTTCTTGTCGCCGCCGTCAACCAGGACAACGGTGAATTCGGTTTGCTCTTCAGCAGCTTCGGCCGGAGCGGCAGCGCCACCGCCAGCAGCAGCAGCAACGGCGACCGGAGCGGCAGCCGAGACGCCCCACTTTTCTTCGAGCAGCTTCGACAGTTCAGCAGCTTCGAGAACGGACAGGGCGGACAGGTCTTCGACCAGCTTTTCGAGTTTGGACATTTGATTTCCTTAAAAGATGAAGTGTTGAGTGAAAGGGTCTGTGTTCTTAGGCTGCTTTTTCGGCGTGTGCCGCGATGACGCGGGCAACGGCGCCGGCCGGGGCTTGCAGAACGCCAGCGATCTTGGTCGCCGGGGCTTGCAGCAGGCCAACCAGCTTGCCGCGCAGCTCGTCCAGGGACGGCAGCGTGGCCAGCGACTTGACGCCAGCTTCGGTCAGGACTTCCGTGTCCATGATGCCGCCAATGATCTTGAGCTTGTCATTCTCTTTGGCGTACTGGACGGAAATCTTGGCAGCGGTAACCGGATCGGCCGAATAGACCAGGGCAACAGGGCCTTTGAACAGGGCATCGCCCTTTTCGCCGACCTTGCCGTCCAGGGCCTTTTGAGCCAGACGGTTCTTGAACACCTTCACAACGGCGCCTTCCTTGCGGAGGCGGTTGCGAAGTTCAGACAATTCCACAAAGGTCAGACCCGTATACTGGGTGACAACCACGGTAGCATGGTCGGCGAATACGCTTTTCAGCTCTTCGATCGACGCAGCTTTTTGAGCGCGGTCCATAAGTGGCCTCCATGGGATATGTGACGACAAAATGCCGTCACGGCGGTGACATCCCGGCCTTGCGGCCGGAACAACGATAACCCTGTCGTTACCGCGAATGCGGAACCGTCAGGGGTAACTGTCCAGATGAGATGCTGATCACCACGAGGCCACGGTTCCACATTTAAGGAAACAGTAGATCTCTTGAGGCGTTTCGCGTCCCGTCTCAATTCGGCGCCTGAGGGCTCTCAGACATTATGGAACAGGTGGCCCCTGCTCCCCGAAGGTCTCGGACAGAACGGGTGAAAGGCAAGCCTTCCACGCCGGAGCGGGCCACTTACAGGCAAAGACAGGAAAAGGCAAGCCCTGATTACGGTTCGCCGATGATGACGACGCGAAATGGCCGTGGTAAATCGGTGTCATACACAAAGGGAGATACCATGAAACCTGTTATCCTGGCCATCGCCGCCGCCCTTGCCCTGGCAGCACCGGCATTGGCCGAAACGAAACCTGCGGACACCAAGCCCGCAGCCACCGCTCCCGTTGTCTACCCGCCCTATGGCCGGTTGGTCACGCTGGCCGAGGCCAAAACGGCCGCAGCGGCCGCCGAGGCCGAGGCGCGCAAGAATGGCTGGAACATGGTCGTCACGGTTGTCGAACCCAATGGCGCCATGGTGCTGAGCCAGAAAATGGACGGCACACAATACGGTTCCAACGACGTCGCACGCCGCAAGGCCGAAACTGCCGCCACCTTCAAGCGACCAACATCTTATTTCCAGGAAGCCGTCAAGGCCGGGACGCTGAACGCGATTTTCACCGGCGCCCTGGCGATCGAAGGCGGGGAACTGCTGATCGTCGATAATGTCGTCGTCGGTGCGATCGGTGTGTCCGGCGGCACCGGCGCGCAGGACGGTCAGGTGGCGCGCGCGGCAGCATCTGCAATTTTGAGGTGATCGCACGGCTCGGCGCGTATAACGCGCCGGTCTGATGGCGGATTTTTGGTCAGCTTTTGCGCCGGCCGTATAGGCCGCCTGACCAATTCGCCACCGCAGTTCGGGCAGGCGAGCCCCATGGCCTGCGCGCAGTCGGTGCAGAAGGTGCATTCGAACGTACAGATCCTGGCTTCGCGCGTATCCGGCGGGAGGTCGCGATCGCAGCATTCGCAGTTTGGCCTGAGTTCCAGCATATGAACCTCAAAAGGGTTGGAGGAGGACGCGCCAACATCCTCCTCCGTATCATTCGGACTGCGGCAACCCGGAGAAGGTGTGTGTGCCCGAATAATCTTTACCTAGCGTAATGCAGGAACCGTGCCTTTCCGCCAAACGTCATTTCCATGCTGTCCCCGGCGCGTATGGCGGGACATGGTGACAGTTTCCGGCAGTACCGCCTGATAGGCAATGACGTCGGAACGGCTGAACGGCAGGCAAAGAGGGTCTGCAACACACTGTTGATGAAAGTGATTGTGCCGTAAGGGAAGCACGGCTTGAAGGTGGCGGAAATGACATATAGAGTAAGAATCATGCCAAACACGTCCTTCCCCGCGCCGCTTCCCAACCGCAAGGTCTGCGCCGTCGCCTTCGACGGTATGCCCCTGTTTGAATTTTCGATTTCGGTCGAACTGTTCGGTCTCGACCGTCCGGAAATGGGCCCGGATTGGTACAGCTTCCAGGTCGTCGGGCTCGACGAAGGGCCCTGCCTGACGACGGCTGGCGTACACGTCACCGCGCCATACCCCCTGGAAGCGATCGAGGATGCAGGTACGATTATCATTCCTGGCTGGCCCATTGCACGGGCGGTGCCTGACAGGCTCCGAGACGTGATTATCCGCGCCTATGGCCGCGGTGCGCGCATACTGACCATCTGCTCCGGCATTGAGGTGCTGGCGGCGTGCGGTCTGCTGGACGGCAAAAAAGCGACCACCCACTGGAAATATACCGACCGCATCCGCAAGCACTATCCTGACATCGAGGTCGTGCCGGACGTGCTCTATATCGACGAAGGCCAGATCCTGACCTCGGCCGGCAGCGCCGCCGGCATCGACCTGTGCCTGCACCTGATCCGGCGCGACTTTGGGCCCGCCGCCGCCAATACGGTCGCCCGCCGGCTTGTGGTCCCGCCGCACCGCGACGGCGGCCAGGCGCAGTATATCGAACGCGCCGTCCCCGTCGTCTATGAAAGCGACCGGTTGGGGCCGCTGCTCGATCATATGCGCCGCAACCTGCACAAGGATCATCGCATCGGCGATCTGGCCAAGCGAGCCGGCATGAGCGAGCGCACCTTCCTGCGCCGCTTTTCGGAAGCCACGGGCACGACACCTGCCAAATGGCTGTTGACGGCGCGGCTGAATGAAGCCCGCGACCACCTGGAATCGAGCGACATCACGGTTGAGGAAATCGCCACGCGCGCAGGCTTTGGCACCACCACAAATCTGCGCCACCACTTCCGCGAACAGCTCAATACGACGCCGACCGCCTACCGCCAGACCTTCTCGCGGGTGCCAGCCTTGAGTGTCTCCACATGAGTTTCGCTGGCCTGCCCGCCCCGCCCTACTATATCGTCAGCTTCTCGTCGCGCCGAACCGAGGGCGACCAGGGGTATGTTGACATGGCGGACAGGATGGCCGAACTGGCGGCGCAGCAACCGGGCTATCTGGGCGTCGAAAGTGCACGCGACGCCGATGGCTTCGGCATCACCAATTCCTTCTGGGCAGATGAAGACAGTATCCGTGCCTGGAAGCGCGTGGTCGACCACCTGTCCGCGCAAAAGGAAGGGCGCGCGACCTGGTACGAACATTATGAAGTGCGGATCGGCAGGATCGAGCGCGCCTACGGGTTCCATCGCGCCTGAGCGGCGCGCATTTTTGGTTGTCGCGATATTTAGCCCAAAACCCCAGAAACGCTTCTCGGCACTTGGCATATCGCTGGGCTATGGCGGGGGAGGACGCGCCTACATCCTCCCCCTTTTATTACCTGAGCTGCGGCAACCCGGAGAAGGAAGTTCACTCAGATAATCTCTGAAATTCAAAGTATGCATGTACACGCAGCCATCCGAACCAATATTACAAAGCTGTAATATTTCTATCAGAGTAACCGCACCTGCATCTGCTCAAGAATGTTTACGTGAAGGCAGCCTATTGTCGAATGAATTATGCGTAATGTTCATTCGTCATTTTGCATAGGCTTGCAAAAACAATAACAATAGTTACATTGTTAAGTAAATTCACAAAGACTGTATACAGTATGTGGGATGACTTGATTTTACCGGCGCATTTTGGCACTGCCTCCGGACCAATGGAGCAGGATAATGGCGAACAGCATTCAAGAATTTCTGGGCAGCGAGACGCCACAGGCATGGATCGACGCCGCTGTTGCCAATGTCGACATCCTCCTGCTGGATCACAAGAACTGCGAATACAAGGCGGCCAGCAATGCCATCAACCTGATGGCCAAGTACCAGGAGCGGCCAGACCTGATCAATGCCATGTCGCGACTGGCGCGTGAAGAACTGGTCCATTACGAGCAGGTCCTCAAGATTATCAAGGCGCGCAACATACCCTTACGCCCCCTGTCCGCCGCGCGTTATGCTTCGGGCCTGCGTGCGCTGGTTCGCCGCAATGAACCCGGTATGCTCACTGACATCCTGTTAATCAGCGCCTTCATTGAAGCGCGGTCGTGCGAACGTTTCGGCGCCGTCGCCCCGCACCTCGACGCTGAACTGTCGAAATTCTACTCAAGACTTTTGGCCAGCGAGGCCCGGCACTTCCAGGGTTATATCCGCCTGGCGCACCTCTATGGCGACGCCGGGGATATTGAACGGCGCATCGCAGTGATCCGGCCGATCGAACAGGCCCTGGTCTCGGAACCCGACACCGATTTCCGTTTTCATTCCGGTCCCCCGATACCGGCCCTTGCCGTGGCGTGAAAGACGGCATAGCCTCTCGAAAAAGAGGAGATGTTCCATGCGTGCCCTATTCCTGACAGCCGCACTGATGGCCCTGGCCGCCGTTCCCGCCTCGGCCGAGCGTGTCACCACCCCCGTATTCGAGACCGAAGCGCCCAAGCTGCCGAAGGACCTCAAGCCTCACGCCATTCTCGTCCTGTCGAAGGCCAATGACTGGCGCCACGACAGCATGCCGGCGACGGCCAAGGCGGTGACGGACATCGCCAACAAGCGCGGCTGGCCGATCTACGAAACGTCGAATGCGGCGATCTTCAATGCCCAGGATATGAAGCGGTTTGACGTACTGGTGCTCAACCATACGACTGGCCAGATATTCACGCCGGAACAGAAGGTCGTCTTCCAGAAATGGCTGGAGAATGGTGGTCGCATTGTCGCCGTCCACGGCGCCGGCGGCACCAAGAACCATCCCTGGCCGTGGTATATCGACAATGTCATCGGCACTGGCTTTGTCGCGCACCCACCGACTATCCAGGACGGCATCCTCACCGTCGAAGACCCCAGCCACCCGTCGATGAAAGGTCTGCCGGCCAAGTGGACGCATAACGAAGAGTGGTACACGTTCCAGCGCAATCCGCGCGGCCCGGGCGTTCACGTCCTGGCGACCGTCGATGAGACAACCTACGATCCAACCGATCGGCTGCGCATGGGTCAGGATCATCCGATCGTCTGGACGAAGTGCCAGGCCAAGGGCGGCATTTTCTACAGCGCGCTCGGCCACCAGATCAAGGACTGGAGCGACCCGGTCTTCCTCAGCCATATCGAAGGCGCCATGGAATGGGCCCGGGATAAGAAGCAGAATGCCTGTTGAATCTCCAGCGCACCCAAACGATCAAGGGCGGAGAAAGAATAGCTCCAATCTAATGCTAACGGCGCAGAACCGTATGAGCGACGGCTGGATCGTATCCTTTTTTATGCGTGACGCCCATGTAGTATGAGGCTGCCACACCAATTATAAGAGCAACTGCCACAAGGAAATAACTAATAATTTTCTTCAGCATCTGCGCTCCACAATGCCGTTATAGCAATTCAGGACAAAATAAAAAGCCGCTCCGTTTCCGGAGCGGCTTTTCAAATTGTATCCGGCGTAAATTTCGATGGCGCGGCGAAAACCGTTAGCTTCCGAGAACCGGAGCGGAGCGTACTTGAGTACGTGAGCACCGGATCGCAGGAAGATGACGGTTTGCAGCCCCGCCAGCGGAATTTACTACAGGTTCGTGGTGGCCGTATCGACCTTGACGCCCGGGCCCATCGTCGAAGACAACGAGATCTTGCGGACGTACAGGCCCTTGGCGCCCGACGGACGCGCCTTGACCAGCGCGTCGACCAGAGCCTTGACGTTACGTTCCAGGTCTTCGGTCGTGAACGACACCTTGCCAACGCCGACGTGGACGATACCGGCCTTTTCGACGCGGAACTCGACCGCACCGCTCTTGGCGTCCTTGACGGCCTGAGCGACGTTCGGGGTGACGGTGCCGACCTTCGGGTTCGGCATCAGGCCGCGCGGGCCCAGCACCTTACCGAGACGACCGACCAGGGCCATCATGTCCGGAGACGCGATGACGCGGTCGAAGTCCATGAAGCCGCCCTGGATCTTTTCGACCAGGTCTTCGGCGCCGACGACTTCAGCGCCGGCTGCGAGCGCTTCTTCAGCCTTCTTGTCCTTGGCGAACACGGCGACGCGGACGTCCTTGCCGGTGCCGGCAGGCAGGTTGACAACGCCACGGACCTGCTGGTCGGCATGACGCGGGTCAACGCCCAGGTTGATGGCGATTTCGACGGATTCGTCGAACTTGGCCTTGGCGTTGGCCTTAACGACGCCAAGCGCTTCCGTCAGCGGATAGATCTTGGTGGCGTCGGCGTTCCACGCCTGAATACGTTTTGCGATCTTGGTCATATTAGTCCACCACCTGCAGGCCCATCGAGCGGGCGGAACCTTCAATGATCTTCACGGCCTGATCCAGGTCGTGAGCGCTCAGGTCCTTCATCTTCTTTTCAGCGATGTCACGCAGTTGCTGGCGCGTGATCTTGCCGGCCGAATCGCGGCCCGGCAGCTTCGAGCCGGACTTCAGGCCCAGCGTCTGCTTGATGAAGAAGGTCGCAGGCGGCGACTTCATGGTGAAGGTGAACGACTTGTCCTGATAGACCGTGATGGTCGTCGGGAGCGGCGTGCCCTTTTCCATGTTTTCGGTACGGGCGTTGAATTCCTTACAGAAACCCATGATGTTGACGCCGCGTTGACCCAGTGCAGGGCCGATCGGGGGCGAAGGCGTGGCAGAGCCGGCCTTCACCTGGAGCTTGATATAGCCCAGGATTTTCTTAGCCATTGATATCTCCTAGAGTGCCCAAAGAGGCACAGTTTGAGCCGTGGTCTGGGTCACCCCTCCCACGGATTTGGTTCTTCTTTAAAAAGAAGAGCGCTGCCCATAACGGACTTTCCCTTCTCTGGCAAGGCTTTACTTCACCGGATCCTTAGCCGTGAACGGTGAACAGCAAGGCTTACCAATAGCCTTCAGTTCCATGACCTCGGCACGCGTGCCGTCCGGATCATAGAGGTTGAGCTGCCATTTGGCGTCGCGGCCGATCTTGGGCAGTTCGTCCTGGCCCTCCAGCCGCTTCTCGTTCCACAGCCGCGTATAGGTCACGCGGATATCGGGAACGCCCAGCGCAAAGTGGTTGAGGATGCCGGCGGTCTTCTGGCTCATGCCCGAAGGGATGCCGCGGCCGTCGGCGGGATCGACCAGCATGTATTCGATCCAATCAGTGCCGTCCGGCACCTGCAGCGATACCCAGGTTGGCTTGTCCTCTGCAAACCCGCCGTACCAGTAGGGCTTGAAGCCAAGGATTTCGCGATAGAAGGCGTCGGCGCGGGCCCGATCATGCAGGATCAGCCCGACATGCATGATATGACCCGATATCGGCTTTGCACCGGTACGCGCCGGCGATTTGGGCGGCTGAACGAACTCGACATGGTTGCCTTCCGGGTCAAGCAGCGAGAAATAACGGCTGCCGTCGGTGCCGGTAGATACCGTTGCCGGCACAGCGACATTGCGCGATGCCAAATAGGCGCGCAAAGCCTCGGCATCAGCCGTCACGAACGAAACGTGGTCAAGTCGGTTGACGCTGGTGTCGGGTCTCGGCAGGATTTCAACGAACTGCGTGTCGGAAAAGGCGTAACGCACACCCGCCGCATTTTCAGGGTCGCTGGCTTTCACCGCGCCCAGAGCTTGCGTATAGAAGCGTTCGCTGGCGGCCGGATCGGCGGCATAGACAGCAATATGCGACACGCCGGTTATAGCAGGGCGCTTGGGCGCAGCAGACACAGCCCCCGCCGACAGGACAGCCGCTCCCACAAGCACGGCGCAGCAGCCCTTACGAAGCGTCATAATATCCTCCCATTATAGTTTTGGCCAAGGCTATCATTTGAGTGCCAAAGGTCAAACCATTATGGCGGGCACAAAAAAACGCCCCGGTTGCCCAAGGCGCTTTTTGAATTTGGCTGTAACTGGCGTCAGACGGTCTTTTCGACCTGCGCATATTCCAGCTCGACCGGCGTGGCGCGACCAAAGATCGACACCGAAACGCGCAGGCGGGCGTGTTCCTGATCGACGCTTTCGACGACGCCGTCGAACGAGGCAAAGTGGCCCGAGGTGATCTTGACCTTCTCGCCGATTTCGAACGACTGGACGGGCTTCGGGCGCTCAACGGCGGTCTCGGCGCTGCCGACGATGCGTTGCACTTCCTTTTCCGACACAGGCATGGGCTTGGCGCCCGAGCCGAGGAAGCCGGTGACCTTGGGCGTATTCTTGACCAGGTGGAAGGCTTCGTCGGTCAGTTCCATCTTTACCAGCACGTAGCCCGGGAAGAACTTGCGCTCGGAATTGAACTTGCGGCCGCGGCGAACCTCGACGACCTCTTCGGTCGGCACCAGGATTTCGGAGAACTTGTCTTCGAGGCCTTGCGCCTTGGCCTGATCGCGCAGCGCCTCTGCGACCTTCTTTTCGAAGTTCGAATAGGCGTGGACGATGTACCACTTATGATTGGGGTTGGTAACCGGAGCGGTAACGTCTTGAACGATAGCCATGCGTCTTAAGTCCTTACACTCGGCCGATGTGGGTGAGCAGGTTGGTCAGGTAACCCAAAGCCCCGTCCACCACAAAGAAGAACACGGCGGCAAGCACGACCATGAGCAGCACCATGACGGTGGTGATCCAGGTTTCCTTGCGCGATGTCCAGGTAATTTTACGGGCTTCCGCGCGAACTTCCGTAAAGAATTTCGTCGGGTTGAACGGCTTCTTGGGTTCGGCGGCAGCAGCCGAAGCGGCGACCTTCACCGGCTCGATCTTGCCCAGCGTCGTCTTGCCCGTCGACACGGTCGGCGTCTTTGCGGCGGGTTTGGGATCGGGTTTCTTGACCATCAAAAGCCTATTCACGTCTGTCGCCGCGCACCTGCACAGCTTTCAAACAACAGAAATGAGGCTCGAAAACGCATTTTCAAGCCTCCCTTTAAATTGCAGCGATTCTTGTCGAACGCGGCAAAACTTTTGGTTTGCCGGCTGCGTTTCGAAAAGACGCTGTGGAATGGCAGGGGCAGAGGGGTTCGAACCCACGACCTTCGGTTTTGGAGACCGACGCTCTACCAGCTGAGCTATACCCCTTCACCTGGACCTGCAGCGATGTGTAAGTCCACGAGAGCCGTGCGATGTATCAGCGCTTGCGCCAAAGGGCAACAGGCATATTTCGGTTTTTCACAGCCTGCTGAAGCAATGCGCATCGGTTTTGGCAAAACACTGCGCCTGAAAGCAAACCTGGATCGGAATGACATTCCATTCCGATCCAGTTTTGTTAGGGCACGAATGCCGGATCGACCACCGCCCAGAAGGCCGATTTTGGCTTGCCGGTCGCGTCGAACAGCAGGGGCGGATTAAGCCGCGTTACCGGGAAGGTCGACAGCCAGGTCGAGTTATCGGCAACGCCCCACATGGTCACCGACTTGACGCTGGTGTGCTCGGTGAACAGCTTGAACATGGCGCGGTATTGCAGGGCCTGGGCCTGAAGCGCCGTCGTATAGGCGGTCGTCCCGGCGACGAACGCTGCCTGACATCCCGTCGGCGGGCTGCCATAACAACTGCCCGCATCAGCTGTGTAGAGCGACACATCCATTTCCGTGATGTGATTGATCAGCCCCCTCGTCTCCACGGCGGTCAACGCGGCCTTGGCCTCAGCGACCGTGGGAGACCCGGTGTTGATGTGGAACTGATGGCCGACGCCATCGATCGGCACACCGCGCGCCAGCATCTCATCCAGTATGGCCAGGAAGCGTCCACGCTTGTCGGCATATTCGGTGCCGTACTCATTCAGGAACAACTGCACGGTTGGATCCGCCGCTCGGGCCGCGCGGAATGCGATCTCGATAAAATCGTTCCCAAATATCTGATACCACTGCGAATTGCGGTAATTGCCGGAAGCATCATCCCTTGTCGCTTCGTTGACCACATCCCAGGCATAAACCTTGCCTTTGAAGTGCGTCACCACGTCGGTGATGTAGGTCTCCAATCGTGCCCGCACGGTGGCCTTATAGGTCGGGCTGGCAGGATCGCCGGCAAAGAACCACGCCGGGCTCGTCTGGTGCCACAACAGGGCGTGGCCCCGGACCTCAATGCCGTTGGTCTGGGCCAGGGTAATCAGACTATCAGCCTGGGTATAGTTATAGACGCCGGCGCTGACACCGATCGGATCGGCCTTCATGACGCTTTCGGCTGTGATGCTGTTGGCGTGCTTGAGCAGGACAGGGTTGGTTATTGAATTCACGGCCTGGCCAGGGTCGACCGCCATACCGATCTTGAACTTGCCGGCGAAGTGCGTCTTCAAAGCCGGCGCCGTGGCCGGATCGGGCAGGACGGGGCCGGACGACGACGAGCTGGAACTGGACGAACTCGACGAACTGCTGGAACCGCCGCCTCCAGAACTGCTGCTTCCTCCGCCACCACCACAGGCTGCCAAAAGTGAAGCACCGCCAGCCGTGAGCAAAAGGCTCCGACGGCTGATTGAAGCCGTATCTTTCATGAACATCTCCCTGATTGAGCAATTCTCTGATTGCTTATCAGCGAGTTAAGCCTGTCATCGATGTCAGGTCAATAAAAATGTTACCGGTCACAACAGCGTGGTCAGCCACCAGATCAGCCCGCCCACCACGGGCACGGCCCCCCATATGGCGGCCCGCGTCACGAAGCTTGGCAGCCAGGTCAGCACCTTCTTTTCCTGCACGCGGATGCTCAGTCGGTCATAGGCGCTGATCTCGCCATAGGCGCGGTCGAGCGCGCCCTTCTCGTCGGCTGTCAGCCAGGGCCGGGTCACGGCGTAGTCTCGCACGGCCTCATAGCCGCCCGGCGTCACCTTCGGCGTGAAACTCAGGGTTACGCCGCCAAAGCTCCACGTCTTTGACTGGGTCGGCAGGTCCAGTTCATAGTCCGTCTTGATGACCGTCGTGATGCGGCCTTCGCGGACATCGCCCATGTCGAACGGGAAATAACGGCGGCCGTCAGGCTCATCCAAAGCATAGTCGAAGCCCGACTCCGGGCTGAAGAAAATCTTCTCGAACGGTATACCCGTGCGGTGCCACGGATTGGTCGTGGTCACCAGGGTATTGATGGTGATTTCGTTATTGCGGCGATCGTCGACCATCTGCGGGATGGCGCACATATTCATGCCATAGATATAGCTGAACAAGGCGCAGCGATCTTCGATATAACTGGTCAGGCTCTGGTATTGCAGTTCCCGGCGCACGCCATCGGCGCGGCTGCCGCGATAGATATAGTCAATCTCGATCAGCGTCTCCTCGCCCTTCTTCTTGGGCAGGTTGATGACTTCGCGCACCTCGTAGTCGAGGTTCGGACGCTTTTCCATCATGCGCTTGAGTTCGGACTTCGGCTTCAGGATCAGGGCATAACCAAGGTCGTTCTGCGCCAAGTGCTCCAGGTCGCCGCCCTGGGCGACGTCCGATGTGCCTTCGAACCAATAGGTCTTGCCGTCGTGGACGCACATCGAGATGCAGTGGTTGAAGGCGCCCAGCCGCGGCGGCTGGTTGATGAGATCATGACCACGGCGCGTATCGACCAACGCCGGATACGATTCCACGCCCATCTTGGTCAGCATGGCCGCGATCATCTTGGAGACGTCCTTACAGTCGCCAATACGATCGGCATAGATCTGGTGCAGGCTGCGCGGCACGAAGCCGCCTTCGCCGAAGGAGAAGGCGAAGTAGCGGATGCTCTGCTGCACCCAGCGCACCGCGGCGACGATGCGGTCCGGCGTTTCCTTGTGATCCGCCTCGATCTGAGCAATCACTTGCAAAAGACCATCGGGATAGTCATGGTCATCTTCAAATCCCGCGCGCATCAGGTCGGCGACGCGTTCCCAGGTGTCGATGCTGGTCGCGAAGAAGCCCTTGGCCGGAATGACCCAACCCGGCATGTCGCGCTCATAGTCGCAAGGCGGGATATTGGCATCCTGCCACACCAGCTCTGTCGAACCATCGGCCAGGGCAGCCTTTTCGGGCTCATACCAGCCGGCGGCAAACGGCTTGAGGATCAGCTTGCGTTCAGGCGGCACGATCATGCGGACGTGGCGCTTGTCCCAGAAGATGCCGCTTTGCAGCGGCGTCGGCATGGAGATTTCGCCCTGGAAACAGGCCGGATCGCCTTCCAGCGTCAGCGCCATGTCGATGACGTCGCCGATACGAACGTCCGGCAGATTGATCGCCATGGTCCAGCGGCCGTCGAGCACCAGACGCTCGAAGCTGCGTTCGCGGCGCATGACGAAGTAGCGCTTTTCGACATCGACCTCGATGACCTCCTCACCGCGAATAATGCGGATATGGTGGATGGTCAGGTCGTCATAGTAGGGATTGAACGGCAGGGTGACATTGGCCAGGTAGTCCAGCGCCGACAGATTGACCACTTCTTCGATGGTGCGATTGTAGCGCTGCGGGCGGGCCGTCAGCCTGGACTGGTCATCGACCAGCCAGGTATAAAGCCCCCATGGCGCGCGCGAACTGTCGAGCAGCGGCGGCCGCTTGAAGTCGAGTTCCTTTACCCAGGCAGGCGCCGGAGCGAAGTGAATACGCCGCCTGACATCTTCTTCGAACACGACCCCACCCTGTCTCTAATGCCGTATCCGTAATCGTTAACACACGGTTTGCCCTCGCAAAAGGGCTAAACGGCCACAGGTTGAATGGGCTTTTTGCCTAGGCCCATTTCCTGACGGCGAACCGGCAGAAACGCACCTTGGCACTTCGCCGGGAAATGCTTTTTGCCTGGTCGCATTTCTTTAGGCGAACCGGCATCCACTTCGCCGGGAAATGCTTTAGTGGAAGAGCGTAATCAGCCCCTTGAAGTCGGCTTCGCCCGTCGTGATGACATATATCGGCACCTCGCCCAAGAAGGAGTCGATTGTCGCGTGCTTGATAAAGTCCTCGTAGAAAGCCGCGTGGTCGATATAGGGCAACAACTCGTCAAGCAGTTGCCCGGACAGGTAAACGCCGCCGCGCGCGCCGGAAAACAGCACCATGTCTGACGCCACCTTGGCGAGCCACTTGATGATCAGGTGGACGGCACGCAGGGCACGCGCGTCGCCCGACTTCGCCAGGGAAAACACCGCCTCGAATTCGGGCAGTTCAGCGTCTTCAATGCCGTCCATCTGCGCCATGCATCGCCAGACGCGGCTTAAACCACTCAACGAGACGGCCGTTTCGCGCGACACGTGACCGAACTCGGCGCGCAGCCGGCGCTGGATCTGAAATTCCTCTTCTGTGGAGACAGTGAGGTCAGCATGGCCGCCGGCGCCGGAAAACGCCGTCCACTGGTCGTGATCGTCCTTCAGCAGGATCGCCATGCCGAGGCCGGGTCCGGTCCCGATGATGCACTTGGCCATATCATCGTGCTCGACCGAGCCCTCCGACAGGGCGAACATGTCGCCGCTACCAAGATGCGGGATGGCCAAGGCGCGCGCGACCGTCGGATTGACCAGGTGCACGCGCTGGATATTGAGGATCTTGCGCAGCCAGTCGCGATCGAGATCATACCCATGATTGGGCATGTACTGGATGCCACCACGTTCCCAGCCAGGCGCCGAAATCGCCGCCGCCGAGATATAGGGCGCACCTTGTGCGTCCAGATAGGCCAGGACGGCCGTCTCGAACGCCTTTTCATCGCTGACAGCGAAGGTTTCTGGCGCAGTTATGCCGCCCGAAGCCGTCCAGAGCGCAATGCTGAGCTGCCCCTTGACGCCCAGATAGATCAAGACCATGACTTTAGACACTGCGTTTACTCCTGTACTTTGCCGAGAAGTTACCAGACGCAGGGTTAAGTCTTTATTGTGGTCATATCGCCGTTACGAGAAACGCCGGCGTCAGCCGCCTGCGACAGCCAGCACGTCTTCATGCCGGATAAGGACGAGCGCGTCCTCACTAATGTCGCTGAGACGTGCGATACGGTTTGCGTGCGCAGACATCACCTTTTCGAATAGATTGCGCGCATCGCGACCATTGGCAAATGTGTCATTCTTCATGCGCACGGCTGCATCGAAATAGACTTCCAAAGCCGTTCGCGCGCCTTCGTCCAGACGATACGACGCACCATTGGCCAGGCGCTCGAAGATTTGCAACATCTCCCCGGCTGTGTAGTCCGGAAAATCGATGCGGCGGGCAAAGCGTGAACGAAGACCGGGGTTCGACGACAGAAAGGCTTCCATCGGCGCTATGTAACCGGCGGCGATGACGACGAGGTCGTCGCGGTTGTCTTCCATAAGCTTCAAAAGCGTTTCTATGGCCTCAGCGCCGAAGTCCATTTCTGAATGCCCGGCCAAGGCATAGGCTTCATCGATAAACAATGCACCGCCCAGCGCTTTCTTGACGACGTCAGTGGTCTTGAGCGCTGTCTGCCCGATGTAGCCGGCCACAAGCCCCGAGCGGTCGATCTCGATCAGGTGGCCCTTCGACACCAGGCCAAGATGGCGGTAAAGGCGAGACAGGATGCGCGCCACCGTAGTCTTGCCCGTACCGGGATTGCCGGTAAAAACGACGTGAAACGATAGCTCAGGCGTGGACATTCCCTTTTCTTTCCTGAGGGACATGATCCTGGCCAGATTGGCAAGTGTCTCGACTTCGGCCTTTACCGTCTGCAGCCCCACCAACTTGTGCAGATCGGCCAGACAGGCTTCCAGAGTGTCCTTGTCATCGATCACGGGAGGCGTCTCGCTGGCGTCCGGGACATCAGCCCCCGCCCCGTCCGAAGACTTCGGCGCATTTTCATCCTCAGCGCCCGAAAGGTCTTCGTCACCCGCGTCCGGCGCGTCTCCGCCCGGATGGTCAGAGGCGTCCTCGTCCGAAGCCTCCCCCCGCTTGCGCTCCTGAGGATCTGGCTCTTCGACGCCGGGCAAAGCGGGAATGCGGTAGCGCTCGACCCAGTCATCAATGTTATCCGCCGCCCACTCGCGCAGTTCGCTGGTTATGTACGAAAACCTGGCAATTTCTTCTTCACTTACGAAGGCGTCGGCCAGGAAGGCCGCTTGGGCGATTCGTTCCAGCAAGGCAATGACCCGATCCTGTGCCGGCCGGTAAGCCTCGCCCCGGGCCCGTTGTTCCAGCGCTGCGAACTGGATCAGGTATTCGATAATGATGATGGCGTCGTCGTAAAACGGCTCACCCGCCGCGTGCCGTTTGTTATAGACCTCCGCCGTGCGCTTGGTCATGTCGATAATGTTAAAAATGCGGGCTTCGGCGTCGGTGATTGGCCCGTTGGTCAGACAGCACCGAGCCACAATCCCGACAGGGGCAAAACACCCTTGGCTGTGAAAGCTGATGTCCTCGATATCGTGGTCGGAAAGACTGTCGCGCAGCTCTCCCATATACAGATCGACCTCCCAGCAGAGGCGCTGCCAGTCTTTACCCGCCTGGCGCATGGCCGCTTCGGCCTCGCGCTCCTTGATCCATCCCCAAACCAATACCGTCTCCCGCAAACCTGCACAGGTCCTGTCTGCCACGCAGGCATCAGGACTTCAAGAGACCTGCCGGCAAGGAACCCGATGGACCGATTCAGTAATAACTTACCTCAGCCCGCAACCGGGCCATTGGCGAGCGGCAGACCGAAGTCGGGCACGCCGTCAGCCGTGTAATGAATCGGCTGGATGCGGGTGTGGCGGTTCGGGTCGAACAAGGGATTGCCTGGGATCTCCTTATAGTCGCGCGCATGATAGACCAGCACGTCTCGGCCCTGCTCATCGACCGTGAAGCTGTTGTGGCCAGGCCCCCAGATATTGTTTTCCAGCGAGCTCTGGAACACCGGCTCAGGCGACTTGGTCCACGATGCCGGATCCATGATATCGGCGTCAGCGGACGCCGTCAGCAACCCCATGCAGTAGTTGTGGTCCGTGGCTGATGCCGAATAGGTCATGAACAGGCGGCCGTTGCGCGCCAGTATGGCCGGGCCTTCATTGACCTTGTAGCCGATGATTTCCCACGCCAGGGTCGGCACGGTCAGGCGCGCCGGCGGAGCTCCCAGGGTCGTTGGCGTCTTGAGCGGCGCCAAATAGACATTGCTGTTGGTCTGGATGCCGGGCTCGCTTTGCGCCCAGGCAATGTAGCGCACGCCGCGATGCTCGAACACGGTCGAGTCGAGGGTGAAGGTGTCCCATGGTGTCTCGAGTTGCCCAGTCAGGCTCCATTGGCCGGTCAGCGGATTGGCGCCCCTGCTGCTCAGGACATAGGTGCGGATATGGAACTTTTCGCTGCTGTCGCCGGCAGCGAAATAGATGTGCCACTGGCCGTCGAAATGATGCAGTTCCGGCGCCCATATATAGCCGCCCATCTTGCCCTCGACAGGGCGGCGCCACACGACGGCCTCCTCGGCCTCGACAAGTCCCGCCAGGGTCTTGGAGCGGCGGATCGCCAGCCGGTCGTATTCGGGCACCGAAGCCATCATGTAATAATAGCCGTCGCTGTGCCGGAATATCTGCGGATCGGCGCGTTGCAGGACGACGGGATTAACGATCGGCTTCATTTTTGTCTTGCCCTTGCTTGCCTTGCTTTTGGCGTGCGCCGGCAGGACCAGCTCCGTGCCTGCTGCGGCGATCAGGCCGGTGCTCGCAGCAGCGGTCAGGAAGGTTCGGCGCGAAGACGCAGGGCTCGGATGGGTCATGTCGGTACTCTGGATGGTGGCGTTTCGGTGGTTTTTATAACGGCCCGGCGGGCCGCCGTCTATTATGTCAGACAAATTAATGTCTACGCAGACATGACGCTTTGTCAAACCGGAACAGACACATCACTTTATTTACGAATGCGGCACCTGTGTTTAGTTACCATTAAGCACGCCATGAGATACTGAGCGCTGGGCTTGTGCCTCCGGCGACAGAACGTCATCGGGATGATCGGAGTGGTGAGACAGGAAGATGTCTTCCATCAACACGAATACGGGGGCGATGATCGCCCTGCAAAATCTGAACGCCATCAATTCGCAATTGATGACGACGCAGAACCGTATCTCCACGGGCCTCAAGATCAACAGCGCCAAGGATAACCCGGCCATATGGGCGATTGCCCAGAGCCAGCGCTCGGAAGTGCGCTCTCTCGACGCCGTAAAAGATTCACTCTCCCGCACTTCTTCGGCGGTTGATGTCGCCCTCTCGGCCGGCGATTCCGTGTCCGACATGCTGACCGAGCTGAAGGAAAAGGCGCTGGCGGCGTCCGATACCTCGCTCGACACCACGGCGCGCAACGCGCTGAAAAACGACTTCAATTCGATCCGCGACCAGATCACCAAAACGCTGGCAAATGCCAGCTTCAACGGCATCAACCTGCTCAATGGTTCCCGGGCCTCGATCTCCGCCCTGGCCGACGCCAAGGGCATAAGCCGCATGACCGTGACGGGGCAAAACCTGTCGCTGGGCGGGGGCATTATTATGCTGACCGCCGCGTCCACCTTTGCGACAGCGACCGACGCCCAGAACCTGATCGCCTCGATCGACTCGTCGATCAACAATGTCTCATCGTCGCTGTCGAAGCTTGGGACGTCGTCCAAGTCGATCGAACGCCACCAGACCTTTATCGGCAAGCTTCAGGACACTATGACCGACGGCATAGGCCGGCTGGTCGACGCCGACATGGCCGTCGAAGCGGCGAGGCTGCAGTCCCTGCAGATCAAGCAGCAACTGGCTGTCCAGGCATTGTCCATGGCCAACCAGTCGCAGTCGTGGGTGCTTCAGCTCTTTCGATAGCCGGTAATCTTTAGGTCCCTGACCTATTGGCCGACAATGACATTGCCCGAGCCCATGATCGAGCGCTGAATGTTTCCCGACACCTTCTTGACGCGGACATCGCCCGAACCAACGATATTGACCTGCACGTCCCTCGCCTCGCCGCCGAAACGCACGTCACCGGAGCCGGCGATGTTGACTTCCAGCTTCGGCATCGAACCTTCAGCCACTGCGACATTGCCAGAGCCGCCGATATTGATCTCAGCGCTGCCGTTGATCCGGGCCAGTTCGATATCGCCATTGCCGCCGATATTGGCTTCAAGCGCCGCCACCGACTTGCCACGGAAATTGCCCGAACCACCGATATTGACCTCCAGGTCGCGGGTATCGCCGGCATTCACGTCGCCCGAGCCGCCGATATTGATCTCGGCCTTGCCGGCGACGTCGCCAACCGTCCAGTTGCCGCAGCCGCCCTGGCTGAAGTCAAGCGTCGAAGTCGCGCCGATCTGACCGAAGCTGGCGCCACCGACCGAGACATCGGCATCCATCGGCACCTTAATATAGATGACCGGCAGCTCTGCCTTGGTAACGACACCGATGCCGTTGATCTTGACGGCGTCCGCGCCCTGGCACTGCAGGCCGCGCATCTTGAGCTTGCCGTCGGCAACCAGCTTGGTGCCTTCCATGTGGACCATGATCTTGGGCAGCTTGCTGTTGGCGGCGTATGCCACCTTCAGTTCGACGTCTCCCCGGTTTTCCGCCGTCACAACGACGCGCGCCGCGACATTTTCCAGTTCGACTTCCCTAGAGGTGGCCGCAAAGGCCGGCGCCGAAGTCATCACGGCCAGAACAGATACAGCCGACACCATAGCGAGCGTATTCTTCATCTTATTATCCCGTCTTGATTGCTCCCTGAACCGGAGCGGATGTATACACCCTGACGACGCGGCCGCCCAATGACAACTTAAAAGCCTGTCATGAAGCGTTTGTAATGGAGAGCCAGGCGTCAATGCTTGCTTACGCTTGCCTTTGCTACAAACTTCCTCTATACGCCCGCTTCCCTTGAAGAGTGGTCAGCCGCATCCGCGGATCAACTGAACCATCGTGGCCGCCGGACTTCCGCCGTCGCTCACGCTGCTCTTCTCATCGGAAGAGGATAAAAATGCCCTATTACGAACACGTCGTAATGTCGCGGCAGGACATTTCGCCACAACAGGCGGAAGCCCTCAACGACACCCTGAAAGCCCTGATCGAAGAAAATGGCGGCCACATCGCCAAGATCGAATACTGGGGCCTGCGCAACCTGACCTATCGCGTCAAGAAGAACCGCAAGGCACACTACTCGCTGCTGGCGCTCGACGCTCCGGCCGCGGCTGTCAAGGAAATGGAACGTCAGTTGTCGATCAACGAAGACGTCATTCGCTTCCAGACCGTCCGCGTCGAAGAGCTCGACCTGGAACTGTCGCCCGTGCTTGCACGCCGCGACCGTCCGGATCGCCCCGAGCGCGGTGACCGCCCTGAGCGCGGTGATCGTCCCGAACGCCAAGAAACCTTTGCCGAGTAAGGGACAGACACATGGCTGAAGAAAACACCATCGCCGCCACGCCTGGCGCTCCCGTCGGTAACGGCCCCGCCCGTCGTCCGTTCTTCCGTCGCCGTAAGGTATGCCCGTTCTCGGGCGCCAACGCGCCGAAGATCGACTACAAGGACATCAAGCTCCTGCAGCGCTATATCTCTGAGCGCGGCAAGATCGTGCCGTCCCGCATTACGGCTGTGAGCCAGAAGAAGCAACGCGAACTGGCCAAGGCCATCAAGCGCGCCCGCTTCCTCGCCCTGCTCCCCTACGTTGTGAAGTAAGGAGTTAGGCACATGAAAGTTGTTTTGCTTGAACGCGTGGAAAACCTGGGCCAGATCGGCGATATCGCCACGGTCAAGGACGGCTACGCTCGTAACTACCTGCTGCCGCAGCACAAGGCGCTGCGCGCTACCGCCGCCAACCTGAAGGTCTTCGAGGCCCAGAAGGAACAGATCGTCGCCCGTAACGCCGCCAACAAGGCAGCCGCTGAAAAGACGGCTGGCGAACTGGACGGCTCGACCTACGTCATGATCCGCCAGGCGGGTGACTCGGGTCAACTGTACGGCTCGGTCAACGCCCGCGACGTCGCGGACGCTGTCACCGAGGCCGGCGGCAAGATCGAACGCAACCAGATCGTGCTCAACACGCCGATCAAGACCCTGGGCCTGCACAGCCTGAAGGTCCGCCTGCACGCCGAAGTCTCGCTCACCATCACGGTGAACGTGGCCCGCTCGGCCGACGAGGCTGATCGTCAGGCCGCCGGTGAGAATGTCATCGCCTCGCAATTCGAGGAAGACCGTCTCGCTGACGAAGAGGCTGCTGCCGACATGCTCGAAGGCGGCGCCGGCAAGGCTATGCAGGACGCGCCCTACGAGGCGTAAGTACAGGCTTTTGCTAGAGAAGATGCCCCGGAGGGTCCGCCCTCCGGGGTTTTTTCTTGCCAAAAGCGAGAAACTGCATAGAGTGCCCTCGTTCGAGATTTAGGATACCCCAGCTGATCCGCCACCTGGCGCTCTTCAGGACATCGCTAACTTCGGATTTCGGCAGGCGTAATCTCACGTTTGCCTCTCTGCACGAAGGTGCGATATCAAGGAGGCCAATCATGGCAACAGGTACGGTCAAGTGGTTCAATTCCACCAAGGGCTATGGTTTTATTCAGCCGGATCAAGGCGGCGGCGATGTGTTCGTTCACATCAGTGCTGTTGAAAAGGCCGGTCTGCGTGGTCTGAACGACAACCAAAAGATCAGCTACGAGCTGGTTACTGAGCGTGGCAAGACGTCGGCTGCCAACCTGCAGCTGCTCTAACAGCCCGACACTATTGTCGAGGAAACGCCCGGTAGCTTCGGCTGCCGGGCGTTTTTGCATTTGCCGCGCCCTCGAAAGTGACCCCAAATAAAATTACCATAAACATTACACGAAATTAATTTCAAACCCCTTGAATTGTGATCACGACTTACAGTGCTGCACTGCCTTAGAAAACAAGCGAAAAATGCCGCTTTTAAAACGGAACTGTAGTTTTTCTAATCTCGGAATTTAATAAATGTGCGGCGATGCCCTCTTTAAAATATGGCGCCCGGGGATCAAATAAGGCGCAATTAAAACCGACCATGTCGGAAATAAGACGACCCACACACTAACCGATAGCTGAGAGATCCTCCCCATGATCAAAGCACACGCACCCCGCACGACCGCACGCCTGTACCGCTCGACGGCGCTTGGCCTGTCCCTCGCCCTGTCTTTAGGCCTGTCGGCCCACGCCCAAGAAGCGGCCCCGGCCGCGCCGGCCGCCCCAGCGGCTGAAGACGGCACCGAAGTTGTCGTCACCGGTCAGCGCGCCTCCAACCGCTCGCGACTGAACACCCTCGTCCCCGTCGATGTCGTCACCACGCGCTCGCTCGAAGCCCTGGGCTCGACCGAGCTGGCGCAAGGCCTGTCGCGCGTCGCCCCGTCGCTGAACTTTCCGCGCCCATCGGGCACTGACGCCACCGACGCCGTCCGCCCGGCGTCCTTGCGCGGTCTGTCGCCCGACCAGACCCTGGTCCTGATCAATGGCAAGCGCCGCCACACCTCAGCCCTCGTCAATATCAACGGCTCCGCCGGCCGTGGCTCGGTCGCCGTCGACCTCAACGCCATTCCCGAAGCCGCGCTTAGCCGCGTCGAAGTCCTGCGCGACGGCGCCTCGGCGCAGTACGGTTCCGATGCCATTGCCGGCGTGCTGAACCTGCACCTGCGCGAAGCCCGTGAAGGCGGCAATATTACCCTGGGCTACGGCGAATACGACACCGACGTCGAGCCGGCCAACTCAACGCGTCACGCCAATGACGGGCGCACCACCGACCTGTCCGGATGGTTGGGCCTGCCGATCGGCGACGAAGGCTTCCTGACCGTGTCCGGTCATTACCGTGACCGCGGCTTCACCAACCGCGCCGACATCGACACCGATCCTACCGTCGCCAGCCAGAAGATCGTCACCGCCCGCTATGGCGATCCGGACCAGCAGACGACCTCGGTCTTCGTCAATGCCGGCGTGCCGTTGAACGACAGCTGGAAGGTCTACGGCAATGCCAGCTTCAACAAGATCAAGTCGGAAAGCGCCGCCTTCTTCCGCCACAGCAATGCGTCGGGCAATGTCGCCGCCCTGTATCCGAACGGCTTCCTGCCGCTGATCGCCATCACTTCGGAAGACCATTCGGCTACCATCGGCGTGCGCGGATCGTGGGGCGAATGGACCCAGGACTACAGCCTGACGACTGGCCAGAACACGATCGATTTCCGTACGCGCAACAGTGTCAACGCGTCCTATGGCCCCGCGTCGAACATTGCCTTCTATGATGGCCGCCTGATCTACGATCAACTGGTGTTCAACGCCGACCTTAGCCGTCCGTTCGATGTCGGCCTGGCCAGCCCTCTGACCCTGGCCGTCGGTCTCGAGGCCCGCGATGAAAACTACACCATTCGCGAGGGTGAGCCGCAGTCCTATGCGCCGGGTCCGGTCACCGGCAAGCCAGCGGGTGCGCAGGGCTTCCCTGGCTTCCAGCCCGGCAATGCGGTTGACGAAGACCGCAACAGCGTCGGCGTTTATGCCAACGTGGCCGGTGACTTTACCGATAAGCTGTCCTACGACGCCGCCGTCCGCTACGAAGACTATTCGGACTTCGGCAGCAACACTTCGGGCAAGCTGGCCCTGCGTTACGACTTTACAGACGCCTTTGCCCTCAGAGGTTCGGTCTCGACCGGCTTCCGCGCGCCGTCGCTGGGTCAACAGTTCTTCACCTCGACCACCAGCAACCTGAATACGGCGGTGACCCCGGCGGTCATTCTGGAAACCGGCACCTTCCCGGCAACGAGCCCAATCGCCCAGCTTCTGGGCGCCGAAGCGCTTGAGCCTGAAACCTCGACCAGCGCGACTCTGGGCTTTGTCTGGCGCAAGGGTCCGTTCGAAGTGACGGTCGACGGTTACAGCATCGATATCGATGACCGCATCGTCCTGTCGGAAAATCTGTCCGGCGGCCAGATCACCAGCCTGCTGGCCCCATATAACGTGACGGCGGCGCGCTTCTTCATCAATGGTGTCGACACAACGACCAAAGGCATTGATGTCGTTGCCAATTATCGCATCCCGACCGACAACTACGGCCGCTTCAACCTGTCGTTGGCGTGGAACAACAACACGACCGAGATCGATCGTCTGCCGACCCTCACCAACTCGCCGCTCAGCCCGCAGCCTGTTCTGTTTGCGCGCGTCCGCCAGCAGATCCTGACCAGCTCGGCGCCTGAGAACAAGGGCACCGTCGCGGTTGACTGGAGCAAGGGCGGCTGGGCCGCTAATGCCCGTGCCACCTATTACGGCAATGTCGCAGAACCGGCGGCGCTCGCCAGCAACGACATCCAGACCGGAGACCATACGCTGATCGACCTGTCGGCCAGCTACCGCTTCCGGACCAACACGCTCGTGACGATCGGCGCGGACAATGTCTTGGATGAATATCCGGACGCCACGCCCGCCAGCCTCAACGTCACCAGCGGTAATGGCGCAGGCGCCCTGGCCTTCACGCGCTTCTCGCCGTTCGGCTTTAATGGCCGTTACCTCTACGCCCGGGTCAGCCAGTCGTTCTGATCCGTACGTCATCTGAGGAAAAGCCTCCGCGGGCAACCGCGGGGGCTTTCTTTTTTCATGAACAGTGACAGCCAAACTGTTGATAAAAAGGCATTCCTTCAGGCGCATTTCGCAAACGACCGGCGTTATGGAATTTCAGGCCCGGCGCGCTCATATGCCGTATCTATCCCCGCTATCCACAGACTGTGAATCGAGAGATGTGGACGGCGTTAATTTGGCCCGTTACGACGCTTTGCTTTCCTGCTTTAAGTCTTTAGATGCCCACCATGCTCGACGCCCCCCTCCCCCTGTCCTCGATGGACGCCGCCCCCGCTTCGCTTCCTCATAACCTGGAGGCGGAACAGGCCCTGCTCGGCTGCCTGATGTTCGACAACGGCGCCTATGAACGGCTGTACGATGGCCTGGCAGCGCGCCACTTTTACGAACCCTTCCACCAGCGGCTGTTCACGACGATCGAAGAGCAGATCCGCATCGGCCATCTGGCCGAACCCATTGTTCTGCTCGACAAATTCAAGTCCGACCAGGCCTTCCAGGACCTGGGCGGTATCCGCTACTTCGCCGACCTGGTCGATCGCGCACCTCCGGCGGCCAATGCCAACGACTATGCCCGCGTTATCTACGAACTGGCCATCCGCCGCGAACTGATCCGGCTGGGCGGTGAAATCGCCAAGGCAGCCCATGGGGAAATGGGCGCGCGCGAACAGATCGAGGTCGCTGAAGCGCAGCTGTTTTCCATGGCCGAGACCGGTTCGAATTCCACCGGCTTCGTCCCCTTCTCCGAAGCCGTCTCGGGCGCCCTGCACCTGGCCGAAGAAGCCTTCCACCGCGACGGCGGCCTGTCGGGCATTTCGACGGGCCTGGCCGACCTCGACAAGCAGATGGGCGGCCTGCACAAGTCCGACCTGCTGATCCTGGCCGGCCGTCCGTCGATGGGTAAGACGGCCCTGGCGACCAATATCGCCATGAATATCGCCAAGGCCTATGCCTATGAGCCGCAGCCCGACGGCACACGCAAGACGGTCAGCGGTGGCGTCGTCGCCTTCTATTCGCTCGAAATGTCTGCGGACCAGTTGGCCGCGCGTCTTCTCGCCGATGCTTCAAGCGTCGCCTCGGACAAGATGCGTAAGGGCGAAATCGATGCCAGCGAATTCATGCGCCTGAAAGAGGCCGCCATGGAGATCGCCGCCTCGCCGCTCTATATCGACGACACCGGCGGCCTGTCCCTGGCCAAGCTGACCGCGCGGGCGCGACGCCTCAAGCGCACATCGGGCCTCGACTGTATCATCGTCGACTACCTTCAGCTCGTCACCATCGGCGACGGCTCGAACATGAACCGCGTCCAGGAAGTCTCGACTATCACCATGGGACTGAAATCGCTGGCCAAGGAACTGGCCGTACCGGTCATCGCCCTGTCACAGCTGTCGCGTCAGGTCGAAAGCCGCGACGACAAACGCCCCCAGTTGTCTGACCTGCGTGAATCGGGCTCGATCGAGCAGGACGCCGATATCGTGATGTTCGTGTATCGCGAAAGCTACTATCTCGGCCGGGCCGAACCGCGGGAAGGTACCGAGGAACACCTGAAGTGGCAGGAGGACATGGACCGCACGCGCGGCACCGCCGAAGTCATTATCGGCAAGCAGCGTCACGGTCCTATCGGCACGGTGCGCGTCTCGTTCGAAGAAAACTTCACCCGCTTCGGCAATTTGGCGAACCCGGAACGCTACAACGATTACGATCGCGAATAGGTTTTCGGCTCCCATTGTGTTAGCGGAATCCCATGCTTTCCGACTCTCCGACCGCGCGTCTCGATATCGACCTGAGTGCCCTGCTTGCCAATTATCGCACGCTGCAAAAGCGCGCGGGTAGCGCCGAGGTCGCGCCGGTCGTCAAGGCCGACGCCTACGGCCTGGGCTGCGCCGGCGTAGCGCCGCATCTGGTCAAGCATGGGGCGCAAACCTTTTTCGTCGCCCGCCTGGAAGAAGGCATTGCCCTGCGCGGCATTCTGGCCGGCGGCCCGGTCATCTATGTCCTCGACGGCCTCAGCGATCCGGTCGCCTTTGCCGTCCACGATCTGCGGCCCGTTTTGAACACCCCGGCTCAGTATCAACAGTGGATTTCCGGCCCGGTCGGTATCAAGGCCGCCCTGCACGTCGACACGGGCATGAACCGGTTGGGTATCCGCCCCGACGAGGTCGCGGCGCTACCCGATCGCGGCGGGCACAACCTGACCCTGGTCATGAGCCATCTGGCGTGCGGCGATGAAGCCGGCCACCCGATGAATGCGCAACAGTTGACAGCCTTCCGCGAAGTGACCGCACAGTTCCCCAGCGTACCCGCATCCCTGGCCAACAGCGCCGGCCACTTCCTGGGCGCCGACTTTTGCCTGGACGTGACGCGTCCCGGCATATGCCTTTATGGCGGCGGACCGTTCGGCCAGGCCACACCGCATCTGCGCGCCGTCGCCACCCTGTCAGCGCGCGTCCTCCAGGTCCGTGACGTCCGCGCCAGTGAGACCATCGGCTATGGCGCGACCTTCGCCGCCAAGTCGGACATGCGCGTCGCCACTCTAGGCATTGGTTACGCCGATGGCCTGATGCGCAGTTTTGCCCGCAAGGGATTTGCCCACGTCGCGCACCAGCGGCAACCATTGACAGGCCGCATTTCGATGGACCTGTGCAGCCTCGACGTCACCGGGCTCGACGTCATGACGGATGACTGGGTCGAGATCCTGGGGCCGAAGCAGAATATCGATGAAGTCGCCGACCTGTCCGGCACCATCGCCTACGAATTGCTGACGCGCATCGCAGGCCGCGTTCCGCGCCGCTACCTTTGGTCTTGACAGACTGGCCGAACCGGAACATATGCAGAACATAAATCTGCGAAAGACCATCCATGGCCCGTGACCACATCTCCTACGTCTGCCAATCGTGCGGCAGCGTCCACAGCAAGTGGAGCGGCCAGTGCACCGGGTGCAATGCCTGGAACACGCTGGTCCAGGAGACGTTTTCGACTCCGCCGGGCGGTCTGAAGCCTGAATCTGGCAAAATCTCCCGCCTGAACAAGCTGCAATTCGAAACGCTTGACAGCGTGGATGAAGCCCCTGCCCGCATGATCACCGGCATTTCTGAGTTCGATCGCGTCTGCGGCGGCGGTGTCGTGCCGGGCTCGGCCATACTGATCGCCGGTGACCCCGGCGTCGGCAAATCAACATTGCTGCTGCAGGTGACGGCCAGCGCCGCTAACCAGGGCCTGCGCATCGCCTATATTTCCGGTGAAGAAGCCGTCGAACAGATCCGGGGCCGCGCCGCCCGCATGGGACTGTCGAAGGCGCCGGTCGACCTGGCCGCCGAAACCGGCCTGCGCGCCATCCTCGAAGCCCTGAAGCGCGAACAGTTCGACCTGGTCGTCATCGATTCGATCCAGACCCTGTGGAGCGACGCCGTCGAAGCCGCGCAAGGGTCGGTATCGCAGGTGCGCGCCTGCGCCGGCGAACTGGTGCGTCTGGCCAAGAAGAAGGGCACTTCGGTCATTCTGGTTGGGCACGTCACCAAGGAAGGCCAGATCGCTGGACCGCGCGTCGTCGAGCACATGGTCGACGCCGTCCTGTCGTTCGAAGGCGAGCGCGGCTATCCGTTTCGCATCCTGCGCGGCACCAAGAATCGCTTTGGCGCTACCGACGAGATCGGTGTCTTCGAAATGGGCGATTCGGGTCTGCGCGAAGTGCCGAACCCATCCGCCCTGTTCCTCGGCGACCGCAGTGAGCGCGCCTCGGGCTCGGCAGTGTTCGCCGGTATCGAAGGCTCGCGTCCGGTGCTGGTCGAAGTCCAGGCGCTTGTGGCGCCTTCGGCCTATGGCACGCCGCGCCGCGCTGTCGTCGGCTGGGATTCGGGCCGCCTGGCCATGATCCTGGCGGTACTTGAAGCACGCTGCGGCGTCGCCTTCGGCCAGAAGGACGTCTATCTCAATGTCGCGGGCGGCATGCGCATCTCTGAGCCCGCCGCCGACCTATGCGCCGCCATGGCGCTCATTTCGGCCCTGACGGATACGCCCCTGCCGCGCGACTGCGTTGTTTTCGGCGAAATCAGCCTGTCGGGTGATGTCCGTACCGTCAGCCGTACCGAGGGCCGTCTAAAGGAGGCGCTCAAGCTCGGCTTCTCAAGCGCGGTAACCGCTCAGAATGCAATGGAGAACCCGCCATTGAAGATCCACGGATTCAATAGTTTGTCGGAAGCAATTTCGGGATTGCTCCCGGTCGACGCCTGATCACCCGGCAACCGAAAAGGTTAACGCGTGTTGTTAATTCGAGGGATCGATGATATCTACAAAGCCTATGAAGCGGCGGGCGGACCGCCGGTGATCAGGGGGCGTTCACAGTGGAATTCTACGATTTCATCTTTCTGGCTTTGCTAGCCGTTTTCGGCCTTTATGGCTTCTCGACCGGCGCCCTGCGCCAGATTGTCAACCTGGCTGCCTTCTTTATCGCCATTCCTCTGGCGGTGATGTCCAAGAGCTTCCTGCAGAAGGCCTTCCATCTCGACGACCTGACCGGCTATATCGCTGCCTTTATCGTCTTTATCATCCTGTTCATGGGCCTGCGCTACCTTGGTCAGGCCCTGTCGGACAAGCTGCATAAGCAAAAGGGACTCGGCAATGTCGACCGTGGCCTGGGCGTCCTGATCGGACTCCTCTGGACACTGATGATTATTGGCTTTTTCCATTTGATTTTTTCCGCCGTCACACCTATTCAGCGCCAGCCGAAGTGGTTCGTCAACGCCAAGGTCTATCCCTTGAGCGTTCGGTCGGCCCAGATGATCAAGGCCGTACTTCCGAAAGGCACCGACGCCGTCGATGACGTGCCGGGAGTGGAAAAGTAAGACTCTGTCCCTATATGTGTAGGACAGTTCTTTCGCGTTTTTGAAAAGAGAAGCCATGCTGCCTGCACAGCTTGACCTGTCCGACCTCATCGATACTCAACAGGTGTCCCGCGACATCGAAGACGACAGGCCCCGCCTTGAATGCGGGGTCTTCGGTATTTACGGCATGGCAGACGCCAGCGCCGTAACGGTCCTAGGTATGCACGCACTCCAGCACCGCGGCCAGGAAGCCTGCGGTCTGGCCAGCTGCGATGGCCGCCGCTTCTATATCGAGCGCGAACACGGCCTTGTCGGCGACGTCTTTACAGGCGCCGACTTGACCAAACGCCTGCAAGGCAACGCCGCCATAGGCCATACGCGCTACTCGACAGCCGGCGGGTCGTTTATCCGCAATGTCCAGCCGATGTTCGCCGATCTCGACCAGGGCGGCATCGCCATTGCCCACAACGGCAATCTCACCAATTTCATGCACCTGCGGACGAAGCTCGTCGCCGAAGGGTCCATCTTCCAGTCGACCTCCGATTCGGAGGTCATTTTGCATCTGATCGCCCGTTCGCGCGGCCTGAAGATCATCGATCGCTTCATGGAAGCCATGCAGAACCTCGAAGGCGGTTTCGCCCTCGTCGCCCTGACGCGCAAGATGCTGATCGGCGCCCGTGACCCGCTGGGTATCCGTCCGCTGGTGATCGGCAAGCTGGGCACCTCCTACGTCCTCGCCTCGGAAACCTGCGCGCTCGACATGATCGGTGCGACCTTTGTCCGCGACGTCGAACACGGCGAAGTCGTCCAGATCGACGAGAACGGCCTGAAGTCGTTCAAGCCGTTCGACAGCCGCCCGGCGCGCCCCTGCCTGTTCGAATATGTCTATTTCGCCCGCCCCGACAGCGTCGTGAACGGCAAGTCGATCTACGAAGTCCGCAAGGCCATGGGCCGCCAACTGGCGCTCGAGCATCCGGCCGACGCCGACATCATCGTACCGGTGCCGGATTCGGGCGTTCCCGCCTCGCTCGGCTTCTCGGAACAATCGGGTCTGCCGTTTGAACTGGGCATCATCCGCAACCACTATGTCGGCCGGACCTTCATCCAGCCGACCCAGAACATCCGCGACTTAGGCGTGCGCAAGAAGCACTCACCCAACCGCGTCGTTCTGGAAGGCAAGCGCGTCATTCTGATCGATGACTCGATCGTGCGCGGCACGACCTCGGTCAAGATCGTCCGCATGGTCCGCGAAGCCGGCGCCAAGGAAGTCCACCTGCGTTCGGCCAGCCCGCCGATCATGTGGCCGGACTTCTACGGCATCGACATGCCGGACCGCGACAAGCTGATGGCCGCCAACCACAGCCTGGACGAAATGCGCCAGATGCTGGAATGCGACAGCCTTGGCTTCCTGTCGGTCGATGGCCTGTACAAGGCGATGGGTCACAACCGCCGCGATCCGGACTGCCCGCAATTCACCGACCACTATTTCACCGGCGACTATCCGACGCGCCTTACCGACCGTGAAAACGCGCTCGATGACGCGGAATCGCCCGGACATCAATTGTCGCTGCTGGCCAGCGCGAACTAAGAGATTGCCTGAATGACATCGCAAACCGGCCGCATCGCCCTCGTAACCGGCGCATCGCGTGGTATTGGCCGCGCCTGCGCTCTGGGTCTCGCCAAGGCCGGCGCCCAGGTCATTGCTTGCGCCCGCTCCAAGGCCAGCCTTGAGGACCTGGACGACGAGATCTTCGCCGCGACCGGTCAGCACGCCACGCTGATCCCGTTCGACCTTACCGATGGCGATGCCTGCGACCGTCTGGCGGCGGCGCTTTATGAGCGCTTCGGCCGCATCGACACCCTGGTCCACGCCGCCGGTCTGCTGGGCACGCTGTCGCCCGTCACGCATCACGAGCCCAAGGACTTCGACAAGATCCTCGCCATCAATCTGACCGCGTCGTGGCGTTTGATGCGCGCGCTGGAGCTGCTGCTGCGTCAATCCGAGGCCGGCCGCGCCGTGTTCTTTACCACCGGACAGGGTGTCACCCACGGCCGCGCCTTCTGGGGCCCTTACGGCGCTGCCAAGGCGGCGCTGGAAACGCTGGTTCGCGCCTGGAATGACGAGCTGGAAATCACCAATGTCCGCGCGGCGCTCCTGAGCCCCGGCCCGGTGCGCACGCGTATGCGTGCATCCGCCTTCCCTGGCGAAGACCCGATGTCGATCCCGCATCCGGACGAAATCGTGCCCCTGATGCTCGAGTTGGCCGATCCGGCGCAGAAGCCTCCCGGCGACGTGGTCGATTTCCGCGACTGGACCAAGGCGCGGGCCTCTTAAATCAATTTGCACAATACCGCAGCCAAATTGAGCAAATTTTCTTTCAATTTGTAATTTTTGATACTAACCTCGGGACATGACTGCTCATGCCCCTCGCCCCGTCTTCCCCGGTCCACTCAGCGCCGCCATGCTCGACGAACTGTCGACCTATGTCATCGCTGAACCCTATCCGTTTGTCGTCGATCTTGAACAGTCGAAGGGTTTAGAACTGGCGACCGTTGACGGTGAGCGGCTGTGCGACTGGACCGGCCTCTACGGCTCGCGGCTGCTGGGCTACAACCACTCGCGCCTTTATGAAGCCGACTATATGCGCCGGTTGGTCACGGCCGCCAACACCAAGATGGCCAATCCGGATTTCCTGACGCCGCAGTGCCTGGCCTATTACCGCCTGCTGCATCGCCTGGCGCCGAAATGCATGACCAAGAGCGGCCGCGTCGAGGTCTACGCCGTCAATTCCGGCGCCGAAGCGGTTGAGAACATGATGAAATATCTCATCAATCTCCACCACCACAAACAAAAGGCGCGCGGAAATGCGGTATTAAACCACCGCTTCATCTATTTTGACCAGGCCTTTCATGGCCGCACGGTCTACACGCTCAACATAACCAAGCTTGCCAACGATCCCGTCGCTACGCGCGATTTCCAGGGCCTGATACAGGGCAATCTGCAGGTCCCGTTCCCGGGTGTCGATACGCGCCGCAGCCACGCCGAAAACCTGGCGGCGGTCGATCAGGCCTTGTCGAACCTCGACTTCCTGATGCGCCAGCACAGCGATGAAATCGCCGGTGTGATCCTGGAACCACTGCAAGGCGCCGGTGGCCATCGTCTGGCCATGCCGGAATTCTACCGTGGACTATCGGAGCTATGCCACAGATACGATATCGGCTGGGGCCTGGACGAGGTTCAGACCTCGGGTGGCCAGACCGGCGAGGTCTTCGCCATCGACCTGTTCGACGTCCCCTACCCGCCGCATGCGGTGGCGACCGCGAAAAAGTTCGGCAATGGCGTCGTCTACATGCTCAATTCGATGCAGGATATCGGCGTGCTCGACTCGACCTGGGGAGGCGCGCTGGCCGACATGGTCCGCTTCGTCGAGGAATGGCAGATCGTCGAGGATGAGGCCCTGCTTGGGGCCGTTCCGGTCAAGACCGCCTATCTGATCGACGGCATGACGGCGTTGACGGGTCAGTTCCCGGACAAGATCGGCAATGTCCGGGGCTTAGGCCTCTATCAGGGCTTCACCGTCTTTGGTGCCGGCAACAAGGCGCGCCTGGTCGATCTGGCGCTGGAGACGGAAAACCTGATCCTGCTTGGCGCAGGCACCGACAGCATTCGCTTCCGCCCGCCGCTCGACGTCACAACGACCGATATCGATGAGATGCTGGCCCGCCTCGGCCGGGTGCTGGAACGGCTATAGCACGCGTTCGAAGTAGCCGACCGTCTTGCCATTCGCCAGCCGCTGCTCGCCGGCGGGCGCAAACCCCAGCGCCGTGTGAAAGGCGACCGAGCGGGGATTGGGTGGGTCGATATTGATCTCACAGACAATGCGATCAAAGCCTAAAGAACGCGCCTCATCCATGGCATGCGCATAAAGCTGGCTGCCCAGTCCACGGCCTTGCGCGGTTGCAGCCACCACGACACGATCGACGTACAAAAACCGTTTGCGGCGCGCCTTCCACCACAGGAAGTTCGGGCTGTCGTAATCGGCGTCCTGATCCAGCACCAGCACGAAGGCGTCCTCAGGCGTGGCGAACACCGCCACGCGCGCCTGAGCAACCAGACGCGACCAGTCGCCAGCCTCAAGATGCGAGGTCTCGGCCGCAAACGCGTTGTTGAGCGCCCGGACCGCTTCGTTATCCGGCAACAGCGGGCTCAGCATGCGGTATTAGCGCTTCCTGCCGCCGGGCTTGCCCGAACGACCACCGGGACCGGCAGCCCCCGGCTTGGTGCTCGGACCAGCGGGACGCGCACGGAAGCTCTTGGCCTTGGCGGCTTCGGCCCGCGGCTTGGCCTTGACCTTGGCGGCGGCAGGTTCGGCGCCCTTCGGCTTTTGACGGACGCGGTTCGGGTGCGCCGGCTTGGCGCCCGGCTTGGATTTCGGCTTGGCGCGGATGCGCGGCGGACCAGCGCCTGGCTCGCCCTCGACGAAGGGATTGGCGTTGGCCTTGACCGTTACGCGGATCGGCACGCCCGGAAGATCAAACGATTCCCGTATCGAGTTGATAAGATAGCGGCGATAGTGGTCCGGCATGGCGTAGGCGCGCGACGCGAACAGCACGAACGTTGGCGGCCTTGCCTTGATTTGCGCCATATATTTCGGCTTGATGCGCTTGCCGTCAACGGCAGGGGGCGGATGCCTCTGCACCGCCAAGGCCAGCCAGTCGTTGAGATCGCGAGTCTTCACCTTGGCCGACCAGTTGCGGTGGACCTTCAGGACAGCCGGCATCAAGCGATCAACGCCCCGGCCGGTCGCGCCCGACAGGGTAATCAGTTGCGTGCCCTTCAACTGCGGCAGCATGCGTTCGGACGTCTCGAGAATTTCCGCCAGACGGGCGTGCGGCGCCTCGACCAGGTCCCACTTGGAAATGGCGTAAATCAGGGCGCGGCCTTCGCGTTCGACCAGGTCGGCGATCTGCAGGTCCTGGGTCTCGAACGCATTGGCTTCGTCCATCACCAGTACGACGACCTCGGCGAAAGTGATGGCGCGGATGGTATCGGCGGTCGAAAGCTTCTCCAGCTTTTCCTGCACGCGCGCCTTGCGGCGCAGGCCGGCGGTATCGACCAGGCGGATCTGACGGCCGTCATATTCCCATTCAACGGCAATGGAGTCGCGCGTAATGCCGGCTTCGGGACCGGTCAGAAGCCGGTCTTCGCCCAACATCTTGTTGATCAGGGTCGACTTGCCGGCATTGGGGCGACCGATAATGGCGATGCGGATCGGCTTGGTGTCGTCGTCTTCGTCGCCCTCTTCGTCATCGGCGATAAAGTCGCCTTCGACCAGTTGGCGATACCGTTCTGCGGCCTCGTAAAGCTCCGACATGCCCTCGCCGTGTTCCGCTGACAGGTGCAGCGGCTCGCCAAAGCCCAGGACACGCGCTTCTTCTGCGGTCGCGGCGGCCTGATAACCCTCCGCCTTGTTGGCGATCAGGATGACAGGCGTATCGCTGCGGCGCAGGATATCGGCGAAGATGCGGTCAAGCGCGGTAACGCCTTCGCGGGCATCGACGACGAAGAAGGCAACATCGCATTCCACGATGGCCTTTTCGGTCTGGCGGCGCATCCGCGACTCGAGGCTTTCGTCATCGAGGTCTTCGAAACCAGCAGTGTCGATGAGCTCGAGGTCAATGTCCCCCAAACGGCCGGTCGCATAGCGGCGGTCACGCGTGACCCCGGGCCGGTCATCAACGATGGCCAGTTTCTTGCCCGCGAGGCGATTGAACAGGGTCGATTTGCCGACATTGGGCCGGCCGACTATGGCTACTTTTAAAGGCATCCGCGCCTTATACCGAAAATGGCGCGGATATCCAGCCTTTAGGCTTTTATCGCAACGTTAAGCCAAAAACCGCTGCACACTTTGGGCACATTGCTTCTGCGTGAAACGCCTAGATGCGCTTTGACAGCTTGGCGGCCTGCGACATCCAGTTTTCGCGCACGATGCGCTTGGGGAAGCGGATGCGGTTGGACACCCAGGCGACATTTTCCGGCGTCCACGAAGCGATCTGCCAGTAGTGGTAGATGCCGAGTTCGTTCAGTTCCTGCTGGTTGCCCGGCCCGACGCCCGAAATGACGGTCAGGTCATCGATGCCGCCACGCGGTCCGTCGAGACGCATGGGCTCAAGGCCGGAACCCGCTTGCTGGACGGCAGCTTCGACGCTGTCCGGCGTCATCGAGGCCAGGCTGGAAACGCGGCCTTGCAGATTGGTGTCAAGAAAGTCGGCGTGCGGATGGATGCGCAGGGTCGATGTATCGACACGCGGCGTGAATTCCGGCGGCGCATAGGCGGGCTTGGTGACGTCGGCATGCCGTGTTTCTGCAAGGCGGGGCTCGATGCGGAGGACATCCGCCGAATGCGCCTCACGGGGCGCCGATACAACACCCGAGGTGAACTGTTCGGCGGCCTTGGCGACGTCATAATGCACAACATCGGCAGGCGTTGCGCGCGCCGGAGCCGCTACAGCACCGCCTTCGATGACCTCAAAATTGTCGAATGCGCTTACGCGCCTGGCGGCAGGTTTGCGCTTGCCGGCGACCAGCCAGCCGATGATCGCGAAGACCCCGAAGGCTGCGACCAGTAGCATGATCGATTGCAACGTCATGTTCAGCATGGAGGCGTCCCTTAACCCAGTTTACGCGCGAAGAAGCCGGTCAGAAGACCAAGGCCGGCGGCGCCCAGCAACAGCCAGCGCAGTTCGAAGATCAGATGCAGCATGGCCCTCTCCTTATCCCGCCGTTACATGGAAGGTGACGCGGCGGTTGGCCGCGCGGCCCTCCGGCGTCGCATTGTCGGCCACAGGCTGCCCGCCACCATAGCCGGCAGCCGAAACCCGGTCTTCGGGCAGGCCGCGCGAGATCAGCGCCGAAGCGGCCGCCTGGGCGCGCGACTTGGAAATCAGCTGGTTGGCGACCGCGTCGCCGGCGTTGTCGGTATAGGCTGCGACCTCAAGCTTCAGTTCGGCCGGGCACGACGCCATCGTCTTGTAGACGTCATCAAGGACGACCTGGCTTTCAGGGGTCAGCTCGTAACTACCGAAGACGTAGCTCAGCTTGCGGGTGCCCATGGCCGCCAGGATGCGTTCTTCGCAACCTTGCGCCACGTTGGAACTGATTGGCACGGCGCCGCTGCCGGCGACCGCTGGACGGCTGGCGGAAACCGTGTCGATCGTCGTCGCGCTTTCGCCGCTGACGGTGAACGGCGCGGCTCCTGCGGCCATCATGGGCGCGGCATCGGCCGCGGCCACGGCGCGCGGCGTGCCTTCCAGCACCTTGCCGACATGAATGTCGGTGACCAGGCGGGCATATTGGCCGGCGGGGATATTCGAGCTGTCGATGGCGGCTATGGCCTTTTCGGCGTCTTTCAGCTTGCGGGCGGAGTCGGGATCATTGTCCATGGCCGTCAGGGTAACGGTTTGACCGTCAACCGTGGCACGAACGTCGTCGAGGCCTTTATCGGCAAGGGTGCGCGAAACCTTTTCGCGGACGCCCGTCTCGACGCCCGGCAGGGTCTGGTAAAGTCCAACCGCGCCCAGGGCCACCAGCCCCGTAACGCCCACCATCCAAATGGCTCCGGCCTTCATAAGACACCCCTCGTTTTTTGTCTTAACGATTTGTATCGCGTTTAACTGCGTCAGACAACCAGTGCGAACACCTCACAGGCGAGATTTCTTAACCATTCGGAAATGCAAAGGCCGGGGTGTGGCATGACGCCCTCACCCCGGCCCTGACAGTTTGGCCAGATTGTACCTAAAGCCTACTTCGCCGCGGCAATCGCCGCTTGCGCCGCCGCCAGACGCGCCACCGGGACGCGATAGGGCGAGCACGACACGTAGGCCAGGCCGATCTTGTGGCAGAAGGCGATCGACGCCGGGTCGCCGCCATGTTCGCCGCAAATACCAAGCTTGATATCGGGGCGCGTGGACTTGCCCTTGGCGGTGGCGATCTCGATCAGGGCGCCGACGCCTTCCTGGTCCAGGCTGACGAACGGGTCTTTCTCGAAGATGCCCTTTTCGATGTACGGGTTCAGGAACCTCCCCGAGTCGTCACGGCTGATGCCGTAGGTCGTCTGGGTCAGGTCGTTGGTGCCGAACGAGAAGAACTCGGCCGATTGCGCCAGTTTGTCGGCCAGCAGGGCTGCGCGCGGCAGTTCGATCATGGTGCCGGTCTTGTAGGCGACCTCACGGCCGGCCTTGGCAAAGACCGCCTTGGCAATCGCGTGGGTCATCTCCGACAGCTTGGCCATTTCCTGTGACGTGGCCACCAGCGGGTGCATGATTTCCGGGATCGGGTTACCGCCGGCGGCAGCGACTTCAACGACGGCCTCGAAGATCGCCGTCAGTTGCGACTCGTAGATTTCCGGGAAGGTGATGCCAAGGCGGCAGCCGCGCCAGCCCAGCATCGGGTTGGCTTCGCTGAGTTCCTTGGTGCGCTTGTACAGCTTGTCGGCGCCGACACCTGTGCTTTCGGCCACATGCTTCACGTCTTCTTCCGAATGGGGAAGGAATTCGTGTAACGGCGGGTCGAGCAGGCGTACCGTCACCGGCAGGCCGTCCATGATCTTGAACAGTTCGACGAAATCCGCCTTTTGCATCGGCTGGATCTTGGCCAGCGCCTTGCGGCGGCCGGCTTCGTCGTCAGCCAGGATCATTTCGCGGACGGCGGTGATACGCTCATCATCGAAGAACATGTGCTCGGTGCGGCACAGGCCGATACCCTTGGCGCCAAAGCCAAGCGCGGTGCGGGCATCCGAAGGCGTTTCGGCATTGGTGCGGACTTCCAGGCGCTTGAACTCATCCGCCCAGGCCATGACCTGGTGGAAGTCTTCCGAGAAATCGGGCTCGATCATCCGGACCGCGCCCTTGATGATTTCGCCGGTCGAGCCATCGAGCGTGATGACCTCGCCGTGGCGGAAGGTCTGGCCGCGTGCGACGAATTCACCGCGATCGGAATAGATCTGCATCTCGCCGGCGCCGGAAACGCACGGACGGCCCATGCCGCGAGCGACGACCGCCGCGTGGCTGGTCATGCCGCCGCGCGCCGTGACGATGGCCTTGGCGGCGTGCATGCCGTGGATGTCCTCGGGCGAGGTTTCATCGCGGACCAGGATGACGTCTTCGCCGGCGGCTGCGAGACGGACGGCATCGTCAGCCGTGAAGACGATCTTGCCGCAAGCCGCGCCCGGCGATGCCGGCAGGCCCTTGGCGACGACGATCTTCTCGGCCTTGGGGTCGAGCATCGGGTGCAGAAGCTGGTCAAGGCTGCCCGGGTCGAGGCGCATCAGCGCTTCTTGGGGCGTAATCAGGCCTTCCTTGGCCATATCGACAGCGATCTTCAACGCGGCCTTGGAGGTGCGCTTGGCGTTGCGAGTCTGGAGCATGTAGAGCTTACCCTGCTCTACGGTGAACTCCACGTCCTGCACATCGCGGTAATGGTTCTCCAGCTTATCGACGGTCGTCTTGAACTGCGCGAATACGTCCGGCAGCGACTCTTCCATCGACGGCGAACGCTCGCCCATTTCTTCACGGGCCTTGCGCGTCAGGGCCTGCGGCGTGCGGATACCCGCCACCACGTCTTCGCCCTGGGCGTTCAGCAGGAATTCGCCATAGAGGTCGCCATCACCGGTCGACGGGTTGCGCGTAAACGCCACGCCAGTTGCCGAGGTCAGGCCCATATTGCCGAATACCATCGATTGGATATTCACGGCTGTGCCCCAGTCTTCGGGGATGTCGTGCATCTTGCGATAGAACTTGGCGCGGTCGTTCATCCACGATCCGAAGACGGCCTTTACGGCGCCCCAGAGCTGGTCTTTCGGATCCTGCGGGAAGTCGCGGCCCAGTTCATTGCGAACCATCGCCTTGTAGTCGGCGATGATGCGTTCCCAGTCCTTGGCCTGGATGTCGGTGTCGACGCTGATGCCCAGACGATCCTTATGGTCGTCCAGAATGTCTTCGAAAGTATGGTGCGAGACGTTCAGCACCACATTCGAATACATGGTGATAAAACGGCGGTAGCAGTCGAGCGCAAAGCGCCGGTCGCCGGTCAGCTCGGCCAGGCCATCGACCGTGGCGTCGTTGAGACCGAGGTTCAGGACCGTGTCCATCATGCCCGGCATCGAGGCGCGCGCTCCAGAGCGCACAGAGACCAACAACGGATTTTTCACGTCGCCAAAGCCCTTGCCAGTGACCTTTTCAAGGCTGGCCAGGTTGGTCTCGACCTCGTCGATCAGGCCCTCGGGCAACTGAGCGTCGTTGCGAAAATAGTGGACGCAGGCTTCGGTCGTTATGGTGAACCCCGCAGGAACCGGCAGGTTCAGCGACGACATCTCAGCGAGATTCGCGCCTTTACCGCCCAGCAGTTCCTTCATGGTGGCATCGCCATCCGCCTTCCCCGCCTGAAAGGCATAGACCCAGTGCTTTGTCATGAAACTTTCCCTCTTCACTGACAGCGTTTTGGTTAGGTACGCTTGGTCGAAAACTAGCTGTTTTGTTTATAAGTTTTCGATTACTTCACGCCCGGGCACTTGGGACGTGATTACGCTATACGACTCAAATCCGCGATATCTTCGGACAGAGCACAGACTTGACCGAGGACTTTCAAACGATTGGCCCTCACAGCCGCATCGTCCGCATTGACCAGGACTCCATCTAGGAATGCATCGACATTTTGCCGCAATGCAGCAACGCTTAGCAAGGCCTCATATATATTTTCTGCATTAAGCAGTTTTTCGACCACGCCTTGTTGTGTTTTCAACTGTTGAATCAAGGCGATTTCGACGTCCGGGGCACCTGCAAGAACCTCGGCTTCACCTTGCGGCAAGACGCCCTTCCTGGCTTCGGCGGCCAGGATATTGGCCGCACGCTTGTGCGCCGCCAAAGCGTCCTGGCCCTGTGGCATCTGCAGAACGCGATCGAGCGCGTCGATACGGCCGACAACCCTGACCATATCGTCGTCCTTGTTAGCCAGGACAGCGTCGATGACTTCGTGATTACGGCCGTCTTCGCGCAGTTGCACCTTCAGGCGATCGGTAAAGAAGTCGAGGATTTCCGCAGTTACATCAGCGGCCTGACGGACGCCTTGCGGGCCCGCGCCGACATTGGCGAACCAGGCTTCGACCAGCGCCTTCATCGACAGTCGGACATCGTGTTCGCGCAGGATACGCAGAATACCGAGCGCCGAACGGCGCAGGGCATAGGGGTCTTTCGATCCCGTCGGCTTTTCGTCGATGGCAAAGAAACCGACCAGCGTGTCGATCTTGTCGGCCAGGGCGACAGTCGCGCTAACGGCACCTTCGGGCATAGTATCACCCGGTCCCTGCGGCTTGTAATGCTCGCGGATCGCGTTGGCGATATCGGCCGGAAGCTTTGCAGCGTCAGCGTAATATCCGCCCATAACCCCTTGAAGTTCCGGGAATTCCCCGACCATCTTTGACGCCAGATCGGCCTTGGCCAGACGCGCGGCCTCACCCGCTACGGCTGGATCGGCCTTGAGCAGCGGCGCGATGTATTTCGCCAAAGCGGTGATGCGTTCGACACGCTGCGCCATGGTGCCCAGCTTGACGTGGAAGGTGGTGCCCTTCAGGCGTTCCAGCCAGCCATCGAAATTGCCGGCCTTGTTGTCCTCGGTCCAGAAGAAGACGCCGTCCGACAGACGCGCCGACAGCACCTTGGCGTTGCCGCGCTTGATCTCTTCGCCGCCGTCGACCGCCTTGGTATTGGCGACGATAACGAAGTGCGCCGCCATCTTGCCGGTCGCCTTGTCACGCACCGCAAAGTACTTCTGGTGCGTGCGCATCGAGGTCTTGATGACTTCCGGCGGCAGAGTCAGGAAACGCGGATCCATATCGCCCAGGATCGGCACCGGCCATTCGTTCAGGCCAGCCACTTCTTCCAGCAAGCCCTGATCGTCCATCAGTTCACAGCCGGCGGCTTCGCAAACGGCGCGCGCCTTGTCGAGAATGACGGCCTGGCGCTCGGCATGATCGAGAATGACAGAATTGTCCGCCAAGCCCTTCTGATAGCTGGCGAAATCGCTGACAGCGAAAGGCTCGCCCGAGCTGAGATAGCGATGTCCGACCGTCTGATTGCCGGCGACAAGGCCTTCGAGTTCAAACGAAATGACACTCCCATCGAACAGGAACAGAATGCGCTTCAACGGGCGCACCCAGCGGAAGCTGGACGTGCCCGAACGCATCGACTTCGGCCACGGGAAGGCCAGGATGACTTCCATCAGCATTCCGGCCAGGCTATCGGCGGTCTTGCGGCCCGGCTTTTCGATCCGCGCCAGCCATACGCCGTTTTCCAGCGTCAACTGGTCCTGCGTCAGGCCGACCTTGCGCAGGAAACCGGCCATGGCCTGTTCCGGCGCGCCGTCTTTGGGTCCCTTGACCTCTTCGGTGACGGCAGCGGTCTCGACCGGCAGGCCATCGACGACCAGCGCCAGACGGCGCGGACCGACATAGGCCTTGATGGCGTCATAGGTCAGGCCGGATGCGGTCAGCTTGGCGCCGAACAGGCGCTCGAAATCGCGCGCCGCGCCCAGTTGCATACGGGCGGGGATTTCTTCGGATTGCAGTTCGATCAATAATTGCGGCATATTTTATTGCCCTACCACTTCGTTGTTTGAGGGCATGCGCGCTTCTTCCTGACGCGCCCATTCCTGGGCACAGGCCTTACAGAGGTCGCGGATACGGCCGATATAGGATTGCCGTTCGGCGACGGCGATGGCGCCGCGGGCGTCCATCAGGTTGAACAGGTGCGAGGCCTTCAAGACGTGGTCATAGGCCGGCAGGACCAGGGCTTGGCCCTGCGGTCCCGTCATGCCCAGCAGGCGCGACACTTCGCGCTCCATGTCCTCAAAACGGCGCTTCAGGCCGTCTACGTCATAGCCGCTAAAGTTGGCAGCCGAGTGCTG
This sequence comes from Asticcacaulis sp. P4_H10, assembly GCF_056400965.1. NCBI lineage: Bacteria > Pseudomonadati > Pseudomonadota > Alphaproteobacteria > Caulobacterales > Caulobacteraceae > Asticcacaulis > Asticcacaulis sp. P4_H10. The sequence goes on along the minus strand of NZ_JBFUKH010000006.1, from coordinate 252,550 downwards.
GCGCTCGTTTTCCAGGAAGACCTCACCATAGGTGACGCCGGCCTTGTTGAACTTCAGGTCGTAGACGTTGTCGACGTTCTGCAGGTACATGCACAGGCGCTCCAGACCATAGGTCAACTCGCCCGACACGACGTCGACCTCGATACCGCCAACGCCCTGGAAGTAGGTGTACTGGGTGACTTCCATGCCGTCGCACCACACTTCCCAGCCGAGGCCCCAGGCGCCGACCGTCGGGTTTTCCCAGTCGTCCTCGACAAAGCGGATGTCGTGCAAGGAGGTATCAAGCCCGATGGCCTTCAGCGAGCCGAGGTAGAGTTCCTGAAGGTTTTCCGGATTGGGCTTCAGGATGACCTGGTACTGATAATAGTGCTGGAGGCGGTTCGGGTTTTCACCGTAGCGGCCGTCAACCGGGCGGCGCGACGGCTGGACATAGGCGCACTTCCACGGCTTGCGACCCAGCGCCCGCAGGACGGTCGCCGGATGCAGCGTACCCGCGCCGACCTCGATATCATAGGGCTGGAGGATGACGCAGCCCTGTTCGGACCAGTAGTGGTGAAGCGTCAGGATCAGGTCCTGAAACGATAGGGGTTCTTGAGAAGCCATAGCCGAAAATATGCCCGAAAATTTGGCCCGGACCATACTGACGCCCGCCTGCCCCCGCAAGCCCAAACCCTAGAAAAAATTAGCGCTTTGGCTGTTTAAGAGGCCCCACCACCACATCTCACTCACTACGTTCGTTCGTGCGGTCCCCCTCCCCAAATCTATGGATTTGGGGAGGCAGAAGCATAGGGCAAGCATTCATCGTTTATACCTGCCTCCCCAAATCCAATAGATTTGGGGAGGGGGACCATGAGCGAAGCGAGTGGTGGTGGGGTCTCTTTGCGGCACCACAAGAATCGGCTGACATACCAAAATGGTCGACGCCGATGTCAAACCTTCGCTGGAAACCCGCCTGCGCCACGTCGCTGACGCGCTGCGCAAACCGCAGTCGTGGATATTGCTGGGGCTCGGCTTTTCGTGCGCCCTGCCCTTCCTGCTGGTCGGCGGCACCCTGGCCTTCTGGTTAAGAGCCGAGCACATCACCCTGACGGTTATCGGTTTTTCGACATGGGTTAGCCTGCTCTACGGCTTCAAGTTCGTTTGGGCGCCGTGGATGGACAAGGTCCGCCTGCCCCTGCTCTATAGGTGCCTCGGCCAGCGCCGGTCGTGGATGCTGCTGAGCCAGTTCGGTATCGCCATCGGCTTGATCGCAATGGCAATGATTAGTCCAAAGCAACTGACGGCCTTTCTGACCGCCGCCGTTTTTGTCGCCTTCGCCGCTGCGTCGCAGGAAATCGCCGTCGATGCCTGGCGGGTTGAACAGACCACCGACGAAGCGACGCAAGCCGTCAACCCAAGCCTTTATGCCTTCGGCTTCCGCGCCGGCATCCTCGTCACCGACTCGCTTATTCTCGTGATCTCAAAGCGCGCCGGGTGGCCCTTTGCCTACACGGGTATCGCTGCCCTCCTGGTCATCGGGGTCGCAGCGACGCTGTTCGCGCACCGGACAGAAATCGAAACGCATTTGAAGGCGCAAGCACGGTCGTTCAAGGCGATTATCGTCGATCCCTTCGTCAGCTTCTTCCAGGAACACAAGGGCACGGCAGGCCTTATCCTGGCTACCCTGGCGCTTTACCGCCTGCCCGACTACCTCACCAGCCTGGCGCCGGCCATGTATCAGGACACGGGTCTCGACTCCGACGCCATCGCCGCCATGCGCGCCAGCGTCGGGCTATGGGCCTCGCTGGCCGGCATAGCCGCCGGCGGCTCCTGTCTGCTGTTTCTGGGCCTGCAACGCACCTTTATCCTCGGCGCCCTGATCGGTCCGGTGTCGAACCTGTGCTTTGCCTGGATGTCGGTGTCGCACGGCTCCCTGGGCGTCTTCGCCTTTACCCTGGTCGCCGACAACTTTTCCAACGGCATCGCCGAAACCGCTTTGGTCGCTTTTATGACGCGCATGACCGGCCGCGACCATACCCTGACGCACTACGCACTGATGTACAGCGTCGCCGCCCTCACGGGTAAATTCCTCAAGGGCTTCAACGGCCAGATCGTCGATTCCCTCACACCCTCCCTTGGTCTGTTCGACGCCTACTCGACCTTCTTTATGGGCACTGCCGTTATCGCCATACCGTGTCTAATCCTGTGCTGGACGATTCGCCAAAAAGGCGTATTCTCGTCACGTTAAGCCTACGCATTCGTATCGTATTTTTATTCTGCCCAGCATTAGCCTTCGCTTATGTTTCAGGGACTTAAAATACATTCGGGGGTCACCGCATGACGATCGCGAATACCTTCATCACCATCGCCGACGACAGTCCGGCCACCATGAGCACGGTGCCGCCGCAAAAGAGCGATGTGCGGACCATTGCCCGCCTGCACTACGATCTGCTGAGCGAGCATCCGTACGAGTTCGATCTCGACAGCTTCAATTTCGAAGTCTACTGCCTGAAAAACCACATTGACCCGGAGCACCGCGACGCCCATCGCGCCGAGTTCTTCTCCAAGGGCCATCCGTGCATGCGCGCCTCGCCCCTGACCAAGAGCCACGGTTTCGGGGCGCACTACAACGGCAACGGAAAGATCGCTATTTACCCTGTTGATTCCGTCGCTTATCGAAAATTTCTCAACGATCCCGACATCAAGGTCGAAAAGGCAATGCGTACCAAGCGCGCCTCAATGGCGGCCTAGCTTAAGGTACAGGCCTGGACCCAGGCCTTTGGCCACGTTTTGCGCAAATGCCCAGCCAGCAGTGACGCGTCGTCGGCAGTGTCGCACAGGGCGAAACAAGTTGCCCCGGAACCAGACATTCTGGCAAAACGCGTTTGCGGTTCGGCGCGAAGCGATGCAAGCACATCCCCAATAACCGGCTTGAGCGCGACAGCAGGCGTCTCCAGGTCGTTGCGTGTCATCGCTAAATATTCGATCACATCCTTGGCCGGCCATTTGCCGCCGACGGTCATGAACATGTTGTGTCGCTCGCCCAACATCTCGGCAGGAATAATGCCCTCCCCATGCCATCGGGTATGCATAGGCAGGTGGATTCCTGCAGAGTCGTAGGCACGGAAGACTTCCGGTGTCGGACACTCAACACCCGGATTGATCAGAACACATGGCAGAGACGGCAGGACTATTGGACTGAGTTTTTCACCGTAGCCTTCGGCTATGCAGGCCTTGGACCACAGGCACATGACACCGTCAGCACCTGTCCGTGCGGCGATAGCCGCGAGAGATTTGTCCGTTATCTTGGATTCCGCCCCCCGCAGCAGGCGTAGAATGGCGCCAGCATCTGCACTGCCGCCCCCTATTCCCGACGCCAGGGGCAAATTCTTGGTCAAGCGGTAACCGAAAGCTTTGCCCGGTTTGCCCGTTTCCGCCTCGAAGAGACGGACAGCCTTCATGACCAGATTGTCTTCTCCGGTGCTCAAGCCTTCAGCAAAAGGGCCATCGATTTCGAAACGCCCCTTACCACCCGGAATAAGTTGCAGTTCATCGCCAATGTCCGCGAACGCCACCAGACTGCGCAGGGGATGGTAGCCGCGCGCATCAGGCGCGGCCACGTGCAGATACAGATTGACCTTGGCAGGCGCCAGTCGTCTCAAAGTCACTGGGCTTTAGTCTTGTCGGCCTTGTCATTGAAGGCGGTCTCGGACTTAGCGCCGGCGGCTGGCTGGGAAATGCCGACGCTGGTCGGCGCCTTGTCCTTGCTGGCGTCAAGCTTGGCGCGCACCGATATCGTGCTCTTTTGCGTTGCATCGAGCGTCAGTACACGCTGCCACTCATAACGTGCTTCGGTCTTACGGCCCAAAGCCAGATAGACATCGCCCAGGTGCTCATTGATCTCGGGATCGGATGGATCCATCTGGACGGCCTGTTCGACATAGTTGAGCGCCTGCTCATAGTCGCCGAGCTTATAGTAACCCCAGCCGAGCGAATCGACGATAGCGCCGGAACGCGGGCTCAGTGCCATGGCTTGGCGAACCAGTTCCATGCCTTCTTTGACCTTCAGGTCGCGGCTGATCCAGCCATAGCCGATGAAATTCAGGATTTCCGGCCGGTCACCCGCCAAGGCGCGCGCCTTGGTGATGGCGGCTTCGGCAGCGTTCCAGTTGTCGAGCGAGTCGCTCACCACGGCCTGGATGAACCAGGCCTGCCAAGTGAAGTCGTCATTGCCGGCGCGCGTCGTGCGGTCATTCAGGACCTTAAGCGCTTCTGTGTCCTTGCCCTGAGCGTGCAGGATATCGGCCTTTTCGGCGACAAAGGCGATGTCGTCGGGCGATCCCGCCAGAACCTGGTCGACCAGGGCCAGGGCTTCGTCGTTTTCGTTGCGGGCGCGCAAGGACCAGGCCCGGCGCAGGGTGGCTTCGCCGGCATAAGGGGATCCGGCTGTGACACCTGCCCAGGCGGTTTCAGCAGCCGCCGAATCCTTCAGGTCCTGATTGATCTGGCCCAGGAAGATGCGGGCGCGGTCCGACGTCGCATCGAGATAGAGCGACAAGCGCAGTGACGCCAGGGCCATTTCGCTGTCGCGATCGCTGGAATAGAGCGTCGCCGACAACAGCAGGGCCTGGGCCATGCTGGTCTTGAGGTCGGGCAAGGGCGTCGGCTTGGCGCCTGGCGTATCGAGACGCACCAGCGACTGACGCGACACCGGGTCGCCCGAGGACTCGGCCATCGCCTTCCAGACGATACGGGCCTCGTCCTTGCGGCCCTGGCGCTCCAGGAAGCCGGCATAGTCGGGGCCGAAGACGAAACTGGCCGCGCCCGGTTGATAGAGCGAGGCATAGAGGGCGTCGGCATCCTTGATGCGGCCCTTCATCTCATAGAGGCGCGCACGCTCGGCCTTGATCAGATAGACCAGCAACCGGCCACGATCGCTGGCGTTCAGCGCCGCATCGCCGGATTCGTCGAAAGCCGCCTTCCAGTCGCCATTCATCGCCTGGACGTAGGGACGCAGCAGCGAAGCCGTCTTCTCGTCGCTCTCGGCTTTCAGTACAGCGTCCAGGGCCTTAATGGCCACTGCCGGCTTATTGACCTTTACGGCTGTGGTTGCGGTCACCAGACCGCCCATCAGGCGACTGACACCCGTGGTGCCTTGCGGCGTGATGGTCTGGGCCTTGTCGATATCGCCGTTGAGGATCGCGACCAGGAAAGCTTTTTCGCGCAGGTCGGCTTCGGCCGGATCGCCGGCGGATGCCGAGGTCAGCGAGCGCGAGGCCGTGCCGACGTCGCCCATGGCCATGGCGTAGCGCCCAACCAGGAAGTTTCCATAGGAGTCCTGTGCTGCCTGCTGTGGAGCCGCCGTTGCGGACGTCGCCAGCACGACAGACACCAAAGCCATCCCGATAACAGCCGGGGCCGTCGAACCTACCAAACGCTTTTTCACTACGTAGTCCTGCCTAAGATAATGACGCCCACATCACCCAACAGCAAAACCTTTAACGCATCTTTACATGTTTGGATAGTTCGGACCGCCGCCGCCTTCGGGCGTCACCCAGACGATGTTGTTTGTCGGGTCCTTGATGTCGCAGGTTTTGCAGTGCACGCAGTTCTGGGCGTTGATCTGCAAGCGTGGCTCACGGTTTTCCAGGCCAACGATCTCATAGACACCGGCCGGGCAATAGCGCTGGGCAGGCTCCGCGTACTTGGCGAAGTTGATGTCGATGGGGATATGCGGGTCCTTCAATTTCAGGTGAACGGGCTGGTCTTCCTCGTGATTGGTGGCCGAGATGAACACCGAGGACAGCCGGTCGAAAGTCAGGACGCCGTCATATTTGGGATAGGTGATCGGCTTGCACTCTGCCGCCGGCCGGATCGACTGGGCGTCGTTCTTGCCATGCTTGAGTGCGCCGGTGCCGGTAAACAGGCTGAAACCGCCGAGGATATTGGTCACCGTCATCTCAATGCCGCCGATCAGCGTGCCCAGCGTCGTGCCAAAGCGCGTCAGGATCGGCTTGACGTTGCGGACGAGGCGCAGTTCCTTTTTGATGTCGGAATGGTCGTAGGCCGTCTGATAAGCTTCGAGCACACGCGGCGGTTCACCTGAATGAATGGCCTTGAACGCCGCATCGGCGGCCAGGATGCCGCTCTTGATGGCGTTGTGGCTGCCCTTGATGCGCGGCACATTGACGAAGCCGGCCGAGCAACCGATCAGCGCGCCGCCCGGGAAGACCAGGCGCGGCACGGACTGATAGCCGCCTTCGTTGATGGCGCGGGCGCCGTAGGCGACGCGTGTCGCGCCTTCCAGGGTTTCGCGCACGACCGGGTGGGTCTTGAAGCGCTGGAACTCATCGAACGGGGACAGGTACGGGTTCTTGTAGTTCAGATGGACCACATAGCCGACCGACACATAGTGGTCGCCAAAGTGGTACATGAAGGATCCGCCGCCAGTCTTGTCATCGAGCGGCCAGCCAAGCGTGTGCTGGACCAGGCCCGGCTTGAAGTTCTTGGCAGGAACCTTCCATAACTCCTTGATACCAATGCCATATTTCTGCACGTCGCAATGGGCGTCAAGCTCGAACTTGCGGATGACCTCGCCCGACAGCGAGCCGCGCACGCCCTCGGCAAAGAAGGTGTACTTGGCGCGCAGTTCCAGGCCCGGCTGATAATCCGGCTTGTGATGGCCATCGCGTGCCACGCCGAAGACGCCTGCGACGACGCCCGCCACGCCGCCATCGGCGTCGTAGAGGACTTCCGAACAGGCCATGCCGGGATAGATTTCGACGCCCAGGCCTTCGGCCTGCTCGGCCAGCCAACGGCAGAGATTGCCAAGGCTGCCGACATAGCAGCCGTGATTATCCATATAGGCCGGCTTGGGCAGCCAGGAGACATCGAGCGCACCCTGGGGGCCCAGATAGATAAACTTGTCTTCGGTGACGGGCGTGTCCAAAGGGGCCCCCATCTCCTTCCAGTTCGGGAAAAGCTTGCTGAGGCCCGACGGGTCAAAGACAGCGCCCGAAAGGATATGCGCGCCGATTTCCGAGCCTTTTTCCAGCACGGCGACAGTGATCTCGGCGCCGGTCTTTGCAGCCTGCTGCTTGAGCCGGATAGCCGCCGACAACCCTGCCGGGCCGCCGCCGACGATGACCACATCGTATTCCATCGCGTCGCGCTCGATATCCTGCCCGGACGTGTCCGCCATGACCTGCTTCTCTCTCGTCTCGAGGCGATACGCGCCTCTTTGCATTGAACTGGGCGCAAGAAGTGCCTATGAGTGACCCTCGCCCGTACCCTGTCAGGTTCCCCGCTTCATGATCTTCCCCGACGATCTCCGCAAAGAGATGGAAAGCTATCTCGGCTTTCTGGCGGACCATGAGCTGGACGACCTGTATGAAGCCGAACCTCTTAATCGGACTCTCCAGGAAAGCAAAACGCAAATTCAGCGTGCCGCAGGGGCAGTTGTGCAATTCCCCGTGACACCGCAGCAGGGCGGTCACACCAGCAACAATCTACGCCCGCAAAGCCTTGCCAATCTTGATATTGGCGCTGTCCTGCACGACGCCAGGCAGCGCGCCGCGGCCGTCCGGTCCCTGGACAGCCTGTACGCCGAGCTGGAAGGCTTTCAGCAGATGCCGATGCGCCACGAAGGCGGGCGCCAAATCGTGCGCTTTCGCGGCGCGGAACAAGCTGAGCTTCTGATCGTCGGAGAAATTCCGGACGCGGAAGAAGATTCGTCGGGGCAGGCCTTCGCCGGCAAGCCCGGTGCGCTGATCGATGCGGCGCTCAAGGCGGCCGGCCTGACGGACAAGACCATGCTGGCGCCGTGCGTCTTCTGGCGGACAGCCGGTGGGCGGCCTTTGACCGATGAGGATCAGGCCCTCAATGCGCCGTTTATCCACGCCTTGGTCCGCGTTGCGGCGCCAAAGGCCATCCTGCTACTCGGCGCATCGGCGGTGACCAGCGTTCTGAATCTGGACCAGCCCCTGTCGAAATTGCGCGGCCGCGTCGTCAGCTATACGGAAAACGGCAGCAATATTCCTCTGGTGGCCAGTTACTCACCGGCCTTTGTCCTGCGCCAGCCCGCCTGCAAGGCTTTTTTGTGGCGCGACATACTGCAAGTTGTTGGAAAAGCACAACTTTAGAACCGCTCAAGCGGTTGTGATACTGCAAGGCAATAAAGTGTGTTGTTTGTGATGACCTGTCACGAATAAGTTTTCAATGCGCTTGAGGCACCGAACACGGTTGCCATGGCGTTAATCTTTGCTAAAGTCTTGACGATCAAAGACGTAGTTTCAGTTGTGTAAGGCCTCCAGGAGGAGACGTTTTGACTGCAAGCCATCGCCTCCTAAAGCGCGCCGACCGACAGGGACTTAAAGTTCTGAACCTTCTGGGCGCAAGCCTGCTGGCCCTGGCGCTGACCGCCGCAAGCCCTGCCCTGGCCGAGGCGGCCGCCAAGGCGAAGACAACGGCAAAAGCCGAAACCTCTGCAAAATCCAAGACCGAGACCAAGGCTTCCGGCGAAAAGACGGCAGCCAAAAAAATTTCAGGCAAGACGGAAGTCGCCAGCGCCAAGGACGGCGACGGCAAAAAGAAAACCTCCGACAGCGACAAGAAGACGACCAAGACAGCCGAAGCGTCGAAGTCGAAGACCGGCAGCAAGGCCAGCGCCAAGGACAAGACCGACACCAAGCTGGCCGACGCCGACGAAAAGCCAACCAAGGGCACAAGTAAGAGCTCTGGCAAGGACAGCAAGACCAAGTCGACGACCGCAAAGAGCAGGCTTGCCAGCGCCGACGATGCTGAGGACGACGACGCAAAGCCGACCAGGTCAGGCAGCAAGTCGAAGACGGATAGCTCGAAGTCAGATACCTCTAAGACCAGCAAGTCCAAAAGCAGCACGACCAAATTTGCCGACGCTGACGACAGCAAGGGCAAGAAGCGCTCCGGCAAGGGTGGCAAGGACATCGATAAAAAGGCCAAGGCCGACGGCAAGACGTCCAAGCTGGCCGATGGCAGCGTCAAGAAGCCCAAGAAGGGCAAGAAGGAAGCGCCTGAACCCAAGGCAGTTCCGGACAAGGCCATGCTGACCCTGGCCGCCGCCCTGGCAAACGACGCCCGCTCTGACGTACCGGTCAATCTTAGCGCGGGCCCCATGCCCTATATGCGCGCCACGCCGACCGTGCTGTCTGCGCAGGACGCCGAGTTGTACCGCACCGCCTATAGCCAGATCGACGCTCGCGATTACGACGAAGCCGAAGCGACCCTGGCACAGGTCACCGACAAGAGCCTGGTCGGCCACGCCGAGTACCGCAAGCTGTTCAGCGGCGGCTATAGCGCGACATACGACGAACTCGTCGCCTGGGTGAATCAGTACGGCGACCAACCGATGGCCATGAAGGTGTGGAACCTGGCCAAGCGCAAGAAGCCTGACGGCGCGCCCGATCCCGCCTTCCCGTCCTTGATGGGTAAGCCCGGTGTGACCGCGACGGCCATGGACAATGATGGCGCTGGCGTACAACTGGCCTCGACCGGAACGCTGGCGCCGACCATCCGTGCCGACCTCAATCCCGGCGCGCCCATGACGGACGCCGTCGAATCCGACCTGACGGTGAAATCGGCGCGTTCGGCCTACAATAACGGCCAGTTGGAACAGGCCGTCAATCTTGGCAAGACGATCGGCGACCACTGGGTTGCAGGCCTCGCCAGCTATCGCCTCAAGCGCTACGACCAGGCGCTGGTCCACTTCAAGTTCGTATCGACCGACCCAAGCCGCAATGCCTGGAGCCAGTCGAGCGGCGCCTATTGGGCGGCACGCTGCGCGCTCAAGATGAATGACTCCGCGACTGCCGACACCTATTTCAAGATCGCAGCCTCCTATCCCTTCACCTTCTATGGCCTGCTAGCCGAGGCGCGTCTCGGTGTCACGCCGGCCATTACGCTGGCCAAGAAGGGCCTGCCGCCTACCTTCCAGCCCGACACCAACAAGGCGCTTGTCGCCAGCCTGAACAGCAATTCCAACGACTGGGCCAAGACCAATCCACAGGCCCAGCGCATGAGCGCCCTCGTCCAGCTCGGCCGCATGACCGACGCCCGCGACGAAGTCCGTTCGGCCATGCAGACCGCCAGCGACGACACCATGCGGCAAAAGTGGATGGCCCTGGCCGTGTCGCACAATATCCCGGTCGGCCAGATGAAGACGACCGACCGCCTGTTCAATGCCGACCTCTATCCGATTCCGGATTATGCGCTCAGCAATGCCAAGGTCGATCGTGCGCTGGTATTTGCCTTTGCGCGTAAGGAAAGCAAGTTCAACGCCGCCGCCAAGTCCTATGCCGGCGCCTATGGCCTGATGCAGATCATGCCGGGAACCGCTGCCCTGGTGGAAGGCGACAACAGCTTCACCCGGAAGCCGAACCAACTCCTGAAAGCCGAAACGAACCTCCGCGTCGGCCAGAAGTACATCCAGCGCCTGATGGACACCAAGGCGACTGAAGGCGACCTGCTGCGCACCATCGCCGCCTACAATGCCGGCCCGGGCCCTGTTAAGGATGCCATGGATTCGCTTGGCAACGACTACGATTCGCTGCTGGTCATGGAATCGATCCCGGTCGCCCAGACGCGGCAATATATCGAAGAAGTCGCCGCCAACTACTGGATCTATCGCCAGATCATGGGCAAGGACACGCCCAGCCTGCAACAGGCGGCCAATGACGCGCGCATCATCGATGCCTCGGCCGATGCTACGAATGCAGAGGCCGAAGTCGCCTTGGTCGGGACGGAATAATTCTCGAATAAATTAAAGGCTTTAGGCCGCTTTGCTGACGGGCGGCTTCGGCGGAAAACCGAGCATGTACAGGCCGATTTGCAAGCCCCTGCCGACGATGCCGAGCGCCCAGCCGCGCCGCTTGAAGCGCGAAGCGCTTGTGCTTAGTGGCACGGCCATGGGACGCAGCCGCGCACGGCCAAGCGCCAGGGTCAGCGCCACGTCTTCGAACGCCACCTGGTCCTTATAGCCGCCGATGCAATCGTAAAGGGCGCGCGACAACAGCATGCCGTGGTCACCGCTTGGCAAGGCCAGCCAGCGCGCGCGCAGGGCGACGACCTCGCCCCACAGCTTGGCCAGAAGCGACGGCTCATCAAAGCGCAGATGGAAATACGCAGCCTGGGCCGGATGCGTGCGAACATGCGCTGCGACCTCGTCCATCCAGCCTTCACCCAACTGCGAATCCGAATGCAGGATCAGCAGCCATTCACCCCGGGCCGCCCGGCAGCCTTGCCACAGCTGAAGCCCGCGCGCGATATCGCCCTGGACGATACGGCAACCGGTCGATTCGGCGATTTCAAGTGTCGAGTCGGTCGAACCACCATCGACGATGACGACCTCCTTGATGAGCCCTTCGACCACACCCGGAACCAGCGAGGACAGGGTCCGCGCCAGATGATCTTCAGCATTGAGGGTGGGGATGACGACGGAAATCAAGGACGCAACTTTCAAGTCAACTTTGGAGTACTCTGAGCCCGTTTTGGGCTCGGCAAGGGCGACTGCCCGCCCGAGCGGATGCGAGTAGTCTCGCGGCGCTTGAGCGGAAATTACCTGGAAAAGACAGCCACCAACTCGACGTGACTGGACCATAAGAACTGATCTATCGGGGTCACGCTGTCCAGTGAAAAACCGTTAACAACAAGGATTTTCGCGTCCCTCACGAAGGTTTGAGGGTTGCAGCTGACCGCCACGACCCGGCCGACTTTCGAACGCGCGATCTCGGCAGCCTGCACTTCGGCGCCGGCGCGCGGCGGGTCGAAAACAACGGCATCAAGCGTCTTCATCTCTTCTGCCAGCAGCGGTCGGCGGAACAGGTCACGGACTTCAGCGTTGATGGTTTTCAGGCCCGGCGCCGACCCAATGGCCGATTTCAGCGCCGCGACCGCCTCACCTGCCCCGTCTATGGCGTGGACAACGGCGGTTTCAGCCAGGGGAAAGGTGAAGGTGCCGGCGCCGCAGAACAGGTCGGCCACGCGCGAAGCGCCTTCGACGCCTGCCTTGACCAGGCGGACCATGTCGGCTTCGGAGGCTTCGCTCGCCTGCAGGAAAGAGCCTGGCGGCAGGCTGACCACCGCCTTGCCGAAGGCGACACGCGGCTTTCGCACTTCGTAGAGGATTTCGCCGCCCATGGTGACACGCGCGAAGTCGGCCTCGCCCGCCGTCATGGCAATCTGCATGCGTGCGTCGGCTGACAGGCCTCCGCTGCGCGTGCGTTCGACGCCGGAAATATCGATATCGAGACCGGTCCGCGACGACGTAATGTGCAATATGGGCGCTGACTTCGGATGCTCGAACAAGGGCGCCGCCATTTGACGAAAATGCGGCAGGGCGCGCACGATGGCGGCTTCGGCGATCGGGCATTCGCTGATCGGCACCAACGACCACGACCGCCGCATCTTGTAACCGATCTCGACGGACTTCCCCACTTTACGCGCATGCAAGCCGACTCGGCGGCGGCTGGCGGGCGGTGTCGTCAGAATGGGGGCAACTTCGGTTTCCAGCCCGGCGTGGCGAAGCTGGACCTCGACGACCTCGCGTTTCCAGGCACTATAGGCCGCCATATCCCAGTGCTGCATCGCGCACCCCCCACAGGCGGTAAAATGCCGGCACGGCGGCGTGACGCGGTCCGGGCTGGCCGCAAGCACCTCGGCCAGTTCGGGACGTTCCTTACCTGGCCTCACAGTGACGCGCTCGCCTGGCAAGGTCAGGGGTACGACCACGCCTTCGCGGCTCAGGCCGTCACCCTGAAAGCCGACCTTGTCTATCAATACCTCTTGCACGCCGTTCACGCCTCCGCCTGCGGAGACGCTCGCTTAAACCTTGGGCGACGAAATGCAACCGCTTTTAAGCGTCACGCGCGTGCGGCCTTGACGCGGACGGTCATCGGGCAAATGGTTAACGCCTGGATTTTTTCTCATCCGGCGCAAGTGCCACGGAAACCATCATGACCCTTTTCGCATTGAAATCATCCTGTGTCCTTGCCGCCGCCCTGCTGGCCCTTGGGTCGCTGTCCGTGCCACAGATGGCGCTGGCAAGCGCAAAAGCCGACAACTGCAAGCCCGTCAAGGTGGCTCACAAGACCAAGGTTCACAAAGCCAAGGCAAAGATAGCCAAGACCGTGGCGGTCGTTCACAAGGCCAAATCGAAGACCAAGGTGATCAAGGTCGCCGCCGGCCCATGCGACTGCGAAAAGGCGGTCAAGGTCGTGAAGGTGGTGAAGGTCGTCCAGCCCGCCGTCGAACGCGAAGTGACCGTCTACCGCGCCGATCCGCGCAAGTGGCACGCGCCCTATGTCGACGAAGTTCGCTCCGGTTCTTATGCCGCCTATGACGAGACGTCCCGTACGACAACACGCGTCGTCCAACGCATCTATATCCGCAACGACCACTATCTGACCGCTGACACCCGCCCCGGCCGCCATCGCCACACGCGTTGGCCACGCTGGATGGATTAAATTTTTGTTTGGTCGCGATATCTAGCCGAAAACCGCTGACACTTTTCGGCATGTGGCTCAGTGCCATTTACCATTTTTTTTGAAAAGCCGTCCTGCTTCTGCATTTCGTAAATTGCCGACAGCTCTGACAGTCCGAACATCTCAATACGTGCGCGTTCATTCTCACCTGCTTTGAGACATGCAGGTTTGCAAGGAGACGGCTGATGTTCCTGTCGAAGCTCACCCTGGCGGCTGTGGCCGCGCTCGCGATTGCCGTTCCGGCCATGGCTCAGGACTATTACGACGATGGCCCCGACCGCTATTATGAAGACGGTGACCAGGTTTTCGATGAAGGCTATCGCTATCCCGGCGAACGTCCACCGGCCGGCCACCAGGTCTCTCGCGATTATCTGAAAGGCAACTATTATGCCTATCAGGGCACGCCGCCGCGCGATCCGCGCGTCGGCGAACAGGAAGGCTGGCGCGAAGGCGTCGTCCGGACGCCGCCGCACTGGTACTGGAATCGCTGCGGCTGCAGCAGCGCCTATTATTACGGCCGCTGGCACAAGCGCCCGCAGCTCTATGATTACAGCGCCTATGATTACAGTGACCGGCAAAGGCTGGATCGTCGCACGGCCTATGAGTATCGCTGGCCGCGCCGCAACTGGTAGCCCGCCTTTCTTTGTCGCGATATTCAGTCGAAAACCGCTGCACACTTTTGGCTGCGCCGAACTTCGTTTCGACATATCGCTCAACCTGAACGAAGATGAACGAACTTATCAAGCGCCGTTCATCTTCGGTTATCTACAGTCACATCAGACGCCGAGCACACGGTTGCCACGGCCGGGACCTAAACTTGAGGAGACGTGCCATGCGTACACTGACATCCAAGACGAAGATCGCCGCGGCCGCTATATTATCGGTCACTATGCTGGCTGCCCTGATCCCCGCCGCCGCCTCGGCCGAAAGCTGTCGTGAACGCCGCGGCGACAACGCCACAACCGGCGCCGTTGTTGGCGCGGTCGCCGGCGCCGCCGTCGGCAACAGCGCATCTAACCGCCGCAACAAGGGCACAGGCACCGTCATCGGCGCCATTGCCGGTGCGGCAATCGGTGCAGAAATCGGCAAGAACAACACCAAGTGCCGTTACGACTACGCCTATGACGATCGTCGCTATGACCGCTATGATGATCGTTACGACCGCCGGGATGACAGATACGACCGCCGTCACGACCGCCGCGATGACCGTTATGATCGCCGCCGCGACCGCTATGACGATCGTTACGATCGCCGCGATCGTCGCGACAACTGGTAAGTTTTGGGCATTTACGCCTGGAGCGATATGACGAAGTCATCTTCGGCACATCGCTTGAATTCCTGAAGCCCTTAACGCCTGAGGCATACCCCTGCCTCAGGCGCTTTTTTATGCCTTTTGTGGCGTCTTTTTCTGGCGCCACGACAGGGCGGTCGACGCCCAGTAATTCCAGACCGAGCTGAGCAGGGTCGCAATGCCACCGGCGACCATGTAGTGGATGCCCAGCATTTCCTTCATGAACAAGGACATGCCGAGGCTGATGACGGCGCCAATCGAGCAAGCCAGGTAGAAGCTCAGCAGGGCGGGCAGGATTTTCCAGCCCCTGGCGCGCCGGTCGCGGAAGGTGATCGCATTGTTGATAAAGAAGTTCGACGTCATCGACACCCAGATCGCCAGGCCATAGCTGACAATGTCATCGAGACGGAACTGATAACGGTAGAGTGGGATAAGTTCGCCGTTGCGGAACAGGTGATGGCCCGCGTAAAGCGTTGCCAGGTACACGAACACACCGGTAACCCCGACGCCGCCGAACAGCACAAAGCGCGCCGGCAGAAAGCCCTTGGTTGCCTTTTCCACCAGCATCGCGCCGAGATCGAGCACAACGCGGATATCGAGCTTGGAGGTGCCCCCCTGGCGCTGGCGCAGCGCCGCCTTGATCTCACCGAATCGCGGCTTGATATTGGATGACGCCGCGACGTCGACGAGGATCTTGAAGCCGACACCGGTCAGCTTGGGGCGCGCCGACATGTAATATTCGCGCGTCATCATGAAGCAGCCGCTCATCGGATCGGTCAACGGAACCTTCAGCACCAGGCCCGTGACGGCCGTGGCCACCTTGGAACCCAGGTCGCGGAACCAGCTCAGGCCTGTCTCCGTCTCACCGATATAGCGTGACACGCACACCAGGTCCTTGTCGCCCCTCAGAATCATTTCCGCCAGGGCGCGTATGGCCACCGGATCGTGCTGGCCGTCGCCGTCCATGACCCCCAGATAGCGGCCATGAGCAATGTCCCAGCCCTTGATGGCAGCTGAGGACAGGCCGCGCTCATCGTAACGGACGTGCAGGCGGACATTGGGACGTGACTTGGCGACGTCGAGAACTTCGGAGTGGGTCTGATCCTGCGAATTGTCGTCGACCACGATGATTTCGTGGCTGATGCCTGCCAGAGCCGTACAGATTTCGTCGATGACCGACCGGATGGCCGCGCCTTCGTTCAGAGTACAGATAACCAGGCTGAGATCGGGCGCAGGCCGGGCGCCATCCGTCGCAAGGCGTTGTCCAACGTCGCTCAAAAACCACTCCCAAATTCGACCGGCCAGGGCCAGGGCAATCCCAGCCCGGACAGTTCACTCCGGGCAAACCGTTCCCTTAATGAGTCAGGCTCGCTTTTACAAGGTCAAAGGAATGCGGCAAAAAAACGCCGCCGTACCCGTAAAGCAATCTTTGTGCACTGCAAGGTATTGACCACTACGCAAAGCCCGTTTCAATGGCGGTACGCTGGAGGCCCGAGTAGAATATGGACGCCATTACCTGGCTTCGCCCCCATGCACGCAAGAGCTGGCTTCTGGGTGTGTTGCTGCTTTTCGCGATTGAACCGACCCTGAGCGCGCTGACCAGCCGTTTCGGCAAGGGCGGGTGGTGGCTCGGTGATTTCGACGCCGTGGTCTGCGGCGCCTGGCGCATGACACAGGGCCAGACACTCTATATTGAACCTGCCCATTGCCAGGGTCTTGAAGCCGCTGCCTTCGTCTATGCCCCCCAGATAGCGCAGGTTTTTGCACCACTGGTCGAAGCGCTCGGAGCCTGGGGATTGCACTGGACGTATCTGCCCGTCCTCGCCGCCTCGGTCGCAGCGCTCATCTGGTACACCCTCTTGCGTCCAATGCCCGGTGTTCCGTTTGAATTCCGCCTGATGAGCCTGATGGCCATTCGCGGCAGCCCGATCACCACCGGCAATATTGGTGCGGTCCTGCAGGCCGCCATTATCGGCGCCTCGCTGCTGATCCGGCGGGCGCGCTGGCTGTTTGTCGCCGTCGTCGTGGCTGCCGCCATGGTCAAGCCCTTCTTCCTGACGGCGTTGATCGTTCTGCTGTTCGAAGACCGGCCATGGCGCCGGCGCTTGATAACCTTTTGTGCCGCCTTCGTGGCCGGCATTGGCGCCTTGCTTGTACTGCTGGCGACCGCGCAACCATTGCTGGACGAATGGCGTGCCTTCCTGTCACTGATTGTCCTGGACACGCAACCCGGTCGTGGCCTGTTCCTCGCCTTTTCAACCGCGGGCCTGAGCGAAAACTCACCTGTCGCCTACGTGCTCTATGGGGTGTTTGCGGCCCTGGCCATAACCGCCGGTCTCATCGTCGCCGAGGGCAATCGTATGAGCAGCGAAGACCGCGTCACCCTGGGCCTGGGCGTCGCGCAGATCATCAATCCACGCCTGTTCGAATACAATTTCGACTTCTACCTGCTGTTTCCGGCAATCGCGCTGGTCGTCATGGTGGCGCAACGCCTCAGCCGCAAGGGTTTCTTCGCCCTCAGCTGGCTGTTTGCACTTGGCATGCTGGCCGAATTCCTGCTGAGCATTATCGGCATACGCGCCCTCAGCGCCATCCCGCACGCCCTGCTGCTCTGTGTCACCATCCTGTGCATCACCGCCGTCCTGACCCTGCGCCACCAGCGCCAGCGGGTCTGGTTCTGGGTGACGCAGCCAGGCCTGGCGGTCCGTCAGGTGGTCACCGCCGTGGTTACTGGACGGATTTAAGCCGCTCCAGCGCCACGGCCAACTTGGCCTTGCCGTTTTCGGCGTCAGCCAGACGCTCGCGGTTTTCCTCGATGACCTCTTCGGGCGCCTTGCGGACGAATTCCGGATTGTCGAGCTTGCGCCTGACACCGTCGATTGTCTTGTCGAAATCGGCAATGCCCTTGGTCAGGCGGGCTTCTTCGGCCTTGATATCGATAAACTCGGCAATCGCCAGGTGCGCCGTCGCTTCGCCGGCCACGAACGGCACCGAACCTGCCGGCGCGCTGTCGGACACCTTGACGTCGGAGACGCGCCCCAGGAACAGGATCAGGTCCTCGTGGGTGTTTATCCGCCCACGCGTAATGTCGGATGCGCCAAGCAGGCTCAGCGGCACGCGCGCCGAACCCGGCACATTCATTTCCGAACGTATCGACCTGATTTCACTAATCATATCGATCAACCAGTTGATCTCGTCATCGGCCGCTGCGTCAATGGCTGCCGCACCGAATACCGGCCAGTTAGCCGTCATCAGCATGACGTTTCCAGTCTCTGGGCCGCCTGTCTGTTGCCATAGTTCCTCGGTCAGGAAAGGCATAGCCGGATGGAGCATGATCATGGCCTGATCGAGCACCCAGGCCGTCACGGCGCGGATTTCGTCGGTCGCGGCCTGGTCGTCGCCATTCAGGATCGGCTTGGCGAGTTCGAGGTACCAGTCGCAGAAGACGTTCCAGATAAACTTGTAGAGTGCATTGGCCGCGTCGTCGAAGGCGCAGGCTTCCAGCGCCGAGGTCACGGCGGTATTGGCCTTGGCGACCTCGCCGCGAATCCAGCGGCTGAGCGTCAGCTTGACGGCCGACGGATCGAAACCGTCGATGCGCTGGCACTCATTCATCTGGCAGAAGCGCGTGGCGTTCCACAGCTTCGTGCCGAAATTGCGATACCCTTCAATGCGCTGCCTGGCCAACTTGATGTCGCGTCCCTGCCCCGACATGGCGGTCATAGTGAAACGCAGGGCGTCGGCGCCGAACTCATCGACCAACACAAGCGGGTCTAAGACATTGCCCTTGGACTTCGACATCTTCTGGCCCTTGTCATCGCGGACCAGGGCATTGATGAAGACGCGCTTGAACGGCGCTTCACCCGTGAAGTGCAGACCCATCATCATCATGCGTGCGACCCAGAAGAAGATGATGTCGAAGCCGGTGATCAGGGTATGCGTCGGATAGAAGCGCTTTAGGTCTTCGGTGTTCTCCGGCCAGCCCATGGTCGAGAACGGCCACAGCGCCGACGAGAACCAGGTGTCGAGGACGTCGGGATCGCGTTCCAATCTGACCTTACCCAGCTTATGGCTGCCAGGTCCGACGTTAGCCACAGTCCCAATTCCTTCGAGAGGATTGATATCTACTTCTGTGCTGGCTCCGTAATACTCACGGGCTTGAGCAAGCGCTTCCTCTTCAGTCTCGGCGACAAAAACCTTTTTAACACCTTGAACGACATTTCGATTTTCATCGATCGTCGGGCCATACCAGGCCGGGATGCGGTGGCCCCACCACAGCTGGCGCGAGACGCACCATGGCTCGATATTGCGCATCCACTCGAAATAGGTCTTTTCCCAGTTCTTCGGCTCGAACACCGTGCGGCCGTCTTCGACCGCCTTAATGGCTTCCTTGGCCAGCTCACCGGCGTTCACATACCACTGGTCGGTCAGGTAGGGCTCGATGACCACGCCCGAGCGGTCGCCGTGCGGAACCACATGGCGCGTCTTCTCGATCTGCTTCAGCAGGCCGAGATCTTCCATCTCCTGGATGACGCCTTTCCGCGCGATAAAGCGGTCAAGGCCGCGATAGGCTTCCGGCACCGTGTCGTTCAGACGCGCATAGACGTCCAGAATATTGATGGCCTCAAGGCCGGCGCGCTTGCCGACCATGAAATCGTTGAAGTCATGCGCCGGCGTGATCTTGACCGCGCCCGAGCCCTTTTCCGGATCGGCATATTCGTCGGCGACGATCCGGATGCGGCGGCCGACGATCGGCAGGGTAACGAACTTTCCGACCAGGCCCTTGTAGCGCTCATCGTCCGGGTGGACGGCCACGCCTGTGTCGCCCAGCATGGTTTCCGGCCGCGTTGTCGCCACGACGATATAGTCGCGCGTCTCAAAGGTCTCGTTGCCCTCATCGTCCTTGACTGGGTGCTGATAAGTCACGCCGTCAGCCAAAGGATAGGCGAAGTGGTAGTAGGCGCCCTCGACCTCCTTCTGCTCGACCTCAAGGTCGGAGATGGCCGTTTGGAAGTGCGGATCCCAGTTGACCAGCCGCTTGTCGCGGTACATCAGGCCGTCCTTGTGGAGCTGGACGAAGACCTTGCGCACGGCGGCCGACAGACCGTCGTCCAGCGTAAAGCGTTCGCGCGACCAGTCGCACGAGGCGCCCAGGCGGCGCAGTTGACGCACGATCGTGCCACCCGATTCGGCCTTCCACTCCCAGACCTTGGCCACAAATGCCTCGCGGCCCATGTCGCGGCGGCCGACATTGCCATTGGCTGCCAGCTGACGTTCCACAACCATCTGGGTCGCGATGCCGGCGTGGTCCGTGCCTGGCAGCCACAGCGCCGCCTTGCCACGCATACGCTCAAAGCGCGTCAGGACGTCTTGCAGCGTGTTGTTAAGCGCGTGGCCAATGTGCAGGCTGCCCGTCACATTGGGGGGCGGTATGACGATCGAAAAGGGCTCGCCCTCACCTTTCGGCGCAAAGGCGCCTGACTCTTCCCACATCTTATACAGGCGGGGTTCAACGGCGGACGGGTCGAAAGTCTTTTCAAGCATGATGATCGATCAATAAGAAAAAGCGGCGCACTGGTGTGAGCCGCTCTCTTAACCTCTGAAGGTTGGGAAATCTAGGTTTAACGGCGCGCCATTTTACCTGCGAGATTGGCGGGCAATCCGCTCGACTTCGATACGGACCTGCTCTTCGACGATACCCGGCAGGTTTTCGTCGAGCCACGCCTGAAGCAGCGGGCGCAACAGATCGCGCGTCACGTCTTCGAGGGTGCGGTCGCTTGACGGGACCAGCAAGGCGCCGGTCAACGATCCGAAGGCCGAAGCGGCGACCGACTCGGTACGCTCGCTCACCAAACCACCGGCTGCGGCAGGCGCCTTCGGCTTGGGGGCGGGCGCCGGTGCTGGCGCAGGGGCCGGGGCGGGTTCAAACGCGACCTCTTCCTCGGGTTCGTAGGCTTCGATGTCACCGATGGAGACCGAGCCCTTGGGGGCTTCATAGGTTTCGGTCAGTTCCAGAACGTCTTCTTCCGGCTCATCCTCGACTTCGGGCTCGGGTTCAGGCTGAGGCTCCGGCGCCGCAGCTTCCGGCTCGGGAGCCTTGGCTTCGGCATCTTCCGGCGCGTCATCTTCCGAGATGATGCGGCGAATCGATGCGAGGATTTCCTCCATAGTCGGTTCGTGTGCGGATTGTTCTGCCATTGTCTTCTGTCTACTGCGAATCGGGTTCGGAAAATGAAGCCACGTGCAGGGGACACTTATTCGCGTTTTTTTTCAACTCTTATCAGACCCGGCCGGCTCTGAAATTCGTGTAAGCCGCTAATTTTCTGTGGCCAAATAAAAAAGGGCGCGAAGCTTTCCGCCCCGCGCCCTTACTGTCAAAATCAAATCGCAGCTTACTTGCCGTCCGGCAGGAAGCGCGCAGCGGCGCCATCGACGGCCTGGACGACCGGCTCGATCGGCGTCCAGCCCTTGTTCCGGACCTTCTTGAAGTTGGCAGCCGGATCATAAAGCTCGACACTGGCGCCAAACAGGGTCGGTGTCAGGTTGCCAGTGACCGACACCAACTGGGCGGCTGCGACATAGGCGTTGCGTTGCGCATTGACCAGGTCGAGCTGCGCGGCGCGATACTCCTGCTCGGCGTTCAGCACTTCGATATTGGTGCGCAGACCAACCTGTTGCTCCGTCTTGACGCCTTCGGCGGCAACCGCTGCAGCGCGCACCTGCTCCTGATTTGACACAACGGCCGAGCGGGCGGCGATCATGTTCGACCAGGCCTGTGACACGGTCGAGATGACGGTGCGGCGGGTGTCTTCGACCGTCAGCTTGGCGGCTGTTTCGTTTTCCATGGCTTCGCGGACACGCGAGCCGTTCAGGCCGGCACTGAACAGCGGAACGCTGACGCGCAGGCCGGCAGTCGTGCTCTGCTCGTCTTCGAAGCTGCCGAGCCTGCCAGACGGCCCACTCTGGCCGGAACTGACAGACAGGCCAACCCTAGGCCCAAAAGCAGAACGCGCAGCCTTGACGCGGCTAGCGGCAGCATCGGCTGCGAAACCGGCGGCCTGCAGGTCCGGGTTATTGGTCTGTGCGGTATCCAGCGCCGCGTTGAAGGTAGCCGGCAGGCCCGGGATTTCCGGCACCGGCTCAAGGGCGGTCGGAGTCTGACCGACAATAGCAACGTACGAGGCGCGGTCACTATCAAGACGCGCCTGCGCCTGGGCGAGGCCAGCGGCCGAAGCCGACAAACGGGCTTGCGACTGCGCGACGTCTGTGCGGGTCAACTGACCGGCTTCGAACTGGGCAGTGGTCTGGTCCAACTGCTGCTTGAGGATATTATAATTGTCCTGGCTGATCTGCAGCGCTTCCTGGTCGCGGCGGACCGAGGTGTAGATGTCGATGACGCTCAGCAGCACCGACTGCTCGATCGAGCGCAAATCTTGCTGCCCCGCCAGGACACCGGACTTGGCTGCATTGACCTGCGACGACAGGCCGCCGGTTGCAAACAATGTCTGTGACGCAGAAAAACCCAGCGACTGGCTTGACCGGTACTCACCACCAGGGGTCAGTATATTGCCCTGATCATGGTCATGATAGGTCTTGTCGAAGCTGAAACCGACGTTAGGCCCCAGTTGCGAACGTGCCTGGACGTAGCTTTCGTCCTGGCCGCGTTGCTGAGCCCGCGCGCGCGCCAGCTTCGGGTTATTGCCGTAGGCCATCGCAATGGCGTCAGACAGGGTCTCCGCGTAGGACGTCCCTGCCATGCCGAAAGCCATCAGCGACATCGCCACAGCTGAAATCAAAACCCGTTTGCTCATGAAGCACCCCAAAGAAAGAGACGGCCGCGCCCTCGGGTGCGGCTCGTCGTATCCGAGCCAGTCAGTAGCGTCAGGTGAGTTTTCAACCCCTGCCCGTCGCCCCGTCGCAAAATGCGTTACAAATGCAACCTGCCAGAAACGCCACGCACCGGCCAGTTAAGCTTTTTTCATATTCCAGCGCTTTTGGCTGTCAGAAAAAGGCAACAATCGAAACCTTTAATCTTTTACCTACGCAACCCATAACAAATTCCAAACGCCACCGCCTGGAAATGGCAGCATGGTTAAAATTCGAAGCTCGGCGTCCGGGCAAAGCCGGGCAGCGTTGATGGCGACGAATCGAAGACTTCGCGTTCCGAGAAGCCGGTTTCCAGACGGATATAAAGACGGGCACGGCCAACGGGGCCATCCTTGAGCACTACCCCCAGGCGGCCGCCCGGCTTCAGCGCCTTCAGCCACGCCGCCGGCATCTCGGCGACAGCGCCTTCGACGACGATGACGTCATAGGCGGCGCCGACCGGCGCCTTGAGATCGGCCACGGCGGTGGCAACCTTAAGTTCCTTGAGGTAGGGCTCGATCACCGCCATGGTGCGGGGGTCGCCTTCCTGGACCGTAACGGTCAGGCCGACACTGGCCAGAACCGCACCGGCATAAGGCGCAGCGATGCAAAGGGCCTTTTCGCCGCTCCTGGGCTCAACCGTCTGCAACAACTTGGAGATGTCGCGCGGCGCCATAAGCACCCGCCCCGGCGCGATCTGCGGCTCGACCTCGCCATAGGCGCAGAAGGCCTGGGACGGCGCGCACAGCCGTTCGCGGGCAACGTGGCGCATCGCCAGTTGCAACGGCGTGTCTGTGACGTCGTTCACGCGGACCTGTGATTCGACCATGTTTTGCCGTGCGGCGTGGAAATCCATGAGGACTGCCCCTAAACTCATAAGAACCATAATACTGAACGGAAGGGGATTACAGGCTTTTTCGAGACTCGCCAAGTCGTTTGCAGCGCATAATAAAAGCCTTATGCGCGGGCGCAAGCTTTCCAACATGTTCTTGCGGCCCTATTTCGCCGCGCCGCGGGCTTTTCACAAAAAAACAGCGCCAGGGGAATTGCGGTGGCTGCATTCATCTGATAGCTGACGCCCTTCGCTCTTGAGGCCTGATGGCGGAGCGGTTACGCAGCGGATTGCAAATCCGTGAAGCCGGGTTCGACTCCCGGTCAGGCCTCCACTTCCCGACATATTGACCGGCAGCTCCGCCTGCGGCACTGTGCCCGCATCGGGGCGCACGGTATCAGCGGCGGCTTTGCGAAGCCGGCGCGAGGGGATTTTGTTATGCGAAAGCGTTTCTGGTTTGCCGGCGGCCTGGCCGTGGCGGCCCTTGGCCTGTTTGTCATCAATTCATCGGCACTTGCGCCGAAACCGTCCGGGCAGCGGACGATCCTGGCGCATCGCGGCGTTTATCAGCGGTACGACCGCACCCATCTCGAGCGGGACACCTGCACGGCCAGCCGCATGCTGCCGCCAACGCATGCCTTCCTGGAAAACACCCTGCCATCGATGAAGGCTGGCTTCGACGCGGGCGCGGATATTATAGAGATAGATGTCCATCCGACCTCGGACGGGCAGTTCGTGGTGTTTCACGACTGGACCGTCGATTGCCGCACCGAAGGGCACGGTGTTACGCGCGAACACAGCCTGGCGGATCTGCAGGTACTGGATATCGGCTACGGCTATACCGCCGACGGCGGAAAGACCTATCCGTTCCGCGGCAAGTTCAAGGGCCAGATGCCGTCCTTGAAACAAACGCTGGAGACCTTTCCGGAAAGGCGCTTCCTGATCAACATCAAGAGCAATGATCCTAAAGAGGCTGATGAACTCGTGGCCTATCTCAAGGCCAACATCCTTATGAGCCCCCGCCTCCAGGCCTATGGTGGCGACCGGCCTGTCGCGCGCCTGCGCGAGATCGCCCCTGGCATGCGTGCCTTCAGCAAACAGACCTTGAAAGCCTGCGCCCTGGGTTACCTGGCTCTGGGCTGGAGCGGCCATATGCCGAAGACCTGCCGCAACACAACCGTCTTCCTGCCGGGCAAGTTCGCCTGGGCTGCTTGGGGCTATCCGAATCGTTTGCAGCAGCGCTTTGGCGACGCCGGCAGCGACATCTACCTTCTGGGCAACAATAAAAGCCTGAATGGCGTCGAAGGCATTGATACTGTCGAGGCTTTCAAGGCGGTTCCGGACAGTTGGCGAATGGGCATCCTGACCGATGAAATCGAAACCATCGGCCCCGCCTCGAAACAAAAGTGACGACGTTATCCGAAACCTCGAAATGTTTACCCCTCATTAACGCAAATCATTCATGAACGGGGTGTCTTTGCTTTTTTGAAGACACCACCATCACCAAACTTCCAGAGGCCCGAAGCTCCTTCGGGCCTTTCTTTCGTTCAACGTCTGGCCAGGTCTGGCTTCGGGTTAAGGCGCCATTTTGCGAAAATTTTGAAAGCTGTGAATAAATTTCAGCTTTCGGCTTGCAAAAGGTGCAGGAGCCTTGCTATACGCCGCTCCTCAACACGGCTAAGTATTCCCTGATAGCTCAGTTGGTAGAGCATTCGACTGTTAATCGAATGGTCGCTGGTTCGAGTCCAGCTCAGGGAGCCACCGTTTTCTTTCCGACATTGTCGACATGAACAACCGCCCCTGGGCGGCGTTCATCTTTTGTAAACCCGCGACGTGGTTCCGTACGAAGAACACCGTTCTTAACGTACTGGAGTGCGTCATGAAAACAGCGACTCTCAACAAAGGCTTTGCCGCCTTTCTCGGACTGGTTCTGATCGGAGTCGCTTCGGCGATCGCCTTCACCACCCCTGCCCCCAGCAGCCATGCTGCCGCCGGACACCCAATGCCCGGTGCTGCCATGGATGGCGGCTATGCTTCGGTTGAACCCGCCAGCGCACCGCCGGTCGTCGAGGCCCGCTTGCTGTCGGACAGCGAAATTGCCGCCAGCGAACCCGTAGCCGTGGACGCGGCCGCCTCGGTCAGCACCGAAACGGCGCCGGCGCCTGCAAAGGCCAGCCTGTAATTTGCAAGAAAGAGATTAGCGGCTTCCACAGCGCGCTTTTTACGGGGCGGTGCTAGCGGCGCTATTTCGCCCTTAGGGCAGCGCGACCCAGAATGACAGCCAGTCGAGGCGGATGGCCGCCTCCCACAATCTGGATGCCTGAGGTCGCCACCATGAAAAACCCCGCCCTGTCCGGCAGCTTTTTCGCCTTCCTCGCCATGGTGCTGATCGCCGTCTGCGCCGCCCTGCTCCTTATTACCCCGCCTGAAACCAGCCACGCCGCTGGTACCCATGACCTTGAGGCCATGGACGGCGGCTATGACTATGTCGAACCCGCCGATGCACCGCCCGTCGTCGAGGCCCACCTCGAACCCGATACCGACAATATCTGATATATCAGGCGTAGGCCGTTGGCAGCGCCGGATCGTCCTTCAATGTTTCCATGGAAATGCAGGACGACACATCAAGGAGCTCGATCCTGCTGATGATGCGCTTATAGACCGTGTCGTAATGCGCCATATCACCGACAACGACCTTGAGGAGGTAATCGAGATTGCCCGCCAGCCGGTGTGCCTCGACGATCTCCGGAATGTCGCTTAAGGCTTCGCGCAGGCGGTCCGGCCAATCGACCTTGTGGTGATTCGTCTTGATCATGACGAAGACCGTCGTCGGCACCTGCATCTTTTCGCGATCGAGCACGGCCACGCTGCGGCGGATATATCCCTCCTCCTTCAACCGCGCGACGCGGCGCGAGCATGCCGATGGCGACAGATGAACGCGTTCGGCCAGATCGCTCAAGGGCATGTCGGCATCACGTTGCAGCCAGGCCAAAAGTCGGCGATCACGGTCATCCAGCATCATTATCTCCCAATGTAATGCTGCCATTTTGCAAGCCGCACGGATGCATGCGCAATATTTTGGCAAGCCAAATGGATAAATGATCCATAAAACTGCGCACCTACAGCAAACGACGCCAATTCGCTTGCGAAGCGCAATGCGCGCGACCCGTCGCTTGCGGAACAGCCAAAATCGTCATTTGCACGTGCCATCTGGCGATCACGACGGCGCATGCTATATTCAACAGAATTACTTCGTTAAGAGTGCCTGCCCATGCTGCGTTTTGACGCCATCGCCGCCACCCCGGCTTCCGACTATCCCTTCCGCAACCTGATCGGCGAAGGCATATTGCCGCCCGACGCACAGGACGAGATTGAGCGCGATTTTCCGCAGATCAACAAGACCGGCTTCATGCGCCCCGAAGACTTCGAGATGGGCCCGGCGTTCAAGGCGCTACTGGCCGAAGTCCGCGGACCTGAATTCGCCAAGGCCGTCGGCGAGAAGCTTGGCGTTGACCTGAACGGCAAGCCTACCTGGGTGACGGTGCGCAAGTGGTCGGCCCTGAAGGACGGCCGGCCGCATACCGATGGCGCTGACAAGCTGGCCTCCGCCCTCATCTATCTCAACCGTGAAGGTGCCAGCGGCGGCAACCTGCGCTTTCTGGAAGGTCCGGACCAGGACGGCCCCGGCACCCAGGAAGTCAATCCAGGCTATGGTCATTTCATCGCCTTCCCGCGCCTCGACAATTCCTGGCACGGCCACAAGCCGTTCGAAGGCGAGCGCCGCGTCGTTCAGATCGCCTGGCTGGTCAGCGAGGACGCAGTGTCGCGCAAGGCCAAGCGTCATGGCGTGACCGAATTCCTGAAGAAGCTGTTCTCATCGACCAAGCAGAAGCAAGACGAGATGATGTAGGTTTCTGGCATTTGGCCGGATACCTCCACGAACCTCCGAGGCTGAAAGCCGAGGCAAGGCCGACTGGCCGCTGCGCGGCACTTGAGCGCATAAAAATGCGCTTCTAGAAAACCAGGGTTGTCTGGGTCCCGCCCCCCGGCAGGGTCCAGTCTATGCGCCAGCCCTCGGGTATGGGGGTTACCCGGTCGCCCGCGACCGGTTTCGTGACCGCGATCTGGCGTTTCCACGACGTACTGGCTGCGTCGGCCGACAGGCTGACCGTTTGTGACGCGTCACCTGGCGGCGCTATCTGAGTCATCGCCGTAAACACGCCGTCAGCCCGGGCATTGGGTTGTGCACGAATTTCACCGTCGACCAGAAGATCGAGCGCCGCCTTGGGTCCTGCCCGACCCGTAATCCCCAAGGCGCCGGCCGCATCGTAATCGACAACCGCGATGCCAAGCCCTTGCGGCGTAACCGGCAGGCTGGCGGTGCCCGGCCGCAGCAGCACGGCCTTGGCCGGCTGCCCCGGTGGCACGAACAGCCGCCCTTCGGCGTGGATAAGCCGACCATTGTCTTCGGTCGACAGATCGTAGACGCTGCCTTCCAGGCCGGCGGGCAATTCCGCGCTGAACCTGCCGTTGGCATCAGCCGTGACGCCGATTGCGCGCTGCTGGCCGTACAGGAAACGCACGCGCCCCTCGGGTTGCGCCTTGCCGGTAATGATCAGTGTCCCCGGCCCGCCCTGCGCCACCGCCGTAATGATGGGCGCCGAGGCATAGCCCTGCGCTCTGAGATCTTCGGCGTAGTCTTTGCGCGCCTCTTCGGTCCCGCGCTGGCAGGCCGCGGTCGCGCTTAGCGCGAGGATCAGCAGCAGCCTGGGCAATAGAGACATCTTTTTCATGGTTGCGCGGTATATTACTTTCGAAATAGCCCGGACGGGCTTACACTTAATTCCCAAAAACGGTGTTTCAGGTCAAAGTAAAAATGCCTCTTTCCAAGTCCGACATTAAGTCCGTTTGTGTGTATTGCGGCTCCTCCTTCGGCAATGACGAAATCTACAAACAGTCCGCAGGCGACCTGGGCCAGATCCTGGCCGGCGCCGGCATGCGCTTGATCTACGGCGGCGGAGGAGTCGGCCTGATGGGCGAAACCGCGCGCGCAGCGCACGATGCCGGCGGCAAGGTGCTGGGCATCATGCCACAGTTCCTGCGGTCACGGGAAATCCTTTATGATACGGTCGAAACCCGCGTCGTGACGTCGATGCACGAACGCAAGATGATGATGTTCGAGGAATCGGACGCCTTCGTCGTCCTGCCGGGCGGGGTCGGTACGCTGGAGGAGGTCATCGAGCTTCTGTCGTGGCGGCGCCTGGATCTGCACAAGAAGCCTATCGTCTTCCTGAATACCAACGGCTTCTGGCAGCCCTTCTTCGACCTGATCGAACATACATTGACGGCACAATTTACGCCGCCCAATTTCCGTCAGACCTATACCTCGGTCGATCGCGCCGACGAGGTCCTGCCGGCCATTGCCCGCATGAACAGCCAGGACCTGCAGATCGACACGCGCAAGGTTGGCTGAGAACGCCTTCCCAAAAATCGCGCAGCGTTTCGGGATAGGGGCTCGACAGGTCAGACCATTGGACTGCCGTCTTCCTTCGTCAGGGTGACACCTGGCCGCAGGTCGATCAGGTCCAGCACCTTTTCCGACGGACGGCACAGCCGTACGCCCTTGGGCGTACAGACGAACGGCCGGTTGACCAGGATCGGATGCGCCACCATGGCCGACAGCAGGGTCTCGTCGCTGACACCGACGTCCAGCAGGCCCAGGTCCTCGGCCGGCGACTTGGTTTCGCGCAGCGCCTGCCGCGGCGTCACATTGGCGGCGGCGAACAGGCCAAACAATTGCCCGCGCGTCCAGCCTTCAGTCAGGTAATTGACCACGACGGGCGTGTATCCAGCGGTTTGTAACGCACTGAGAACATTACGCGACGTGCCGCATTCGCCGTTGTGGTAAATGACCACGCTCACAGGCCGCGCACCCAGATGTTACGGAACTTCACTGGATTGCCGTGGTCCTGAAGCCGGATCGGGGCGCAGCCGTGGGCCTCGTACGGCGGCTTGCCGATCCAGGCAGTCGGGCCCTTGATCTCGAAATTGTTCTGGACCAGCACGCCATTATGCAGGACGGTGACGCGGCCCGGCGATTTCAACGTCTTGCCGTCGAATTTCGGCGCCGTATAGATGATGTCGTAGGTTTGCCATTCGCCCGGCGCCTTCGATGCGTTTACGAGCGGCACGGACTGCTTGTAGATCGATCCCGCCTGGCCATTGGTATAGGTCGCCGCCTGGTAGGAATCGAGCACCTGAACCTCATAACGCTCCTGCAGGAAGACGCCGCTATTGTTGCGCGCCTGCCCCTCAAGCGTCTTGCCATCCTTGCCGGTTACGGTCGTCGGGGTCTGCCATTCGACGTGCAGCTGGACGTCGCAGAAAGAGTCTTTCGTCCGGATATCACCGGTGCCGGCTGTGGCTTCGACCGCTCCCTCTGCAACCTTCCACGCGGCAGCGCCGCCCTTGACCGCTTCCCATTTGTCGAGATTGGCGCCGTCGAACAAGACCACCGCGTCGGACGGCACGCCGTTATTGATGCTTACCGCAGCAGGGACCGGTGCGTACACTTCGGTCGCGCGCGATTTTTCATAGTCGCTTTGGGCACAGGCCCCCGATGCAGCCAGGCACAGGGCGAGAAAGGATATGCGCTTGATCATTTGGCCTCACAGCGGTTGTAGGTGAATTCGATGGTGCGCAGGTTGCCGTTGATCGGCCCCTGGATGGCGGCATAAAGCGTGCCCGGTCCGGACGACCGGTAGGTTATCTTTTGCGGAAAGTCATGCGCCTTGTTTTCAAAGACGATTTCGTCGGCCGTCTGGCTTACTGCCGGAAAACTGGCCTGAGCCTGACCCGATGGAATGGCCGTAAAGGTGACCACGCCATTCTGTACGTCTATGCGCATGAATTCGAACTGGCGCAATGCTCCGTCGCGCAGGGTACGGCCGACTCCCGCAGTCATTCCGCCTGCGGGCCTGAGCCAGGCTTCCTCGGTCACCCGGCCATCCTTGATCATGGTCCAGCAGCCAGACAGCCAGTCCAGCGACTCAACCCCATCGGCGCGCGCACCCGGGGCCACCATCACAAGAAATACGCAAAACCCACTGAAGACCTTACGCATTTCGACAGTCCTCTATTCAGGCGCCTTGCAGCCTTTTCGCGATCTTGTCACGTCCGATCAGGAAGCTCAAGGCGCCCATGTCGGGGCCGTGATCCATACCGGTCAGGGCCTGGCGCAGCGGCATGAACAGGGCCTTGCCCTTGGCGCCCGTCGCTTCCTTGATGGCGCCCGACCACTGCTGCCAGCTGTCGCGGCCGTAATCCGCCGGCAGAAGCTCCAGGGCCTTGGCGGCAAAGCCGGCATCCTCGATCTTCGGCACGATGTCGCCCGAGACGATATTGGCCCAGTCCTTGACCTCGGCGAACTTGTGCAGGTTCATCCGGATGGTATCCCAGAACAGTTCACCCAGATTCGCGCCGAGTGCCGCAAGGCGCGGCTTCGCTTCGGCATAAGGGATGGCTTGGATGACGGCGGCGTTCAGGCGCATCAGGTCGTCAAAATCGTAGCGCGCCGGCGCGCGGCCCATCTTGTCGAAATCCTGAAGCTCAGCCAGCGATTCGAGCGACGGCGCGGCTTCCAGCGGATCGGACGTGCCGATCTTGGCCAGGTGCGACACGATCGCCAACGGTTCCAGGCCGTCCTCGCGCATCTGCGACACCGACAAAGACCCCAGGCGCTTCGACAGCCCCTCGCCGTCCGATCCGACCAGCAGGGTCATGTGCGCGAAGGTCGGCAGTTGCTGACCGCCAAAGAAATCCGCCAGGGCTTCGAAAATCTCGATCTGCGTGCCGGTATTGGCGACGTGGTCCTCGCCGCGAATGACGTGACTGATCTTCATGTCGAGATCGTCTACCACGGACGGCAGTGTGTACAGGAACAGGCCGTCCTCGCGAATCAGCACAGGGTCCGACATCGAGGTTGTGTCGACTTCGCAGTGGCCACGCACCAGGTCTTCCCAGGCGACGCGCTTGCCGTCGAGCTTGAAACGCCAGTGCGGCTTGCGGCCCTCGGCTTCCAACGCGGCCCGCTCTGTGTCTGTCAGGTTAAGCGCTGCGCGATCATATACCGGCGGCAGGCCGCGCGACAGCTGCACCTTGCGGCGGCGGTCGAGTTCCTCGGCGGTTTCATAGGCCGGATAGAGACGCCCGCTGGCCTTCAGATGGTCGGCGGCTTTTTGATAGATGTCGAAGCGCTTCGATTGGTTGTAGCGCTCCTGCCATTCCAGCCCCAGCCACTTCAGGTCGGTCTCGATCAGGTCCTCGTTTTCCTTCGTCGAGCGCTCGAGATCGGTGTCGTCGATGCGCAGGACGAAGACGCCGCCGTGCTTGCGGGCGAACAGCCAGTTGATGAGCGCGGCGCGAACATTACCTGCGTGGATGCGGCCGGTGGGCGACGGGGCGAAACGAACCTTAACGGTCATGGAAGCTAGGTCTCTGATGGCAACAAATGTTGACACCCCATACGCCGCAGCGCGGGTTTTTCCAAAGACTTTTAGTCAGTCAGTATCGACTAACTCATCAATCGTCGCGGTGAACGCGTTCCGAACGTTCGTGGCGTTCCTGGGCTTCGATGCTCAGGGTCGCGGTCGGACGGGCTTCCAGGCGGCCGAGGCCGATCGGTTCGCCGGTCTCCTCGCAATAGCCGTAGGAGCCGTCGTCGATGCGCGAAATGGCTTCGTCGATCTTGCTGATCAGCTTGCGCTGGCGATCGCGGGTCCGCAGTTCCAGGGCACGGTCCGATTCGGAAGAGGCGCGATCCACCAGGTCGGGGTGGTTCTCCGTCTCTTTCTGCATGATGTTGACGGTTTCCTTGGCGCCACGGAGGATCTCATCCTTCCAGGCGTTCAGCTTGGCGCGGAAATAGGCCAGCTGATTGGGATTCATGTACTCTTCGCCCTCGGTGGGACGATATCCTGTGCTTACAACCGGTGCAGTTTCGGACATATGCTCTTTGGACCCCCGACGATCGACGCCAACTTCTTGGCAGGGTGACGGCCCGTCCCATACCTGTACGGGATTGGGAACCTGACAGGCCCC
Source organism: Asticcacaulis sp. P4_H10 (assembly GCF_056400965.1). Lineage (NCBI taxonomy): Bacteria > Pseudomonadati > Pseudomonadota > Alphaproteobacteria > Caulobacterales > Caulobacteraceae > Asticcacaulis > Asticcacaulis sp. P4_H10. The sequence continues at coordinate 219,969 of NZ_JBFUKH010000006.1, read as the reverse complement.
GCAGCAAAAACAGTACCATAGCCCGGTCGCGTAGCTGTGCGTGCGACGCCGGATTGCGGCGGCTTATAGTGCGCTCCGGTTAACCTGTGAAGCGATTTGTTCGCGATAAGCGGTAATTCCGGCCTCCAGGCCTACATCAGCTTCCGCTTGGCCAGTTCGACGAAGGCGCGGGTCTCGATTTCGTTCAGGACACCCTGCAGTTTCTGGTCCTCGATATCCTCGCGGTGCTGGGCGATCAGGCCTTGCAGGCGGAGCAGTGCTTCATCATCGATCGTGCCCGACAGGACGCTGACCTTGACGTCATCCAGGGCATCGAGAATGTCGGTGGAGCGCTTGACCTGGCGACGGCGGCGGCCGGTCAATACATCGTCTTCGGCCTGAAGCGCCAGCAGGGCATCGACACCAAAGGCGCCGAAGGCAGCGGAGGCCTGCGCCGGTCCGGCGGTCTTCTGCGCGTCGCCGCTTTTGCCCAAGGAAAATCCGTCACCCGTGCGGCGCACGTTACCCGAAACGGGGCCCATAGCGGTGCCGGTGGCCGAATTGATCTTCATCGTCATGGTCTGACCTACGGTAAGCATCGTTCAGATCAGCGCGCCTATTCTTTACTCACGGGCATTCTCGCCCACGCAATCACAGTGGGACAATATTGCCGGTTGCGGGTAAGCGAAGCCTTAACGGCCCGGCAATAATTTCCCCACCCTAACCATTTCCATCAAGGTTAACTTTAAGAAGCTGATTCAATTAAATAATTTTCGCCTCCCCGCTTGGCATGAAACTGGCTTATCCGAACGGGTATGGTTAACCAACGGATGTGCTTATGCGTACTCGCTACCTGACGCTCCTGACGCCCCTGCTGGGCACCGCCGCCATTGCGGCCGCGGCGCTTGGCGGCGTGCTGATGGCCGCGCCTGCCCAGTCGGCGTCGCGCATCAAGGACATTGTCGATGTCGAAGGCGTCCGCAGCAACCATCTCGTCGGCTATGGCATCGTTGTCGGCCTGAATGGCACGGGCGATACGGTCCGCAACTGCCCCATGCTGATGCAGAGCCTGGAAAGCATGATGGAGCGCCTTCAGGTCAATATCCGCGACGGCAATCTCAATACCAAGAACGCCGCCGCTGTTATGGTCACTGCCGAGCTTCAGCCCTTCGCCGCCCCTGGGGCGCCGGTGGACATCTCGGTCTCGGCGATGTGCGACGCCAAGAGCCTGCTTGGCGGCACGCTGATGGTCACGCCGCTGCTGGGCGCGGATGGCGAGGCCTATGCGGTCGCACAGGGCACCGTCCAGACCGGGTCGGTATCGGCCGGCGGCGCGTCGGGATCATCGGTCACCAAGGGCGTGCCGACGTCCGGCCGCATCGCTTCGGGCGGTATCGTCGAGCGTGAAACCAATTTCGATTTCAACTCCATGCCGTGGCTGCGCCTGACCCTGCGCAATCCTGACTTCACGACTTCCAAGCGCATCGCAACGGCGATCAATGGTGGATATCCCGGATCGGCGGTGGCGCAGAACCCGACGACCGTCGCCATCAAGCCGCCCACCGGCACCAAGATGATGGACTTTGTCACCCAGATCGAAGCGATGAGTGTCGACGTCGATGAAGTCGCGAAGGTGGTGATTGATGAGGTCAACGGCGTCATCGTCATGGGCGAGAATGTCCGCCTGTCGCGCGTCGCCATCGCCCAGGGCAATCTGACCATTCGCGTCGATGAAACGCCGGACATCAGCCAGCCGGCACCCTTCAGCCAGGGCCAGACCGCCGCCATTCCCGCGACCAATATCAATGTTGAAGAAGAGAAGGGCAAGCGCCTGATCCAGCTCGGCGGCGGCTCGTCGCTGTCGGACCTGGTCGCCGGTCTGAACGCCCTGGGCGTCACGCCGCGCGATATGATCTCCATTCTGCAGGCCATCAAGGCCGCCGGCGCCCTCCAGGCCGAAATTCAGGTGATGTAATGGATACGACCGCCCTCCTCACCCTGCAAAACGCCGAAACCTCCCGCGCCGATGCGGCCATGACGCGCGCCGCCAATCTCAAGGGTTCCGGCAAAAGCAGCGCCCAGCTCGGCGAAGAGTTCGAATCCATGGTGCTGTCGCAGCTTCTGGCGCCCATGTTCGAGGGTCTGGAAACCGATGGCCCATTTGGCGGCGGCCATGGCGAAGAAGCGATGCGCTCATTCTATGTCGGCGCCATGGCAGACCAGATGGCCAAGCGCGGCGGTGTCGGCATTTCCAGCATGATGCAGAAAGAACTCCTTAAGCTTCAAGGCGCAGCATAGTCCCATGTTATCCGCACAGACCCCTTCCGATCGCGCCAGCCAGCTTACGGCCCTGACCAGGCGCCTGACCGACCGCCTGACCGGCGATACCCAGGTGTTGGAGGCCCATCGCCCCCAGGACCTGGTCGGTGGTATCGAAGAGACGCGCGCACTGTCCAACCTCTACCGGCTGGAAACCGCCCGCATCAAGGCTGACCCCAGCCTGCTCGGCGGCATTTCCGACAATGAAAAGAGTGCTTTGCGCGAAGCAACGGAAGTGTTCAATGAGACGCTGGCCCGCTACGAAAACGCCGTCGTCGCCGCCAAGACGGTCACCGAAGGCATTGTCGCCGCGGTCGCCGAGGACCTGAACACCCGCACGGCGCGCACCGCCACCTACGGCGCCCAGGGCCGGACATCGACCTCCGGTCCTCAGTCCTTGAATCTCGGCCGCACAGCCTGAAAGCTGCCCAGCGTCACTGGCCCTTGACGCGCGCGTCCTTGGGATTGGAATACGCGCCCTTCGACGGCGGATTACGATCAAACTTGTCCTTGCCAACGGTGTTCACTCGGTTCCAGTAGTCGGCATTGCCCGCTGAACGCTTGTAATCGTCATAAGCTTCCTTCTTGGCGACGATCGGGCCGTAATGTGCCCGGCCGGCCGGATCGCCGGTGCCCAGCCCCTGCATCTGCACCAGTTGCTTCATGTTGCACCCGGCCGGAATCGGCTTGCCCGCCTGTTGCAGGGCGACACAGGATTCGTGGTTGATAAGCGCCTGGCTGACACCGCTGCGCCCGCCCTTCAGGCCGCCACCGGCCACGGCCCCGCCAGCCGGCGGCGCACCACCGCCCGCCGACCGTCCAGGCGTATCGGCCGCCAGGCCCGACGGCGCGATATTGGCGATCGAAGGTGCCGGTGTCTCATGCAGGTTGAGATCACTGGCGCCCCTCGCGGCCAGCGTCTCCTGGCGCAGAGCTTCGACGCGCCCATCCTCATCCTTCTTCTTTATCTTCGCGTTGGCCAGTGGATTGGTCTCCGGCTCCGCAACCGACGGCGCGGATGTGTCGGCGCGCACAGCCTGATCATTCAGCCGCTTTGCCTCCAGCTTCCGCACCGGATCAAAGTCATCGCGCGGCCGGTTCACGGCCTGCGGCAGGGACTTATAGGTTTCCTGCGCCACCTGCGGCGCGGGTTGTGGCTGCGGCACGGGAACCGGTTCCGGCTTGGGCTGGGATTGGGGCTCAGGCTGGACCTGCCGCTCGACGGGCTGTTCGACGACTTCGCGGGGGCGCACGACCGGCACCGGTTCGACCTGCTCTTCCGGCGGCACGAACTCATAAAGCTCGGTGTCGATGGCGGGCTCTGCGTCCAGTTCGCGGTACGGCATGGCCTTGGGGTTAGCGATGATCAACAGCCATAATACAAGTGCGTGCAGGGCAAGAACCGTCGCCGCCGATGCAGCCATCCGCGATCGTGGCGTGCCGGACCCGCCAAGCCACGCCAAAGAGGCTTCGACCTCGTTCGCCGCCCGTTTCAGAACGGCGTGTGTCTGCTGATAGATGTGCATCCCGAGCTCGCACCCTGCCGGCTGATTCCGGCCTTACTGTGTCATGTAATGTGTCGCGCGCAATAGATGTGCTGACAGATACGGGCAAAACCACGGCATATTGTAAAGAATGCCGGCCTCGCGAAAATGTTGCCGAAATGTTCTTGTCACTGCTGGCAAATCTTGGCAAAGGACCTATATACACGGCCTTGTTTGTACCGAGGATATCACGCGTCATGGCGAACCCGCATCACGATCAGGACTTCATCAAGGTGCGCGGTGCGCGCGAGCATAACCTGAAGGGTGTGGACGTCGATATTCCGCGCGGCCAGCTGGTCGTGCTGACCGGCCTGTCGGGCTCGGGGAAGTCGTCGCTGGCGTTCGATACCATCTATGCCGAAGGTCAGCGCCGCTACGTCGAATCGCTGTCGGCCTATGCGCGTCAGTTTCTGGAGCTGATGTCGAAACCCGATGTCGACCTGATCGAAGGCCTGTCGCCGGCCATCTCGATCGAGCAGAAGACGACGTCGAAGAACCCGCGCTCGACAGTCGGCACCGTCACCGAGATCCACGATTATATGCGCCTTCTGTGGGCGCGCGTCGGTATCCCCTATTCCCCCGCGACCGGCCTGCCGATCGAAAGCCAGACCATCTCGCAGATGGTCGACAAGATTGTATCGTTGCCCGAAGGCACGCGCCTGCTGCTGCTGGCGCCTTATGTGCGCGGCCGCAAGGGCGAATACCGCAAGGAAATCGCCGAGTTGCAGAAGCAGGGCTTTCAGCGCCTGAAGATCGATGGCGAATACTACGCTATCGAGGACGCGCCCAAGCTGGAGAAGAACTTCAAGCACGATATCGATGTTGTCGTCGATCGTGTTGTTATCAAAGACGGAATCATGGGCCGTCTCGCCGATTCGCTTGAAACGGCCCTGCGCCTGGCCGACGGCCTGGCGGTCGCCGAGTTCGCTGACATCCCGGAAGGCGAGACAGAGCCGAAGCGCATCCTGTTTTCGGAAAAGTTCGCCTGTCCGGTCTCGGGCTTCACGATCGCGGAGATCGAACCGCGCCTGTTTTCGTTCAATAATCCGTTCGGCGCCTGTCCGACCTGTGACGGGCTTGGGGTCAAGCTGGCCTTTGACCGCGACCTGATCCTTGATCCTAAGAAGTCGCTGAACGACGGCGCCATCGTGCCGTGGTCGAAAGGCCCCTCGCCGCTCTACGCCCAGACCCTGCAGTCGCTGGGAATCCACTATGGATTCAAGATGGACGGACCGTGGGAAAAGCTGCCAGAAAAGATTCGCGACGTCATCCTCAATGGCTCCGGCGCCGAGAAGATCAAGTTCACTTATGAGGACGGATCGCGGCGCTACGATGTTACCAAACCGTTCGAAGGCGTCATTCCGAACATGGACCGGCGCTGGCGCGAAACCGATTCGTCGTGGGTGCGCGAAGACCTGGCGCGTTTCCAGTCCGAGACGCCGTGCGATGCCTGTAAAGGCGCGCGTCTGAAGCCCGAAGCCCTGGCCGTCAAGATTGACGCCCGCACCATAGCCGAAATCTCGACCTTGTCGATCAGGCAAGCGCACCTCTGGTTCAGCGAGATCGAAGACAAGCTGAGCGAAAAGCAGCTCGACATCGCGCGCAGAATTCTCAAGGAAATCAAGGACCGCCTGCGTTTTCTTAACGATGTGGGTCTGGACTATCTCAACATGTCGCGCAATTCCGGCACGCTGTCAGGCGGCGAAAGCCAGCGCATTCGACTGGCATCGCAGATCGGCTCTGGCCTGACCGGTGTGCTCTATGTGCTGGATGAGCCGTCGATCGGCCTGCATCAGCGCGACAATGACCGCCTGCTCGTCTCCCTCAAGGGGCTGCGCGACCTCGGCAATTCGGTGCTGGTCGTTGAGCACGACGAAGACGCCATCATGCAGGCGGACTATGTCATCGACATGGGCCCGGCCGCCGGCGTCCATGGCGGCCAGATCATCGCCCAGGGCACACCCGAACAGGTGCGCAAGAACAAGGACTCGATCACCGGTCAATACTTGACGGGTGTCCGCGAGATCCCCCTCTTCTACGGTGAAGGCCATAATGAACAGCGCCGGCCAATCAACAAGAAGAAGATGCTGAAGGTCATCGGCGCGCGCGGCAACAACCTGAAAAACGTCACCGGCGAAATCCCGGTCGGCGTCATGACCTGCATTACCGGCGTGTCAGGCGGCGGCAAATCAACATTTACGCTTGAGACCCTGTACAAGGCGGCGGCAAGGCGGTTGAACAATGCCTCGGCCCACCCGGCGGCCCACGACAAGATCGAGGGTCTTGAGCACTTCGACAAGATCGTCGAGATCGACCAGTCGCCGATCGGTCGTACGCCGCGGTCGAACCCCGCCACCTATACCGGCGCCTTTGGTCCAATCCGCGACTGGTACTGCGGTCTGCCGGAATCCAAGGCGCGCGGCTATGGCCCCGGCCGCTTCAGCTTCAACGTCAAGGGCGGCCGCTGCGAGGCCTGCCAGGGCGATGGCGTCATTAAGATCGAGATGCACTTCCTGCCCGACGTCTATGTCACCTGCGACGTTTGCAAGGGCAAGCGCTATAACCGTGAAACGCTCGACATCGTCTTCAAGGGCCATTCGATCGCCGACGTGCTGGATATGACCGTTGAAGAAGGCGCCGAGCTATTCAAAGCCGTGCCGTCGATCCGCGACAAGATGAAGACGCTGGAGCGCGTCGGCCTCGGCTATATCAAGATCGGCCAGCAGGCGACGACGCTTTCGGGCGGCGAGGCCCAGAGAGTCAAGCTATCGAAGGAACTGTCCAAGCGCGCCACCGGCAAGACGCTTTACATTCTGGATGAACCAACGACGGGCCTGCATTTCGAGGATACCCGCAAGCTTCTTGAAGTGCTGCATGAACTGACCGACCACGGCAATACGGTCGTCGTCATCGAGCACAATCTCGATGTCATCAAGACGGCCGACTGGCTGCTCGACTTCGGACCCGAAGGCGGCGATGGCGGCGGCGAGATCGTGGCAATCGGCACACCGGAACAGGTGGCGGACAATGCGAAATCGTGGACTGGCAAGTATCTCAAGCAGATGCTGGCCAAGCACCGTGAGCGGTATCTGGAGCCGGCGCAGTGACGCGCAATCCAAAAAGTGGCCACCGGTTTTTGGAGAAATTGCGCGTCTAATGCATGGTTAACGGGCTTTAAAGAGCCTTAACCATTTCGCGCGAAGGTGGCGGCATGAGACTCACATCGTCCTCCCGCCTCGTCCTGTGTCTGGCCGCCGGTATGCTGGCCCTGTCCGGCTGTTCGTCAAAGGAAAAGGCGCACGGGGATAGTCACGGCGGTGAACACGGCGAAGCCGTTCCCGCCACGCTGCACCACTGGAGCTATGGCGGCAAGGACGGCCCGGATCACTGGTCCGAGCTGGGCGGCGACAATGCCATCTGCAGGGGCGGGCATCGCCAGTCGCCGATCGATATCGCCGGCATTACCAAGCAACGCTCGGCGCGAGTCGTCTTTGATTACCAGCCGTCAGCGGCGACGATCCAGAACAATGGCCACACGATCCAGATCGCCCTGACCGACGCCGGCGGCATCAGCGTCGATGGCGTCCGCTACAAGCTGAAGCAGTTCCATTTCCACTCGCCGAGCGAACACGCCATCAATGGCCACCGTGCGGTGCTTGAGACGCATTTCGTCCACGAGAATGACAAGGGCGAACTGCTGGTGATCGGCGTGCTGTCGGATATCGGGGCGGCCGATCCGATGCTGGGTTCGCTGTGGACCTATCTGCCGACCGAGGCCGGCAAGCCGGTGCCTTTGTCCGACCTCCTGATCAATCCGCAGGACCTGATGCCGGGGACCGAGGACTTCTACGTCTATTCGGGCTCGCTGACGACGCCACCGTGCAAGGAGGGCGTCACCTGGATGGTCTATTCGTCACCGCTCAGCGTCAGCGCGGAACAGGCCGACGCCTTTGAACGCCTGGTCGGGCCGAACTCACGCCCCATCCAGGTGCGCAACGAGCGCGACTTCCTGCACGTCACCGGCAACTGATCAGGCTTTAGCGGCAGAGAGTTCGCGATAGGCGGCGATGGGCGCACCATGGACGATAGCTGTCGTCTGCGGCCAGGCAAAACCCAACCATAGCACCAGAATGACGACGCGGGGCGGCGTCAGGAAAGCGGTCAGGCTGGTCAGGTTTAGCGTTACGTTGGCCTGCTGTTGGCCGAAAGCCAGCAAGGTCACGCCATCAGTCGCCGCTTCACACAGGTAGCTGACGATCATCGACAGGCCAAAGGCGAGCAGATAGCCGCCCATCAGGGCGATCGACCGGCCGCGCGTCAGCTGGAAGCTGCCCAAAATGTCGATGCGGCCGGTAGCGAAGCTCTGCACGGCGTTGAGCGACAGCCGCAGGCGCAGCCAGGCCACGGCCACGAAAGCGATGAATAACCCGATGGGCGTCAATTGGACCGGCAGGCCCAGGATAGACCATGCTATCGCCACCGCCCAGAACAAGGCCATCGACAGACCAAATGTGGCCGCCTGAACGATCAGAACGCGCAGCTCCCGCAGCCCAAAACTCAGAAAACCCAGCCGGTCGTCCCCACCCTCAAGACTAGCGCGGCAAAGTGCACATATTAATATGGTCGAGGTAATCAGGTATACCGGTGTGCACGCCGCCAGGGCAGTGAAAATCTTGCCAGCGATCAGCATGGCCAGCGCGACATCATCCTGCTTTGTGTTGAAGGCCAGAATATCGGCGTGATGCGGGCCGACGATGGCCACCAGCAAAAGCGTGCAAATCCCGTAACCAAATAGGCAGATCAGTCCCCAGAACAGCAACAGCTTGGGTCGCTCCCTGAGGATACGAAAGCCTTCCAGGGCAAAACTCAGGCGCAATTCCATGTCCGGCTTAGAACACGTTTTCGGCGCTGACGCCACCGTTGGCGAGACGCTTATAGGCCGCGGCCGGGGCGCCGAAACTGATGGCCATGAGCAGGGGCGCGACGACACCATTGCTGACGAACAGATAGGCGACCGTGACGGGATTGCCGAGCCCCTGAATCCCCTGGCGCGCAGAATCGAGCATACGGGTATAGGCGTGAGTATCACCGCCCGAAGCCGCGATCGCCAGGGCGGCGAAGATGCCCAGGCACAGGACAAATACGATCGTCGCCGTAGCCAGGGCCAGGAAATAGCCCAGCATCATTGTGCCGGCATGGCCTTTGGTGAGCGCCCAGGAGCCGAACAGGTTGATCCGCTTCTGGTCGAAGCTCTGGACGAAGCACAGCGACAGACGCGAACCGATATAGAAGATGGCCAGAAGCGTCGGGATCAGTCCCAGGAACACGCCCACCATGCCCGCCGGTGTCGACGGTCCCCCGAGGATGGCCGAAAAGCTGGCACCGATGATGATGCCCGGCAAAACCGCCGCCAGATAGATCAGAAAGAAGATGATACAGAACAGGATGGTGACGCCGATTTGCCGGACTTCATCCATGCCCAGGCGCAGGCCGCCCAACGACAGCGGCGCATCATGCAGCACCACACGAAAGATGGCGCAGGCAATGACGACCTGGATCAGCATGTTGATCGGAAAGGCCAGCGCATAGGCCGGGCCGATCTTGGCGTATGCGGCAAGCAATGCCGCCTGGTCGTTACCTGTGGCCGCCTGTTCCAGTTCGCCCATGGCCGACCCGGCCAGGGTCCACATGATCAGCGCGCTGGCCGTAAAGCCGAGAAGCGTCAGCAGGCCCCAGGGCAGGAGGCGCGACGGCTTTTCACGGATAATGCGAAACCCTTCGAACGCGAAGTCGAACGGCAGTTTCATGTCAGTCCTCAACTCATACAGCGTGTGGCGCTTATTTAGTGCGTGATGCCACAATCTGCCCGTAAGCCGAAGACAAAAATCCGATCATGACCGGTATCAGCAGAAAAACCGTCACGGCCTGAAGCACGTAGTGCGCAATAAGTGGGGCCGACAGACCGGGGCCGACATCTTCACTTACAACGCCGATACGAACACCGCTGCCTCCGGCGAAAAGATGGCCGAGATCGGCGCCTGCGGTGATGACGATCGCTATAATAACAAAAGGCACGAACAGAACCATCAGGCCAATAAAAAGCTTGCCGACATTGCCCGAGCTCAGGCCCAGCGCATTCAGCGTCACCAGGCGCCGCTCGGCGACATTGGCCGCGCCCATCAATACGAACTTCAGGCTGACGAAGATGAGGAATATCCAAGCGGCGAACAGGTAGCCGATAAACACCCAGTCCTTGCCTTCGTGGCGCACCGCCATGGCCTTGAGTGCTTCAATCGTATCGGCGTGGCCTTCCAACATGCCTGCCGTGTTGAAGGCGATGAAAAAGACGACGATGATAGCTACCAAAATGAGCACAACGAACAGGCCGACGATCAGTTCTGACAGGAAGAGACGCAGTTCTGGCCATCCCAATTGAAGGCCGCCAAGGCCAAGACCTTCCTTACCAGCAGCCCGGCCGAACAGGGCGATGCGGTAAAGCGCGCCATAAGTGGCATATTGGGCGACCAATCCTAGTACGCCCGCGAGGGCGAGTAGTGCGCCCGGCAGGTCCAGCTGCGGCAGGAAAGCCCCGAGAGCGAACCACAGGATGAGAACTGCCCAGGCGCCGCCCCACATCGCCGGCAGCTGCGCAAACGCCGCCGACAGAGCGCGTCCAAGCGAAAACGACGGCCTCGAACTCATTGGGAACCCCACCCCTTTTCCAATCGCAGGACCCTTACAGCATAGAGCCTTAAGCGACAATCGGGTCATTTACCATTTAGAAACAAATCCATTCGCGTGAGAAGGATATTTTTCGTTGCATCGCAAGAATAACAGCATGTTTGGTAATCCGGACACACATGTGAAGGCCGTGGCCCTTTTCACACCCGCGCGCATGCGATAGAGCCGCGTCATGACAACGCAAAACATCAAACCCATCCATGTTATCGGTGGCGGTCTGGCCGGCTCGGAAGCTTGCTGGCAGATCGTCAGCCAGGGCATTCCCGTCGTCCTGCACGAAATGCGCGGCGCCCCGGACGGCGACGGCAAGACCATTACCACCGACGCGCACCACACCGACGACTTCGCCGAACTGGTGTGCTCGAATTCGTTTCGCTCGGACGACTGGCAGTTCAACGCCGTGGGCCTGCTGCACGAGGAAATGCGCCGCTGTGGCAGCCTGATCCTCAAATGCGCCGATGCTCACCAGGTGCCGGCCGGCGGGGCCCTGGCTGTCGACCGTGAAGGCTTTGCTGCCGCTGTGACCGCGTCGCTGGCGGCCCACCCTTTGGTGACCGTTGTGCGCGAAGAAGTCTCAGGCCTCATGGAGACCGATTGGGACAATATCGTCTGCGCCACCGGCCCCCTCACCTCTCAGTCTCTGTCCAACGTGATTCTGGAACTGTCCGGCGAAGGCCATCTGTCCTTCTTCGACGCCATCGCGCCGATCATCCACGCCGACAGTATCGACATGACCAAGGCCTGGCGCCAGTCGCGCTACGACAAGGAAGGCCCGGGCGGCGACGCAGCGGCCTATATCAACTGCCCGATGGACAAGGCACAGTATGAGGCCTTTATCGACGCCTTGCTCGACGGCCCAAAGGCCGAGTTCAAGGAATGGGAGAACGTCCCGTATTTCGATGGTTGCCTTCCGATCGAGGTCATGGCCGAGCGCGGCCGTGAAACCCTGCGTTATGGGCCGATGAAGCCTGTCGGGCTGACCAATCCGCACAATCCGACCGTCAAGGCGCACGCCATCATTCAGTTGCGCCAGGACAATGCGCTTGGCACGCTCTACAACATGGTCGGTTTCCAGACCAAGCTGAAGCATGGCGCTCAGGCGGACGTCTTCCGCATGATTCCGGGCCTGGAAAACGCCCAGTTCGCGCGGCTGGGCGGCCTGCATCGCAACACCTTCATCCAGTCGCCGAAGATCCTCGACCGCCAACTGCGTATGAAGGCGGTTTATCCCGGCAAATCCATCCGTTTCGCCGGACAGATCACCGGTGTCGAAGGCTATGTCGAAAGCGCCGCTATCGGCCTTCTCGCCGGGCGATTCGCCGCTGCTCAGGCGCGCGGCCAGATCCATGAAATCCCGCCTGAAACGACGGCGCTCGGTGCCCTGATCAACCACATCACGGTCGGCCACCTCGAAGGCGGGTCTTTCCAGCCCATGAACGTCAACTACGGCCTGCTGCCCCCCATGGAAGCGCCCAAGGCCGATGAAAACGGCCAGAAGATACCGCTCAAGGAACGCGGCCGCGCCAAGAAGCGTTTGATGAGCATCCGGGCTTTAAATGACCTCAATTCGTGGCTAAATACCGCCTCGGAACCAGCAGTGGCTTGATTTGAGTGAGATGACTATGAAGGGATTGCAGCGGGGGGCCGCGATTCTGGCAGGGTGTGCAACCCTGCTGCTTGGCGCGTGCGCCGAAACGACGACGACGGTCTACATGCCGGTGGCGCCGACCATCAAGCCCAGTTCGCTGACGCCCCAGCCGGTTATCCTGTTCAACAAGATGAAGAACGGCCGCAAGCTGTTCACGCTCAACGAAGAATTTCCCTACTGCGACGCGGCGACCGGCCGGATTATCGTCGTGCCCAAATGGTATGTGACGGATTTCGCCTCGGTGCCGTGGTTCGGCCAGGGCGTGATCGATCCGCAAGGCCCGACGGCGCGCGCCGCCATTATCCACGACTGGCTCTATGCCATCGGCCAGCCCGGCAAGCGCGAGGAGGCCGACGACATCTTCTATCGCGCCATGATCAGCTTTGGCGTCGGTGAAATGCAGGCGCGGACCGCCTATACCGCCGTCCGCACTGGCGGCGAAAAAGGCTATGGCTTGAAAGGCGACTGGACCTTTATCGATCCGACGCGCCCGGATATCTTGCAATCGGCGCCTTTCGCCAAGCCGGGCACGGGCACGGTGCGCGTCCTGTCGAAATGCGCAGGGTTCCACGACCTGGTGATGAGCGGATGGAAGGCCTATCCGGAAAAGGTTATCCTGCCGGCGACACCACCGCCGGTGACGGTCAAGAAGACGCCCTATGATGGCCTGGTCGACGGCATTTTCAAAAAGAAGCCCAAGACTTAAAACTAGATTTTTCCGGTCACAAATGCCCAGAACAGCTTGAGGCGCTTGGCCAGCGGCCCAGACGGGCGGGCGGTCCATATGCCCTCTGCGAGGGCCGCCGGTAGGGCCAGCGGCATCAGCGACGCCGGCAGTTTGCTGGCCCCTTTGACGGCATCGCGGCGCAGATGCGCGCCTTCGGCCTCACCCGCGTCCTTGAGTCGCCGGCTGTGCTGCAACAGCGCCAGACCGTAGAAGCGTGCGGTCGCAGCCAGCAAGCTCGCGTCTCCCTCAGCGTCGAGAATTTTCGCGCTCAGGCCAGCGATAATGCCCTCGCCCGAATCAACGACCTTCAATCCTGTCTTGAGATCGAACGGTGGCTGATCGAGCAGCGGCATCTGGCCTTCGACGCAATCGAGCAGGTCCTGCACGGCCAGGCCGTATTGCGGGATCATGCGCTGCAAGGCTTCGGTCAGGGGGTGATAACGCGGTGTCTTGCCGTCTCTGATCTCTTCCAGCGCCTCATACCACCAGCGCAGGCGAATCTCGCCCATCAAGGGTTCGCTTATCCGCTCGGGTATCTCGCGCAGGCTCTCAAGAAAGGCGTGCAGCGTCAGCACGTCCGCCCGCTTGGCGGGATCGGCAATGAAGGACGCTGCGAGCCGGATATCTTCCGACTTCGGCTCGCATTCCGACGCCGTCACGGCAGGGTTTTCTGCTTCTTGCTGCCTTTGAAGCCGCCCATGTCGACGACTTCGGCGTCCTCGTCATTACGATTGACGCCCCAGACCAGGATGATCGGCAGCGCGACATAGATCGACGAATAGGTGCCGATGACGATACCGAAGACCATGGTCAGGACCAGCGGCTTGAGCGCCGGACCACCCAGGAACAGCATGCCGGCCAGCGCCAGGATGGCGGTCGAACCGGTAATGATGGTCCGCGACAGACGTTCGTTTTCCGACAGGTTGATGATGTCGGCCAAAGGCGTCTTCTTGAATTTGCGCAGGTTTTCGCGCAACCGGTCGAAGGTGATGACCTTTTCGTTCATCGAATAGCCGATGACGGTCAAAAGCGCGGCGATCGTCGTCATGGTGAATTCGATCTGCATCACCGCCAGAAGGCCGGTCGTCAGCACGATGTCGTGCAAGACGGCGACAACGGCGCCGGCGCCGAATTGCAGGCCCGACGGAAAGCGGAACCAGATGTAGATCATCATCAGCAGCAGCGCTGCGCCGAGCGCGAAGATACCCGCGCGCATCAGCTCACCCGAAACCTTGGGGCCGACGACTTCGGTCCGTTTGAAGCTCATGTCGGGGAAGGTCTTGGCCAGTTCCTGCTTGACGGTCTCGACGCGGGCATTGTCGCCGGCTTCGGAGCCTTCTTCCTCGAAGCGGAACTTGACGACGACGTCGCGCGGACTGCCGAACTCATAAACGCTAGCTTCGGTGTGCAACTCACCCATGCGCTGGCGGATCTGCGCCAGGGGGGCTGCGGCCTTGGTTTCGATTTCCAGGACGTTGCCGCCGGCAAAGTCGGTGCCGAAGTTAAGGCCCATGGTGAACAGGGAGACGATCGTGCCCAGGATAGCAATGCCTGAGATGATCGCCGCGACCGGCGCGTACTTGGTGAAACGGAAGTAGAATTCCGTCGGAAGATTGCGGATTAATGGCCATTTCATGGGACGCGACCTTAAATCGGGAGAGTTTTGGGCTTGGTGGCGCGGAACCACCAGCCAAGCAGGACCTGGCTGACCAGGATGGCCGAGAAGACCGAGGTGAACACGCCGATGGCGAGCGTCCAGGCGAAGCCCTTGACCGGGCCTGCGCCGAAGGCGAACATGATCAAGGCGGCGATCAGCGACGTGATATTGGCGTCAAGAATCGACACCAGTGCGCGGGCAAAGCCGACATCCATGGCCGCCAGGGGTTTGTGCCCCGAACGCTCTTCGTCGCGGATACGTTCATAGATCAGAACGTTGGCGTCGACGGCCACGGCAAGCGTCAGGATCAAACCCGCCACCCCCGGAAGCGTCAGCGTGGCCTGGAAGACCGTCATGGCGGCGATGATCAGGATGATATTGATCAGCAGGGCGATGATCGACACGCCGCCGAAGATGAAGCCATAGGCCAGGAACATGAAGGCGACGATGACCAGGAAACCGATCACGGTCGACACCATGCCGGCGTCAACAGCGTCCTTGCCGAGTTCGGCGCCGACGGTGCGTTGCTGGATGACGTTCAGTTCGGCCGGCAGTGCGCCGCCGTTCAGGACATTGACCAGTTCCGAAGCGCTCTGGATGGTGAAGTTGCCGGTGATCTGACCGCTGCCGCCGGTGATGGCGCCCTGGATCGTCGGGGCTGACACGACCTTGCCGTCGAGGATGATGGCGAAACGCTTGCCGATGTTCTGGGCCGTCGCCACGCCGAAGGACTTGGAGCCCTGGCCGTCGAAGCGGAAATCGATAGATGGCTTCTGATACTGGTCGGAACCGACTGTGGCCTTGGTCAGGTTGTTGCCCGACACCAGGATGCGCTTGCGGACCACGATGCTGCCGCCGCCCTCTTCGTAAGGCAGCAGTTCGGCGCCCGGCGGAATGCGGCCGGCCATGATGTCCTGCTGCGAGACGCTTTCGTCGACCATCTGGAAGGTCAGGTGGGCGGTACGGCCGATAACACGCTTGAGCTGCTCGGGGTCACTTTCACCCGGCGCTTCGACGACGATGCGGTTCGTGCCCTGGCGGACGATCGACGGTTCGCGCGTGCCCAGTTCGTCGACGCGGCGGCGGACGACTTCGATCGAGGTATCGACCGCACTGGCCGAGGTCGAGCGAATGCCTTCCTGGGTCAGGCCAAGCGTAATGACCTGGTCGGCGCCACGCTGGACCGAGATGTCAAGGACGCCGGGATTGTTCGCCAGTGGCGTCGCCAGTCCTGACAGCGTCTTATAGGCCTTGTCGATGTCGGCGGCATTGTTGATACGCACCGAAACGGTCGTCTCCTTGGCGCCCAGGCCGCTGAACAGGACGTTCTCGTCACGCAAACGCGCACGGACGTCTTCGACCAGCGACTCGGTCTTATCGTGCATGAGCTTGGTCGTGTTGACTTCCAGCAGCAGGTAGGACCCGCCCTGGAGGTCGAGGCCAAGATTGAGGACCTGCGTTGGCAGGAAGCTCTTCACACTGTCGCGCTGGGCGGGCGTAAGGGCGTTCGGCAGGGAATAGAGAAGACCGAGGAGGGTCGCAATCAGAACCAGTCCGACCTTCCACCGTGACAAGTTTAGCATCGTGGTAAACCCGAATACAGAAAGGGCTCCGGACGGAATCCGGAGCCGTAAATAGCGAAATTACGCCGCTTTGGAATCGTTGGCAGGCGCCGGTTCGCCTTTCGAGCGGACCTCGGTGATCAGCGCCTTGACGACGCGGACGTTCACGCCCGTGGCGATTTCAAGCATGACTTCGGCGTCTTCGATGCGCGTCACCTTGCCGATCAGGCCCGACGACAGGACGACGGTGTCATTGCGCTTGAGGCCGCCCAGCATCGCCTTGTGCTGCTTGGCGCGCTGCGCCTGAGGACGGATCATGAAGAAGTACATGATGGCGACGAAGCCGATAAGCATCGGCAGCATGGACAGAAGATCTCCACCGGGAGCCGGTGCGGCACCAGCGGCCTGGGCGAAAGCGGGCGTAGCGAACAAGAGCGTTCTCCTCAGAACTTTTAGGTCAGGCCAGGCGGTCGCGCGCGATCAAGCGCCCCCCGGCCCTGAAGTGTGAGCCATACATAAGAGCAAGCTCGAAAAGGTCAATGGAATTATCCACGCCCTGCCCGGCGCAAATGTGCCGGGCGCGCTCTTAGCAATGATAAGCTATGGCAGCACCAGGGTTGGATCGACCGGACGGGCAATGTCGGTCGATGGCGTAAAGCGGATTTCAAAGTGCAGTTGTGGACGGTCGATGACGCCGCTTTGGCCCACCTTGCCGATAACCTGGCCCTTGGCGACCTTTTCATTGTTCTTCACGCCCATGGCCTGCAGGTGCGAATAGCCGGTGTACCAGCCGTTCGGATGCTTGATATAGACTGTGTTGCCAAGCTCTTTAACCTGGTCGCCCTGATAGACGACCACGCCATCGGAAGCTGACCGGACTTCGGTCCCGGCTTCGGCGGCGATATTGATGCCGTCGTTGCGAACATTGGGCGCCAACTGGCCGAACGGCACGATGATGCGGCCCTTGACTGGCCAGGCAAACAGCCCCTTGCCCATCTGCGTCAGTTGCGCATTACTGGGGAAGCCACCCGATGTCGCGGGCCTGGCCGGCGTCGTGGGGGCAGTGGTTGCCGTCGTAGTCGTCGTTGTCGTTGCAGGCTTGGTACCCGGAGGCGCCACGGTGGGCTTGGTCGTCGTTGTCGTGGTGGTCGTGGTCATCGCAGGAGGGGTAACCGCAGGCTTGGTCGCTGGTTTTGCGGACGTTGCCGGAGCGGCGGGCGCAGGCGTTGCCGGCTTGGTGGCCAGCGCCTGGTCGAGGCGAACCATGCCTGGGCCGTTGGCGTGCTCTTCCTTGCCCTTGTCGACGGCATTGGCCGGCAGCAAAATCTTCTGGCCGATCCGCAGGGACGCGCTCGGCGCCAGGCCATTCATGTCATACAGCACCTTCACCGGCACGCCGAAACGGCGCGACACGCCATAGAGCGTGTCCTTGGGTTGCAGCACATAGACATAGGCCGCGCGCGTGTCCTTGACCGGCGCGGTTTCGCCACGCACCGGCTCGTCGCGGGTCGCGGGGGGCGGCGGAGGCGGCGGAGGTGGCGGCGCCAGTTCGATCGTCTTGATACCGCCCGAATTGCCCTGGGGCGTCACGGCGGGCTGCGGATCCTGAGGAACGGGCGTATCATCGCCGGCCTGGGCCACGGTCTGGGTAGCCTCGGCGGGTTTGTCCTGCATATAGACCGGATAGCGGGGCTGCGGCATGGTGCCAGTACATGCCTGAAGCATGAGCATGACGGCGCCGATCGCGCCGATGGGCCAGAGTTTACCGTATAGGTGGCGGTCGTTGGGCGTCATATTTCTGGCTCCCCTGCTTCGGTTTTGCGGCACGTAAAGACCGCCGTTCCATGCGGCGACTATGGCTAACGATTCGTTAGTAATGTTCTAAACAAAGCGTGAAAATTGGGCAAAACCGCGTTTGCGCCAAAAATTATCCGCCAAAATTGCCAGACGCTAAAATTTTTTACATCCGCCACATCCAAACGCCGGGCCTGCGGACATTCAGTATCGAAAGCGGTTCATGAGGGCGGCCACGGCAGCCTGGCAGAGATAGAGGAGATACAAATATGGACGCAACCCAATTCATAGCTAACTACTGGTGGCTGGCCTTCCCGATCGGCTTTATGACCATCGGCGTTGTCCGCCTAGTCGTGCGCGGCGATATCGAACGCAAGCGGCTCGACGTAATCAAGTCCTATGTCGACCGGGGCATGGACGTTCCTGACGCGCTGAAGCGCCAGACCTTTTGAGACGAGACCTTTTGAGAGTATAGAACATGGAAGATCTTTTTCGCAGCTATTGGTGGCTCCTGTTCCCCATCTTCTGGATGGTCATGGGGATATTCGGCAGCTTCGGCCAATACCGTCAGCGCAGCGACACGCTAAAGCTGCTCAAGACCTACGCCGACCAGGGCAAGGAGCCGCCCCAGGCCCTGCTCGACATGCTCAAGAGCGATGAGCAGCGCGCCCACGAATACGCCGCCGGCTACACCGGCTATTACAAGGGCCGGCGCGGACGCCATCACGGCTGGTGGCCTCAGGCCGTCGTCTTTACGGCCCTGGCGATCGGCTTTGGCTATTACGGCTATTACGGCGGTGGCCACCAGGTTTTCACGGCCCTCGCCCTCGGCTTTGGCGTTGCCGCCATCTGCCTGACCGTTATCGCCGGCATCCGCATGCTGTTTGGCCCCAAGCGTCAGGATAGCTATCCGGACAAAGACCTGGAATAGGCTTAGGCGTACTGCGGACAGACATCGATCATGGACACCGCTTCCTTACTCCAGCGCGCCCGCCAGGGCTCCGACCAGGCGTTTTCGCGCCTGGTCGCTGAGCACCAGCAGGCGGTGCGGGCCTTTGCCCGCCGGCTGGCAGCGGTGCCGGCCGATGCCGACGACCTGGCGCAGGAAGCCTTTGTCACGGCCTGGTCACGGCTGGATCGTTTGCGGCCCGACGTGTCATTCCGAACCTTCGTTTGCGGCATCGTCTACCGTAAGGCGCTGAACGACCGGCGCGGCGCCAACCGTTCAGCCGCGCGCGACGCGGAATGGCACGACCTGCAACCGCAGAGCGCCTCATCGACGGTGGATACCCGGCTGTCGGTCCAGGCAGCCCTTCAGCAATTACCGATCGATGTCCGCGCGGCCGTCTCCTTATGCGTCGCCGCCGATTACAGCCATAGCGAGGCCGCCGAGATTTTAGGACTTCCTCTCGGCACGGTAAAATCGCATATTCAAAAAGGAAGGGACAGGCTCAACGCCCTTCTGGGAGTGCAGTCATGAGCGATCCGCTAAGAGATTTACTGGCCAACGATGACGCCACCTTCGTGCCGGCGCGCGACTACAGCTTCGAGCTTGAAGTCATGTCCAAGGTCGAACGCCGCCGCTTTCAGGAGCAGGTGCTGGTCTTGAGCGTCATCGGCGTGGCGGCGATCGTCATGCTGGCCATCATCATGCCGCATGTTACCCCGGCCCTGATCGGCCTCGGCCAAGATATCCTGCCCGCAGCCTTCGCGATGACTGCCGGCGCGGTTTTGGTGTTTGGCTTTCAGCAGATGCGCCCCGGCATGCGCGCCATGGGATTGCCGGTCTAAGCGCTCTTAGGAGTCTTTCGCGACGCCGGCGATCAGCGGCACGAACCGCAC
This sequence comes from Asticcacaulis sp. P4_H10, assembly GCF_056400965.1. Taxonomy (NCBI): domain Bacteria; kingdom Pseudomonadati; phylum Pseudomonadota; class Alphaproteobacteria; order Caulobacterales; family Caulobacteraceae; genus Asticcacaulis; species Asticcacaulis sp. P4_H10. The sequence continues at coordinate 200,156 of NZ_JBFUKH010000006.1, read as the reverse complement.
CTCGCCCAGGTCCTCGATATCGTAATCGCCGTCGGCCGACTTGGTATAGCGCAGCAGGCGCTGGGTCGAGCCCTTGCCCTGCGGTCCGACCATGATCCCCTTGGGTTTCAACTGCCCCAGCAGTTCGGCCGGCGCTTCCGGCAGGGCGGCCGTGACCAGGATGCGATCGAACGGCGCCTGCTCCGGCCAGCCATTCCAGCCATCGCCGAAACGATAGATGATATTTTCCAGCATCAGCCGCTTGTGGCGGATTTCGGCCTCAAGCATCAAAGAACGATAGCGCTCGATCGTGTAAACATAGCGCGCCAGCCGCGCCAGGATTGCCGTCTGATAGCCGCTGCCGGTGCCGATTTCGAGCACGCGATGGCGGCCTTCGATCTTCAACGCCTGGGTCATCAGCCCGACGATATAGGGCTGCGAAATCGTCTGTCCACAGTTGATCGGGATAGCGGAATCTTCCCACGAGCGGTCGAGGAACAGCTCAGGGACAAACAGGTCACGCGGCGTATATTCCAGCGCGTGCAGCAGTTTCTTGTCCTCGATGCCCTGCGCTTTCAGCCCGCGCAACAGACGTTGCAGCCGGCTTTCTTCCTTCGGTTCACTCATTGCGCCGCCTCGACGTCGATCTGCTTGGGGACAGTGCCACCGATGACCTTGCGCATCTTGTGCAGGGTTTCATTGTGCGTCAGGTCGAGATGCAGCGGCGTGATGGAGATCTTGTTGTCGGCCACCGCCCTGAGGTCCGTGCCTTCGACCAGGGTCTGTTGCAGGTTGTGGAAGTCCATCCAGTAATAGGTCCGGCCGCGCGGATCGACGCGCTTGACGGCATGCATCTCGTGCATGTCGCGAAAGCCCTGACGGGTAATCTCGACGCCCGCCACATCGTCGGCGCTGCAATCCGGGAAGTTGACATTCATCACGACGTCATCCGGCCAGCCCTGTTTTAGCAAGGCATTGACGATCGGTGCGCCATGGCGGCACGCTGCCTGCCACTGCGCTTCGATGTCGATATCGAAGTCCAGACATTGCGAGAGGGCGATCGAGGGGATACCCAGCGTCATGCCTTGCAAGGCGCCGGCAACCGTCCCCGACAGGGTTACGTCCTGCGCCAGGTTGAATCCACGGTTGATTCCAGACAGCAGCAAATCGGGCGGTTCCGGCAGGATGTCATTGATGGCGATCTGCACACAGTCGGTGGGCGTGCCCGAGACGGCAAAGCGCTTCTCGTCCAGCCGTTTGACGCGCAACGGGTCGTGCAGGGTCACGCCCCGGCCCTTGCCCGACTGTTCGACAACTGGCGCGCACACCCAGACGTCATCGGTCAGGGTCCGGGCGATGTCATAGAGCACCGCCAGGCCGTAAGCCTCTATGCCGTCATCATTGGTGAGCAGAATACGCATGAGAACCTTCGGTGAACACGCCTGTGTTTTACGATCATTCGCGCGGCAGGATCAAGCGTCCCGGCATAAATATTTGGCCTCCGGCGGGCAGGGTCGCAGACCCTGCACCCGGAAGTCAGACAATATGCGTCAGGCCGCCCATATAGGGCTGCAGCACCGCCGGCACCGCGATCCGGCCGCCTTCGTCCTGATAGTTTTCCATGATCGCCACCAGGGTCCGACCAACCGCCAGGCCTGAGCCGTTCAGGGTATGGACAAAGCGCGTGCCCTTTTCGCCGGCCTTGCGCGTGCGGGCGTCCATACGGCGCGCCTGAAAATCCCCGCAGTTCGAGCACGACGAAATCTCACGATAGGTGTTCTGCGACGGCAGCCAGACTTCGAGATCGTAGGTCTTGCGCGCGCCAAAGCCCATATCGCCCGTGCACAGCAGCATGGTGCGGAAGGAGAGATCGAGCTTTTTCAGGATCGCCTCGGCGCACCCGGTCATGCGGTCGTGCTCGTCGGCCGACTGTTCCGGCGTGGTGATCGAGACCAGCTCGACCTTCTGGAACTGGTGCTGGCGGATCATGCCCTTGGTGTCACGGCCGGCCGATCCGGCTTCGGCGCGGAAGCAGTTGGTCAGGGCCGTCAGGCGCAGCGGCAGCTCTTCCTCGGCCGTGATCGCTTCCCGGACAAGGTTGGTCAGGGTGACTTCGGCGGTCGGGATCAGGTAACGATCGTCCGTCGTCTTGAAAAGGTCCTCTTCAAACTTCGGCAACTGGCCGGTGCCGTACAATGCATCGCCGCGGACCAGAACCGGCGGATTGACTTCACTGTAACCATGCTCAGTCGTCTGCGTATCGAGCATCCACTGCCCGATGGCACGTTCAAGCCGCGCCAGTTGGCCTTTCAGCACGACAAAGCGCGAGCCAGACATTTTCGCCGCAGCTTCAAAGTCCATAAGCCCCAGAGCTTCGCCCAAGTCAGCGTGGTCCTTGGCCGCAAAGGTCAGGATGTTCGGCGCGCCATGCTTGCGGATTTCGACATTGCCGTGTTCGTCAGCGCCTTGCGGCACATCTTCGAACGGCACGTTCGGCAGGGCCGCCAGCGCGTCACGCAGTTCAATATCTTTGTCGCGCTCCTGCTCTTGCGCAGTCGCAATCGCGCCTTTCAGCGCCTCGACCTCAGCCATCAGTTCGGAGGCCCTGGCCTCGTCCTTCTGCGCCTTGGCCTTGCCGATTTCGCCCGACAGCTTCTTCAGTTGCGCCTGATTGGTCTCGAACGCCGTCTTGGCGGCGCGCAGATCCTTGTCGAGGGCAATCAGTCCGTCGACATCCGATTGCGCAGTGTCCCGGCCACGCGACGACCAGCCGCGCACATAGGCTTCAGGATTTTCGCGCAATGCCTTGATATCGTGCATGGTTCTGCCCTCGATTTGCATAAACATGACTCACCGGCAAAAGCGGTGAGCCTGAGGCAGAGGGCATAAGCGCCGTCGCGTTACGGGTCAAGGGTGCTAAGCACCCTTGCCTTACTAAGCCGTCTTTGGTTTTAAGCCGTCTTGGGACGCCGGAACTCGATGACGCGCACGCACAGGATCGATATTTCGTAGAGCAGCCAGATAGGCAGCGACAGCATGATCTGCGAAATCGGATCGGGCGGCGTCACCACGGCGGCGACGACGACGATGGCCAGGATAGCGTAGCGGCGCAGTTGCCCCAGTTGCTTGGCGGTGACGATGCCCGCCAGGCCCAGCAGGGTGATAATGATCGGCAACTGGAAGCAGCAGCCAAAGGCCAGCATCAGGGTCGTGATCAGCGACAGATAGTCCGACACCTTGAACATGGCCGTGACATTGACGCCCGGCGCCGTGATCTGCTGGCTCAGCGAGAACCACAGCACCATCGGCAGGATGAGGAAATAGACCAGGGCCATGCCGATAATGAACAGCACGGGGGCGGCGAACAGGAACGGCAGGAAGGCGTTGCGTTCCTTGCGGTACAGGCCCGGCGCGACGAAACGGTAAAGCTGGAAGGCCAGGACCGGGAAGCTGACGATGATACCGCCGAACATGGCCATCTTCAGCTTGGTGAAGAAGAACTCCAGCGGCGCCGTGAAGATCAGCGACACGTCCTTGGTGATCACGACTTCCTTGAAGCCGAGCAGGACGTACACCAGGTCAAACGGATTGCCGTGATGACCGGAAATCTTCTGCTCTTCCAGCAGCGCATTGGCGATCTTGAAGGGATGCAGCAGGAATTCGTAGATCGGCTCGGCGTAGACGTAGCAGCCGATACAGGCGGCGACGAAGGCGAGGACCATGATCATCAGCCGCCCGCGCAGCTCAACCAGGTGCTCCATCAAAGGCGCGCGCGACGACTCGATCTCGGCCTGGTCCTGCTCTTCCTTGGTAACAAGGGCACGCTTCGACTTGTCTTCGATGACTTGCGGCAACTCGCTCATGACGCCTTGCTCTTACGGGTGCGTTTCGGCGCCGCGGCGGCTTCAGCAACAGCCGCTTTCGCGGTGCGCGGCGGTTTCGCAGCGATCTTGGGCGCTGGCTTTGTCACAGTCTTTGCCTGGGCAGGCGCTTTGGTGCGTGGCTTTTTCAGGCTCACCGCGGGTGCATCTTCGACCGGTACGGTCACAGGCACTGGCGGTTCGGAGCTGTTGAAATCCTCGGCATCCGGCGACGCAACGTCCTCGGAACCCGAATAGAAGTGCGTTGTCGGCGTCAGGCTTTCGTTGACCTCGTACTGCACCTTGTCGATTTCGGTGCGGACGTCATCGAGCACGGGCACGCGATTGGTGCGCAGCGCTTCGACCTCCTTGCGCAAGTCATCGAGCTCGCTCTGGCGAGCCATATCTTCAAATGAGGAGCGGAAATCGTCGGCCATGCCGCGCATCTTGCCGACAAAGCGGCCGATCTGGCGCAACAGTTTGGGCAGGTCCTTGGGACCTACCACCAGCAGAGCGATGACAGCTATGACGACAATTTCGCTGCCGCCGACACCGGGCAACATCCGATTCAGGCTTTCTTCAACGGTTTCAAAAGGTCAGGCCGGACTGTTCATCCGGCCGCGCGGGATCAAGCCTTGGGCTCTTCGCTCTTGACCGTCTCGGTCTTCTTGTCGGCTTCAGGCTCGTCCTTCAGGCCGTCCTTGAACGCCTTGATGCCCTTGGCGGCGTCACCCATCAGGCCCGACAGCTTGCCCGTTCCGAACAGCAGCAGAACGATGATAAGCACAAAGCCGATGTGCCAGATACTGATTGCACCCATTGGCGGTCTCCTCAAAAGGCTCGCCCATTCCTGATACGGCGCGCCTGGTACTTAAAAACAGGCCAAACCCTTGGCCATTACGCTCATATAGTCGCAGTTCAAGGCGACTTCAAAGCGCTTTTTACGCAATTTTACGTCACTGACGAAGGGACGTGGTTAAAAGTCAATCTTTCTCCTCGAAGAAATCCTGGGCGAATTCAATCTCGTCCATGTCGTCGAGCGAAGCGGCGTCTTCAGCGGCCTGCGGCGCGCTGGGGTCGGGCACCATGAAGTCGGCCGGCACGTTGATATCCAGCAGACCGGCGGCGCGCATTTCCGCTACGCCCGGCAGGTCGGTCAGGCTCGGCAGCGAGAACTGTTCCAGGAAGGTGTCGGTCGTACCATAGGCAACGGGTCGCCCCGGCGTCTTGCGGCGGCCGCGCAGCTTGATCAGGTTCATCTCGTGCAGCACGTCCAGCGTCCCCCGCGACAGGCCGACGCCGCGGATCATTTCAATCTCGGCACGCGTCACCGGCTGATGATAGGCGATGATGGCCAGGGTCTCCAGAGCCGCCTTGGACAGCTTGCGCGGCTCCTCGCGCTCTTCGACCATCAGGAAGGCCAGGTCGGGCGCGGTCCGGAACTGCCAGCGGTCATTGATGACTTCCAGCGACACCCCTCGCCCGGCATAGCGGGCCTTGAGGCCCGCCAGTGCCTTGCCGATTTCGGCGCCTTCCGGCAGGCGGTAGGCCAGTTCCGCGGCCGACAAGGGCCCGGCGGCAGCAAACAGAAGCGCTTCGATGGCGCGTTCGACATCTTCAAGGGTCACGATGCGCCTCCGATCAGTGGCGGCCGACGGCGCATATACAGCGTCTCGAACGTCGCCAGTTGCTGGAGCTGAAGCTGGCCTTCTTTCGCCAGTTCCAGCGAGGCCGACAGGGTCGAGGCCATGTAAGACACCCGGCGCGGCGCGTGTTCAGCGATCTCAAAATCTTCGGGGCGGGGCGCGACATCGTCCAGAGCCGTCCAGCCGGTCAGGCGCGGCAACTGGGCGCGCAGATTGTCGCGCGCATCTTCCAGCGAATAGGCTTCGATGCGCCGTGTCGGGTCGTAGTGGCGCTCGGCCTCACGGCGGCGCTGGGTGACATAGGCGCTCATCAGGTCGAAGACATTGGCGTCGATATTGGCCGACGGGATGATCAGCCGCGCCTCGGGGTCGCCGCGCGCAAACACGTCGCGCTTCAGTTGGGGCCGTGAGGTCAGCGCGTCGACCGCCTTGCGCATGGTCTCAAGCTTCTTCAGGCGGAAGGCCAGCGCCAGGGCCATCTCTTCCGGCGCCATTTCGTCGGTCTGCTTGCGCTCGGTCTTGGGCAGCAGCAGGCGCGACTTCAGATAGGCCAGCCACGACGCCATGACGAGATAGTCGGCCGCCAGCGAGAACCGCAGGCGGCGCGCCTCCTGGATAAAGGCCAGGTATTGCTCGGCCAGTTTGGTGATCGAGATCTTGAGCAGGTCGACCTTCTGCGAGCGCGCCAGGGCCAACAGAACGTGCAGCGGGCCTTCGAAGCCATCGAGATCGAGAAGCAGCGTCTCTTCGGGGGCAATGTCCTCCGGCGTTTCCGTGGGCGCGGCGCCGGCAAAGTCCAGCTTGTGCTGCTGGACATCGTGCTCAAGCCCGGAAATGACCTTTGGCGTCTCGACCACGTGTCTATGCCGTTACCTGAAACTCGGTCGGATCGGCGCGCACTTCGCCCGAGGCTACGCGCGCGAGCACGCTGTCGAAACGGGCGCGCGCTTCGGTCACGTCGAGCGGCTCGGGGTGCGTTAGGATGCGCGTCAGAGCGGCTTCGGTGCGGCGGCGGGCCGCGCCTTTCAGCTTCGGCGTCTCCTTCATGACCTCGACCATCTGCTCCATCTGGCCATTGCAATGCAGCAGGACGTCGCAGCCGGCCTTGAGGCTGGCGTGGGCACGGGCATTCAGGTCACCGCTGAGCGCGCCCATCGACAGGTCGTCGCACATGATCAGGCCGTCATAGCCGATGCCTTCGCGAATCAGGCGGATGCATTTCTTCGAGGTCGTCGCCGGATGCTTGGGGTCGACCGCCGAATAAAGAACGTGCGCCGTCATCGCCAGGGGCATGTCGGCATTGACCTGGAACGGATAGAAGTCCGTCGCCAGCAATTCTTCCAGCGACGTATCGACCACCGGCAGCGAAGCGTGGCTGTCGGCCCCTGCCCGGCCATGTCCCGGGATATGCTTGATAACCGGCAGGACACCACCGGCCAGCAGACCTTCGCAGGCGGCGCGGCCCATGACGGCGACATCCTTTGCCGTCAGGCCATAGGCGCGGTCACCGATGATGTCGTGGGCGCCGGGTTGCGGCACGTCGAGGACCGGCGCGCAGTCGACATTGATACCCAGCGCGAACAGGTCGGCGGCCATCAGGCGCGCGCCCAGACGCGCCATGTCGCGCGCTTCGTAAGGGTCGTTACAGACCTCGGCAAAGCGCGACGCGGGCGGATAGTCCGGCCAGTGCGGCGGACGCAGGCGGCGGACCCGGCCGCCTTCCTGGTCGATCAGGATCAGCGCCTCGTGCTCGACGCAGGTCTTCAGGTCGTCGACCAGCGCCTTGACCTGTTCCGGTGTCTCGACATTGCGGCGAAACAGGATGAAGCCAAGCGGCTGGCTGTTGCGGAAGAACTTGCGCTCCGCCGGGGTGACCTCTGTGCCACTCAGGCCCAGGATACATGCGTGCGTCGCCATCTCAGTCTTACTTTACGATACAGTCGCGGCCGGCGGCCTTGAGCGCCGAACAGAAGGAACGGGCCTTCTCAGCCGAAGCAAAGCCGGCAAACGAGGTGCGATAGAAGGTGCCCTTGGGTGTCTCGACCTTTTCGACGCGCTTGGACGTGCCGCCGACGAACAGGCCGTAGGACGAGGCGACGCTGGCATATTCGCGATTGGCCGTTTCCTGGCTGTCGAAGGCGCCGATCTGCACCACGGCTGCGCCCGAGGCGGCAGGCTTGGCAACAGCCGACGCCGAAGCAGGCTTCACCGCCGCCGGCGCAGGTGTTGCGGCGGGCGTCGCCTGCGGTGTCACCGCCGCGACCGGCGGCTTGAGCTGTCCGCCGGTGATAGCCGCATTGTCGGCCTGCGACGGCAGCGGGCCCTGGATGGGCGCGGCCGGTGGCGGCGCTTCGTTGGCGGTCATCGAGGCGGCGTCGCGCGCCGGCGCTTCTGCGGATTGCGCGAAGGTGGCGGCACCGGTATCCGCGCCGGCATCGAACTCCTGCTCGCTCAGCGGCTTGGCGTCCTCGACGCGTTCCTTGGTGTCGCCGACCGGATCACCGACTTCCGGAGCATTGCCGGCGCCCTTGTTCAGGCCCGAATTGTAGAAGATCAGAACGACGATCAAGAGCACGACGAGGAAGATGCCGCTGATGATCAGCGTAATCGGCGCCTGATCGCGCTGGGCAGGCCGGCGCGCTTCATAGGACAGGTTATCCTCGGTCGGCGGCGAATAGGTGCCGCGGTCCTTATCGGTCATGACGGTTTCCCTGAGGGTTGACGCGAAAAATGCGAAAAAGCGCCTGATTCCCATTCAGGCGCCCGTACTTTACAGACTAGCAGGGAATTTTGACACCCCTGTGGCCAAAAAGTTGCGCCACAGCGACCGTTTGGGCCTTAAGTCATTTTCCTATCGCATTTTTATTTCTCATAGCGCCGCGTCAGCGATTGCCGCGCTGCATAGAGAATACCATCCGACAGCTGACGATCATTGACAGCACGCGCCAGCACCATGGCTCCGACCAGCGTCGACAATACCGAGACCGCATTGTGCGGCAGGCCGTCCTTGGGCCGATCCTTGTCGGTCAGGTCGCCCATCGCATTGAGATAGTCGCTTAAGCCCTCGCTGAAGACGGTGCGCACCGCCTCGCCCTGGCGCGACACGTCGGCCGCCAGCGATGGAAACAGGCACGCGTTTTCGGGCGTGTCGCGGCTGGCCTGGGACAGATAGCGCTCGAAATAAGCGATGAGTTCGGCTCCAGAGTCCTTATCCTTCATGCTCTTGACGCGCTCGGATTGGCGTTTCAGCGAGGCGTCGCAGGCGCTGGCGACCAGGTCGTCCTTGGACTTGAAATAGTTGTAGAAACCGCCGTGGGTCAGGCCGACCTCCTGCATCAGCTCAGCGACCTTGACGCCCTCGAAACCCTTGCGGCGAAAGCCCTTGGACGCGGCGTCCAGCAGGTTTTCGCGGTTCTTTTCGACGTGGGCACGCGAGGTTTTCAAGGGAACTCCATTTGGCAGGATCGTTACGAGATTTGGCATTGCTTATACATGATCACTATCATAAATACAAACATGATCACCATCATGTTTAAGTGAGGATCGCATGATCTCCAGCGCCATTGCCCGCCAGCTCAGCCGCCATAATGTCCACTATGGCTGGGTGATGCTGGCCGTGACCTTCCTCACCATGCTGACGACGGCGTGCGCCATGGGCGCGCCAGGCGTGCTGATGCCGCCCCTGCAAAAGGAATTTGGCTGGACGGCCGCGCAAATCTCCGGCGCGCTGGCGGTACGGCTGATCCTGCTGGGCCTGATCGCGCCGTTTGCCGCCGCCATGATGATCCGCTTTGGCCTCAAGCGCGTCGTGTCGCTGGCGCTGGGCCTGATTATCGCCGGGCTGGGCCTGTCGCTGCTGATGACGGAAATCTGGCAACTCTTCCTGTTCTGGGGCCTGTTCGTTGGCGTCGGCACGGGCATGACCGCCATTGTGCTCGGGGCCACGGTCGCCAACCGCTGGTTCAGCCAGAGACGCGGCCTGGTCATCGGCATTCTGACGGCCTCAAGCGCCACTGGCCAACTGGCCTTCCTGCCGCTCATCGCCCGCCTGTCGGAAGATTACGGCTGGCAGACCGCCCTCCTCCTCGTCTGCGCATTGCTCGTGACGGCGCTTGTGCTGGTCCTGCTCCTGCTGCGCGATCGCCCGGTTGACGTCGGCCTCAATCCCTATGGCGAAACGCAGGCCCTGGCGCCAGTCGCCGCCCCTGCCGTCAAGTTCTCTGCCTTTGCCATGCTCAAGGAAGCAGCGCAGACACGCACCTTCTGGATCCTGTTCGGCACCTTCTTTATCTGCGGCGCCTCGACCAATGGCCTGGTGCAGACACACTTTGTCTCGCTGTGCGGCGACTTCGGCATGGTGGCGGTCGCCGCCGCCTCAGTGCTGGCGCTGATGGGGTTGTTCGACTTTATCGGCACCATAGGATCGGGCTGGCTGTCGGACCGCTTCGATTCGCGCTGGCTTCTGTTCTGGTACTACGCCCTGCGTGGCCTGAGCCTGCTCTACCTGCCCAATGCCGAATTCACCATCATGGGCCTGTCGCCGTTTGCCGTCTTCTATGGCCTCGACTGGATCGCGACCGTGCCGCCGACGCTTAAGCTGGCGGCAGAAAAGTTCGGCCCGGAAAAGACCCCGGTCGTGTTTGGCTGGGTATTCTGCGGGCACCAGTTGGGCGCAGCCGCCATAGCCTTCATAGCCGGCACCATCCGTACGGGCTCGGGCAGCTATCTTCCGGCCTTCCTGCTGGCAGGCTCGCTGTGCCTGATCGCGGCATTGGCGGCCCTGTTCATCATCCGGCCAAAGGCAGCGGTGCTGCAAGCAGCCGGTTGAAAACAAAAATCGCGACTTTAAATTTTAGATCGCGCGTGTTAGGCACGCCGCCTGCCTTGGGGGCCTGTAGCTCAATGGTTAGAGCCGACCGCTCATAACGGTCTGGTTGGGGGTTCGAGTCCCTCCGGGCCTACCACTTTCCCCAATAAACAGTATCCCAGCATATCCGTTCAGCCGCCGTTCAGGCGCCAGGCTGTCTTATGGCGGTCGTAATTACGGTCTGTACTCCCGACACGGATCGCATTGCCGCCACAACACACCAAAGAAAGACAACAGATGTCCTCCTCCCGCGCGCTTTTCAAATCGATCGCCCTGACCGTCGCCGCCGCCGGCCTGCTGATTGCCCCCATGGCGTCCGCCCAGACCGCGCCTGCCCCCGTCGTCATGGCCATGCCTACCACGCTCAGCCTGTCCGTCACCGGCGAAGTCAGCGTCGCGCCTGACATGGCGACCGTGAACTTCGGCGTCGTCAGCCAGGGCAAGACTGCCGCCGAAGCCATGAAGGCCGGCAATGTCCGCATGAACGCCGTCATGAGCGCGCTCAAGGCCGCCGGCATCGCCGCCAAGGACATCCAGACCTCGAACCTGCAGCTCAATCCACAGTACAACTATGCCAACAACCAGGCGCCGAAACTGACCGGCTATGAGGCGCGCAACCAGGTCACGGTCCGCGTCAATGACCTCGACAAGACCGGCCCGGTCATCGACGCCGTCATCGGCGCCGGCGTCAACCAGATCGACCAGATCGGCTTTGGCCTGAAGGACAATGGCGCCGTACTCGACCAGGCACGCCAAAAGGCCGTTGCGACCCTGAACCAGCGTGCGGCGCTTTACGCCTCGGCGACCGGCCTCAAGCTGAAGAAGCTGCTTAGCATCGAGGAAGGTTCGGCCCCCAGCTACCATCCGCCCATGCCAATGCTTCAGGCGAGAATGAAGGCTGAGGACGCCTCGACACCGGTATCGGCTGGTGAGCTGCAACAGAGCATCACCATCACCGGCACTTTTGAATTAGAGAAGTAAGACTGGTGAACTGAAAAAGTAAGAACACAGTTCGATCTGACCGCCGCGCCCCCGTGACAAGGGGCGCGGAACCTGTTAACCCTTTTCGCATGGGCTGTCGGCGCGCGTATCTGCGCCTTTGACTTGGTGCGGGAGGGCTGACCAGGTGCCGAATAATCGTAATCGTTTCAATCTTGCCATGGGTGCGGCAGCGCTCGTGGCCCTGGCGACTGCCGGCGCCGTCGCGTTCGGCAGCCAGGCCCAGGATACGACAACACAGGATGCCACGGCGGCCAAGCCTGAGGTGCAGAGCGCCAGGCTTACGATGGCGAGCGCCACGCGCATCAGCCAGGCGAAAGCCACCGATACCAATATCGCCGCCACACCGGCTGCCGTTACTGCCGCGCCCGTGGCTGCACAGCGCCCGACAGCCGCAACGTCGGTCGCCGCGCGGCCTGTTGCACCCATGCTGCTGCGCCGCCCCATGGCGCCAGCCAAGGTGCAATGGTCGTCGGCTATGGCGCGTTCCAGCCAGATGAAGACGGCGCGCAGGCCCAGCAACCTGGCGGCCCGCCTGCCGCGTCAGGCGCTCGACAAGACCCGCCTGCCCGTCCTCTTGCCACGCGAAGGCGTGATCGATACCGCCAAGGCCAGGATGGTCAGCTTCGGCGACGCCTACGCGCTCAACATGCCGCAAAACAAGGGCATCCAGGTCACCATGTACGGCAACCGCACCTTCGTCGCCGGCGACAAGGGCGCGGTTTCGGCCCGCCCGATCCAGAAGCTGGCCGGCGTGACCGAAGACATCCGCATCTCGCAGATGGAAGACGGCTGGACGGCGACCTTTACGCGCTTCGGCGTGGTCTACAGCCTCGACGTCACCTGTGATGACGTCAAGGCCGCCGACTGCGTCACCGACGCCTATATCCGCAAGGCCATCGCCGAGTTCGATGACGTGACCTTGGGCGCCCAGGCGCAGGCCGAGGCTGACCAGGAAACCAAGCCGACCAGCTGGCTGGACAACGTCTCCAAGTCGATCAGCAACCTCACCAAGGGAGGCCAGTAATGCGATCTTTCCTCCCTCTCCTCGTCGTAGGCGCTGTCCTGGCTCTGACCGGATGCGACGACATCCCCGGCATGAACACCGGTGGCAGCAGCTCATCGTCGTCCGAGGCCGTCAGCGAAACGGCCAGTGAAGCCGCTTCGGAAATGGCGTCGGAATCGGCGTCGGAATCCGCCTCCTCGTCTTCATCGATCGCCATGGTCGACTTCCCTTACAATCCGGCAACGCAACTCGTTTCCGGATCGGGCCAGGGCTATACGGACACGTCGAACTGGGCGCCCGGCATCTGCTTCCCGATCGCCGGCCTCGCCTATGCCAACAGCCAGGTCTATCGCCCGGGCGGCAGCAACTATCCGACCGCGTCGGCGACCAATCACGGCTCGCAATGCGATGCGTCGAACTATGCCTATCCGTGGTCCGACAACTTCTGTGAAAGCCGGTCGTGGTCGAACGTCATGTGCAAGAGCGGCCAGGGCCACCAGGGCCAGGATATCCGCCCGGCGACCTGTAAGTCGAACCTGCACTGGGCCATCGCGGCCGAAGACGGCGTCGTCACCCAGGTCGGCTCCTATACCGTCGCCATCACCGGCAGCGGCAGCCCCCACCGCATCTATCGCTATCTGCACCTGCAATCGAGCTCGCTGAAAGTGGCGGTCGGCGATGAGGTCAAGCGTGGTCAGAAGATCGGCCTGGTGTCGAACAATCTCGGCACCTCCAACGGCGTGCCGCAGTACACGACTATCCACCTGCATTTCGAAGTCCGTATCGCCCAGTCGGAAACCCTGTCGAACGGCACGGTTTTGACGGCCAACACCTTCGTGCCGCCGTACAACGCCCTGGTCGATGCCTATTCGCGCAGCCTGGCGGGCGATTGCCCGATCGTGGAATAGCCGGCGTTTACAGCGTCAGGTCGTAATGTTAGCGTCCCCCTTGGGCAGCCGAGGGGGATTTGCTTTTGCCGGACGCCAAGCCTTCGTTCCGATTTTGGAATTTCTTCCTTTCGCCGAATGGGCGCGTCAGCCGAAAGCCGATCTGGTATTTCGTCGCTCCGATACAGGCGACCTTTTACGCGATATCATGGATCGTCGCGCAAAACGTTCAGGCCGCAATCGATGGCGGCGACTTCCGAAACAGCCCATGGCTATTTGGTGATCTGGTCCTGGCCTTGTTCACCCTGACCATGCTTTGGCCAATGTTCGCTCTCGTTGGCAAGCGCCTGCATGACGTAGGCTGGACCGCAGGCCTTGGCGTAGCTCCATTTGTCGTTCTTGTGCTCGCCATCGTGCAGAGCGTATCCACGCTGAATGGATTGGGGAATATTCCGACCGCGCTTTACATGCTGATACCTTTGCTCACCTATTACAATCTTGCCCTCATAGCCCTTTTGGCAGTTCTACCGGGCACGAAAGGCGCAAACCGCTTTGGTTTGCCAGTTGGAAGTTTCCCGCCAGAGCCAGCAGAGCACTTCTAGGCTTGCCTCACGCGGCGGATTGCGCCACATCACCCTTATGAGCAAAAGCGCACCCGGCCAGATCACCCCTTTGTTCGTCACGGAAATCTACCGCGCCGACATGACCGCGCGCGCCGGTTTCGACGCCTTCATCGAAGAACTGGACGACACCTGCCGCGCCATCGCCGATGAGGATGAAGCCGGACAGACCTGGTCGCAGCAAAAGGCCTATCTTGGCTATACTTCCTATGCGTCACTCAACGACCTGCCTGAACGCGCACCGATCTTTGCCGATCTCAAGACCTGGCTCGACGGTCACGTCGCGGCCTTTGCTGAACAGCTCGAATACGACCTGCACGGCCGCAAGCTGAAGCTCGACAGCATGTGGATCAATGTGCTGGAGCACCTTGGCACCCATTCCGGCCATATCCATCCGCACAGTGTCATCTCCGGCACCTTCTATGTCACCATTCCGGACGGCGCCAGCTCGCTGCGCTTCGAAGATCCGCGCCTGGCCATGATGATGAACGCCCCTTTGCGCAAACCGTCGGCACGCCAGGACCACCAGGCCTTCCAGTCGATTGCGCCTCAGCCCGGCACGGTCCTGCTATGGGAAAGCTGGCTGCGCCACGAAGTGCCGATCAACCTCAGCGAAGATGTCCGCATTTCGGTGAGCTTCAACTATGCCTGATCCGGTGAAAACGGCGCTGGTCGGCTACGGCTATGCTGGCAAGACCATCCACGCGCCGCTGATCCGCGCCGCGCAAGGGTTGGACCTCACGACCATCGTCTCCAGCCGTCCAAACGACGTTCTGAATGATATGGCTGGCATGCATATCACGCCGACCCTGGACGCGGCGCTGAACGATCTTGATGTCGAACTGGTCGTCATCGCAACGCCGAACGACCTGCACGCCCCTCAGGCCCACGCGGCACTCGACGCCGGCAAGCACGTCGTCGTCGACAAGCCGTTCGCGCTCAACGACATCCAGGCCCGAGACCTGATCGAACACGCGCAGAGGGCCGGCAAGACCCTGTCGGTCTTCCACTGTCGGCGCTGGGACAGCAATCACCTGACCTTCCAGGCGGTGCGTGACCGGCTGGGCGACATCTACCAGTTCATCCTGCGCTACGACCGCTGGCGGCCAGTGGTGCGCGACCGATGGCGTGAACGCGCCGGGCCGGGCTCCGGCATCTGGTACGATCTCGGCTCGCATCTGCTCGATCAATCGCTCGACCTGTTCGGCTGGCCGGACTGGATCAGCGCCGATATAGCCGGCCAGCGCCCGGGCGCCAGCACCGACGACTATTTCCACGTCGTGCTGGGCTATGGGCGCTTACGGGTCGTGCTGCATTCATCGATGATGACGGCCGCGGCCGGCCCGGTCATGGAAGCGCAAGGCGCTGGCGGCAGCTTCGTCAAGTACGGCATGGACGGTCAGGAAGACATGCTGAAAGCCGGCCGGACGCCGGGCGACAAGGGTTGGGGCGTCGATCCAGTGCAGGCCCGGCTCATTCCGGTGACGGGTGACGCGCCCGGCGTGCCGGAGCAGATCGACGCCGTGACCGGCAACTACCTGGCCTATTACGAAGGCATTGCGCGCACCATCCGCGATGGCGCGCCCAATCCGGTCCCGGCCGAAGACGCCCGCAAGGTCATGCGCCTGCTCGACCTCGGCTTCCTGAGCGCCAAGGAAGGCAGACGCCTTCCCTGCCGGGTTTAGCGCCTTATAACGGCAAGATACGGCGCTTACGAGAGACGTTCATATAGCCGACACTGGCGCCGAGGCGGAAGCCGACACCGGCGCGGATCGGCGTCAGCACGACCCCTTCGGCGCGTTGATAGGTCACGCCAAGGCCGCCGATAAAATAGGCCGAACCTTCGACGCCCGGATAGCGGCGGTAGACGAAGTTGGGATCATCGAGATTATAGACCAGCGTAAAAACGCGCGACGCATTGGCGCCGGTGTCGAAACCGATCGACGGCCCCTGCCAGTAGATGTGGGTCGGCTGGGCCTGGCTCTTCATGAACAGGTTGCCCTTGCCGTATCGGACGCCGACGCCGATGGCGCCCGAGGCTTCCTCGCCGGCGACATAGGCCGTGGGATGGTCGCCATAGTCGGCGAAAACCTTTTCAACCGCACCGCCCAGTGCCTCGACCGTCACGCCCAGGAAATCCGAACCGGCCTGGAGGATTTCGTCGCGGTTATAGTGCGGTGTGTCGTGGTATTGCTGTGGCTGGGCCGGCGTCGAACCCTGGCTCGTCGTCTGGTTCGCATCCTGCGCGAAGGCGAGACCGGGAATGGACGACGCAGCGGCGGCCGCGAGGCTGGTTTGCAAAAAGATCCGGCGTTCCATGCGCAACTCCTATACATCTGGAATTCAACAGCTTGTAGGAGCTTCGAGGTTAATAGGACCTGAACGAACCGTTAAACCATCACTCCCCCAGGACACGAAAGTGCCCGCGGGATGTGGCGCGAATAGGGCTGCAATTGCGGCCGGCCCGCCTTATTGGTAAACTCTTCGCTAAGACGTCTCTCGCAGGCCCCATCATGATTGCAGCCTCGTCATCACCAAGACCTCCACTGCCCGTTCTGTTGGCGATACTGGCAGCCTACGGCGCGCTGGTCGTCCAGATGGCGCTTAGCGACTACATATTTGGCGTAGGCCTTGGTTGCGGGCCTGACACACCCGTCGTTGTCCTGCCTAGACTTGCCGCCATCGTCATAAACCTGGGCTTGGTCACCTATGTGGCGGTTTACGGGCGATGGAAGGTTGTGTGGCTGACGCCGCAACTGCTCTTGCTCGCTTACACGCTTATTGTGACCGTGTTTTGGAAGTTCACCGGCCTCCCCTATATGGACACGGTGGATGGAAGAGTTTGTTTCACATCGGTATTTTAAATCTGCCCCTCGCGCGCCTTGAGCAGCCGCTTTGGCGCCTGGACACGCCAGACGCGCTTCAGGTTCTCGCGCACCCAGCCGATGTCGACGCGATCCGGCCGCGCCAGCACGCAGGGCCAGTTGCGGTGGTGGTCTGTCGTGAAGAAGGTCTCCGGATCGGCTTCGATAAGAAAATCACGCTCATCGAAACCGACCTTGAACACCGGACAGCCATGGTCGCTGTTCCAGTAGAATAGCGATTTTTTGCCAACCTTATAGGTCGGCGCTCCGAAGGCCGTCCCGACCTCGATGCCCGGCAGTTCCAGCGCCATCTGGCTCAAGGCATTGAAAGTCAGCGTCATTTGTCAATCTCCCGTTACCGCCTCACCCGCGCGTTCGGCGTGCGCCTTCATTGCCGCCACCAGCCAATTGCAAAACCCGGAGGCCAGACTGTCGAACCGCGCAATGAAGTCGGGGTGACCGGCATACATATCTGCAAGAATGACATAGGCGCCCGGCGGACACGGACTGTTCCACATGTGCGCTACCCACGCGCGGTGCGCCACGAGCAGCGGTTCAATCGTCTCGCTATCGGCACTCAATCCGCGCTGAAAGGCGTCGACCAGGTCCGTTTCGATGACTTTCAGCCGGTCCATCGTGGCTTGTCTGTCGGCGTCGCTGAAGCCGTCCATTCGCTTGCGGCTGTTGGCGATCCAGTCGTGCGCCTGGGGCCCGTAACGTTCCGCCAGCCAAGCCTCGTACTCCGCCTGCTTGGTCGGCGACTGCCAGTTGTAAAGCTTGTTGTCCTGCATGGTCTCATCTCCATCAAGCCGCGCCAGGGTATCGTCTATGACCCGGAGCAGTGTCTGTTGGTGCTGCAGACGCTCGATCAACCGTTCCCGATGCTGGCGCAGGCTTGAGGCTACGTCGAAATCGGCTGCGTCGATAAGATCGCTGATCTCATCGAGCGGCAGGCCGAATTCGCGGTACATCAGTATCTGCTGCAAGCGGTAAAGCTGCGGCTGTTCGTAGTATCTGTAGCCGTTGGTCCCGAGATAGGCCGGCTTCAACAGACCGATATCGTCATAGTGATGCAGGGTCCGGACCGAGATCCGGGCCAGATCGGCAAGCTGCTTGACGGTATAGCGTGTCACCTGTCTATCTCCGCGCCGTGAGGGGAATATTGCGCAAGACAAGGCAATAGTCTCTCACGCCGCGTGAGGGTCAACAGGTTTTGTTGCGTCACTTCCGGTCGGCGGCGCTGGTATCGCGCACCGCCTTGAATTCCGATGTGGCGCGCCATTGCGGCCACTGGCGCGAATTGGCCAGCGCCGAGCCGAGGCGGTAATAGAGGGTCGCGTCCTCCAGCAGCCCAGACGTGTCCCAGTTCGGCGACCACTCGTCGGCCGGCTGGTGATAGCGCTTTTCGTTAAATTCCTTTGACAGCGCCTTACCGCGTTCCGTGCCGCCGTTGACAAGGTCATCGCCGGCCTTGGCGTCCAGCATCGGCACGCCGCGCTTGACCAGCGGGAAGTGATCCGAGCGGAAGAAGCCGCCGGCTTCCGGCCGGCCTTCGGGTTCCAGCACACGCCCCTGCTCCGCCGCATAAACCTTGAGCAGGTCTTCGAGATTCGACTGTCCGGCGCCCGTGACGTCGATATTGCGCGTACGGCCAAAGGTGCTGAGCATATCGATATTGATGCCGGCGACGGTCTTGGACAGCGGATAGAGGGGATTGGAGGCGTAGTATTCGGAACCCAGCAAGCCGCTTTCCTCGGCGGTGAAGCCGATGAAGACCACGCTGCGCTGCGGCTTGGTTTTGCCAAACGCCCGCGCGATTTCCATGATCGTCGCCACCCCGGTGCCATTGTCGGCGGCGCCGTTGCAGATCTTGTCCTTGGCATCGGGCGCGCAGATGCCCAGGTGATCCCAGTGGCCGGTATAGAGGATGGTTTCGTCGGGATACTTCGTGCCCTTGAGGCGGCCGACGATATTGTACGTCACGATCTCGGACGCGGCGACCTTGTAGCCACCGCTGAGCGTCACATTCATCGCCACCGGCTGGAAGTCCTTCGACCGTGCCTTGACGCGAAGTTCCGCCAGGTCGAGCCCTGCCGCCTTGAACAGCTTGTCGGCCGTGGCGCCAGTCATCCAGCCTTCGAGCTTTGGACTGGCGACAGACGGGTCGGGGCGAACGATGTCGTACTGGTCGCCGGTCCACGAATTGCGCACCGTATCCCAGCCGTAGGAAGCCGCGTCCGTATCATGGATGATCAGCACACCGGCCGCGCCTTTGCGCGCTGCCTGCTCGTACTTGTAGGTCCAGCGGCCGTAATAGGTCATGGCCTTACCGCCGAAAGTGTTCAGTTCCGGCTGGGCAAAATCCGGATCATTGACCAGCACCACCAGGATCTTGCCCTTGACGTCCATGTCCTTGAAGTCGTTCCAGCCGCGTTCGGGCGCTTCGACGCCGTAGCCGGCAAAAACCAGTTGCGCCTTGTCGAAGCTGACATCACCGAGCACGCCGCGCGTCGAAGCGACGATGTCCTCACCCTGCTTGAGCGGGATAGCTCCCGACGCCGTGTTGAAATTGAGACTTGGATCGCTCAGCGTGAACTTGCGCAAGGCGACCGCCTGGGTCCAGCCGCCGTTCTCGCCTCCGGGTTCCAGGCCAGCCGCCTTGAAGCCTTTCGAGACGAAGTCGATGACCTTGGCCTCTGCGGGCGTCGCTATGCCCCGCCCCTCAAAAGAGTCGTCCGACAAGATCTTCACGTCTTTCGAAATCCGCGCGGCGCTCAATTGCGGCGGCGCGGCCACGGCGGACGATGCGATCGCAAGGACGGCAACAGAGGTCAGGGCAAGGCGCTTAAACATGGACGACTCCGGGAAAAGTATCAGCGGAGACTAGAGCGGTGCGCCTTTGTGTCAAGTCACCGCTTGCAGCGTATCGATTCAATACCCAAATGTACATTTATGTACATAAGCAATTTATAGCATATATTTCGACGAAATCATGTCACATTTGCGCAAAATTTTTTCCAAATCGTGGTTAAACTAAGTCAAAAGTTTTTACATCTCAATATCTTGAAACGTCAAATACACTTACTATATCACAATTACAGTAGCCGCTTCGCCCTCTCATCTGGCGGCTTCTGACCAATGGCTCCAAAGCTCATCGGTTGACTTCGCCCCGGATGCATCTAGCCCATAGCGTCCGGGGTCCTTTTTTGTCTGTCCGTAACTTGCAAATCCTGCGGCATCGGCCTACCCTCCCTTCAAGATAGCGCTACCATAAGGCGCCGGGAGGATCGATGTTCAGCCAATTCCTGCGTGCCGGGTGTATCGCCCTGGCCTTGACTGCCACCACCGCCGCGCCCGTCCTGGCCAAACCCAAACAAACCTGGACAGCCGCCTGGGCCTCGTCTCAGTTGGTGCCGGACGAAAAAAGCACCCTGCCCGCCGCCGACCTGACCGACGCCACCCTGCGCCAGGTTATCCGCGTCACGGCGCCCGGCAACCGCATCCGCATCCGCCTGTCCAATGCCTTCGGCACCACGCCGCTGCGCCTCGGCGCCGTCGAGGTCGCGAAATCGGCCGCCAATGACAGCGCCCGTATCCAGCCCGAGACGCGCCGTGTTGTGACCTTTGCCGGTCAGGCCTCGGTGACGCTTCCTGCCGGTGCTGACTATGTCTCCGATCCGATCGACCTGGCCGTCGACGGCATGACAGACCTGACCGTATCGACCTGGCAGGCCGAACCACCAGAGCGCCAGACCAGTCACCCTGGTGCTCGCGCCCACTCTTATCTCGCCAAGGGTAACCGCGTCGCCGAGACCGACCTGGCTGACGCTCAGAAAATCACCCGCTGGTATTACGTGGCGGGCGTCGAGGTCGAGGGCAAGACCAGGGGCGCGATCGTAACCTTTGGGGACTCGATCACCGACGGCTATGGCGTCCAGCCCAATACCAATGCGCGCTGGCCCGACACGCTCATACGCCGGCTCAATGAAGCAAAGATCCCGCTGGCCGTGCTCAATCAGGGTATCGGCGGCAACCGCCTGCTGCTCGATGGCAATGGCCCCAATGCCATGGCGCGCCTCGAACGCGACGTTCTGGCGCAACCGGGCGTCAAATACCTGATCCTGCTCGAAGGGGTGAACGATCTCGGCACCTCGACGCGCGAGGCGCCGATTACGCCTGAGGAACACACCGCCCTGGTCAACCGCCTGATCGCCAGCTATCGCCAGATCATCGATCGTGCCCATGCCCACGGTATCACAGTCTACGGCGCCACCATCCTTCCCTATGGCGGCAATGGCTACTATCACCCGGACGCAGCCAATGAAGCCGACCGCCAGGCGCTTAATGCCTGGATCAGGACGCCAGGCCATTTCGACGGCGTCATCGATTTCGACGCCCTGACGCGCGATCCGGCTAACCCCAGCGTCATGAAGGCCGAATTCGATTCCGGCGACCACCTGCACCCGTCAATTGCCGGCTACAAGGCGATGGGCGAATATATCGACCTGAAACTGTTCAGGAAATAGCGTTTAGAACATCGATTTCTGACAATCGGCAGGCAGTTTCGCATCTCAAAGCGAGACTGCCTTTTCTATGCTCCGTTGACTGAAATGTGTGCGGAGAGATCAGATGTCAAAACTGCCTCGTCTTGTTCTGCCTGTTATCGCCCTGGCCCTGACCGGATGCGCTTCTGAGCCCCAGGCCAATGCCAAGGATGCCGGCGTTGCCGTCTCAACCCGGTTCTGGTCGCCCAAGGGCACCGTCGCCGATACCCTGGCAGCCGACCAGTCGCGCCGGGCCTTTGACGGTGCAGCCAAGGCCGCCGGGCTCTATCCAACATTGGCGGGCCCAGGGCCAGTGACTGTCTTCGCGCCAGATGACAAGGCGTTCGCTGCGACGAAGGTCGAAGCCTCGCACGTCGCTGCCTGCCATGTCATTCCGTCGGAACTGACGCCAAAGGTCCTGTCCGGCATGATCAAGCAGAACGGAGGCAGCTATCCCGTCATCACCACCGGAGGCTGCGTCCTGACCGCGACGCAGGTGAAAAACGTTGTCACCCTGACTGACCAGAACGGCAATGCCGCGACGCTGAAGGCAGGCCCTCAACGTCGCGGCAATGGCATGGTCTATAAGATCGACAAGGTGTTCAGCCCCGCCGGATCGCTGGCCGCAAAGTAAGCTTACTTGCTGTTTGCCAGCTTATTGGCCGCTTGCGTCAGCTGCATATAGGTCGGCCCCATCGGGATGACGTACTCATTCTGGCCCCAGAAGAAGGGCCAGTCCTCGCGGTTTTCCGGCAGATCCGGCTTGATAACCAGCACACCCGGCACAATGCCGCCAGCGATAAAGCTGAAATCCGCCCGGTTGTTGCCATAGGCAACTTCCTTGGACTGTGCACCGACACCCGACACGAAGGACAGGTTGTGCCCCGGATGCGTGCCGTGCAGGTAGTCGAGCCCGCGATAGAGTGCGTCGGTGCCGATGACATCCGGGAAAAGCTCACTCAGCACGGCGGCATTAAGCGCATAACGCATGACGGCGCCATTGCCGGCCCATCCGCCTTCAGTGATTGGCACACCAAACGGGTTCTTCGTCGCTTCTATATCGGCCTCGGCCTTGTAGGCAACCACCGCCACCCTCACTTTCGTTTTGAAAGCTTTCGGCATGTACGGGATGCCGCGAGCAATCCATTGGACATTATTGCCGAACACCTTTTCGACCTCCGGCCACATGGCCTCGATACGTGCGGCATATTGCGGGTCTTTGGTTGTGATAAGCAATTCGACCGCCGCCGACAGCTCTTCGGTAAGAAGGTCGCCGCCCGTGACATTGCCGTGCTTGAAGGTAAAGGGCGGACGGCCGTGTTCCTCGGCCCAGACGCGTTTTGCGATGGCAAGCGACTCCGCCGCCAGCTTGTCATTATGGCCCTTCAGCACGCGCGAGGCGCCGGCGAGGGCCGCAATGGTACCGTATTCCAGTGACGATGAGCGGTTGGTGAAGGCCCAACGATCGTCCTTGCGGCCGGATCGTCCGTCCTTGATCTCATCCGGCCCCAGGCTGGGATCGTAGATCAGCCCGTCGGTCTTGGTGACGCCGTCACCGAGGTGCGGATACTGCGTCAGGTCGGGCTCGACGACACCGTTGATGGCGTGGCCGACAGCTGTGTATTGCGACACGAGGTACAGCGCGCCGTGTTCGACCTGCTGGACGATATCGGCCTTGCCGTCCGGCACGTGTATCTCGACGTGGCGACGCGTCTGATCGATCGCGGTGACGTCGCGCAGCGGCTTGTAGCGGTCCCAGACATCGACCAGGTCCTGCACCACGCCATACTGGCTCTGGGTGCGGATATCGAAGTCGCCGGCGTCGTACCAGCCGCCGACATTCAGCCCCGGAATGTGCTCGAACGGCTTGAACCTGGTGTCTGTCGTGCCTGCGGAACCGTAGAGGTCGAGGTGCTCGTGGTTCAGCGGCGCCTGCAGCGCGTCGTCCTTGTGGCTGTCGCCGTGCCAGACGCGATAGGCTTCCTGGACGTACATATGGTCCATATTGACGGCCATATAGACGTCGCTGGTCGGGTGCCAGGCGTCGGCATAGACATCGGCGGCAATGCGGAAGGTCGCCGTCTTCTGACCGTTGTACTCAAGCTGATAAAGGCCGGGCTTGCTGACGCTCGAGAAATCAAACGTCAGGTAGTCGTAGCGCAGATACTTGCCCCAAGGTTTGGCCACGCCGCTGAAAGCTTCGCGCGTCGTGCCGTCGGCCAGCACTTCCAGCAGTTTTGCCGAGGCCGCGGGTGTGTCGTTGGGATCAAGCTCGACGACCGCCACCTTCTTTTGCGCCGGCGCGTAACCGAGCTGCGAATGGGCGATCATGGCCGGGCGCACCCAGTCGGAGACGCTGTTGGCCGTCAATTGCCACTGCACGACGGTACCCGTTTTGCCGGCTGGCAGGTTCGAACGCAGCACGAACCAGCCGTTCTGCGCCTGGTTGCGGCCATCATAGAGGCTGATCTCGCCGTCAGACGCCGTCACCGTGACGCGGCGGGTCGCGTCTTCGGGGGCGAGCGTAATGGTTTTGGCGGTCGCGAGCGGCAGCGGCGTGGTCTGCGGCCCGGTCTGCGGCGCGAACTTCTGCTCGGGTTCCAGCTTCATCGGCGACGACGGATAGAGCGGGAATCCACCGGCCTTGCCGTCGGCCAGATAGCTTTTGTGGAAGTACGCGGCGGGGATGAATTCGAGATTGAACCCAGCACGACCGGCCAGCGCTTCGGGCAGCGGCTTGTCGAGGATCACACTAACGGTCACGCCGTCGCCTTTGGCTTCGGTGCGGACCTTGTAGGTGAAGTCGAACTCGGCATATTTCAGCGTCGTTTCGATCACCCCATTGGCCGCATCGATCTTGCGATCAACCATCAGGCCGATCAAGTCCCATTGGCCCGGTGTTGGGCTCATGCGGACATCGCCATTGGTGGCGGTGCGAATGCCGTGGTGGACCAGCTCGACGCCGGAAATCTTGCCGTCGCTGAACAGCCCGTCGTACCAATTGCTGAAATTCAGCACATTGACGCCGCGCGTTTCAAAATAGCCCTTGTCGTTGATTTTCAAGGGTTCCGCGTGGACGCTTGTGGCAAAGCCACAGGCCAGCAGCACCCCGGTGAGGGTCTTCATACGCATCACACAATCTCCCTGATCAGATTTTATATGATAGCGCTACCACGGCGTTATTGGTCTGACCAGAAGGAATTTAATGGACCTCTAGGTTCGCAATGGGATGCCTGAAACCTGAATGACTTGCATCGGGTTAGGTATTTTTTCAGCTTCTAGAACCCTTGAAAGAGCATGGAGTATGGTGAACTGATCCTCCGAGGGCCCAATAATTATTCGATGTATAAGATTAGGAATATCTGCACCGAACAATCCACTTTCTGGTTCATCTTTCAGTGGTATCTTGTTCACGATCTGCGGAACAGAGCCGACAATCTCAATTTCCTCAAATATAGCAGGTGATTTGTCTACTGTTGGGGAATAGATAATTCGCCACTCGCGTTCTTCTTGAAAGCCAGGATGCTTTGTACAAAGCACCGTGTTTTTTAGTACCGAAAAAAACTGCCCGATAATGTCCTCTTGACTCATGGCATTTAGAATATCGATTTCCAGCGCAAGATCTGCGAGAATTTTAGAAAACCTCGCAACAAAATCTGCGGGATATATATAGCTCACTGGAGACGAATATGCCTTTAGAAGATCAGTATCCGCCTGCAACGGCTCTGTATTTATAATTATCGCTACGCCATTCCTCGCACCATAAGCTCGCCACATTGAAAGACGGCCATGTTCATCTTCTTCCGGAAGATGTTCTGAAAGACAAGTTATATAGGTGTCAGACTGAAAGTGTGGTAACCAACTGCTGAAGCGCTTCATTAGTTCATTGAAGGTGCCTTCACCTGCGGTATCAACAATTTCCCTGAATTTATTGCTCGCCTCGGAATCTCCCAGCAGGCTTTTTACGCAATCTATTCCATAATTTATCTCAGAAAAATCATTCATTGTGTATGCATTACGCATCCACATTTGCTTGTTCTGAATTATACGGACCGCCACTTCGGCGCTGGTATAGTGCACTAATTTGCCATTTCGTCCTAGGAAGCTGGTAAGGCGACCAAGCTCATAGGGCATAAAAATTGTTGCCAACTTTAATTGCTCTGGCGTCATATTCATTCTTAGCTCTCCCTAGCGACCATTCATTTCTTATTTTGATTCCGCCATTTCGAAACAAATAGCTGCCCCTTCCTTCACCTCCCCGTTCATGCTATCGCCCGGCGCATGAGCACTGACCTGTCCCTTATTCGTAACTTCTCCATCGTCGCCCACATCGACCACGGCAAATCCACGCTGTCCGACCGGCTGATCCAGTTCACTGGCGGGCTGACCGCGCGCGAGATGAAGGAGCAGGTCCTCGACAATATGGATATCGAGCGCGAGCGCGGTATCACCATCAAGGCCCAGACCGTTCGCCTCAACTACAAGGCCAAGGACGGCAAGACCTATATCCTGAACCTGATGGACACACCGGGCCACGTCGATTTCGCCTACGAAGTGTCGCGGTCGCTGGCTGCCTGCGAAGGCTCGATCCTGGTCGTGGACGCCTCGCAGGGCGTCGAAGCCCAGACCCTGGCCAATGTCTACCAGGCCATCGACAACAATCACGAGATCGTCCCGGTCCTCAACAAGATCGACCTGCCGGCGGCCGAACCCGACCGCGTGCGCGCCCAGATCGAGGACGTCATCGGCATCGATGCCTCGGACGCCGTGCTGGCTTCAGCCAAGTCGGGCATCGGCATCGAAGACGTGCTGGAAGCCGTCGTCGCCCGCCTGCCCGCTCCCAAGGGCGACATCACCGCGCCGCTGAAGGCGCTGCTGGTCGACGCCTGGTACGACCCCTATCTGGGCGTCGTCGTTCTGGTCCGCATCTTCGACGGCGTGATGAAGCCCGGCCAGCAGGTCAAGCTGATGAATGCCGGCGCAAGCTACAAGATCGACAAGCTCGGCGTCTTCCAGCCCAAGGCGACCGATGTCCAGGCGCTTGGGCCCGGCGAGATCGGCTTCTTCACCGCCCAGATCAAGGAAGTCGGCGACGCCGCCGTTGGTGACACCATCACCGACGAGCGCAAGCCCACGGCCGCCGCCATGACGGGCTTCAAGGAAGTTCAGCCGGTCGTCTTCTGCGGTATCTTCCCGGTCGACGCCGCCGATTTCGAAGACCTGCGCGCCGCTATGAGCCGCCTGCGCCTCAACGATGCCAGCTTCTCATACGAGATGGAAACCTCGGCGGCTCTGGGCTTCGGCTTCCGCTGTGGCTTCCTGGGCCTGCTGCACCTGGAAATCATTCAGGAGCGCCTGTCGCGCGAGTTCAATCTCGACCTGATCGCCACGGCGCCAAGCGTTGTGTACAAGATCCACCTCAACAAGGGCGAAGTGGTCGAGCTGCATAACCCTGCCGACATGCCCGATCCGGTCTATATCGAGCATATCGAGGAGCCGTGGATCAAGGCGACGATCTTCTGCCCGGACGACTATCTCGGCGCCATCATCAAGCTCTGCCAGGACCGACGCGGTGCGCAGGTCGACCTGTCCTATGTCGGCAACCGTGCCATGGTCGTCTACAACCTGCCGCTCAACGAAGTCGTCTTCGACTTCTATGATCGCCTGAAGTCGGTGTCTAAGGGCTATGCCAGCTTCGACTACACGATCGAGGATTACCGCCAGGGCGACCTGGTCAAGATGTCGATCCTGGTCAATGCCGAACCCGTCGATGCGCTGTCGATGCTGGTCCACCGCGACCGGGCCGAAGCGCGCGGCCGTGGCATGTGCGAAAAGATGAAGGACCTGATCCCTCAGCACATGTTCGTCATTCCGATCCAGGCGGCCATCGGCGGGCGGATCATCGCGCGCGAAACCGTCCGGGCACTGCGCAAGGACGTGACGGCCAAGTGCTATGGCGGCGACGCCACGCGGAAGAAGAAGCTGCTGGAAAAGCAGAAGGAAGGCAAGAAGCGCATGCGGCAGTTCGGCAAGGTCGAAATTCCGCAGGAAGCCTTTATCGCTGCCCTCAAGATGGACAACGACTGATCCGTCAAACACTGAAAATAAAAAGGCCCGGAGCATTCTCCGGGCCTTTTATTTTACCAGTTATTGCTGCTTCCGCTCTTGCGGGCATCATCCAGCGACACAGACTTGACCGACGCAATATTGCAATTCAGATCGACATTGCCGAGGTGCACACGAATGGTCGCATCGTTTGCGTGACAAATACGCGAGGCTCCGCCCGCATATTCGACGGCAATGCTTGCGGAGCGGTCTTTCAGACACGTACCCGACAGTTTAAGCTCGGCTGCGCTGCCTGATTGATCAACCACGAGCAGGGTGCTGTCATTGACCACATGCACACGCGACAGCGGCGCTGAAACGCAGCGGTCATTAGAAACCCTTGTCACCGATTCCGCCTGTACCTGGCTTGTCATGACGAGGGCGAGCAGGGAGGCGCTTCCGAGCATGACCGCGCCCGCGGCCACAAAGTATTGCTTAGCGATTCGCATCTTGGTCTCTCCGGATTGCAGGAGGATAGGCGAATCCCCCTTTGCTTAAGGTTTTACGCTACCAAGTCTTTTTCTTGCTACTACCATGACGATACTCCTGCGACCTCTCCTTGTCGAGCATCTCGATCGACTTGACGAAACAGGGTATGGCGACCGTATTGATCTGTCCCTTGATGTCGGCGTCGGCCGGATGGCAAATTTGGGTCGAGCCGCGATATGTAAAGCCGACCGGGTCGAAGCCAGTGCCCAGGCACGAAGCGTTCATGTGGATTAGCGCTGCCGTCCCGCTCCGGTCTTCGACGTAAAGCGTCTTGCCGTCAAGGACGCGCGTCGTATCGAGTGGCGCCGACAAACAGCGTTTCGGCGACGGCCGCGCGGCATCGGCGCTATCGCCTGGCACCGTGCTGCAGGCCGCAACAATCAAACCAGCGGCAGCGCACGCCAGTCCAACAGCAATGACTCGGCCGCGCACGACCGTCTTTGCATTTGGTTTCCCCATTTTAAGCCTCCTGACAGGCAAGAGCGATATGCCGAAATGCCAAGAAACATTTCCGGGGTTTTCAGCTAGATATCGCGACAAAACAAAAGCTTAGCGATATGGCCTGAAAGTGTCAGTGGTTCCGGCCAATATCGCGACAAAATAAACCTTACCGGCGTTTCGGGAAAAACGCCGGCGACACTTTAATCTTTTTCCAGCAGCGCATCAGCCTCGTCGCCGCTGATAGGTTTGATGCCGTTGATCAGGCATTTGACCGGCGCTTCACCCGAGTGCGAGTACAGAATCTTCGCGTCGTGGGCGCGGCAGATGTCGCTCGACCCATAGAGTTCGAAGCCGAAGTTCGACATATCGGTCATGCTGCGGCATGGGCCACCTATGTCGAGCAGGTAACCGTTACCGAAGCCGTCACGGACCAGCAGCGTTTTTTCGTCGACAACATGGAATCCGCCGGCATTGCGGACGTCCAGGCATTTCGGCGGTGTACGCTTGTTTTCGGTGACCTGGCTCTGCTCTACACCGCCCCAGTTATTGGCTTGGTTGTCCTGGGCATTAGCGGTGACGGCGACGGACGCGGCGGTAATGATCACACCGCCGGTAATGACGCTGGCCGCCACGACGGCGGCCTTCTTGATGAGATGCTGCAAAGGCATTTTGGGACCTCTCCTTGTTACCAGTTCTTGGAAGACGACGCAGGCGCGGCCCCCGCCTCCTTCTTCTTGTTTTCCCGGATAGGTTTGCGGATATATTCCGCGGCCTCTTCGCCCTGGAGATGGCGAACGTTCGACACACTGCAGACGTCACGGCGCCCGAAGTTTTCGTACACGACATCGGCGTCGAAGGGACCGCAGATGTCACCGCCGTGACGGGTCTTCAGACCGATAAACATGCTGTCTTCAAGGCCGATACAGGCCGGCACAGTCAGCTCGTAGGCTTCGTTATTATTAGCTAGGATGACGACCTTGCCGTTACCGGGCGTCTGGAAGCCCCGGATAAAGTCGGGATCAAAACAGGCATTGCGATCACGCCCTGGATCAACATTGCTGTCCGGGCGGTTCGACGCCGCCCATGCCATGCCAATGCCGCCAAGACCCGCGGCGACGATGAGACCGGAAGCCAGGAGTGCTGATAGTTTCATGGTGATGTCTCTCCGCTATCATGGCTACGCCCACCAAGCTGAACGGCGGATGAACGATTAGTCAGTATAGGCGCGCCGCAGTCGGCCGGACGCCAGACGTCGCCCGGCCGCAACCAACAGGCACGACGGAGCGCCCGCGATGCGCGCCACGATATCGCGCGCCAGCAGAGGCGCCAGACAGAATCCGCGCGCCCCCAGCCCCGTCAGAGCATGGATGCCCTCATCAATCTGGCCCACCATCGGCAGGTGATCCCGTGTCGTCACCCGGATCGAAGCCCGCGAAACCATCGCCTGGCCTTCCATGGCGTCCGCGACCTGTGGCAGACAGGTCCGCAGCGCTTCCAGATTGCGCGCGCGGTCGGCCTCACGCGGCGTGGCCCCGCGATCGTCACGGTCGTGGGTGGCGCCAAAGACAAGGCCATCCGGCGATGGCGCCAGATAGCCGCCCCAACTGATCCCCCGGACGGGCCGGACCTCGCTGGACACAGCTTCGATCTGCCCGCGCACCGGACGCAAGGCGTAGTCAGCCGCCAGGCTGCCGAGATCGAAGACGCCGTCGCCGCAGGCGATGACGACCGCATCATAGGCGTTTTGCGCGCCCGACGCCGTTCGCACGGACACGCCGTTGCCCTGCAGCGATACTTCGCTGACAGCATCGGCGATCACCTTCGTGCCTGACAGCATGCCCGTCAGGATGACGGCCGGATTGACCGTCAATGCATCGCGCATCATCAGCCCGGCGGCCTCGGGGACGTCCTGCACATCGCCTTTGACGAAACGCGTCAGCGCCCCTTCGGCGAAAACCGGCTGATCGGCCAGTCGGTCGAAGCGCGTGGCATCGCGTGGCTGGCTTTCGCAATGACAAACGGATGTCGCGATAATGCTCCTTGGCCATTCGCGACCGTAAAGCCCGGTCGCATAGGCATAGGCGTCGGCGAACAGGCCGGCGATAATCGTGTCGCCCGCATCCAGCCTGGGCGTGACGAGTGCAGCGGGGTTGCCCGACGCTCCTGCGCCGATGCCTGCCGCGTCAAACACGTCGGCCCTAATCCCCAGCCGCGCCGCCTGCCAGGCCACGCTGGCGCCGGCTATCCCAGCGCCGATCACAGCGATGCGTTTTGCTGATGTCTGCGGTCTGACCTCCCCTGCAAAGATCGCTTCCAGCCGTTCACGCTTACGGCCGAACCCCGGCCGCTTAGCGACAGCAAAGCCGGCGGCTTGCAACCCACGCCGGACAAAACCCGCTACGGTAAAGGTCCCCAGACGTGCACCCGGCAAGGCATGGGCGGCGATCAGGTGGAAGACATCTTCCGACCACATGTCGGGATTGAGCGCCGGTGAAAAGCCGTCGAGGAATATGGCGTCGGCCGCCCCGCCCCAGGCGTTAAGTGCCTCACGCACATCCATCAGCGCGATCGTAACGCTGACGCCCCACTGCGGGAAGTCCATATGATGAAAGCCGTGGCGCGCCTTCGGCCACTGGGCCAGCAAGGCCTCGCGGAAGGCATCCAGTTCCGGCCAGTTGGCCAGAGCCGCCCCGGCCGCATCGGCGGTCATCAGGAAGCCCTCGATCGAGAATATATGGAGATGGCCATGTGCCGGCCGGCGAGCCAGCCAGAGCTGCATGACAGCGGCAATATTCAGCCCCGTGCCGAAACCCAGTTCGAGCACGCTGAACTGTCCGCCCGCGCTCCAGGCGTCCGGCAGTCCGCATCCGTCAAGAAAGACCGCCCGCGACTCACTCAGGCCGTCCTGCGGCGAATAGTAGATATCGCCGAAACGCGCCGAACGCGGCGTGCCGTCTTCGGCGAAATAGAGCTGTGGATCCTGGGTCATTATAACAAAAGGGCTGCGCGACAAATCGCGCAGCCCTTCGTCAAACCATTGCCCATTCGGGCGAATGATTAGTGAGCAGCGGCCGGAGCTTCGGCAGCAGCCGGCGAAGCCGAGGTGTCGGCAGCCGGAGCGGCTTCCGAAGCCGAAGCGTCAACCGGAGCCATTTCGGTCGGAGCAGCTTCCGAAGCCGCAGCTTCTTCAGCAGCAGGCTTCGGCTGGCAGGCGGCGACCGACAGAGCGGCAACGGCGGCGGCGGCGATCAGGGCCGAGCGAACGATTTTGGAGGTCATGATCCAGATCCCTTGTTTCTAACGTTAGGTAAGCAAAGCGTGACGCATGGCCACGGCGAAGACTCATACCCCAAACCGGCGCTTTCACAAAGTCCTTGATGTCGGCCTTTGTGTGCACAAAATTACACAAGGTTTTTTAGTGCGCCGGCGCATGGTTTTCAGCGGGTGCAGGCGCGGCCGCAGGCGATGCCGCCACAGCCGGTGATGCTGCCGCGGACGACGCGCCGGCCGGTGCTTCAAGCGCTGTCGGCGATGCCGCCATGGCGGCAGCGATTGCCGCCTCGGCGTCCTGACTAGCCGTGGTATCGACGGCCGGCAGATCGCCGTGCGCCTCTTCGGCGACAGGCTCGTCGTGCGCCTCCTCCTTTGAACAGGCGGTGGCGGCCAGCAGGCAGGCCAGGACAGTGGCGGCGATTCGGATGGTTTTCATAAGCTCGGCATTTAGCACAAACAAAAGGGCTGCGCGATGATCGCGCAGCCCTTCGTCAAATCAATGCCCGTTTGGGCGAATGATTAGTGAGCAGCAGCCGGAGCAGCAGCTTCAGCAGCGGCCGGCGAAGCCGAAGCGTCAGCAGCCGGGGCAGCTTCCGAAGCCGAAGCGTCGACCGGAGCGGCTTCAGCAGGAGCGGCTTCCGACGTGGCGGCTTCTTCAGCGGCCTTCGGCTGGCAAGCGGCAACCGACAGAGCGGCGACGGCGGCGGCGGCGATCAGGGCCGAGCGAACGATTTTGGAGGTCATGGATCCAGATCCTTTGTTTCTAACGTTAGAGGGCAAGGAGCTGTAAACCCGGCCCACATGAAGACTCATACTCAAAACAGATGAGTCTCGCAAGAGGCTATTTCACATTTATGTGATCACCGATTGCTACAATCAGGAGATATTTCGTCAAATAAGGTGAAAATGCGCGCAAAACCTGCGCGACTAGCGGCCTATGCGGGGAAAATTGCCGCAAACTACACCGCATGTGCGAAACGCCGCAGTCTTGATCACGCAAATTCGCGGACGGACGGGCTTCTTGCAAAGACGATATTTGCAGCAAGCGGTTAACAAAGCCTGTACCCGCTCAGCTGGATCAGCCCTCGGCCGGAATATTGTTCAGCGCCTCTTCCATTTCAGCGAAGGACGGCTGCGAGACGGATGGGATGCTGCCGCGGCCGATTTCAACGGAGATCTGGGCAGCATTGCCATGCAGGTGAGCAACCAGGACGGACTGGATGATCTTGTAAAACGCGCCTTCTTCTTCGAGCACACCTGACATGCGCGTCGCGAACGGCCCGGCCAGCCCGTAGGCCAGAAGAACGCCCAGGAAGGTACCGACGAGCGCGCCGCCGATCATGCCGCCCAGGATTTCCGGCGGTTCAGTGATCGAGCCCATGGTTTTGACGACGCCCATAACGGCAACGACGATGCCCAGCGCCGGGAAGGCGTCGGCCAGGCTCTGCATGGCATGGGCGGGATGCAGGGCTTCGTGGTGATGCTTTTCGAGCTGCTTTTCCATGGCGTCTTCGACCTGGTGCGGGTCTTCGAGGTTCATGGTCATCATCCGCAGGGTGTCGCAGATGAAGTCGATAGCGAAGTGATCTTTCATGATCTTCGGAAAACGCGTGAAGATCGTCGAATCGTGTGGCTTTTCGATATGGCTTTCCAGGGCAATGACGCCCTTGGACTTCATGGTCTTGGTCAGCAGGAACAAAAGCGACAGCAGGTCACGGTAATCAGACGCCTTCCATTTGGCGCCGCCGAAGACCTTGCCCATGCCAGAGCCCATGCCCTTCAGGGTCGTGAGGTCATTGGCGATCAAGGCCGCCCCGGCAGCCGCGCCGCCGATACCCATCAGTTCGAACGGCAGGGAGTGCAGAATGGGCGCCATGCTGCCGCCCGACAACAGATAGCTGCCGAACACCATGGCAAACAGAACGACGATACCAATGATCTGGAACATTCAGACACACACCCAAGCCTATTATTCCGGCGCACTATGGGCGTTAATCATTAAGAGGCGGTTTCCCGCGCGCGCAGGTTAATCCACTTTTTTAACAAGATGGCGGTGTATATATCGCTCACGGCTAACTCGCTTTGCTCGTGCCTCCGCGAGGGCGCCGAAACGTCGCCGACGCCCGGTCGCTGTTATGTTGTGAGCTTTTGCCGCTAAGACCTCTAGCTCGGACGCACCGCAGGAGTCCCGCCCTGCATGACAACGAAACGATTGGCCAGATCAAAGCTGAGATAGCCGTCTGCCGGCTCGCTGTTCGCCTTTTGCCATTCGCGAATCGCCTGGCGCGTGCCCGCACCGATGACGCCATCGACCGCACCGGGATTGAAGCCCGCAGCCTTCAGCGCTTCCTGCGTCTTGATTCGCTGATCGAGGCTGAGCGGCGCCTCGACCGGCCAGGGCGTGACCGTGGACTCCTTGCCGCAGATACCGTCGGCGATCAGGCCGACCGCCAGGGCGTACGAGGTCGAGTTATTGTACTTGCGGATGACGTAGTGGTTCGGCAGCGCCATGAAGGCCGGACCATTGGCGCCCGACGGCAGGAGGATGATGCCGTTTTCGTTCAGTTCCTCCGGGCGGAAATAGCCCCCGTCGGCGCGCTTGACACCCAGGGCCTGCCAGTCCGCCGGCTTTTTATTCTTCTCCGTCTCGGACAGGTAATAGTCAAAACCCGGCGGCAGGATGACTTCGACCGCCCATTCCTGCCCGGCCTTCCATCCGGCCTTGGCCAGCAGGTTGGCGCTTGAGGCCAGGGCATCCGAATCAGACGCCCAGATATCAACGACGCCATCGCCATCACCATCGGCCCCCAGGCGCAGATAGCTGTCGGGCATGAACTGGGTCTGGCCCATGGCGCCGGCCCACGACCCCTTAAGACGTTCGCGCGGAATCTTATGGTCGCGCAATATGGTCAGGGCGGCGATCAACTGGTCCTCGGCCCAGACGCGGCGGCGGCCATCAAAGGCAAGGGTCGCAAGCGCGGCAAGCACGTCCGTACTGCCCTGAACGCGACCGAGATCGCTTTCCATCGACCAGATGCCGCCCAGCAGGCACTTTGGCACGCCATACTGCGCCACGATGGCCGGGACGTTCGTGTTGGCGTCGATTCGTGTGCGCGCCGATGCCGCCCGCGCCGGCGACACCGCCTGGCGCATATAGCTCGACGCCGGCTTGGAAAACTCGGGCTGCTGATTGTCGGCCGCCTTGACGCTCTGCAGCGGCTGTACGCCGTCAAGCGCCGCAGTAACAAAGCCGGCGTCAAAGCCACGCATGGAGGCCTTCTTGATAAAGTCCTGCTTCCAGCCGTCGAAGTCGGCATAGGCCGTAATCGGTACCGGATTGACCGCGGGCACAGCCGGCGTGGCGGCGGGCGCATTGGTCGTCGGTGCGCTGGTATCAGGGTGCTGTTGCGGTACCGGCGTGCTGGCGGTGGGCGCGGTCGACGGCGCAGGCGTTTGCGGGCCGGTGCTGGCGCAGGCGGTCAGGACAGCAAACAGGCTCAGGGCGCGAAACCGCATCTCATTCTCCTCCCGGCATTATCGAACCGGCTTGACGTTCATCTTAAGCCGACATCCATGTAAGTTCCAACCGTGAAAGCTTAATGATCGCGAGAAATCTGGCACGGGTAAGGCAAAATCCGTTGACAAGGGACGCGCCCTCCCATAGATACCGCGCCTCTATTGGCGGGCGACAGCGCAACCGGATGGTTAGCGATGCGCGCACGCCGCAAACGTTCAACGCCTAATAAAAGACCAGGTGAAAACCAATGAAAGTCCGTAGCTCGCTCAAGTCGCTGAAAACCCGCCACCGCGACTGCAAGATCGTGCGCCGCAAGGGCATCGTCTATGTGATCAACAAGACGGACCCGCGCTTCAAGGCGAAGCAGGGCTAATTCAGGTTTGATAGACGTCCAGAAACGTTTTTGGCGTCTTGATCCTGTCATCGAATAACGCTTAAAGCGACCGCGCTTTAAGCGTTTTTTCGTGTCTGAATGTCGGAGCCAGTCATGCCAGAAGTCAAAGCCGTCCTGTTCGATATCGGCAATGTCATGATCACCTGGCAGCCGGAAAACCTGTTCCGCAAGATCATTATCGACGCCGAACGCCGCCAGTATTTTCTGACGAACGTCGTGCCGATGAGCTGGCATGACCGCCACGATGCCGGCGTTACCTTCGCCGACAACCGTATCCGGCCTCTGGCGGACTTTCCTGAGTTCGCCGACGAAATTCACGCCTTCGACACCCGTTTCGACGAGATGCTGGGCGAGCCGATTCCCGAGACCATGGCAATCGTCGCGGAACTGGCAGCCCAGGGCGTCCCACAATATGCCCTGACCAACATGCCGCAAGAAAAGGCGGAGATGGTGTTCTCGAAAATCCCGGTCTTCCATCATATGCGCGACGTCATCATTTCCGGCGTCGAAAAGATCGTGAAGCCTGACCCGCGTATTTATGACATTGCTCTGAAGCGCATGGGTTTGCCGGCGGAGGCCGTCTTCTTTACCGACGACAACCGCGCTAATATCGACGCCGCTAGGGCCATGGGCTTTGCCACCCACCTGTTCGACCGGCCGGAAACCCTGCGCCCGGCCCTTGTTTCCGCAGGCATTCTATAATCATCCACAGGCAATCACGACATTTTCGTTGCTCGTGAGTTGAGGGGAGCGAATCACTTGGCTATGGTTAAACCCAAGTGCATTTTTTCTCCTCTCAGGATAGCCCGCCATGGCCGATGACGCCCCCTCTTTCCAATCCGACGATGTCATCGCCGGCGCGGCCCAAGGCCGTCTCAAGTCGTTTATCGAACGTATTGAACGTCTTGAAGAAGACAAGGCTGCGGTCAGCGAAGACTTAAAGGAAGTTTATTCCGAAGCCAAGGGCGAAGGTTTCGACGTCAAGATCCTGCGCAAGGTCGTCCGCATTCGCAAGCAGGACAAGGCCAAGCTGTCCGAAGAAGAGGCGCTGATCGAACTCTATATGTCGGCCATCGAAGGCTGATCAAAGCCTGCTTGACAGTTTCAAGCCTGCTTTCCATCCTTAAAGGATGGAAAGCAGGCTTTTTCGTATCCGGATCACTGCCTATGGCTTTTAAATCCAAGACGCCATCGAAAGGGATGTCGCGATCGAAGCCGCTGCAAGCCAAGGCGCCGATGAAGATCAGCCAGGGCTTCAAGGCCAAACCGGTTGCCAAGGCGCCACCTCCCCCGCCTTCCCCCGCCGAGCAACGGAAAGCCCAGCAGCAGGCGCTACAAAAATCAACATTGAAATTGCTCCAGCGCGCTCGCAAGGAAGCCGCCGAGAAAGGCATTACCCTGTCCGAATGGGAGGGGGAATTTCTTGACAGCGTTTCGGACCGCGTCCGCACCTATGGCCGCGCCTTCGCCGATCCCGACAAAGGCGCGATGAACGGTACACTGTCCGTTCGCCAGGGCGTCAAACTACGGGAAATCCGCAAGAAGGCGCGAGACGCGAAGCCGGATGAAGGTGGCGACGAGGAAAAATAAGACCGCTTCCAATTTTATGGGAGCGCTTCCAATATATGACAGCGCTTTCCAAAACGTCGCTACCCGTGCTAGCCTTGGCAAAATAATAGAAAAATGGTTGGGACGATGAGCAAGGATGGAAGCGCGGCGAATAAGCCGAAACTGTTTGAACGCTTAAGCTACGGCGCAGGCGACTTCGGTTTTAACCTGTACTGGACGACGATATCGGCGTTCCTGCTGATATTTTACACCGACAGTTTCGGCCTCGATCCACGTGTCGCCGGCACCATGCTGCTGACGACAAAACTGCTCGATGCCTTCGTCGATCCCCTGATGGGCGCCATTTCCGACCGAACCAAGACCAAGTGGGGCCGCTATCGTCCCTGGCTTCTGTGGGCAGCCATCCCGATGGCAGCCTCAGCCGTCCTGACCTTCACGACGCCCGATCTCGATTCCGCCGCCAAGCTGATCTACGCCTACGTCACCTTCGCGCTGATGATGGCTGTCTATTCGGTCGTCAGTATACCCTATGGCGCCCTGTCTGGCGTGCTGACCAACGATCCGCAGTCGCGTACCCAGATCAACAGCTTCCGCTTCGTCTTCGCCTTCGCCGGCAGCACCTTCGTCACCTATTGTACGCCGCTTCTGGTCAAGTGGTTCGCGACGCAGTTCGGTGCGGGCAATGATACCGTCGGCTGGCAGTTGACCATGGCGCTGTACGGCATCCTGGCTTGCCTGTTCTTCTTCAACGTCTTTGCGACGACGCGGGAACGCGTCCTGCCTGTGCAGGAACAGAAGGTCAGCCCGTGGCGCGACATCGCCGACCTGTCGCAGAACCGCCCGTGGATGGTGCTGTTCGTCCTGTCGCTCGTCATCATGGTGACGATTTCAACGCGGATGGGCGCCGCCCCCTACTACATGAAGTACTATATCGGTGAGCCTGAAAAGGTGAAGGAGTTCCTGACCATCTATGGTGTTGCGCTCGCTACCGGCGCCCTGCTCACCCCATTTGTCACGCGCTTTGTCGACAAGAAGTCGCTGCTGATGATCCTGATGGTCCTGGTCGGCGTCTTCTCGATCGGCTTTTACTTCATTCCCAAGGATCAGCTGTGGCTGGCCTACGCCATGCAGGTCGTGATCGGCCTGTGCCTGGGGCCGAAATCCCCCCTCACCTTCTCGATGTACGCCGACACGGCCGACTATACCGAATACAAGACGAACCGCCGCGCCACCGCCATGACCTTCTCGGCAGCCATCTTCGCCCAAAAGCTGGGTGGGGCGCTGGCCTCAGCCGTCATCGGCTGGACGCTCGCCAGCCTCGGCTATGTCGCCAATCAGGCCCAGGGTGGCGCCTCTCAGGAAGGCATATTGCTGCTGATGAGCGTCGTCCCCGGCGCCCTGGCCCTGCTGTCGGCCGTCATTATGGCCGCCTACGACCTCAACGACAAACGCCTCGCCGAAGTGCAGGCCGAACTGACCTCCCGCAAAGCCCAAAAAGACTCCTGATGCCCCTTATAGATTTTGACTCGACCACCTGCCGCCTGCACAGCGCGACAGCCCTTCCCCTTGCCGCCGGCTTCCTGTGGAACCCGCGCATGATGATCCACATGACGGCGCGCGGCTTTGCGACCGCCCAGTTCATGCAGCCCGAGCCGGCCAAATACGCCCGCGCCCAGATCATGGAAGCCAAGCATTTCATGCTGCCGGAACAGGGCACTTACGCGCATCACCCGGGTCGTTTTTTTTACATCAAGAACCGTAACAATAACGGTATCTTTTCAGCGCCTTACGAGCCTGTGCGTAAGCCTGTTGATAAGTTTGAATTCCGCCTGACACCTACAGATATTTCCTGGCAAATTCAGCAGGATAATCTGTGGATAGAGCTTATCCTCACCCTGCCGGTCGATGAGGCCTGCGAGTTGTGGGAAGTGCGTCTGCGCAATGCCAGCGACACGCCGCAGAACATCAGCCTGTATCCTGCCTTCCCGCTTGGCCTGATGAGCTGGATGAACCAGTCGGCCGACTTCCACGCCGGCCTGGGCGGCATTGTCGGCGATTGCGTGACGCCCTACCAGAAGGTCGCCGACTACTTCAAGAACAAGGACCTGAAGGACAAGGTCTTCCTGCTCAGCGAACAGACGCCCGTGGCCTTTGAAACGCGCCAGACGCGCTTCGAAGGTGAAGGCGGCCTGCACAATCCGGACGGCCTGCAAGGCGCGCGTCTGGCCGGTGGCGTGGCGCGCTACGAGAACCCGATCTGCGCCATGCAGTTCGACCACGATCTCGCCCCCGGTGAGACGACGACGCATCACTTCCTCTTTGGTCCGGCTTTCGACGAAGCGGAAATTTCACGCCTCAAATCGCGATTTTTGTCGGCCAAAGGGTTCAAGCAGGCGCGCCAGGACTATGCCCAATACATGGCGCGCGGACGCGGATCAATCAATGTTGATTTCAAAGATCCGCACCTTACGTCCTTCGTCAATTCATGGATGCCGCGCCAGGTCTATTATCACGGCGACACCAACCGCCTTAGCACTGATCCGCAGACGCGTAACTTCCTCCAGGACGCCATGGGCAGCGTTTACGTTCAGCCGCAAACGGCTCGCGCCGTCCTGCTCAAAGCCTTGTCACAACAGGAGGAGAGCGGCGCCATGCCCGATGGCATTACGCTGTATGAAGGCGCCGAACTGAAATATATCAACCAGGTTCCGCATACGGATCACGCCGTCTGGCTGGCCATTTTCCTCGAATCCTACCTGTCGGAGACCGACGATTACTCCCTCCTCGATGTGCCGGTTTTAAATACGCACACCAACGAAACGCTTAGTGTCCGAGAGCGCGTTTCGAAGGCAAATCAATGGTTGATCAAATCTGTCGACCACCGCAATCTGAACTTCATCGAACAGGGCGACTGGAATGACCCGATGAACATGGTCGGCTGGAAAGGCCGCGGCGTTTCGGGTTGGCTGAGCATGGCGACCGCCTATTCGCTGCGCCTGTGGGCGGGCATACTGAGGGCGGACGGCCACGACGGTTCGGCGTTCGCGACAGCCTCTGCCCGCTTCAACGACGCTGTCAACACCCACCTCTGGGATGGCGACTGGTACGGGCGCGGCATCACCGACGACGACGTCGTGTTTGGCATCAAAAAGGACGTCGAGGGCCGCATCTATCTCAATGCGCAAAGCTGGGCCCTTATGTCGGGCGCCGCCGACGCCGCAAAGGCCTCTTTGATGCTAAGAGCCGTCGAGGAACAGCTTGAGACGCCCTACGGCGTTGAAATGATCGGTCCGGCCTACACCCATATGCGCGAGGATGTCGGCCGTCTGACGCAGAAATTTCCCGGCGTGGCCGAAAACGGCTCGGTCTATAACCACGCCGCCGCCTTCTATATCCATAGCCTCTACGAGATTGGCCAGGCTGACAAGGCGTTTGCGCTGCTCCGCCGCATGCTGACCGGGCCTGACGAAGAAGATCTGCTGCGCCGTGGCCAGTTGCCGATCTTCCTGCCCAACTACTACCGTGGCGCCCACAGGCAGTTCCCGGACGCCTCCGGGCGCTCGTCGCACCTGTTCAATACCGGCACGGCGTCGTGGATCTACCGCAGCCTGATCGAGGGCCTGCTGGGCCTCAAGGGCTGCCGTGACGGCCTTGCTATCCAACCGCAACTGCCATCGGACTGGAGCGAAGCCAGGGCCACGCGCTGGTTCCGCGGCGCGGAGTTCCGCGTCCACATTCAACGCGACTCAACGATTGATTCGACCCGGGTGATCTGCAATGAAAAGCCCCTGAACGACAATGTCGTCAGGGGCATAAGTAGCGGATCTGTTTACGAAATTTCCGTAAAAATTCCTTAGGCGACAGGCCCCAGGAAGACCGGCGCCGTCACAGTGAACTTGGCATTGTGGGCGCGCAGGGTGCCATTGGTGTACTGCGCCATGACCGTCACGTCGTTACTCTTCTGGTGGGTGACGATCAGGCGGTCAAAACCTGGAATGATGTAGAAGTAGCGCGGCCAGTCGCCACCGGTCGGGATGATCTGCAGCAGCGCCAGGCGGCCCGTCGTATCGAGGCCAAAGACCGCGATCGAGTTATGGCCACGGTTGGAGACGTACAGGATATTACCCAGGTCGTTCATGGCGATGTGACCGGCGAAGCTGGTGCCAGTAAAGTCGGCCGGCAGGGTCTTGATGTACTGCACGTCCTCGAACGTGCCGTCGCCCTTGGGACGCAGGGTAATCAGGGCGTTTTCCAGCTCACCCAGGATGTGCGCCACCTGCCCCGACGGATGCAGGCTCAGATGACGCGGACCGAAGCCAGGTTCGCACTTGTAAGCGACAAACTTGTCGCCGACGGCGCCCGAAGCTGCGTCGAAGCTGTAGCCAATGACCTCATCAGTGCCCAGGTCGACGCTGTAGATGTACTTCTGATCGACGGAGAACTTGACCCAGTGGGCGTGCGGCCCCTGCTGGCGGTCGGCATTCGGGCCGGAACCCGAATTCTGCTTGACGATCGCGGGTTCGAGCGGCAGGCCGGTCTTCGCATCCAGCTTGTAGACAGCGATATTGCCTGAACCGTAGTTGGCGACTGCCAGATACGACTCGGTGGCATCCAGCGAGATATAACAGGGCGAGCTGCCCTGGCTGGAGACTTCGCCCTTCTTGGTCCACTTGGAGCCATTCGTGGCCACCTGATAGACGCCAATCAGGCCATTCTGCTGTTCATTGACAACATAATGACGCTTCAGCTTCGGGCTGTAGACCCCGTAGGAGGCGTTCGGCACGGTCGGGTCCGGCTTCTTGCCTTCAGTCCATTTGTCGTAGGCGGCCGAATAGGACAGCGTGGTGACGCCAGCGCCACCTTCCGAAGCATAGGTGCCTACGTAATATACCAGGTCTCCAATCGCGGCATTGGCCAGGCTTGGCGCAAATGCTGCAGCGACTGAACCCGCGAGAAAGAGACGGCGGTCAACTCCGCGCGACGAGTTCTTAGACATGAAAATCCCTCTTGCATTTCAATGCAGATGGTAAACTAGCCAATCCCTGCGAGACTGGCCAGTCCTTTATTCTTTTGTGTATGGCTGTTGCCAATGGCGTCTTAATGTCGGCCCACTAATTCGCGTTACAACATTCATATTAACAACGGAAAATATTGTTTTATATAATATTTTCACATTAGCACAATTGTTGAACGCGCTTCGGCGGACATTAGCCGGCTTCCTTGACCAGACCTTCCAGGCCGCAGTCGCGAACCTTTCGGTACAAAGTTGAGCGGCCAATACCAAGACGACGCGCCACTTCCGACATATGACCGGCATAAACGCTGATGGCGTGCTCGATCAGATCGCGCTCGATATCCTCGAGTTTGCGCAGGTGACCGGCTTCGTCGAGGATGCGAACAGGCGCGTCATGCAGCGCATTGACCTCTTCGATCTGTTCGCGAACGGTCTGCGCCAGGCTCACCGAAATCGTCGGCAGCGGCGCAGGCGCCGGCATGTTGACACCGCTGATCGCCGGGAAGTCATAGGCTTGCAGATGCGGACTGTCGGCCAGGACGATAGCCCGGTAGATGGTGTTCTCTAACTGGCGGACATTGCCCGGCCATTCATACGCGCACAGCATCTGCAGCGCTTCAGCCGATACGCCGGTGACGCGCTTGCCCTCTTCGACATTGAAGCGGCGGATAAAGTGCTCGATCAGAGCCGGAATATCGTCGCGGCGTTCGCGCAGTGACGGCGCCTCGACCGGGAAGACATTGAGGCGATAGAACAGGTCTTCACGGAAGGCGCCGGCCTTGACCTGGTCGGCCAGGTTGCGGTTGGTCGCCGAGATGATGCGAACATCCACCTTGACTGGGCGCTTTGAGCCGACCGGATCGATCTCGCCTTCCTGAAGCGCGCGCAGCAACTTGACCTGCATGTCGAGCGGCAGTTCGCCGACTTCGTCGAGGAACAGCGTACCGCCATTGGCTTCCTGAAACTTGCCGAGGTGCTTGTCGGAGGCGCCGGTGAACGAGCCTTTTTCGTGACCGAACAGGATCGATTCCACCAGATTTTCGGGCAGGGCGCCGCAGTTGACGGCGACGAAGGGCTTACCCGAACGCTCGCTCGAGCCCTGGATGGCGCGGGCAATAAGCTCCTTGCCGACGCCGCTTTCACCAAGGATAAGCACGGGAATGGACGACTTGGCGGCGCGTTCGCCCAGACGGCGCACCATGGTCATCGGCACCGATGTACCGATCAGGTCGTCGAACGACGTGCGATTGGTCGTGTGCTTTTTCAGGCGTGTCACTTCGGCCGCCATGTCGCCCATCTGCAGGGCGTTGCGGACCGACACGAGAATGCGTTCCGGCGATGCCGGCTTGATGAAGAAGTCCTGCGCCCCTGCCTGCATGGCCTTGACGACGGTGTCGATCCCGCCCGAAGCCGTCAGCACCACGACCGGCGTACGCAGGCCCGCGGCGCGGATTTCTTTCAGGGTGTCGATGCCCGACTGGCCCGGCATGACCAGGTCGAGAATGACGGCGTCGATGCCCGTAGACGTGGTCAGGCGGTCATAGGCCTGCGCGCCGTTTTCGGCATGCAGGACAGCGAAACCTTCGCGCTCCAGAACGGCCTGAATCAGGCGGCGCTGCGTGGGGTCGTCGTCACAGATCAGGATCGTCTTGGCCATGTCATACCATCTCTATTTCGGACACCGTCGTTTTGACGGCGCGGTTTATTTTGAGACAGTCTTAGCCGAACGGCATAAAAATCAGGTTTAGACACAAGGTTAATGTGTCATACACGGACTACAGCGGCACAGCTTATCCCCACCCAATCCATCCCACCCACAATTGTGGACCATTCCACAATTCGGCTCGATTTTTTGCGAACGCGTGCTTATGTGCCTGCATATATCCGGCGAGATTTTATCATGACTCAACTGCCCGTCGATTCCGCCACCGGCTTACCGGTCTGGGACCTTTCCGATCTTTACAGCGGCCCCGAAGACCCCGCCATTGAAGCGGACCTGAAGGCGGGCGCTGCCTTCGTCAAGGACCTGGCCAAGCTTCAGGGACAGTTTCTGGCTGCACGCGGCAATGCCGAACGCCTGGGCCTGCTGATCGATCAGGCAGCGTCATTATATGAGAAAGCCATGGACCAGATGGGCGGCGCCCTGGCCTACGCCACCCTGGCCTCGACCATAGATCGCGAAAACACCCGCGTCGCCACGCTCGAATCCGACCTGCGCACCCAGGCCGCGATGATCTCGGCCGACAGCCTGTTTCTCAGTCTCGAACTTAATCAGCTCGAAGACTGGGAGATCGAGAATGCGCTCAAGACGATCGACAAGGCTCAGCGCTGGCGCCCGTGGCTGCGCCGGATCCGCGCCTCGCGGCCGCACGAACTGTCGGCCGAGCTGGAGCGACTGATGCTGGAACGCATGCCGGCGGTTGGCCAATGGACGCGCCTGTTCGACGAGACCCTGACTCGACTGCGCGCCAAGGTCGGAAAGGAAAGCCTGACGCTCAACGACGCGCTTACGCGT
This sequence comes from Asticcacaulis sp. P4_H10, assembly GCF_056400965.1. Classification (NCBI taxonomy): domain Bacteria; kingdom Pseudomonadati; phylum Pseudomonadota; class Alphaproteobacteria; order Caulobacterales; family Caulobacteraceae; genus Asticcacaulis; species Asticcacaulis sp. P4_H10. Next base: position 155,567 of record NZ_JBFUKH010000006.1, on the reverse strand, counting down.
CTGTCGGCGCCCGAACCCGCCGTCCGCAAGGCCGCGGCCCTGGGCCTGACCGAGGCGCTGAAGGAAAACGCGCCGGTCCTGGCGCTCAGCCTGAACACCCTCGCCTTTGAAAAGCAGGTCGAGGATCGCTGGCGGAAGTACGAAGCGCCGGCGGCATCGCGCCACCTGGCCAACGAAGTCGACAAGGACGCCGTCGATGCCATGGCCGATGCGGTGTCCGAGGCCTATGCCGGCCTGTCCCATCGCTACTATGCCCTGAAGGCCAAAATCATGGGCCGAAAGCAGCTCGACTTCTGGGACCGCAATGCCCCCCTGACGCAGGATGTACAAAAGCGCTATAGCTGGGAAGAGGCTAAAACAATCGTCCTCGACTCGTTCGCCCAGATGGGCCCCGAGTTCGAAGACCGCGCCCGCATTTTTTTCGACAAGCCGTGGATCGATGCCGCGCCGCGGCAGGGCAAGTCGTCCGGCGCCTATGCCCATCCGGTAACCGCCAACCGCCACCCCTATGTAATGCTGAATTTTACAGGTGACCGTCGCGAAGTCCTGACCCTGGCACACGAACTGGGCCACGCGGTGCACCAGACCCTGTGCCAGCCGCTGGGTTCGATCCTGGCCGACACGCCTCTGACACTGGCCGAAACCGCGTCGATCTTCGCCGAAGGCCTGGTCTTCGAACACCTGGTCGCCGACGCCAGCAAGGAAGACAAGAAGGCGCTGCTGGCCGGCAAGATCGAGGATGGCCTGAATTCCGTCATCCGCCAGATCGCCTTCCACCGCTTCGAAGAGCGTTTCCACGCCGCCCGCCAGTCCGGCGAGGTCGCCCTTCCCGAAATCAACGCCATGTGGCTTGAGGTCATGGGCGAATCCCTGGGCCCGGCAATCAAGCTCAATGACGGCTATGAATACTGGTGGGCCTATATCTCCCACTTCGTCCACGCCCCCTTCTACGTCTATGCCTACAGCTTCGGCGACCTGCTGGTCTCGGCTCTGATGGAAAAGCGCCGCGAGGATCCCGCCGCCTTCACGCCGCTGTATCGCAACCTGCTGGCGGGCGGCGGCACGAAAACCTATACCGAGGCACTTGCCCCCTTCGGCATGAATCCGCGCGACAAGAGCTTCTGGAAGATGGGCGTATCGCGTCTTTCGGGTCTTATCGACGGCTTTGAAGCCATTCTCTAGGGTTGGTAAGGTTGACCGGGGCCTCACCCTTTTGTAAGAGCGAACCCAATACTGTTTCGCAGATGCACTCTGCACCCATTCAGGACTGTGCCAATGGCTGACCACCACGATCATCACAACGACTATGTCCACGGTGAAATGGACATTTCTCAGCACAAGCACAGCTATGAACTGTTTGCCGACCTGACCAAGTGGGGCTGCCTGCACCTGGCGGTCCTGCTGGTGTTCATCGTCGTCCTGACCTGCATTCCGGGCGCCGGCCTGATTCCGGCAGCTATCTCGGCTGTCGTCGTCGGCGTGCTGGGTTTCATCCTGTTGAAGAAGAAGCCGGACAGCCACTGATCCGGGCGCGCTCCGGCGCGCTCTTCATAATATTCCAGACGACCTCAGCGTGACGCGCGAATCAATGCGCTCACGCTGACTGCTATTCGGCTGCCCCCTTTTCGATATGCAATCAATTGTGCGTATGACAGCCACCCCGTGGGGGCGCCAAAGCCTTGCTGCGCCTGCCGTTCCTCCCTCTAAAATGTCCTGACATCTGGGAAAAAGTGGTAAAGTGACTTAGCGGCTTTACTTGCCTGCGAATTCCTCATAACAAAACTCAGATAATAAACGGCGACACGAATGTCGTTGCGGGTGCAATTAGACACCCGCCAAAGCCATTGTCAGAGGAACAACAACTTGGCTGTCACTATCGCGGTACTCAAGGAAACCCATGCCAACGAAGCACGGGTTGCGGCAACCCCGGAAACGGTCAAGAAATGGACCGGGGCTGGACTTGCCGTTACAATCGAAACCGGCGCGGGACTGGGCGCCGCCATCACGGATGACGCCTATACGGCTGCTGGCGCGACCATCGCTGCCAGCGCCGTCGAAGCTGCCGGCAAAGGCGACATCGTTTTAAAGGTGCGCGGCCCCTCCGCTGCCGAGATCGCAGCGCTGAAAGCGGGTGCCACCGTCATCGCGTTGCTGGACGCCCACCGCGAAAAAGACACGCTGAAAGCCTTGGCGACTAAGGGCGCCACCGCCTATGCCATGGAATTCGTTCCGCGTATCACCCGCGCACAGGTCATGGATGCCCTGTCGTCCCAGGCCAATCTCGCCGGCTACCGCGCCGTCATCGAAGCCGCGTCTGCCTATGGCAAGGCCTTCCCGATGATGATGACCGCCGCCGGCACGGTTGCCCCGGCCAAGGCGTTCATCATGGGTGTTGGCGTCGCCGGCCTCCAGGCCATCGCCACGGCCCGCCGTCTTGGTGCGGTCGTCACGGCCACCGACGTCCGCCCGGCGACCAAGGAACAGGTCGAGTCACTCGGCGGCAAGTTCCTGGCTGTCGAGGACGAAGAGTTCAAGAACGCCCAGACCGCTGGCGGCTACGCCAAGGAAATGTCGGCGGAATATAAGGCCAAGCAGGCGGCGCTCGTCTCCGCGCACATCGCCAAGCAGGACATCGTCATTACCACCGCCCTGATCCCAGGCCGCGCCGCGCCGATCCTGGTCACCAAGGACCAGGTCGCGAGCATGAAGCCCGGTTCTGTGCTGATCGACCTGGCCGCCCCGCAAGGCGGCAATGTCGAAGGCTGCATCGCCGATGAAATCGTCGACGTCAACGGCGTCAGGATTATCGGTTTTTCGAACATCGTCACACGCATCGCCACGGACGCTTCGGCGCTCTACGCCAAGAACCTCCAGGCCTTTGTCGGCCTGCTGGTCAACAAGGAGGGCCAGCTTGCCCCCGACCTGGAAGACGAGATCCTGAAAGGTTCTCTGGTCACCAGCGGCGGCGCGATCGTCCATCCGGCACTGCAGGGCTAGGGAGAGCAAAATGGAAGTCATCTATCACCTGGCCATCTTCGTCCTGGCCATCTTCGTCGGCTACTACGTTGTGTGGAGCGTCACGCCGGCCCTGCACACGCCGTTGATGGCCGTCACCAACGCCATTTCCTCGGTCATCATCGTCGGCGCGCTGATCGCGGCCGCCGCGAGCGTCACGGGCATGAACGGCGGCGCGGGGGCGTGGGTCGCCAAGGGCGCGGGCGGTATCGCCTCGGCCCTGGCTGCCGTCAACATTTTCGGCGGCTTCATGGTCACACGCCGGATGCTGGCCATGTACAAGAAAAAAGAAAAACCCGCCAAGGTCGAGGGAGGCCACTAATGGAACAATTGACCACCCTCGCCTATCTTGTCTCCGGCGTCCTGTTCATCCTGGCGCTGCGCGGCCTGTCCTCGCCTGAGACTTCGCGTCAGGGCAATCTCTACGGCATGATCGGCATGGCTATCGCCGTCGGCGTGACAATCTATCACCTGCTCAGCAACGGCTCGCTGGATGCGACGACCATCGTCATCATCCTGGCCGGCATCGCCATTGGCGGCATCGCAGGCACGGTCATCGCGCAAAAGGTCTCCATGACATCGATGCCGCAACTGGTCGCGGCCTTCCACAGCCTGGTCGGCATGGCCGCGTGCATGGTCGCCATCGGCGCCCTTTATGCCCCGCGCGCCTTTGGCATCGATAATGGCCTGGACGGTGTCCATACCCAGTCGATCATCGAACTGGCCCTGGGCTGTGCTATCGGCGCCATCACCTTTACCGGGTCGGTCATCGCGTTTGCCAAGCTGAACGGCAATATGTCGGGCGCACCGATCATCCTGCCAGCGCGCCACCTGCTCAATATTGCGCTTGGCGTCGCCATTATCGGCCTGATCGTCTACATGGTCATCAATAACGGCACGCCCGATACGCAATGGGCCTTCTGGGGCATCTTCGGCCTGTCGCTGGTCCTGGGCATCACCCTGATCATCCCGATCGGCGGCGCAGACATGCCCGTCGTCGTGTCGATGCTCAACTCCTATTCTGGCTGGGCCGCAGCAGCACTTGGCTTCACGCTCGAAAACATTGCCCTGATCATCACCGGGGCGCTGGTCGGATCAAGCGGCGCGATCCTCAGCTACATCATGTGCAAGGCCATGAACCGCAGCTTTATCAGCGTCATTCTTGGCGGGTTCGGCGACACAGCGGCAGCAGCCAGTGGCGTGGTCGAAACCCGTCCGGTCAAGCAGGGGTCAGCCGACGACGCTGCCTTCATCATGAAGAATGCGTCCAAGGTCATCATCGTCCCCGGCTACGGCATGGCGGTCGCCCAGGCCCAGCACGCCCTGCGCGAAATGGCTGACAAGCTGAAGGAAGAAGGCGTCGAGGTAAAGTACGCCATCCACCCGGTCGCCGGCCGCATGCCTGGTCATATGAACGTCCTGCTGGCCGAAGCCAATGTGCCCTATGATGAAGTCTTCGAACTGGAAGACATCAATTCGGAGTTTGCCACGGCCGACGTCGCCTTCGTCATCGGCGCCAACGACGTCACCAATCCGGCGGCCAAGACCGACCCGACCTCCGCCATCTACGGCATGCCTATTCTCGACGTCGAAAAGGCGCGCACCGTCCTGTTCGTCAAGCGCGGCATGGCGGCCGGATATGCAGGCGTCGAAAACGAATTGTTCTTCCGCGACAACACCATGATGCTGTTCGCCGACGCCAAAAAAATGGTCGAAGGCATCGTCAAGGGACTGTAACCACGAGCCAAACCAGATCAAGCCGCCCCGTGCCCCAGCACCGGGCGGTTTTTTCATGGTGCAAGTCTGGCTAAATTTACCCACGACTTACGCATTCATGCGTCATTCAGCCTTCATTTGGCACCATTGCGCTCCTATGGTAGGCATTAGTCCTGTTCCGGGGATGATGAAGTCGATGAAAATGAAGAATATTGTCCTTTCGCTTGCGGCCCTTACCGTGCTTGCCGCGGGCACGCCCGCCATGGCGCAGCTTATTAAGGTGCCCCAGGTGTCCACCCAAGGCGGTATCTCGACCTCGACTGCCGCGGCGTCCGACGCCTTTCCGGGCCTGAAGGGCTATCTGGGCCTGCCCGCAGCAGAACGATCACAGTTCAGCGTCTATTATGTCGCCCGGATCAAGCGCGCGGACAAATCCCAGGTGAAGATCACGCTGGTCGACGGCAGCAAGCAAATTCCGCTGACGGTCCAGGCTGACGGCCGCATCACCCCCCTGCCGACGCTTGCGCAGCTCAACAGCGGCGCCAAGGTGACGATCAGCGGGCCGGAATCGGGTTCTTACTCTATGAAGATCAAGGTCCATTCTACCCAGGGCAATGGCCGGACTTACGATGCCGCAGGCCTGGCGCTTGGCGTGAAGCAGGCCAATTCCGCGGTCGGCAAGATTGCCGGCGCGGCGGCCTTCCTGGTCAAGAAGCTTGACCGCGTCTATTTCATCGGGGGTGGCGCCGGTACGGTCGAGGTCAATGGCCAGCAGAAAGCTCTGCCGCGTACCGACGGCGCTGATGAATACCCGGCCGGCACGCCCTACTTCGTGCCGTCACAATTCCCGGGTGCGGCACGAATCACCCTGACCAATACCGCGTCCAACGCGTTGTTCGATAACCCGCCGAAATAGGAAGTGTCATGAAGGGGGTACTGTTTGCGGCCGCAGCCGCTGCATTTATCATGGCTGCGGCGGCTCACGCGCAGACGCCGGTCGAAACCAAGACCTTTCCAGCCGACAAGATGTTTCCGTTCCTGGCGGATTATCTCAAGCTGCCGGTAGCGGAACGCGATCGCTTTCATCCCAACTACCACCTGATGGCGAAGGGCGTGACCATCCGGGCGACCCTGAAACGCAAGTCAGGCGACGTCGCCGTCACTTTCGCGCCGGACGGGTTGATCCAACCCGTGCCGACCCTGGCCGATATTGCGGCGGGCACGCAGATGGAGATGTCGGCACCCAAGGGCAGCAAGATCGGCATCGCCATCAAGCTTGCCTCATCTGTCCCCCCGGGGACGATCATGGATGCCAGGGCACTGAAGGCCAGTATCGACCAGACGCGCATCGGTGCCAGGAAGGCCGCCGGCGCCATGGCCATGATGGTGCCGAACCTTCAGCGTATCTGTTTCGAAGGCGCGACCAGTGGCTCAGCCATCCTGGCCAACGGTAAGGCTGTGGCGTTGAAGACCGAGAGCGACAATAACAGCGTCGACAAGGGCAGCCCCTGCTTCACGCCGAAGGACGCGCCAGACGCGGTCCAGATCAAGCTGGACCACACACCGCGCAGTCTGATTATTCTGAAATAGGGTCTTCGGCGGCGACAACCGCTGGCTCGACCGACGGCGCGTTCGCCTTGTATGACTTCTGCACATTGACATACATGCCAAGCCAGCCGCCGCCCCAGGCGCACAGGCCGACGATTACCGGGCAGACCAGGAAGATCAGTAGGGTATTCGGCTGGACAAACAGGTCGATCAGGTAGAAGGCCGCCAGCAGAATACCTGCGATCCAGCCCGGGAACTGGCCGATCTTGGCCCAGCGCACGGCGCAATAGGCACCTGCCGTCGTTCCGAAGGCCCAGGATACAGCAATCACCCAGAAGGAGCCGATCGGATCGGACTTCAGCAATTCGGACTGGGCGCTGAAGTCGATATCCGGATAGCGCGGTGCGATCGCATAAAAGACGGCCTTGGCGATCGTATAGGTCACCATGCCGATCAGAAGGCCCAGAAGCACGGCCAAAAGCACGACGAGCAGCTGACGCGTCTTGCCGTCATTCCATTCGCCAAGCCAATCCTGGAAACGGCTCATGAAGGTCGATTGCATGGTGGGGCCCTCTTCTTTTTATGTCTTGGTCTTACCGGGGTGTCCCGCACACCCGGCCCGCTTGTCGCATTATTAACACAATCTAAACGCCTGCAAAGCGTTTATCGGTTAACGGGACGGGGGCGTCCGTGATCGTCGATAGCGACAAAGGTAAAGTTGGCTTCGGTAACACGGGTCTTGTCCAGGCTTTCGCGCGGGCGTCGATAGGCGTCGACCTGCAGCTTCATCGAAGTCCGCCCCGTCGATACCAGCCTGGCATAGACGCTGACCTCGTCACCGACGTGGACGGGTGTCAGGAAGATCATGCCATCGACCGCGATGGTGGCCACCCGGCCGCGTGAGACGCGCGACGCGATATTGCCGGCCGCCAGGTCCATCATGGACATCAACCAGCCGCCGAAGATATCCCCCGACGGGTTGGTATCAGCGGGCATAGCCGTGGTCAGAAGCGCCAGGTCGTTGGGATCGGGCAGGCTTGGATCAGTCAGTCGGGTCGCCACGCGAATCTCCGTGCTTAGGTCGAAATGATGCTTACAGTTAAAACTATTCCGATCTAAGTCATGAAAAAAGCGCCGAAGGCCTGGCCTTCAGCGCTTTTATACAGATATCCGTGCAATTAAGCCCTGGCAGGACGGCCGGTGGTCACGCCGCCTTCGCGCTGGATGCGCTTGCGGGCCAGCTTGCGGGCGCGGCGTACGGCTTCAGCCTGCTGGCGAGCGCGCTTTTCCGAGGGCTTTTCGTAATGCACGTGGCGCTTCATTTCACGGAACGAGCCTTCACGTTGCATCTTCTTCTTGAGGGCCTTCAGGGCCTGGTCGACGTTGTTGTCACGGACGAAAATCTGTACCAGAGGTATCTCTCCATTCGGTCTTGTTGGCGGCCCCTTCGAGGACAGGGCCCGCGCCGTAGCCGGTCCTCTCCGCCATGGGATGTAAAAAAAGTTGAGCCCGCAAACGGAGTCTGCGGGACGGTCGCACTGCCCATACAGCACGGCCGCACGCCTGTCCAGCCAAAGCCCGCCTGAAAAAGGGAATTCATGTCACGTTTTTTTGCAGGGACTCGGCGTCCTCTGCGACAATTTGCAGGCAGGCGCCCCCTTGGCGTCCGGTCATTGAGCGCCTATCCTGTATATTATGAGCGAAGCAGAGCCCCTTTCCGATCTGAAGACCGCTGCCACCGAGCTGGCTCAGGCGGTTGCCGGCTTCGTCCCTGAGCTGGGTCTGAACCGCATGAGCTTTCAGGCAGGGGCGAAGGCCGCGGGCCTTAGCGAAGGTGAGCGCGACCTGATCGCGCCGAATGGTGCTTCCGACATCGCGGCCGTCCTGTGGCGCGGCCATGATGCAGCGCTTAATGCGCCAGACGTACTGAACGCCCTGCCTGGCATGAAGATTCGTGAGAAGATCAATCATCTCCTCAACCTGCGCATCGACGCTTTTGCGCGCGACGAGAAGCTGGCACACAGGCTGATCGGGTTTCTCATGCTGCCGTCGCATCTCGACTTGCACCGGCGGCTGATGTGGGCCACGGCCGATCTCATCTGGCGGCTGGCCGGCGACAAGGCGTTGGATGAAAACCACTATTCCAAGCGCGCCATCGTCAGCGGTATCCTGGCCGCGGCCATACTGACGCGGCTGACGCGCGGCGCTGAGGCGCAGTCTGAACAGATATCGCGCAATATCGATGCGGTCATGGAATACGAAAAGTTCAAGGCCAAGATGCCGTTCAAGCCGGAAACGGCCTTTCTGCAACTGGCTGCGGACCTCGGCAAGCTGCGTTTCGGCCGCGCCGACACGCCAGCCGAAGCGCGCCAGTGACGGCCGTTCGTACCCTGCTGGCCTGCCTGTGGCTGCTGTTTGGCCTCACGGCCACTGCTCACGCCGGCATGGCCGTGCCTGTCTCTGATCCGCCGTGCCACGACCAGTCGGCCGACCATCATCCGTCTCCCGCCCCGAAGTCGCAGCCGGCCTTGATGCCCTGCTGCAGCCAGCCAGTCGCCATTGCGCCAGTCGAAGTCTTCGTGCCGTCGATCGCGCACGTCGAATATTTGCGCCTTACGCCTGCACCAACACGGAAACTCTCCAGCCTTGCGCTCGCGTACGAGCCCCCGCCGCCCAAGAGCATGTGACCGCCGCTTCACCGATCACATCTTTCAAGGACGCAAACCATGTCTCATTTTATCCGCGCTGTTTCTACGGCCCTATTGGCGCTTGGCCTGATGCCCGCCGCCGCCTTCGCGCAAGACCACGTGCACGACGCTGCCCAACCTGCGCAAACCGACCATGCCCACATGCATCACGATGCGCCAAGTTCTGAGTGGCGCATCCATAATCACGCCACCCTCACCCTCGCCCATAACCAACAGTCCGGCCCGCGCGGCGACAACAAGGCCTTTGTCGCGGGCATGGTCATGATGATGGCCAGTCGTGACTTCGGCCAGCGCAACACGCTCGAACTCGAAGCCATGCTGTCGCCCGATCCCTTCATGGGCAAGGACGGCTATCCCTTGCTGCTTCAGGCGGGAGAAACAGCGGACGGCGTCACCCATCTGGTCGACCGCCAGCATCCGCACGACCTGTTCATGGGACTGACGGCGAAGCTGACGCATCGCTTCGACGGCGATGTCAGTGTGTTTGGCGAGGTCGGCTATCCGGGTGAGTTCGCCTTCGGTCCGACGGCCTTCATGCACCGGCCATCGGGTGAGAACTTTCCGACAGCGCCCCTCACCCATCATTGGCTCGACAGCGGCCATATCACCTGGGGCGTCGTCACAGCCGGTATCAAAAAGGGACCGTTCGCGCTCGAGGCCTCGCAGTTCACTGGCCGCGAGCCGGACGAAAAGCGCTACGACTTCGAACGCCCGCGCCTCGATTCAACCTCGCTCAGGCTGGGCTGGCAGATGACGCCTGAGCTGAAAGGCCAGGCATCGTGGGCGCGCCAGATCAGCCCGGAAGGCCTGGAGCCCGACAAGGACCAGACCAAACAGTCGCTAAGCGTCGAATATGCGCGTGATTTCGGCAAGCACGGCGGGCTGAACTCTACGCTGTCCTGGGCGCGCCGCGAGAGTGAAAACGGCCATCATGGCGGCGACAAGCCGCTCGACGGCTGGCTGTTCGAAAATACCTGGAAGATAAATCCGCAATGGATGGCGTTGGCGCGTTATGAGCGCATCCGCAGCGACGAGCTGGTGCACGATGCCTACTGGGTCGCCAAGACCGAACTGGGCGGGGTACGAACCTTCCAGATCAATGACATGACCAGCGTCGGTTTTGGAGTCGTCCAGCAGTTCAACACCGTGCCCGACGCGCTGAAACCGCTCTATGGCAACAATCCGAACGGCACAGTTGCCTTCGTGACGCTAAAACTCAACGCTATGCCTTAACCCTTAAGGGCCTCAAGGCCCTCGGCGGTCATGGTCAGGTTGATCTCGGTGACGTCTACGTCGGCGACGCCGTACACCGAAAACGGATCAAGCTTGGCCATGGCTTCCACCTCGTCCCGCGCGCCCTGGGCAAAGATCATACCGCCGGTGCGCGGGACCTTGCGGCCCGACGCCAGGAACATGCCGGTGCGATAGCCTTCGCGGAGCCAGTTCACGTGGGCATCGAGATGCTTGTCGACTTCGGTTTCGGGCACCTTATAGGTCAGGGACAGTACGAACATTACGATTTGATCCGGTTGATATGGCCCATCTTGCGGCCGGGTCTGGGGTCGTCCTTGCCGTAGACATAGAGGCGCGATTGCGGCTCGGCCGCCAGGCTTGGCCATTCAAGAATGTCGGGACCGAGCAGGTTGGTCATTTCGACCGTGCAGCGCGCCGTACTGTCGCCCAGAGGCCAGCCCACCACCGCACGGATATGCTGCTCGAACTGGTCGCAGACGCAGCCGTCCTGGGTCCAGTGGCCCGAATTGTGGACGCGCGGCGCGATCTCGTTGAGCAGAAGCCGGTTGCCCGGCAGGACGAACAGCTCGACCGCCAGCACGCCGACATAGTCGAGGCCATTCAGAACCCTAACGGCGATGTCCTGAGCCTCTTCCTGGACGTTGAACGGCACATCTGCCGGTGCCAGCGTCGTCGACAAGATACCGTGGACGTGATGGTTTTCGCCGATCGGAAACGTCCGGACGCTGCTGTCCCAGCCACGCGCCGCAACGACCGAAATCTCGCGGACAAAGTCGGCCTTGGCCTCCAGGATCGATGGCCGGCCGTTCAGCGAGGCATAGGCCTGTTCGATATCCTGCGGCGAGCGCACCCAGACCTGGCCCTTGCCGTCATAGCCTTCGCGCCGTGTCTTCAGAAGCGCATGGGGCGTCGGGCTATCGCGGTAGGCCGCGGCGAGGTCCTCCACGCTGTTGATCTCAAAGAAATCGACCGTGCCGATCCCGGCTTCGCGAGCGAACTGCTTCTCGAACACGCGGTCCTGGGTGATCCGGAGCGCCTTGGACGACGGTGCGACCACTGCGCCCTGCGCCACCAGGAAATCGAGGCTGGCCGCCGGAACGTTCTCGAACTCGAACGTCACGACATCGCAGCCCTCTGCGAATTTCGCCAGGGCGTCCTCGTCGGAATAGGCGGCGACTTTCGACGTCAGCGACACCTGTGCCGCTGGCGATTGCTTATCGGGCCCGAAGGTCACGACCTTGAAGCCCAGTCGGGACGCGGCCTGCGATAACATGCGGCCGAGCTGCCCGTCGCCCAGGATTCCGATCGTCGCGCCTAACTTCAGGGGTGTCATCAGTCTTCCACCGTCTCAGGCACGCCGTCGGTCTGCGCCTGGCGCAGCGCTTCGACGCGGGCGGCCAGTTCGGCATCATTCAGCGCCAGGATCTGCGCCGCCAGAATGCCGGCATTCTTGGCGCCAGCCTCACCAGTCGCCAGCGTGCCGACGGGAATACCGCCCGGCATCTGCACGATCGACAAAAGCGAATCGATTCCCTTCAGGCCTTCCTTCAGCGGCACGGGTACGCCCAGCACCGGCAGTGTGGTCAGCGACGCCGTCATGCCCGGCAGGTGCGCAGCGCCCCCGGCGCCGGCGATGATCACCTTGTAACCCGCTGCCTTGGCGCCCTTGGCGAATTCATACATGCGGTCGGGCGTACGGTGTGCCGACACGACCTTGGCTTCGTACGGCACGTTAAGGCTGTCGAGAATCGCCGCCGCCGCCTTCATCACGCCCCAGTCGGATCGCGACCCCATGATGATTGCCACAGGAGGGGTTTCAGCCATCGGATATCCTTATAACGACAGGGGTGTTTGGAAAGGCGCGGAGTATAGTCACAAGCCTTCCCACTGCAAGAAATGATTTATCCTCAATTTGTGCACCGCAAAGCTCACAAATTCTTGCCATTAATCGAGGTTAACGCCCGCTCCCGTGCATTGCGCCACAGTTTTGACTATGCTTTGATATAGCGTCGATGCGGTTGGGGATGAGCCGCGTCATATCTATCAGTTCCAGGTTTTATCGTTTTGGACTCGCACCATTTTCCTGTGAGCGCGGCGCAGGCCGCAAGCCATGCCCCTTCCGGCCGCCCCGAAGGTCCAAGACCTGCGACCACGGCGTCGATGCAAAGCCTGCTTGCCCAGTATTTCGAAATCCAGGAAACCGAGGCGGCTGTGCCGGCCTTGCCTTTGGCGGCCGCAGAACCGCCGGTCATGGACATTATTGTCCCTGCCCCGCCGTCGCCCCATCCGCTTAACCCCACGGCCCCGGCTGAAGCGGTTTCGGCGTCCGCGCAGGCACTTATCGAAAATCTCAGGGCCGAAAATGCCCGGCTGAAGGCGCAACTGGAGGCACAGGGCCAGGCGCTCAACGACGCCCAGTCGCTGGCCGATTCCGACGTCCTGACCCCGACCCTGAATCGCCGGGCCTTCCTGCGCGAAATGCACCGCGCCATGGCCGACTGCCGCCGCTATGACGAACAGGCCTGCCTGATCTATCTCGACATGGACGGCTTCAAGAGCATCAACGACGCCTACGGCCACGCGGCCGGCGACGCAGCGCTGATCTATGTTGCCGAAACCCTGACCGGCAGTGTGCGCGAAGGCGACAGCGTCGGGCGCATCGGCGGCGACGAATTCGCCATCCTGCTGCGCCGTGCCGACCTCAATTCGTCGCGCATCAAGGCCCTCAAGCTCGAAGCCGAACTGGCGCTTGGCACCTTCGAATACAAAGGGCTGTTTCTGAAGACCGGCGGCTCATTCGGCGTCCGCGCCTATGCCGGCCAGCCGTCGGCCGAGGTCTGGCTGTCCGAAGCCGACGCCGCCATGTTCCTGGTCAAGAAATCCGCCCGGTGAGCAGCTTTCTCGCCGCCATCAGCCTGCTTGTTCCCGACTATGACGAAGCCATTGCGCACTACTGCGATGGTCTGGGCTTTGCGCTGATAGAGGACAGCGACCTCGGCAGCGGCAAGCGCTGGGTCCTGGTGGCGCCACCGGGATCGAAGGAAACGCGACTGTTGCTGGCGAAGGCTTCGAAGCCGGAGCAGATGGCGCGCATCGGCGACCAGACCGGCGGCCGGGTGTTTCTGATCCTGCATACGGATGATTTTGATCGCGATTATGCGCGCTTCCAGGCGGCGGGCGTCATATTCACCGAAGCGCCGCGTCACGAGGCCTATGGTACCGTCTGCGTTTTCTGCGATCGATTTGGCAATTTGTGGGACTTGCTTCACCCATAAGCTTTTTCTTGGTCGCTATATTTTGCGAAAACCGCTGACACTTTTTGCAATATCGCTTTATAAAAGACCCCGCCGGGGCAGCAGACGCCGCCCCGGCCTTACGGGTCACATCTGCGCCACCACTCCGGGAACGGTGGGGGCGGTGTCGGGTTGGCTCATCCAGGACACGGCGGTCAGCGCGGCAACAAAAGCGATCACCGCAACAATGGCGGGAAGAAGCGGAACGGATCGACGCATGATCAAGGCTCCGGCACGGAAAACGACCTGAAATCAGATCAGACGGGCGCGGAACAGCCTCCGCGAACGCCAGTAGAATGGCGCGGCTCGGATAAATAGGCGCTGCCTTTGCCGCCGCGCGATTGTAAGAATCCTGGAAAGGGAATGCGTTACTAGAACGAGAACAAACGGCGGTGTTCGTCGATGGCAAACGAGTCCGTCATACCGGCGATGTAGTCGCAGATGACCCTTGCCCGCGCCGTTTCCGAGTCCTTTGAACACACCAGTTGGAACCATTCGGTCGGCAGGGTGTCAGGCTCGTCCATGAACAGGTGGAACATGGCGTTCAGCGTCCGCCTGGCATAGGAGCGCGTGCGATTGAGCTTATAGTGCTTGTACATGCGCTCGAACAGGAAGCCACGCAGACGCGACAGGTCGTCGTAGACGCCTTTCGAGAACTGGACCATCTGGCGTTTTGCGCTGCGGGCATCTTCGGCCGTGACGATGCCGTCTTCGGTCATGCGCTTTTCGGTTTCGGCCAGGACGTCGTCGATCATGGTGCCGATCATGCGCCGCACCGCTTCCAGACGCAGCATGCGGTCGTTGAGCGACGGCCAGTCCTTTTGAACAGAACGAATGGCCGGGCCGATCATCGGCACGTCGACCAGGTCGTTGATGGTGAACAGTTCGGCGCGCAGACCGTCGTCAACGTCGTGATTGTTGTAGGCGATGTCGTCGGCGATCGCCGCGACCTGTGCTTCCAGCGAGGCAAAGGTGCCAGGCCGCAAATCCCACATGACGTTGAAATCGGTAATGGACTTCCACGACGGCTCGGACAGGTGATGCGTGACCGGGCCGTTGTGCTTGATAATGCCTTCCAGCGTTTCCCAGGTCAGGTTCAGCCCGTCCCACGCCGGGTAGCGCACTTCCAGCTTGGTGATGATCCGGAAGGTCTGGACGTTGTGGTCGAAGCCGCCCCACGGGGCCATGCACTTGTGCAGTTCGTCCTCGCCGGCGTGGCCGAAGGGCGGATGACCCAGGTCGTGCGACAGGGCGATGGTTTCGGCCAGGTCGACGTCGAGATCGAGCGAGTGGGCCAGCGAGCGCGCAATCTGCGCGACTTCCAGGCTGTGAGTCAGGCGGGTGCGGAAATAGTCGCCCTCATTGGCGACGAAGACCTGCGTCTTGCCCTTCAGGCGGCGGAATGCGGTCGAATGGATGATTCGGTCACGGTCGCGGGCAAAGGCCGTCCGCCGCGAAGCTTCGCCTTCGGCATGAAGACGGCCGAGGCTTTGGGTCACGTCGGAAGCATAGCTTGCCAGGGTCATGAAGGACATCCGCAAAGAAAGATCAGCCGGTCTATACTACAAACCGTAACCACCATCTAAAAAATTGCCGGATTTCAGTCTGTTTTACCGCCAAGGGGGCTGATTTTAGCGACAAATGCCTCCATATTGCCAGGTATGAGCAACAACATCACCCTGACCGCTGCCGCCGCGCGCCATATCAACCGCCTAAGCCAGGATGCCGGCCACGCCGTCATGCTGCGTGTCATCGTCGAAGGTGGCGGCTGTTCCGGCTTTCAGTACAAGCTGGACCTGGTCAGCGAAAAGCAGCCGGACGAGAGTGAGATCAGCTTCGATGGCGCGGTTGCGCTGGTCGATGAAATCTCGGCGCCGCTCATGGCCGGGTCAATGATCGACTATGTCGAGGAACTGGTCGGTTCGCAGTTCAAGATCCTCAATCCGCTGGCAACCGCGTCTTGCGGCTGCGGGACGAGTTTCTCCTTATAGAGCTTGCTCGAATCCAGCCGGCGTTTTACAGATTCCGCCATGAAACTCGCCACCTGGAACGTCAACTCCGTCAATGCCCGGCTGCCGCTGCTGCTGGAATGGTTCCGCGACGCCGCGCCCGATGTCTGCGCTCTGCAGGAACTCAAATGCCTGGAGGAGAAATTCCCCTTCGAGGCCTTTGAATCGCTTGGCTACAACTGCGCCGTCCATGGTCAGAAGACGTGGAACGGCGTCGCCATCCTGTCGAAATTTCCGCTGAGCGACGTCACCAAGGGGCTGGCCGGCGATCCGTCCGACGAACAATCGCGCTATATCGAAGCCGTCATCGAAGCGCCAAAGCCCATCCGGTTTGTCGGCATCTACCTGCCCAACGGCAATCCGCTCGGCACCGACAAATACGCGTATAAGCTGGGCTGGCTCGAACGCCTGCACGCCCGCGCCGCCGAGCTTCTGACCTATGAGGAAGCCACCGTCATCACCGGCGACTTCAACATTATCCCGACCAAGGACGATTGCTGGAAGGAAAGCGTCTGGCTCGACGACGCGCTCTATCAGCCCGCCGTCCGGCAAGCCTATCAGGGCCTGAAGAACCTAGGCTATACCGACGCGTTCGAAGCGATGCCGCCCGAGGGCAACCGGTACACCTTCTGGGACTACCAGGCCGGCGCCTGGCAGAAGAACGAAGGCATCCGCATCGACCACCATCTGTTGTCGCCCCAGGCCGCCGACCGGTTGACGGGATTTGCGATCCACAAGGACACGCGCGGCCGCGTGCATGATGAAGCGAAACCGTCCGATCACGTCCCGGTCGAAATCGAAATAACAACGGAATATTAACTGCTTGCGCGCAAGCTTAAAGCTTTCTTAGCCATAATCAGGCGTAAAAGCTGCCATGGCCCATGCTGCGCGTATCCTTCTCTACTTCCTGTTTGCCGGGATCGGCCTGACCCTGATTGCGTCGGGCCTTCTGTGGTGGTTCGAGGCCTCGCGCAGACTGTCGCGCGCCCTGCACGCCTCTCTCGGCAAGGCCGCCGACGCGGTGATATTTGACCTGAGCGGCAAGAAGGCAGCCGGACTTGACTTCACGGCCGGCGATCTGGCCATCCTGTGGGATACAGGCGCGCACGGACTGGTGTTCGCGTTTGATGAAATCGAAGGCGCCGAGCTGATCGTCGACGAGCGGGTCGTCGCCCGCGCCCAACGCGGCGAGCCGCGCCGGCTGCTGGATGAAAACCACGCCAACGCCTCGCGCGTCATTCTGCGGCTGATGTTCGACCATGTGGAAACACCGGAGATCGAAATCACACTGTACGGCGAAATCACGCAAAACCCGGTCCACGCCAAGACCGCCGCCGAAGCCGTGCGCCTGGGCCGCAAGTGGCTATCGCACGTCGACGCCGTCATCAAACGTATGCCGCAACCGATCGAAGCGGCGCACTCTCCGCCTCCACAGGTCCAGACTGAAAAGCCTCAACCTTCCGCCGCGGCGCCCCGCCCGGTGCCGGAGATGCGGCCGGAGACGTCTCAAGACATTCCGCCTTGGGAAGACGATGACAGCCTGATGGACGAAGACACAGGCTACACCCAACTGCGCGCGTGATGCATTGTCGCGAAAAATTCGCCTGTTGGCGTTGCGGCACTGAAACCACAATCTGCACGAAAATAGGGACTTACCCCCCGTTTTATCGGGCCAGGGCCTAATTTAGGCCATCCCCTCTTAACCTCGCCGGTAATGTGTGGTTAATATGTGGCGGTGCCCTTTGCAGCAGAGTTCGAATCTTGCCGACATTTTTGCCAGCCCTGATTATTCTGTCCGCTGCCGTGCTGGCCATCCTGTTCATTTTGTACAGGATCTACGAAACGCGCGTCGAACAACCGAAGAAGCTTGAGGACGAGGTCAGGGAAGCCCTGGCCGGTGCCCGCCCCGAGGTCGAGTCGATCGAACCCGTGCGCCGCGCCGCCTGCGCCATCTCCTATGCCGCCAACAAGATCGTCATCGTTCGCGACTTTGGCAAGAAGCCGACGCGCATCTACACCATCGGCGACCTGTTCGGCCTGGAAGTCTTCGTTGACGGCAAGGTCTTCGCCCGCGTCGTCCGCGCCGGTTCCAACAAGCCGCTCGATACCGGCTCCTACAAGGCCGTCGATGACATCGATCCGAACGTCCAGACCGTGGTGATGCGCCTTGTCTTCGACGACCCGTCGCATCCGGACTATGAACTGAAGCTGTGGGATCCGAACGACGCCCTGACCGCCCGGGCCGAAGGCCCGCGCGCCGCCCTGGTCACCGCCCGCAAATGGTTCTATCACGTCGAAGCCATCCTGCGCCGCCCGGCCCCCAGTGAACTGCGCGCGCCGGCGCCCTTTGCCCCGGCGCCCGAACCCGCCAAGGTCGCGGCGGTCGCTATCCCGGCGCCACAACCGGCCATCCCTGCGCCGGTGCATTCCGCGCCCCCCAAGTCTGATGGCGACGTCCTGAACGCGCCACTCATTCCGTACATCTAATCATCCGATGTGGACCTTAGCGCTCGCCTGCGCCTTCTTCCTGTGCATCCACCTCATGATCAGCGGCACCACGCTGAAAGAGCAGCTTATTGGCGGCATCGGCAGGATTGCCTATTACGCCCTGTTCAGCCTCTTCTCGGTTGTCGGCGTGATGTGGATGAGCGTGGCCTTCGTCATTGCACTCGGCAATCATGACGGCCTGAACCACACCTTCTGGACCGCGCCGCTGTTCCTGCGCATCCTGGCCCTGGTCGGCAATTTCCTGGCCTTTCTCCTGGTCGTGCTGGGCGTTCTCAGTCCGTCGCCCAGCAACCTGCTGGCCCTGCGGGGACTGCCGGAAAAGCCGGTCTACGGCATTATTCGCGTCTCGCGCCATCCGATCCTGGCTGGCATCGGCCTGTGGGCGCTGATCCACCTGATCTGCAACGGCAATCTTGCCAGCTGGGTCTTTTTCGGCTCGATCCTTGCCGTTTGCGCGTTGGGCGCCAATAATATCGACCGCAAGCGCGAGGCACAGTTCGGCGAGGTCTATCGCCTGATCAAGAAGCGCACCTCGATCGTGCCCTTCGTCGCCATCATCGAAGGCCGGACGGCCTTTGTGCCGGACGAGCTCGGCTACGCGCGCATGTTCCTTGCATCAGCGACCTTCGCCGTATTCGCGGTGCTGCACGAACTGTTGTTCAGTGTCCGCGCTTTGTGACGCATTTACAATAATTTTACCCAAGCCTTGACGGCGCTTCCTGTGTCGGGGATAACTTTCGGGGAAGGCTGTGCACGCATGGCTTCGGAGCATCCGGTAAACCGGACAGGTGGGGTCTAAGAAGCGTCGGCATGAAGCTGTCAGCATTGACATTACTGTTGTTCTTCGTGTCCGTGACGCTGGTCATGGCGAGCGTGGTCGGCTATTTCCGCCCATTGCCCTACGTCACGGAATACCGCTACTGGCTGGCTCTGGGCGGCTATGGCATCCTGGCCTTCGGCATTATCTTCAAAGGCCATTCGCATTAGCGAAATCTAATTCGCTAGAGCATGATGCGTTTAGGTCGAACCGCCATCATGCTCTAGATTTTTGCTTTGACGCGATATTTTGCCAAAAACCGCTGCACACTTTTTGGCGTATCGCTCTGAAGCTCTACTCAGCCTCAACCGGTTCTTCCACCGCTTCATCGATCGCCAAAGCCAGGCTCAATGCAGCCAGTGCCTCCTCGCCCGTGCACAACGGCCGCTCGCGACGCCCCTGCACGGTTTCCAGGAAACGATAGACGCTCGTCCCCAGCGGGTCCTTGGCAATGACGGCTTCAGAGAACTCGGCATTGAGCGCGAACGGTGTCGTGTTTTCGAAGGTCCGGTTGAGGAAGTCGATAGAGACTTCGCCGCTGGGGTAGACGATCCGCATGGTGCGCTCACGCGCTTCAGCCATGCGTGACGCCTTGAACAGCGCCGTCGAACCGTTCTCGAAGGTCAGTTCCGCGGTCACTTCGTCCGCGCCGGCAGCCGTATAACCGTCTTCCTGGCGGCGGCGCGCTGAGGCATCAAGGCCGCCAGGCTCGCTGCCCGACAGGCTGAGCGCCAGGTCAAGATCGTGGATCATAAGGTCGAGCACGACCGAAACATCGAGATTGCGCGTCGAGGCCGTGCCATTGCGCACGGCTTCCAGTCGAGTCGGGCGCTCGCTGACATCATAAAGCCCCATGGCTTCGAACACGCTGCGCTCCTGGTGGCCACAGGCCAGCACCAGCCCGTTGGCTTCGGCCAGTTCGACCATACGGTCACCGTCGTCACCCGAAGTCGCCAACGGCTTTTCACTATAAACGTGGACACCGGCGTTCAACGCCTTCAGCGCAATGCCCGCGTGTGCAAAGGCCGGCGTGGCGACCGTCAGCACATCGAGCCGGCTCAGGAAATCGTCGAACTGGTCGCCGTAAAAGGCCTGGACCCCATAGCCATCGGCCAAAGCTTCGGCGCGATCCTTGTCGAGGTCGTAGATACCTATGAATTCAACGGGGATGCCGGCTTCGGGGGCCTGGCGGTATTTGTTGGCATGGTAGCCACCGAACACACCGGCGCCAGCGACGCCCACTCGCAAAAGCTTCGACACGACCGTCTCCTGTTACCGTTCGACGAGGGGTTGTAAACCGGTTTGCACCGGAACGAAAATGACTTTTTGGAAATTATACCCAGGCGATATCCGGACGATCATGTGCACAGCCGCGTGATCCGCCAATAAAGCGCTTTCGCCGCCGCAACCACCGCGTTAAAAGCGACGCCACCTTGACCGCTCAGGCCTTGCGCCTGAGCGTTACGTTATTTTGGAGACTGCTGTGAAACGTCTTTTCGGCGCCTATGTGATTGTCGACTACAGTGCCGCCGAAGGCAAGAAGACCGGCGAGTCCTCGGTATGGATCGGCGTGATGAAGCGCGACGTGCGCTTCCGCCTGTCCTATGAAACCCACAATCCAGCGACGCGCGCCGAAGCCCTGACCCTGCTGCGCTCGATCCTGGCCGACCTGCATAAACGCGGCGACCGCATCCTGCTGGGCGTCGCTTTCGCGTTGGGCTTTCCGCGCGGCACGGTCGCGCGTCTCGACCTGAAGGGCACGCCATGGCAGGCCATGCGCACATTCCTGGTTCAGAACGTCGTCGACAAGGCTGACAACAGCAATAACCGCTTCCAGGTTGCCGCCAAGATGAACCGGCTGATGACCGACGAAGCCTGGCCGTTCTGGGGCTGCCCCAAGAATGCCGCTCAGAAGTGGCTGTCGACATTGAAGCCCGACTCGTTCGGCGACTTCCCGGAATTCCGCCTGACCGAAGACGCAGCCCGCACGCACGTCAGGAAGGTCGCCCAGCCGAAGAGCCTGTGGCAAATGCACGGCGCCGGCGTGGTCGGCGGTCAGGCCATGCTGGGCATTACCGCGACCAAGTCGGTCATGGATACGCTTGGCGAGACTGCGCGTCTGTGGCCGTTCGAGACCGGCTTCGGTGCGCTTGACGAGACCGCGTTGGAAGGCATCAAGACCGTTGTCGCCGAGATTTACCCGCCACTCTTCGAAGGCGACGCCACATCGGGCGAAGTCAAGGACGCCACGCAGGTGCGCCTGACCGCGACCGCCCTGGCTGACAAGGATGACAAGGGCGAACTGGCCACCCTGTTCGCCGCGCCCAAGGGCCTGAGCGAGACCGACAACGAAACCGCTGCCACTGAAGAAGGCTGGATTCTCGGCGTCTGAACCGGCTAATATCCGGGCATGAACAGTTTCGCCGTCTACGCCCTGGCCGCCACCGCCGAAATCGCCGGCTGCTACAGCCTGTGGGCAGTGCTTAAACTCGGCAAGTCGGCATGGTGGCTGGCGCCCGGCATCCTGGCGCTCTGCCTGTTTGCCTGGCTGCTGACCTTGATCGACAGTGCGGCCGCCGGCCGCGCCTATGCAGCCTATGGCGCCATCTATATCGCAGCCTCTCTAGGCTGGATGTGGTGGGTCGAAAAGCAGCCACCCGACGCCTGGGACGCAGGAGGTCTCACGCTCTGCCTGATCGGTTCGGCCGCCATTCTCTACGGACGAAAGTTCATTCAATTCTAAATTTTTGGAATTAATTTATTTCCGGAATATCAGAATTATTCCGTCGCGCAGCCTTGCGATCCAGCCAGAGAAAGCGCACCGTCAGCAGCGAGGCTGACATCCAGCTGGCGAGCGCGCAGGCGTAGATCAAGCCCGGCACGCCCATATTCAAAGGCAGAGAGAACAGATAGCCCAGCGGCAGCATGATCAGCCCGTAGGCGATGTAGTGCAATACAGGCGCCACCAGCACGTCCTGGCGTGCCCGTAACGCCTGGGCGGCCACGACCTGGATGCCGTCAGGGATGAAGAACAGGCAGGCCAGCAACAGCGCCGCCTGCACACCCGTTCGCAAGGCCGGTTCAGACGTGTATCCGGCGGCAAGCCACTGGGATCCGATCAGCACGGTTATGCATACCGCCGTCATGAAGGCGGCGGCCGAGATGAAACTGACCCGGCCCATGCGCGCGATCCCCGCCGGGTCATCGGCGCCGTAGGCCCGGCCGACCAGAACCGAACAGCCTATGGCCAGTCCCATGGGCACCATGAAGACGATGCTGGCGAAGTTCAGCACGATCGCCCAAACCGCGACGGCTTCTTCCGACATGCGTCCGGCAAAGACGGTCATGCCGGCAAAGGCGGCCACCTCGATAAAGTAGGAGGCGCCGGCAGCATAGCCGACCTGGCGCTGTTCGCGTGCGCCTTGGAGGTCGGGCGCGTGACGGCTCAGCAGCCGCAACGGCTTCACGTCCTTGAGCGTAAACAGGTAAATGACCAGCCCCGTCGTCACCAARCCGCGCGCCACCAGGGTCGAGATCGCCGCCCCCATAGCGCCGTCGTTGTCGATGCCGGGAAGCCGGACAATGCCGGGCACCAGTACCAGCAGCAGGGCGACATTGACGATGTTGCCGCCCCAAGTAAAGACCATGCCAGGACGCGTCCGGCCAAGCCCTTCGAGGAACTCGGATACGGCCACTGCCACCATGTAAAACGGCATGCTGATCGCAAAGACAAGCAGTGGCCCGGCCGCGCCGGCCGCGATCCCAGGCTTGACGGTGGCTTTTAGCATGGCTGGGCCGGCCAGCCATAGCAGCACCATGGCGCCGATCCCGAGGATCAGGGCATAGACCATGCCGCGTTGAAAGGTCCCGCCGATGCGGTGCTGTTCATCACCGCCGACGAAATGAGCCGTCTTGACCTGGATACCGACCAGCAGGCCGATCGAGGTGACGAGAAAGATGCTGGTCGGTGCCCACGCCAGAGAATGAAAGCCCAGTTCCGCCGATGAGAAGTGACCGACGACCAAAGTGTCCATCAGCCCCATCAGCATGAAGCCCAGACGCGACATCACGACCGGCCACGACAGACGGTAAAGGGCGGCAAACGCCGCCCTTGTCTCAGATGTCAATTGTGATCTCAATTGCAACATGGTCACTCCTGTAACGGAGTTCCCGGGTAAGTGCAATCACCGACAGACCGTGTCAGTATACCGTATCAGGCAGCCTTTACAGACCTGTCCTTGAGTGCGTGCAGGCGCTCGGCGACCAGGAAGCTGAGCTCCAGAGCCTGATCGGCATTGAGACGCGGGTCGCAATGCGTGTGGTAACGGTCCTGCAGGTCCTCTTCGGACAGGGCAAAGGCCCCGCCCGTGCATTCCGTGACATTCTGACCTGTCATTTCCAGGTGCATGCCACCCGGATGGACGCCTTCGGACGCCGCGATGTCAACGAAAGATCGGACTTCCGAGAGGATGCGGTCGAAGGGCCGCGTCTTGTAGCCATTGTTCGCCTTGATGACATTGCCGTGCATCGGGTCGATCGACCACACAACGGGTACACCGTGCTTGTGCGTCGCCGCCATCAGCTTCGGCAGACGTTCAGCCACCTTGTCCGAACCGAAGCGGCCGATCAGGGTCAGACGGCCCGGAACAGCATTGGGGTTCAGCGTGTCGATCAGGCGCAGCAGGTCATCGGGTTCCAGCGTCGGGCCGCACTTGACGCCGATCGGGTTGTTGATGCCCTTCATGAAGTCGACATGAGCGCCGTCGAGCTGACGGGTGCGCTCACCGATCCACAGCATGTGCGCCGAGGTGTCGTACCAGTCACCGGTGGTGGAATCGACGCGGGTCATGGCCTGTTCGAAGTTCAGCAACAGAGCTTCATGGCTGGTGAAGACGTCGACCTGGCGGATCTGCGGATGGCTTTCCGGCGTCACGCCGATGGCCGACATGAAGCTCAGCGTCTCGGAGATCTTTTCGGCCAGGGCGCGATAACGCTCGCCTTGCGGCGACGACACAAAGCCCAACGTCCACTTATGGATATTGTACAGGTCGGCATAGCCGCCGTTCGCAAAAGCGCGCAGCAGGTTAAGCGTCGCAGACGACTGATGATAGCCCTTGATCAGGCGCTGCGGGTCCGGCAGCCGCGACTCCGGCGTGAAATCCATGCCATTGATATTGTCGCCACGATAGCTGGGCAGGGTCACGCCATCGATCGTCTCTATGGGCGACGAGCGCGGCTTGCCGAACTGACCGGCGATGCGGCCGACCTTGACGACCGGACGGCCGCCGGCAAAGGTCAGCACGACCGCCATCTGCAGGATCAGACGGAAGGTGTCGCGGATATTGTCGGCCGAAAATTCCTTGAAGCTTTCGGCGCAATCGCCGCCTTGCAGCAGGAAGCCATTGCCGTTGGCAACATTGCCAAGCGCGGCCGTCAGGCGGCGCGCTTCGCCGGCGAAAACCAGAGGCGGCAGGCGCGTCAGTTCGTCTTCGGCATCACTCAGGGCCTGCGCATCCGGGTAATCGTTCGGGATGTGCAGGGCTGGCTTTGAACGCCAGTCTTTGGGGGACCATACTTTGCTCATGGGCGGTATTTAATCGCTTTGGGCGGCGAACTCAACGGTCAAGTCATGCAATATTTTCAGGCTCTACTGAGAAATGCTGCAAAGTCACGGCCTTATAGTTGTAACCGCAACTTTCCATCCTCTTTGACAGCCTTGATCACCAGTATGGCGACGACCAGCATCATGGCTGCGAGATTGATCAGCCATGCCTTCCATAGCCCATAGCTCAAGACATTGAGCGTAAAATACGCCGTTGCAGCGGCTATCATATAGGGACGTGCCTGATGTTCGGAGGTCACCTCCGGCGCAGTCGCGTCGGATGCAGCCAGCTCAACGAGCCCGGTCGATCTGACGACAACTTCGTCGGCGCCCTTAGGCACCATAAACCAGAAGATACTGAACCACATGGCCGCCAGCAGCAGCAACCCGGGTATACCGAGTTCCAGCCAAGCCTGAAGCGACATATTGTGTGTGTGCAACGGGATGATCGGTTCAAAATGGCGAGTGGCTTCATAGCCCCATCCCCACCACGGCTTTTCCAGCGAACGTTCAACCGCATATGTCCAGATTTCGATCCGCTGCGCCCATGACTGAGGGACGTGATCGTGGATCTGCGCAGCAAGCCCGGTCTTCACGAGCCATTGGATCAAAAGCGGGAACCCCAGAACAACACCGGCTGCGATTACAGCCGCAACACGCTCGGGCAGTACGGCCTTGCGCGTCAAGGCTGACGGCCAGTAACGGGCGGCAAAGAAAGCAACGGCGCTGATCGCCAGCACGACAACGTGAGCGTTGCTGTCAACGACGAAACTCCCCAGCGAAATGGTCGCAACAGCCGCGCCAACACCCACCACCCAGCGCCGCTGCATCGCAAAAAAGGCCAGAGGCCAGAACAGCATCAGCAGGATGAGGTTAAGGTTCGAGCTTTCTACGATCAGCATTTCCGGCCGGGCATTGCCAAAGAAACGTTGGTTCATGCCATTGCGCATGGCCAGGTTGCCCAAGCAGTCGAGAAGCTGAATGCCAACCAATCCTATGAATATCCACGACACGAAAACCGTGACGCGCTGGCTGCGCGCTTGGCTTAATCGCCAGGCGACAAAGATCAAAGCCCAGGTCGTGAACCAGGTAATCAGCGGCGCCTGAAAATAGCGCGTAGAGCTCCAGTAGGCGTCGCCCAGGCTTTTGCCGGCCAGTAGCAGGTCGACAAAGTCCGATCGCAGAAAGGCGAAGACCAGTATCGCCAGGGTCAGGCCTGCCACCGGCCAGAAGCTATGGATCGCCGCGCCCTTTTTTAGCGACAGGTAGCCCAGGCTGCACAGGCCGGCGATGAACATCGCGGCGGGAATGACGCCCGAGGGTGCAAAATAGGCGAAGACGACAAACCAGATGAAGAAGTTGACCAGAACGCCTTCTGCATAGCCCGAACGGAATTTCTGCCAGAAGTCAGCCAGTTTAGCAGGCATATTCACAGGCGCTTATCCTTGATGGTCACGAGTTCCTCGGCAGCAGTCGGGTGGACGGCGCAGGTGGCATCCCATTGTGCCTTGGTCAGCTTTGCTTTGACCGCGATGCCAGCAAGCTGGATAATCTCCCCGGCATCGCCGCCGATGATGTGGCAGCCAAGCACGACATCGCTTTGCGCGTCAACGATCAGCTTCATCAGCACGCGACTTTCACCGCCGGTAAAGGCCGTCTTCATCATGCGGAACCTAGTCGCATAGACGTCGTACTGGATGCTTTTCTCCTTCGCCTGGTCTTCGCTGAGACCAACCGTACCGATCTGCGGCTGCGAGAAGACAGCCGTCGGCACATTCTCGTAGTCGTAGCTCGTCGGATTGTCCTTGAAAGCAGTTTCGACGAAAGCGACGGCTTCGCGGATGGCGACGGGCGTCAGGTTCAGCCGGTTGGTAACGTCGCCGATGGCGTAGATGTGTGGATGCTGAGTCCGAGAGAATTCATCGACGGGAATGGCGCCGTGAACGTCGGGCGTGATGCCCAGCGCATCGAGGTTCAGGCCCTCGGTCTTGGGCTTGCGGCCCGACGCGTACATGATCTGCTCGGTGCGGAAGAATTCGCCGTTATTGAGGTGGACGACGATCTCGTCGCCTTCCTTGTGCAGCTTGATCGGATCGACCTGGCACATGATGCTGATGCCACGCAGCCGCATCTCGGCCGTCAGGTGATCGCGGACCTCGCTGTCGAAACCGCGCAGGATCTTCTCGCCGCGGTACATCAGCGTGACCTCGACGCCGAGACCGTGCATGACGCCGGCGAATTCGACAGCGATATAGCCGCCCCCGACGATAACCATGCGCTTGGGCAGGTGCGGCAGCTTGAACATGTCGTTCGACGTCAGGGCGTGTTCCAGCACACCCGGGCAGTGCTGCGGCAGGAAGGGCCACCCACCGACCGCGATCAGGATCGTCTTTGCCGTCACCTCGCGGTACTCACCGGCGTGGGTGTTGAGCGCGATGGTATGTTCGTCCTTGAAGCTGGCGTGGCCTGCGATGATTTCAGCGCCAGCGCGCGCCAGGTTCGAGCCGTAGATGCCCGACAGACGCGTCAGTTCGGCGTCCTGGTGGTTCTTGAACTTCTGCCAGTCAAAAGCGCCCAGTTGAACATCCCAACCGAAGCCACGGGCGTAATCGATCTGCTCGGGCACTTCAGAGGCATAGACCATGAATTTCTTGGGGACGCAGCCGCGCAGGACGCAGGTGCCACCCGGCCGGTCCTCTTCGGCCACGGCGACCTTCAGACCCAGATTGGCCGCCAGCCGGGCAGCGCGCACGCCCCCCGACCCCGCACCGATGACAAACAGATCGTAGTCGTACTCAGCCATTACCTTGGTCCTTTGCGCGTCGGCGCATAATCGCAATCTGTTACGGATATATGGTCTTCACGCCGCTTTCGGTACCCAGAAGGGCGACTTCGGCAAGATCGAGGAAGAAGCCGTGATCGACCACGCCGGTCAGCGACTTCAACGCATTCGCCAGCGCCGCCGGCTCTTCGATCCGCCCACAGGTGATATCGAAAATCAGATTGCTGCCATCGGTCAGGAACGGCTGACCGTCGCGCCTGCGCATTACCGGCATCATGGCGATGTCGAACTCCTGCAGCACGTCGCCAATCCGGTTGACCGTGCCCTTATAGGCAAACGGCTCGACCTCGACCGGCAGCGGAAACTTGCCAAGCGTCGCGACATGCTTGCCGGCGTCGGCAATGACCACGCAGGTCTTCGCCTGCTCCCAGATCAGCTTTTCGCGCAGTAGCGCACCGCCACCGCCCTTGATCAGGGCCAGGCCTTCCCCGATCTCGTCGGCGCCGTCGACGCAGACATCGAGCGTGCCGACATCGTTGATATCATGGATTGTCAGCCCCAGGCTCTGCGCCAGTTGCGTCGTCTGCACCGAGGTCGAGACCAGGGTCAGTTTTTTCCCAGCCTTGACCTCGCGCGCGATTGCCTTGACGAAGAAGGCCGCCGTCGAGCCGGTGCCCAGGCCGACCTTCATGCCGTCCTTGACATACTGGAGGGCGGCTTCGCCCACCGCTTCTTTTTGTTCGCCTGCCGTCATTTTTTGCTCGCTGCCTTTTCGGCTGATTTTGCATCACGGAAAGCCCTGGCCCAGCCCGGCTTGTCCGTCTGTTGTGCACGCCCAAACGCCAGCGCATCGGCCGGCACGTCGCGCGTGATGACCGAGCCCGAAGCCGTCATGGCGCCGTCGCCAATCGTCACGGGCGCGACCAGGGCAGAGTTCGAGCCGATAAAGGCGCGCTCACCGATCGTCGTCTTGTATTTGAAATAGCCGTCATAGTTACAGAAGATCGTGCCCGCGCCGATATTGCTGCCGGCGCCGACACTGCCGTCGCCCAGATAAGACAGGTGGTTGGCCTTGGCGCCCTCGCCGATCGTAACGTTCTTGACCTCGACGAAGTTGCCGATGTGGGCGTCCTTGCCGATGTCCGCGCCTGGCCGCAGGCGGGCATAGGGACCGATCAAGGCGCCCGGTCCAACCTTGGCGCCTTCCAAATGCGAGAACGCCCGGATGACCGCGCCAGAGGCGACCGTTACGCCTTCGGCGAACACGACGTTGGGCTCGATCGTCACGCCCGCTTCGATCTGGGTGTCAAAGCTGAAGAAGACCGTTTCCGGCGCCGGCATATGTACGCCGTTTTCCATGAAGGCCTTGCGCGCTGCGTCCTGCCAGACGCGCTCGATGACCGCCAGTTCCGCCTGGCTGTTGGCGCCCAGAACCTCGGTTTCCATCGCCATGGTCACGCGCGGCTGCAGGTTGCGCGCCCGCGCCAGGCCGACAATATCGGTCAGGTAATATTCGTGCTTGGAATTCTCGTTCTTCACTTCGGACAGCAGCGAGAACAGCAGTTCGCGGTCGCAGGCCAGGACGCCCGAATTGCAGGCCTTGATGGCGAACTGTTCCTTCGACGCCTCACGCGCCTCGACGATCTCATTGAGACGATCGCCATCCAGCACCAGGCGGCCATAGGCGCCGGGGTCTTCGGCGACAAAGCCGAGCACCGCCAGGTCGGCGGCGGCGGCCAGGACCAGTACCGGCTCAAGAACTTTTGCCGCCATCAAAGGACTGTCACCATAGGTGACGATGACCGTGCCGTCGAAATCCTTCAGCGCTTCGCGCGCGCAGTTCACCGCATGGCCGGTGCCTTGCGGCGGGTCCTGGACGACGATATTTTCAGCGCCGACGCGCTTTTCTGCCGTTGCGCGAACTGACGGCGAATGATTGCCGACCACGACAATGACGCGTTCACAGCCAACTTCAAAAGCCGCGTCAATCGCCCGGTCCAGCATGGTGCGGCCACCGATCCTGTGCAGAACCTTGGGCAAGGGCGACTTCATCCGCGTCCCCTGCCCTGCGGCCAGGATGACGGCGGCGCGGCGGGCGTGCGAGGAACCGGTATTTTCAGCCATATCAGCGACTCTTCAATTGCGGATCGCGCCGATTTAGCCCAAAGCGAGGGCGATTTCGACGGCAAACTTCTTAAAGCTAGGATTATTATGGATCTCAACGGCTATATCATCGCGTTCGACCTCGATGGCACGCTGGTTGACACCGCGCCCGACATCATTGGTGCTCTTAACCTGGTCCTCCGCGAAGAGGGCATCAAGCCGTACCATCTTGACGAAGCCCGCCCGCTGATCGGCCGTGGCGCGCTCGAACTGCTGCGCCGTGGCTTCGCCCTGGCCGGCCATCCGCTGACGGCCGAACAGGAACAGCCGCTGCTCGACCGCCTGCTCAAGCACTACGAAACCCACATCGACGCCTTCTCCAAACCGTTCGACGGCGTGGCGGAAGCCATGGACGCCCTGTCGGCGGCCGGAGCGAAATTGGCTGTCTGCACCAACAAACACACCTATCTGTCGGTCGAGCTGATAAAGCGCCTCGGATGGTCGGACCGCTTCGGATCGAACCGCGGCTCGGACAGCGTGCCCAACAAGAAGCCCGACGCCGGCCACCTTCAGGCCTGCGTTGACGATATCGGCGGCGATATCCGCAAAACCATTCTGGTCGGCGATTCCGAGACCGACTTCATGACCGCGCGCAATGCCGGCGTGCCCTCCATCCTCGTCAGCTTCGGCTATAGCGAACGCCCGATCCAGGAACTCGACTGCGACGTCCTGATCGACCACTACGATGCCCTGATCGACGCCATAAAGACGGTGATAAAATAGTCATCTCCCTCTTGCGTAGCTGCCAACCTCAGGCTAATACCGCGCCTCCCCAATGGTTCGGACGCGTAGCTCAGCGGGAGAGCATTCGCTTCACACGCGAAGGGTCACAGGTTCAATCCCTGTCGCGTCCACCATTTCCATATTTCCTTCGAAAATCTGAAAATGATTTTCTTGCTTGGCGCTCAGGGCCAAAGGCCCTTGGCGGCACGCAGCCTGCGCTCCCACTTGGTCGCTAGTCGCTTCGCTCCGGTTCAAGCTTTGTCCGCCTGGGTCCACCGTCTTTCTGCGAAAATGAGTGTGTGTTTTTGCGCTCGGAGCCGCAGGCTCTTGGCGCCCCGCAGCCTGCGCCCCCACTTGGTCGCCAGTCGCCGCGCTTCAAGGATTCTCGAGCTCTGACCAGGCTGACCTATGTGTGCGTCCGCCATACCATTGCGCAAACGCCAAATCCTATGCCAATCATGTATGACTCGCCGCCAACCACCCATGTCGTCATATCAAGGGAGATATGCTTAGTCGATGCACGCCCACGACCGGACATCTCAGACAATAGCCGTCGGACTTGCACTGCTCGCCGGCTATATCGACGCGCTGGGATTTCTGAGCCTCGGCGGCTACTTCGTTTCCTTTATGAGTGGCAATTCAACGCGTTCCGCGGTCGATTTGATGCATGGGGTCTCATGGAAAACCGCATTGATTCCACTGGGGATCATCGCGCTGTTCGTTCTTGGGGTCATGCTGGGCCGCGTCATCCGCCATTACAGCAGCCGTACCCCGTCGACCTCGGTGCTCATTTTCATGTCAACCGCCCTGTTCGCCGCAGCACTGGCCTATGAAATCGGAGCCGACGCCGTTGCGGCGCCACTCATGGCCATCGCCATGGGCGCTGCCAACAATATTTTCGTGCGCGAAGGTGAAGTCTCCATCGGCGTGACCTACATGACCGGCGCTTTGGTGAAGTTGGGACAGCGGCTTGCAGGCTGTCTGCTCGGCGAGAAGGACACGGCGTGGCAGCCTTATTTCTTTCTATGGGCGGGGCTTGTATCAGGCGCCTGTCTTGGCGCTGCCGCGTTCCTTGCCCTGGACCTGCGCAGCCTTTGGGGCGGCACCTTACTATGTCTGGCCCTGACCATGACATTCTGGCGACGGGAACGCGTCTCAACCCAATAGCAAAGTCTCAAGGCCTGGCTTCGCAACTCCCTCAAGACCCTTCTTTTATATCCGGTTCAACGGGATCGTGCGGCGCATCAGGCTTCAATCAGGCGGTCGCCTCGTCCGTATCCTGTTTGTCTTCACGAAGAATGCGTTCCAGTTCCTCGCGGCTCAGCTTGGCGAAATTGATCAGCTCGGGTTCGCTTTCGAAGAACTCGAACGACGTCTTCAGCGTCTGAATATCGTGCGCCAGGAACTTGGCCGCCTTGCGTTCGACCACTGCCGGATCCTTGCCCAGCGCCACCATGGCGTCGCGCGCAAGGGCCAGCGAAGCGTCCAGCAATTCGCGGTGATAGTTGTCGACCCCCGCCTTGTGCAGATCATAGGCGTGACGGCGGTTACGCGCCCGGGCAAAGACCAGCAGTTTCGGATAGTGTTCCTTGGCCTGGCGGACGATATCAACTGCCGCGTCAGCGTCGTCTACCGCCACGATCAGCATCCGCGCCTCCTTGATGCCTGCGCTGTGCAACAAGTCCATGCGCGTCGCGTCGCCGAAATAGGCCTTGAATCCGAAGCGACCGACGGTTTCGACCTGGTCAGGATTCTTTTCCAGAACCGTCACTGCCACGCCTTGCGACAACAGGAAACGGCCGACGACCTGGCCGAATCGGCCGAACCCCGCAAGGATCACCGGGTTGGTTTCGTCGATGACGTCGAACTCGCGTTCCGGCAGTTGGCTGACGAAGCGCGGAATAATAAACCGGCTGTAGAGCGCGACCAGAACAGGCGTAAGTCCGATCGACAGGGCCACCAGCAGGATCAGGAACTTCTGCGCCTCGACATCGATAATGTTCAGCCCGCCGATCAGTTGCAGCAGGACGAAGGCGAACTCGCCGCCCTGCGACAGGCCGATCGCCAGGCCGATGCCCTGCGCACCCGTCACGCCAAACCGGCTGCCGAGAATGTAGAGAATGATCCCCTTGATGGTCATCAAGCCCACCACCGCGCCGATCATAGCCAGCGGATGGCGCATCAGCACGCTGAAGTCCATCCCCATGCCGACGGAAATGAAGAACAGGCCCAGCAGCAGGCCTTTGAACGGTTCGATGTCGGTTTCGATGGTGCGGCGATACTGGGAACTGGCCAAGACCACGCCGGCGATGAAGGCGCCGAGCGCCGGCGACATGCCGACCAACTCCATCAGGATGGTCACGCCGATGACAATGGCCAGCGAGATGGCGGTAAAGACTTCGCGCAGGTTGGCCTTGGCGATCGCCATGAAGACGTAGCGCGACAAATAGTGCCCTGCCAGGATCACGCCGGCTATGACAGCGGCGACTGCGATCGGCCGCGCCCAGACTGGCCAGTGCGCGATCAGGCTGTGGCTTTCGACATGTGCGGCGCCGCCCGTTCCCACCGCCAGCAGCGGAATGATGATCAGGATGGCGATGACGGCGATGTCCTGGAACAACAGGACCGAGAAAGAGGTCTCACCGACAAGGGTATGGGTCAGGTTGCGCTCGTTGAGCATCTGCATGACCAGGGCGGTCGACGACAGCGACAGGGCCATGCCGATCGCCAGAGCGGCCTGCCAGGTCTGGCCCATCATGAAACCCGCCGCCATCAGCGCCGCCGAAGTCAAGGTCACCTGCAATCCGCCAAGGCCGATGATCGATTTCCTCAGGCGCCACAGGACAGCGGGTTCAAGCTCCATGCCGATCAGGAACATCATCATGATCACGCCGATTTCGGCGAAGTGCATGATCCCGTCGGCATCGACCCCGATGAATGTGCGGGCCAGAGGCGCGATGGCAATACCGGCGATCAGGTAGCCCAGCACCGAGCCCAGGCGAAAGCGCTGGGCCAACGGCACGATCAGGCACCCTGCCATCAGGAAGACGAAGGTTATGGTGAGAAGCTTGATATCCATCTACCGATTCCCGATGACCCGGCTTGGCAAGCCGGCGTCTGCGCCCTATGATTCGCCAATCTAAGCAGGGTGACGCACATGACAAGGCATTGGATCATCGCAGGCGCTGCTTTTTTAACGGCTTGCGCGGCCGGCGCGGTATGGTTCGCCCAATCCCAGGTGACCCAGGCGGATACCGTAAAGTCGAGACAGGCATTGGCAGTCGCTCCAAGGGACGGCTACAAACTTGTCTGGTCCGATGAGTTCGATACCGGAACCATGCCCGATCCGGCGAAGTGGGACTACGACATCGATCGCAACGAAGAAGGCTGGTGGAACCACGAGGCGCAGTACTATGCCTTTGCCCGGCCGGAAAACAGCCGCGTCGAGAACGGCAATCTCATCATCGAAGCACGGCGCGACGACGTGTCCGGGTTCGCCGATTTCGGCGGCCAGAAATATTCTTCGGCGCGGCTGATTACGCGCGGAAGGGCCGAATGGACCTACGGCTTTTTCGATATCCGCGCAAAGCTGCCGTGCGGCCGCGGACATTGGCCGGCAATCTGGATGCTGGGGACCGGCCAATGGCCTGACACCGGCGAAATCGACATCATGGAATCGGTCGGGTTTACGCCAAAGACCGTCTACGGCGCCGCCCATACGCGCCACAGCGTCGATACCAAGTCACCAAAGGGCAGCCAGGTCGACGTGCCGACCCTGTGCACGGATTTCCATAACTATCAGCTCGACTGGCGTCCGGATGGGATGACATGGCTGGTCGACGGAAAGCCCTTTTTCCAACTGGATAAGCCTAAGCATACCGATTGGAAGACCTGGCCGTACGACGGTCCCGAATACCTGCTGCTCAATGTGGCGATCGGTGGTGCCTGGGGCGGTCAGGAGGGTATCGACGACACGGCCTTCCCCGCCCGTATGGAAGTCGATTATGTCCGCGTCTACCAAAAGCAGTGATTGACAGACCGACAGGCAATCGTCTCAATGGCAACCATGCAGGCCCACCGTCAGATCACGGATGAAATTAACCTGTTCGACTTTGTCGAAGGGACAGGACCGCTTGTCGTGTCCGCCCCACACGTCGGCACGCACATCCCCTCCTATCTGGCCGGTCAGTTCAACGCCACAGGCCTGGGGGTCCATGAGACGGACTATCATGTCCATCGCCTGTTCGACTTTGCGCATGATCTCGGCGCATCAACCCTGTTCGCCACCCATTCGCGCTATGTCATCGACCTGAACCGCGCGCCGGACAATGCCAGCCTGTATCCCGGCAAGTTCGAGACCGATCTCTGCCCCTTAAGCGACTTTGACCGTCGCCCGATCTACGCAGACACGACACCCGACGCCGGAGAAGTCAGCCGCCGTCGCGACAGCTACTGGCGGCCTTATCATGACCAGTTGCGCGCAACCCTGGACGCGGCCGTCGCCCGCCACGGCTTTGCCCTGCTGATCGATGCCCATTCGATCCGCCCCTCCATACCCGACCTTTTCGAAGGCCGCCTGCCCGATCTCAATTTTGGCATGAATGACGGTCGCTCCGCCGCGCCGGTTCTGGCCGAAGTTGTTCGCCGGTGGGGCGCAGGCGAAAGCCGCTACAGCCACGTCGTCGATGGCCGCTTCAAAGGTGGCTACACCACCCGCCATTACGGTCAGCCGGAGCGCGGCATTCACACGCTGCAGATAGAAATTGTTCAGGATACCTACTTGAACATGGCCACGCCGCACCTGTATGACGCAGGTCTCGCAGCCCCTCTGAGTCATACGCTTCGGCCGCTGGTCGAAGCCCTGCTCGAAGCTCTGCCTCGTACCTGATAACGGAGGACAGATGTCCGCCCTTTCCAACGCTCTCCACAATCGCGGCCATATCATCGACGGCGCCGGTTACGCGGCATCTTTACGCGAACGCCTGGCTCTCCACGTCGCCAGTCTTAAGACGGCGCACCCGACACCGCCTTGCCTCGTCGTCGTCATTGTCGGCGAAGATCCTGCCAGTCAGATCTACGTCAAGAACAAGGGCGAGCAGACCAAGGCGATCGGCATGGAATCGCGCACCATCCGCCTGCCCGACACGACGTCGGAATCGGAACTGCTGACGCTGATTGCCGAACTGAACCATGATCCTGTGGTCAATGGCATTCTGGTCCAGTTGCCCCTCCCAAAGCACATGTCGTCGCTCAAGGTCATCGACGCCATCGACCCGATGAAGGATGTCGACGGCTTCCACGTCTCCAATGCCGGCAAGCTGGCGGTCGGCCTCGACGGCATCGTGCCCTGCACGCCGCTGGGCTCGCTGATGCTGCTGAAGGACGCCGCCGCAAAATATGGTGACGCCCTGGCCGGCAAGAATGCCGTCATCGTCGGCCGCTCGAACATCGTCGGCAAGCCGATGGCGCAACTGCTGCTGGCCCAGGACTGCACCGTCACCATCGCCCATTCAAAGACCAAGCACCTGGCCGATGTCTGCCGCGCGGCAGACATTCTCGTCGCCGCCGTCGGCCGCGCCCACTTCGTCCAGGGCGACTGGGTCAAGGACGGCGCCTATGTGATCGATGTCGGCATCAATCGCATCATTGTCGAGACCCCGGAAGGACCGAAGTCCAAGGTCGTCGGCGATGTCGATTTCGACGCCGCCAAGGGTCGTGCCCTCGCCATCACGCCTGTGCCGAAAGGTGTCGGACCGATGACCATCGCCTGTTTGCTCAACAATACGCTCAAGGCCTTCTGTTTGCAGAACCATCTGCCGGTGCCGGAAGGCGTCTGATATGGCCGGCGTGGTCATTATCGGTGCTGGGCACGCCGGCGGAGCGGCAGCGGGTTTTCTGAGGCAATATGGCTTCGAAGGCGATATTACGCTCGTCGGCGAAGAACCCTATTTGCCCTATCAGCGCCCGCCGCTCTCCAAGGCATGGCTGAAAGGCGAAGCTTCGCTCGAAGACCTCTATCTGCGCAGCGAAAACTTCTATGCCGATCAGCGTGTTACCGCGCGTTTAAACACACGTTGCTACGCGATCGATCGCGCTGCCAAGACGGTCACTGTCGCGTCGGGCGACCATATTTCGTATGACCACCTGATCATCGCTTCGGGTTCGAAGGCGCGTCCCTTTCCGGCCAAGGGCGTCGAACACGTCCCGCACCACCTGCTGCGGACGCTCGACGACGCCGAACGCCTCAAGTCAGTGCTGGCCCCCGACCATCGCATCGGCCTGATCGGCGCAGGCTATGTCGGCCTCGAAGTCGCAGCCTCCGCCCGCTATCTCGGCTGCGACGTCACGGTGTTCGAACGCGAAGCGCGCATCCTGGCGCGCGTCGCTTCGCAACACCTGTCGGATTTCTTCACCGAAACCCACACCGCCCATGGCGTCAAGCTCATCACCGGCGCTCACGTCAGCGAACTCAGCCTGGGTCAGGGCGACAAGAAGGTCGTCCATCTGGCCGACGGCACTCAGCACGCCTTTGACCTGCTGTTGGTCGGCATCGGCGCCCTGCCCGCCGACGATCTTGCAGTCGCGTCAGGTCTCTACACCGGCAACGGCATAGTCGTTGACGAACAGGCGCGCACAAACGATCCGAGTATCTTCGCCATTGGCGATGTGACCTCGCGCACCTTGCCTTTTTACGACGGCCGTTTCCGCCTAGAGAGCGTGCCAAATGCGCTGGAACAGGCCAAGCAGGCCGCAGCCGCCATCACCGGCTTCAAGCCCCCCGTCGTCGAGACGCCGTGGTTCTGGTCCGATCAGTACGACCACAAGCTCCAGATCGCCGGTTTGCTGATGCCAGGGACAACGCCGATCCTGCGCGGTGATCCGGCTTCCGGCGCCTTCAGCGTCTTCCATCTCGATGGCGAAGGCTGCGTGCGCTGCGCCGAATGCGTTACGCGTCCGGCCGATTTCATGGGGGCCAAAATGCTGATTTCCAAGGCAAAGACCGGCCTGGATACCGCTATCCTCGCTGATCCGGACGCGCCTCTGAAACCGCTGCTGCAATAACCGTTTGCAACGCAGCAATTATCGCGTGACAGGGGTATCGGTTTCGGCTTAGATCGGGACGATTTTAGGTAAAAATCATCCCGATCTAAGTTTTTTGCGTTATCGCGATATTCAGCCGAAAACCGCTAGACACTTTTCGGCATATCGCGCGCGGTGCCTGAAATCGTGCATCTGGAGACCAATATGCCCGACACCGATTTCAAACCCATTTCCAAGGTCTGGCCGGACATCAAGACCGCCCTGGAAGGCCTCACCTTCGACGGTATGACCGTTATGTCCGGCGGCTTTGGCCTGTGCGGCATTCCGGAAAACCTGATCGCCGCCCTGCGCGATTCCGGCGTCACCGGCCTGACCGTCATCTCCAACAATGCCGGCGTTGACGGTTTTGGTCTCGGCCAGCTTCTGACCACGCGCCAGATTAAAAAGATGATCAGCTCCTATGTCGGCGAGAACAAGGAATTCGAGCGGCAGTTTCTGGCCGGTGAACTCGAGCTCGAGTTCAATCCGCAAGGCACGCTGGCCGAACGCATCCGTGCCGGTGGCGCGGGCATTCCCGGCTTCTATACTGCAACCGGCGTCGGTACGGTTGTTGCCGATGGCAAGGAAATCAAGCGCTTTGGCGATCGCGACTACGTGCTGGAAACCGGCCTTGTCGCGGACCTGTCGATCATCAAGGCCTGGAAGGGCGATGATCGCGGCAACCTGATCTTCCGCAAGACGGCCCGCAACTTCAACCCGATGATGGCGACGGCCGGCAAGGTCTGCGTCGCCGAGGTCGAAGAGATAGTACCCACGGGTTCGCTTGATCCCGACCATATCCATACGCCGGGCATCTATATCGACCGCATCGTCCAGGGCACGTTCGAAAAACGTATCGAACAACGTACCGTGCGCTCAAAGGAGGCATAAGACATGGCTTGGTCACGTGAACAACTCGCAGAGCGCGCGTCGAAAGAGCTGCAGAACGGCTTCTACGTCAATCTGGGCATCGGCATTCCGACCCTGGTTGCCAACCATATCCCCGAAGGCATGACCGTCACCTTCCAGTCGGAAAACGGCATGCTGGGCATGGGCCCCTTCCCCCATGACGACGAGGTCGATCCCGACCTGATCAATGCCGGTAAGCAGACGGTCACCGCCCTGCCCGAAACGGCCTTCTTCTCGTCGTCGGACAGCTTCGCCATGATCCGCGGCGGCCATATCGACCTGACCATTCTCGGCGCCATGGAAGTCGCCGAAAACGGCGACATCGCCAACTGGATGATCCCGGGCAAGCTGGTCAAGGGCATGGGCGGCGCCATGGACCTGGTCGCCGGCGTCAAGCGCGTCGTCGTCGTCATGGAGCATGCCAACAAGCATGGCGAATCCAAGGTGCTGAAAGCCTGCACCCTGCCGCTGACCGGCACACGCGTCGTCAATCTGATCATCTCGACACTGGGCGTATTTGAGGTCAAGCCGGACGGTTCCGGCCTGATCCTGACCGAACTCGCGCCCGGCGTGACACTCGAAGACGTAGCGGCCGTGACGGAAGCGGCTTACGACGTCAGGGTTTAGCCGGGACTGAAACCTTGCGATCTGGCACCGGATTGGCGGCGACGGTTTCCTGCGTGAAGCCGATCAACGCGGCCACGACCTGCGACGTTGCCTCGTCATAGGACTCCGCCATCAGCGACATGTCGCTGCGGCGCACGCTGACATCGGCAGTCACATAGCGCTGCCCAACGACGACACGATCGGCCAGCCTCGTCAGGCGGGCGTCTAGCGCGACCGACACGGTCGGCCGGCCCTTGCCATAGGCGCTTTCGAAGCGATGGACGGTCAGGTCGAGGCGATACTGCGCCGCCGACGGGCCGCGCGGATCGAGCCTGACCGTCGTCGCCGACCGTGAGAAGCCTTCCTTGACCGCATCCTGGAACAGTTGTCGCACGGGCGCCGCCCAGCGCGAACCACCAGCATAGCTGACCTCGTTGCCCTCGGTCGTCAGGATGCGGTCGCCCTGCGATTCCTGCGGGAAGTCCACCCCGCCCAGGTTAATTGCCACGCGCTCATCGATCGCGGGCGCCAGGGTCAGCTTCTCCACCTTGTCGGCATGATAGCCGAAACGGTAGAGCTGGACCGGCTTGGTCTTGGGCAGGACGTTGATACAGCCTGTCAGCATCAGCGTGGCAACAGCCGCCAAGGCCACTTTTGTAAGGGTCGCGCGCATTATTGACCGACCTTTCTTTCTTTGGATTCGGGCTTGATCAACAGCCCCTTGGGATCGCTGTTGACGTTGTCGACCAGTTGCTTGAGCGAATCCGAGGCCTCGTTCAGGTTACGCATGGTTTCCTGGATCTCGGGCAAGGTCGTCGTCTGCAGCGTGTCCAGCGGTTCCTGGGCCGAAGCCGTGGCCTTGCTGAAATTGTCGGCGGCGACGGCGAAATTGTCGGCGGCGACATCGATCTTGCGCAGGGTCTTTGGCATTTCGGAACCGATCACCGTATTAGTCGAGTTGGCCAGCCGTTCGACGGCGTCGGCCGCCTGACCGGCGCTGACGACCGCTTCGTGAGCATCGTCCATGATCTGTTCGCGGTCCTTGAGGTCCCCCGTCAGATTTTCGAGGTTCTCCAGGCTGCGCGAGAAGCTCTGGATATTGCGGTCCGACAACAGCCGATTGACGCGGTTGAGGCTTTCATAGGTGTTCTCGATCACCGAGCCCGAGCCTGACAAGAGCTTCGACAGGGCGTTTTCCTCCGAATGGATGACTGGCGCCGGTCCATCCGGATTGGGTTTGAGCAACGGCGCCCGCGCCGATCCCGGCGAAATCTGCATGTAGAACAGGCCCGTAATGCCTTGCGGTTCAAGCGTCGCAACCGAGTCTGTCCGCACCGGCGTGCCGGCATCGAGCCGCACCTCGGCGATGACCTGGTGGGTATTGGCCTGGCCCAGGCGCAGGTCGGTCACTTCACCGACCTTGATGCCGTTGAAGTGGACTTCGGCGCCCTTGGTCAGGCCGTCGACCTTGGTGTTGAATTCGACGTTGTAGACGCCGTAGTTGCGGTTGAAGTCGAACTTGATGAACCAGAAGGTAAAGACGACCAGGGCAATGACCAGGACGAAGGTCACCAGTCCGACCACGGCGTAATGCGCTTGACGTTCCATAGTGCGTTCTCCTTACCCGAGCCGTGAAGCGTCGGAATCCTTGATCCGCCCGCGCGGACCATGGAAGTATTCGTGGATCCACGGGTGATCCGATTTTTCCAGTTCTGCGACGCTGTCCTTGGCGACAACCTTGCGGTCGGCGAGGACGGCGACTTCGTCGCAGATAGTATAAAGACTGTCGAGGTCGTGCGTAATCATGAAAACCGTGAGATTGAGGCTTGCCGCCAGTTCCTTGATCAGGTCATCGAAGGCGGCAGCGCCGATAGGATCGAGGCCGGCAGTCGGCTCATCGAGAAAAAGAAGTTCGGCGTCGAGCGCCAATGCACGGGCCAAAGCCGTGCGCTTGATCATGCCGCCGGACAGCTCCGAAGGCATCTTGTCGGCCGAATCCATCGGCAGGCCGGCGAGACGCATCTTGAACATCGCGATGTCGCGCGCATCCTTGCGGCCCATACGCGTATATTCAAGAATCGGCGCCATGACGTTTTCGGCCACGGTCAGTGCGGTAAACAAGGCGCCGCTCTGGAACAGCACGCCCGTCTTGGCCTGGATTTGGCGACGCGTCGTCTCATTGGCCGACGCCAGCTTGTGGCCGAACAGATGTACATCGCCGGCCGACGGCTTGTGCAGGCCGAGTATCGACCGCAGCAACACCGTCTTGCCTGAGCCGGAGCCACCGACAATGCCGAGAATTTCACCGCGATTAACGGTCAGGTCCAGTTTGTCGTGAATGACCCTGTCGCCGAAACGATTGGTCAACCCGGCTATCGTGATGGGATCAGCCTCGGCGGCGCCTTTGAGTTCCGGCAGTTCCTTGATCTTCATTTTGCGCCCCGCATCAGACGTTCCAGTCCTGGAACAGGAGGGCGAACATGGCATTGAGCATGAACACGATGAAAATCGACTGAACGACGGCGGTCGTCACCTGGCGGCCCAGCGAAATGACGTCTTCCTTGACGACCAGGCCGCGGCGGCAACCGACAATGGCGATAACGGCCGCAAAAAAGGGCACCTTGATCATGCCGATGAGGAAGTTGACGAAAGGCACGTAGTCATAGGCGCGTTCGACGAAGAATTCCGGGCTGTAGTGCAGCACGCCCCAGACCACCAGCGCCCCGCCCAAAAGGCCGAATAGCGAACCGATAAAGCTGACCAGCGGCATCATGATGACCAGGGCTAGCACGCGCGGCAAGACCAGCGCTTCATAGGGGTCGATACTCATGACCTCCATGGCGTCGATTTCCTGGTTCATCTTCATGGCACCGATTTCTGCGGCGAAGGCCGAGGCGCTGCGGCCGGACAGAAGGATGGCGGCGATCAACGGCGCGAATTCGCGCAGGACGGCGATGCCGGTCAGTTCGACGGCGAAGACCGAGACGCCGAACTGGCGCAACTGGACGATGCCGAGATAGGCGATGACCGCGCCGACAAACAGGTTGGTCAGGCAGACGATCGGAATGGATTCAAGGCCGGCGCGCTGCATCAGGCTGACCAGCGCGGCCCAGCGGATGCGCGACGGCCGCGCCAGCGAGCGCAGGGTCAGGCTGATCAGGTGGCCGATAAATACCGCCTGGGCTATGAATTCGCGCCAGAAGGTGATGACCATTCGGCCAAGCCAGTTCAGCAGCGGGAAAAACGCAGGCTCTGCAGCGACGGGCTTTTTTTCAGGTTTATCTGCGGCTTCGCTCTCAGATTCGCGCACGCGAACCAGTTCGTAGAGCCCGGCGTATTTTTCCTGGTCGGCGAATATCTCGCCGTCCACCTTGCCGTCCAGAGCGGTGTGCAGCAGATAGGCGCCCGCCGTATCGAGGCTTTCCAATTCGGCGGAGACAATGCGGATGCGCTCATGGGCCTTGACCGAAGCGCGCAGGCGGTCGGCTACACCGGGCAGCCGCGAAATGACCCACTGCCCTTTCAGGCTGAGCGTGGCCATGCCGGTCCCCTCAGACGTAGCGTCTAAGGTATAGTCAGCCTTGGACATCAGGGGCGGCGATCATGGTTAAAAAAGAGCCTTAAGTCGGGTACGGCGCTCTTTATACATGATGGAGATTGATAAATTCGCAAGATTGCCCTGGCTTGTTTACATCGCATCCGTATGCATCTGGCGTTTAGCATATAAAAAAGCTGTGGGATTCGCCATGCGCGCGAAGGATTTACGCCTGTTTGACCAGACGCAGGCGGTAGATTCCCTTCAGCCCTTCCGGCGGCACCGGCTTGCCCTTGCGCACATATTCCAGCCGCCCCTGCCGCGCCAGGCCCAGGGCAACCGCCCTGACCTTGGGCAGTTCGCGCTGCCAGTTTACCGCGTCCAGCGCCTTGGCGACCTGGTTCGGGCTTATGGACTCGCCGTCTCGCACCTGCGATAAGAGCTCCAGCAGAGTCTCCTCGACTTGTGAGGACATGATTTTTTCCTTCCGGAGTAATAGCTTATGGCCAGCGAACCCAAACTTCAGACCATCACCGAGGGTGAGTTTGCCGGCTGGACCGTGGCCGAGATCAATGAGAACTTCAACGCCCTCGTCGGCCCCTACTACTACCAGAGCGACGATGCAGGAAAGGTCAAAGTGGCCTTCAAGGCGGAAAAGCGCCATCTCAATGGCGGCGGGACCGTCCACGGTGGCTGCCTGTTGACACTGGCCGACACCTCACTGTTCATCTTCGCCCTGCCGCACCTCGAAGGCGGCGGCGCTGTGACGGTACAGCTCGATTCGCAGTTTCAGGTGCCAGGTCGGCTCGATGACATCATCGTCGCCACCGGCGAGATCACCCGCGCCGGCAAGACTTTGGTCTTCGGACGCGGCGAACTGCACGCCAACGGCAAGCTGTTAATGAGCTTCACCGGTATTCTGGCGCGCAAGTCACCGCAGGGCAGCCGCGACGGCTGATCCTCGATATTACTGTAAGCCGTATATGGCGTTCGGCAGGGCCCCGACGATCGCCGCGGACAGGCAAGTCGCCAGAAAACCAGCCACCAGCGCCTTCCAGATCAGCTCCAGAAGTTCCGGACGACGGTCAGGCATCATGGCGCCATAACCGGCGACCGTAATACCGACCGAGCCGATATTGGCGAAGCCGCAGACCGCATAGGTCATCAGGATGCGCGTACGCTCCGACATGGCGCCTTCGGGAATGGCCGCCAGCTTCAGGAAGGCGACGAACTCGGTCAGCACCATCTTGACGCCCAGGATCCAGCCGGCTGTCTGGGCCTCTTTCCACGGCACGCCCATCAGCCAGGCCAGCGGCGAGAACAGAACCCCCAGCAGGCGATCGACCGTCACCGGCTGACCGTCCCACAGCGGCAGGCCGCCCAGCATCAGGTTGACCAGGGCCACCAGCGCGACCATGACGATCAGGATGGCAGCGATGCTCATGGCAACCGTCATGCCGTCGGCAGTGCCCTTGGAGATGGCGTCGATGGCGCTGTCGTATTTCAACGAGCTGCCGTAATCGACCTTTTCGTGCTCGTGGCCTTCGCGTTCCGGCACGATAATCCGCGACAACAGAACGGCCGCCGGCGCCGATACGATCGACGCGGCCAGGATGTGACCGGCGGCATTGGGCAGGACGCCCGTCAGGATCTGGACGTAGGCGACCATAGTCGAACCCGACACATTGGCCATGCCGACGACGACCAGGATAAACAATTCCGACCGAGTCAGCTTGTCGAGATAGGCGCGGATGATGATCAGGCTCTCGACATTGCCGACGAATATGCCCGACGCCACACCCAGAGCAGACGCGCCACCGAGGCCGATCGTCTTCTCGAAGATGACTCCGAAGAAGCGGATGATGACTTTCAACACGCCGATATGCCACAGCAGCGCCGACAGCGCGCCAATGACGATGATCAGCGGCAGGACCCGCAGGGCGAAGACGAAGAGGGCGCCCTGGTTGACGACTGCATAGGGCTGATCACCGCCGCCCATATAGCCGAAGACGAACTGCATGCCCTGCATG
Source organism: Asticcacaulis sp. P4_H10 (assembly GCF_056400965.1). NCBI lineage: Bacteria > Pseudomonadati > Pseudomonadota > Alphaproteobacteria > Caulobacterales > Caulobacteraceae > Asticcacaulis > Asticcacaulis sp. P4_H10. The sequence continues at coordinate 111,269 of NZ_JBFUKH010000006.1, read as the reverse complement.
GTGGCGTCCGACAGGGCCTGCATACCGGCGCCCACGCTATCGAGTACAGCGTGCGATTGCGGCAGCGCAAACAGGAGGACGATCAGCCCGACCTGGACCAGTATGGCGCCGATCGCAAGCTTGACCGGAAAACGCTTCTTGTTTTCGGAAAGCAGCCAACACGCGGCCAGCATGACGACGATGCCCAGGAGGCTTTGCAGGTTTTCCGGGCCGTAGGTAAATGACATGAACCACTCTGGTTATTTGCTTTGAAGCGATATTACACCGAAAACCGCTCCACACTTTTCGGTATATCGCTTCGGCACGCCGATACGCGCGTGCGGCTGCACTTTTCGATAACAGGCGTAACGATTGCAAGCGATTTTTGCGCGCCGGCTTTACGCGGGCTGCTTTAGGCCGGTTGTCTGGCGCCCGTGCCACGGACGCGCTGGATAACGTCCGACAACTTGGCCGCCAGGGTCGTCGGCGCGAACGGCTTGGGGATATAGTCGTCCATGCCCGCATCAAGGCAGCGTTCGCGGTCTCCCATCAGGGCATGGGCTGTCATGCCGATAATGGCGATATCGCCGCCAGCCGCGCCGCCCAGCGCCCGCACCCGCCGCGTCGCCTCCAGCCCGTCCATGCCGGGCATCTGCACATCCATCAACACAACGGCATAGTCCTGCCGTTTCGCCAGCCTTTCCAGCGCCTCGATGCCCGTTTCGGCGACATCGCATTCATAGCCCATGGCTTCCAGCAGGCTTGTCGCGACAAGCACATTGGCCGGATGATCTTCGACCAGCAGGATACGGTGCGGCGTCGTGGCCGCGTCGATGACCGGCGCTGCGAGGGGGACGGGAATCGCCGCATCACACTTTTCCATCGTCAGATTGACGGTGAAGGTCGACCCGTGCCCTTCCCGGCTCTCGACGGTTAGCCTGCCACCCATCAGTTCGGTGAGCGTGCGGGAGATGGCAAGCCCCAGGCCTGTGCCGCCATATTTGCGGCTGATCGACGAGTCCGCCTGGCTGAACTTGTCGAAAATGGTCGCCAGCTTGGCCTCTGGAATGCCGATCCCGGTATCAGCGACCGCCAGCGTAACCGCATCGCGGCCGTCACCCGCCCGCGCGTCGCCGACAATAATGCGCACGCCACCGCTTTCGGTGAACTTGACGGCATTGCTACACAGGTTGACCAGTATCTGCTTGAGCTTGCCAGGATCCCCAAGGAAGGGTCGATGGTCGCTTAAGCCGCCCTCGACGGCAAACGACAGGCCCTTTTCCTCGCAGGCAACCTCCATCATCTGTACAACCTCCTGGACCAGGGGGCACAGGGTAAAGGGTATGGCCTCCAGCGTGACCGCGCCGGCTTCCAGGCGCGATACGTCGAGCAGGTCGTTGATCAGTTCCAGCAGCGACGCTGCGCTCTTACCCAGCGTATCGATATATTCGCGCTGCTGATCGCTCAGAGGCTCGCTGCGCTCCAGCAGGTGCGACAGGCCGATGACGGCATTCATCGGCGTGCGGATTTCGTGGCTCATATTGGCCAGGAATTCGCTCTTGGCGCGACTGGCCGCCTCGGCCTCATCGCGGGCGGCGATCAGGTCGTGCGTCTGCTCGATGATCAGTTCCTGCAGATTGTCGCGGTGGCGGCGCAACTCGTCCTTGGCGGCGCGCGTTGCGGCCTCGCCTTCGGCCAGTTCGCGCGTCCGGTCCTCGACCTTGTGTTCAAGCGTCTCGTTGAGCAGGCGCAATTCAGCCTCGGCCGCCTTGCGATCAGTGATGTCGACCGCCGCGCCATAGATCAACTTGCCTTCGGCGTCCGGCCGCGCTCGCCAGGTCAGCCAGCGATAACCGCCGTTCTTGTGGCGATAGCGGTTTTCAAAATCGATCAGTTCGCCGCCGTTCAGCACATAGGGGCCGGTGGCCCGCGTCGCTTCCAGGTCATCGGGGTGCAGCAGTTCGGACAAAGGAATCTTCACGATTTCCTCGGCCGTCCAGCCCAGCGTCCGTTCGCACGCCGGATTGACGCTTGATACATAGCCATCGACCTTGAAGGTCATCAGAATGTCGGTTGCCACGTCGAAGAAGCGCGCCCGTTCGGCCTCGGCCTGCTTGCGGTCCTCGATGTCCATGCAAGCGCCGGTAAAGCCGATAAAGGCGCCGCCTGCGTCGAAGCGCGGCCCGCCTCGGTCCAGAATCCAGCGATAGCCGCCCGAATGGTGACGCAGGCGGTATTCGACTTGAGAGGGCTGACGGGCCGACAGGTTGCGGTGATAGGTCTCGACGCAGATTTGCCGGTCATCGGGATGGACGCTGTCCACCCAGCCGTCACCCATCTCCTGCTCCAGCGTCCGGCCGGTAAAGTCCAGCCACTGCTGATTGAACCAGACGCAGTCACCCGACGCATCCGCTACCCACACCAAGGCCGGCAGGGAATTGGCCAGCGTTTCAAACAGGCCCGTATCCTGCGCCGACTTGATCTCGCTGAACACCCGCTCCCTGGTCATGACGCTTTATAACGCGCAATCGACGAAAATGAAAAGTGGCACACCCCGGCTGATTGTCGCTGCGCCGGCAGAATCCGCGATTCGCTGAAAATCCTTGGCTTTGCCGGACGTAATAGATGTGACAATCGGCATAAGTGGTCTTAGAGTGCTGAAAAATACGCCGAATCCGTCCGTTCGGCGCAACACCATCATGCCGCGAGCAGACATGACGACTCTGAACGACGCCACAGTCCGCCACCTCCTGGTCGTCGACGACGACGACCGCATCCGCACCCTGCTCAAGGAGTTTCTGTCGCGGCACGGTTTCCGTGTTACGGCCGCGGCGCACGCCGACGCCGCCAAACGCATGCTGCAACTGCTCGACTTCGACCTGCTGATCCTCGATGTCATGATGCCGGGCGAAGACGGTTTCTCGCTGTCGAAATGGGTGCGCGCCAACTCGACCGTCCCCATCCTGATCCTGACGGCGCGAGGCGATTCCGACGACCGCATCACGGGCCTGAGCCTCGGCGCCGACGATTATCTCGCCAAGCCGTTCGAGCCGCAGGAACTGCTGCTGCGCATCGAAGCCATCCTCAGGCGCACAGGCGTCAAGTCGGCCCTGCCCAAATCTATTGCCATGGGCCCCTTCACCTTTGACCTGGAACGCGCCGAACTCAGCAAGGGCGGCAGCCCGATCCGCCTGACCGAGGCCGAATCGCAATTGCTGAAATACCTGGCCGAACGCGCCAATGTGCCAGTCGACCGCATGGACCTGGCCAAGGACAGCGTCGACACCACCGGCCGCGCCGTCGATGTCCAGGTCACCCGCCTGCGCCGCAAGATCGAGCAGGACCCCAAGAACCCGCGCTACCTGCAAACCGTACGTGGCAAGGGCTATATGCTGGCGCCGGATTAGTGGAGCCCCCACGCGCAAATCCCTTCAAGCTGCCTCGTTTTCGCTTCTGGTCGCGCTTCCTGAAGCGCAATTTCCCGCGCACCCTGATGGCACGGGTGCTCCTGATCATTGTCCTGCCCATTATCGTCATGCAGGTCCTGATCACCTGGATGTTCTTCGACATGCACTGGGAGGCGGTTACCGCCAAGCTCTCCGAAGCCATGGCCGGCGATGTCGCCTGGGCCGTCAGCGCCTATGAGGAAAACCCGACCCCTGCCAATCTGGAGCACATCCAGAAACAGGCGAGCGTCCCCATGCAGTTGTCGATCGTTCTGCAAAAAAATGCCGCCCTGCCCGAAAGCCAGCGCCAGTCGATCTTCGTGCCGCTGGACCGCGCCATCGACCGCGCCCTGCGTAGCAGGCTCGACAACCCCTACTGGTTTGATACCACGCGCTATCCCGGCCACCTCGATATTCGCGTCAAGGTGAAAGGCGGCACGCTGCGCATTATCACCCCCAAGGACCGGGCGTTCGCCACCACCGGCTATATCTTCATCTTCTGGATGGTCGGCGCCACCTTTGTGCTCACCACCGTCGCCACCCTCTTCATCCGCAACCAGGTCCGCGCCATCGAGCGGCTGGCCGAAGCCGCTGCGAAGTTCGGCCGCGGCGAGGACGATCCGGCCTTCAAGCCCTATGGCGCCACCGAGGTCCGCTCGGCCGCCAACGCCTTCTTGGAGATGAAGGAGCGCATCCAGCGCCAGATCGAACAGCGCACCACCCTGCTCGCCTCAGTCAGCCACGACCTGCGCACGCCGCTAACGCGCCTTAAGCTCGAACTGGCCATGACGGAGCAGGACGCCGCCGCCCAGCGCATGAAGCAGGACGTGTCGGAAATGGCCTATATGATCGACGAATACCTGGCCTTCGCACGCGGTGAAATCAACGAGGACACCGACACCGTCACCGTGCACGGCCTCGTCGACGGCATCCGCGACAGCACCCGCCGCGCCGGCCATGCCCTCGATGTCGACCTGCCGGCCGAACAGATTTCCGTCCGCATCCGCACCCTGTCGATTCAGCGCGCCCTGACCAATCTGGTCATGAACGGATTTCACTACGGCAAGCACGTCCGGCTGTCGGCCGAACTGACGACGACAAAGGACAGCCGTATCCTGGCCATGCACGTCGATGACGACGGCCCAGGCATCGCGCCCGAAAAGCGCGAGGACGCCTTCAAGCCGTTTTCGCGTCTCGACGATTCCCGCAACCAGAACATCCAGGGCGTGGGCTTAGGCTTGGCGATCGCGCGCGACATCGTGCGCGGCCACGGCGGCGACCTGACGCTCGACACGTCTCCCATGGGTGGCTTGCGCGCCACGATCACCCTGCCGGCGGAATAAAGTCGCCCTATCCTGCGACGGCGTTCGCGAAACTGTCACAAAAACCGACTACGCAACCCGGCAACACAGACACGAGTTTTGCCATGACACTTCGCCGCCTGCTGGTCGCTGCCTCGGCGCTTGCCCTCACCGCTGCTTTAAGCGCCTGCGCACCGCTTCACTCAGAACTGACCTCGGATTCAAAGCTGGTCGCCAACGGCACCGGTACGCCCGTCCGGGCCAGCGCAGAGACCGCCGCCGTCGGCAGCAAGAACCTCGACAGCGCCGACGATCCGGAAGTGTGGGTCAATCCGGCCAACGCCTCCGACTCCCTGATCATCGCCACCGACAAGAAGGCCGGCCTATATCTCTACAATATCGACGGCTCGGTCGCCGATTTCGTCGCCCACGGCCCGCTCAACAATGTCGATCTGCGCAATACGCCGGAAGGCCCGCTGGTCGCCGCCTCCGATCGCGTCAATAACGGCGTCGCCCTGTTCCGCCTAAGCCCTGCGCACAAGCTCGAAACCCTGGCCTTCCTGCCGCTCAAGACCTCCGAGGCCTATGGCTTCTGCATGGGCGTCGTCAATGGCGCGACCGTCGTCGCCGTCGTTGGCATCAATGGCGACGTCGCCATCGCCAGGCTCAACACCACCGGTGGCTACACCCTGTCGGACGAAAAGCGCTTCGCCGTCGGCACCCAGTCCGAAGGCTGTGTCATCGACGACCAGACCGGCCAATTCTATGTGGCCGAGGAAAATGTCGGCATCTGGCAATACAGCCTGGAAGACTGGGCCGCAGTCGGCACTGGCCGCAAGCAACTGGCCGCCGCCCCTTCGGACACGCTCAAGCCCGATGTCGAAGGCCTGACCATCCTGCGCGAAGGCTCCAAAACCTATCTGATCGCTTCGTCCCAGGGCGACAGCGCCTTTGCCGTCTGGCGCATTGATGGCACTGCCCCCATCGCGTCCGGTCGCTTCTCGATCTTCCCCGGTAACGGCATCGATGCCGTCACCGGCACCGATGGCGTCGCGGCACTGGGCGGCCCCGTAGGCCCCTATCCGAATGGTGTTGTGGTGATGCAGGACGATTCAGACACGGACGGCGAAGCCCCGACGTCAATGCGCGTGAAGCAGAACTTCAAAATCGTCGATTGGAACAATATCAAGCAGGCCTTGAAGCTTAACTAAAGGCAAGGGTCCGAAGGACCCTTGACCCGTAACTTAGCCGAGTTCCTTGGAACGCTTGTGCGCAGCCTGGACGGCTTCGAGGATCAGTTCGTCGAGGCCATCGCCCGGCGCGCAGAGCACGTTCAACGCAGCTTCCGTCGTACCGCCCGGAGATGCGACCTTCCTGATCAGGTCGTCGGGTTCTTCACCGGTGGTGTCCAACAAGCGCGCCGCCGAAATCAGCGTGCCGCGCGCCAGATCGCGCGCATGGCCGTACGACAGGCCGGTTGCACGCCCAGCTTTTTCGAGCGCGCGGACAAACGCGTAGACATAGGCAGGCCCCGAGCCTGACACCGCCGTCGCGGAGTCCATCAGGCCTTCTTCTTTCAGCACAACGGTGGACGCCATCGGCTGGAACAGCCCGCACGCGGCATCGAGCGCGCTCGGCCCCTCGGCAAAGATGCTGGCCACGCCCTTGCCGGTCGCAACCCCGGTCGTCGGCATTACCCGCGCGACCGCATGGCCTTCAAACGCCTGCTGCAACGACGGGGTCTGCACCCCAGCCATGACCGATACCAGCACGGCTTCGGCGTTCAAATTGCCACGGAGAATCTGCGCCACCGCATGCCAACCCTGCGGCTTGACCGCCAGGATAACCGTGCCGGCGGCCTTCCACTCTTCCGGCTGCGGGTTCAGCTTGGCGCCATCCGCAGCCCAGGCCTGCGCTTCCTCGCCCGGCTTAAGATCGAGGATCATCATATCCGCAGGCTGGACGTGCCCACCGATGCGCATGCCCTTGAGCATGGAAGACCCCAGCGCGCCAGCGCCGATCAGAAGAATAGGTTTGGGCAACATGCTCAGGCCTCGCCCCGCGTTTCGAACAGGCAGGCGGCAAAAGCGTCCCGGGCCGTTTCCACGCCCTTGAACCAGAAGTCGAATGCTGGATAGAAGCGGTCGACCGCCTCAGCGGCGCTGTTGATCATGTGCGCGCTGGATGTCACCGAAGCGCGCTCGATAGGATTGATCGCCACTGTATGGCGGAAGACAATATCATAGGCGCCCATGCCCATCTTGTCCGCGCCGGCCTGCATTTCGGCTTCGGCGTCGCGGAAGACCTCGAAATGGCCGAACCAGACATGCTGGTTGACGAGGGCCAGCAGCTCATAGAGTCCCGGCAGGCGCTCCGGCGTCAGCGGCCGCCCCGCACCGGTTTCAACATCCAGCGAGCAGCACAGTTGCAGGCACTCGCCTTCCGGCCGCCACGAAAACCACATTTCGTAGGTGCGCCAGTCGCCGCTCAGGGCGAAACCAAGATCGCCTTCCGGCGTACGTTCGAATTCAAGGCCTTCCTCGGCGAGGATCGATTCCACCATGTCGAGCGGATCGAAGGCGGCATCGCTGTCATAGGCCTGGGGGGTGTTCATATGTATCTCTGAGCTTAAATAGACGGGTCGGATGCGGCCTTCTTTGCCGTCTTCGTGCCCTTGAGTGTCGCGATTTCCTCGCGCAGTGCAGCGATTTCCGCCTTCAGCACGTCCAACTCGTCGCGGCGCACAAGGTCCATATCCGCCACGAAACGGTCGGCCTGGGCCCGGAAGGCCGCCTTGGCTTCGTCACCCGCGGCCTGGGCCAGGCCCATCGCGGACGTGGTCAGCTTGGCCATTTCGTCAAAGAACGGATGCTGGCTCTGCATGGGGAGGTCTCCTGCCAAACGCTTTTAATATAGAGTCTTATAGGCCATATCGCGCTTGCAACAAAGTTTTTCATGATTCTTGCCGTCGTCAGCGCGAATTTGTCGCGACGCCGACAAATGAAGTTGATAAAAAACGCCGCAGCCATTCCAGGAGACCGGGGCATCATGACACTGCGCTTGCCGGACATCGATCCGGTCATCTTCCATGTCGGCCCGCTGGCCATCCGCTGGTACGCCCTCGCCTATGTCGCGGGTATCGTGCTCGGCTGGCTCTACGCCGGCAAGCTGTTGCGCAAACTCGAACTGTGGCCGAACGGCAAGGCGCCGGTTACGGCCGACCAGATCGATGACCTGATCCTGTGGCTGACCGGCGGCGTCATCCTGGGCGGCCGGATCGGCTACGTCCTGGCCTACGATGCCTCGATCATCTGGAAAGACCCGATACAGGTACTGCAGATCTGGAACGGCGGCATGGCCTTCCATGGCGGCTTCCTGGGCGTCGTCGTCGCGACCATCCTGTGGGCGCGCTCCAACCGCTTCACCCTGCCCCAGATGCTCAATCTCGGCGACCTGATGGCCATGGCCGCGCCGATCGGCCTGTTCCTGGGCCGCATCGCCAACTTTATCAATGGCGAACTGTGGGGACGTCCGACCGACCTGCCGTGGGGCATGGTGTTCTGTAACAAGTATGTCAACCTCCAGTATGGTGGCGCCTGTCCGGCCGGCGAAGTCGCCCGCCATCCCAGCCAGCTCTACGAAGCCTTTGGCGAAGGCCTGCTGTTGTTCGCCCTCGTCTGGTTCCTGGCTTTCCGCCTTAAGAAGCTGCACAAGCCCGGCATGATCATGGGCGTCTTTATCGCCGGCTATGGTATTATCCGCATCCTGCTGGAAAGCGTCCGCAATCCCGATGCGCAAATGCTGCCCTTCTTCAGGGAAGTCCTCACCATGGGCACTCTCCTGTCCCTGCCCATGGTCGCGACCGGCGCCTGGCTGATCTGGCGTGCCCACAAGACGCCGACGCCCGAACCGGAGCCTGTCAAGGTGACGGATGAGGAAGTCCCCACGCCTGCGGATAACGGCACGGCGGCCTGATCTTGAGTCTGAAACAGAGGCTGATCGAGGAGATCATACTGGACGGACCTATCAGCGTTGCCGACTATATGGCGCGCTGCCTGCTCGATCCCATAGATGGCTATTACACCCAGCGTCCTGCCCTGGGCGCCGACGGCGACTTCATCACCGCCCCCATGGTGTCACAGATGTTCGGCGAGATGATCGGCGTCTGGGTCGCTGAAACATGGATGGCGATGGGCGCGCCCAAATTCCGGCTGGTCGAAATCGGTGGTGGCGACGGCACGCTCATGAGCGACATCCTGCGCGTCGCGGCACGCGTGCCGGGCCTCAAAGACGCGGCCCGGATCACCATGATAGAGCCCTCACCCGTCCTGCGCGAGCGGCAGGCAACAGTCGTGCCCGATGCGGAGCTAATGCCGGCCGTCGAAGCCATGCCGGATGACCTGCCTCTGATTATCGTCGCCAATGAGGTTTTGGATTGCCTGCCCGCGCGCCAGTATGTGCGCGTCGATGGCAACTGGCACGAACGGCTGGTCGGCGTACGTGACGACGCGCTCGCTTTCGGCCTGGCGCCTGAAAATTCACAATTTCCGGAAATTTCGAATTGCAATAACGGCGATCTTTTTGAATATAGCCCCGAGCAGGTTCGCTTCACGCGCGCCCTAGGCGAAAAGCTTAAAGTCGCGAGCGGTGCTGCTCTGCTGATCGACTACGGTCGCGACCGTCCTGAGCCCGGAGATACGCTGCAAGCGCTCTGCCGTCATCAGAAGCGCGATCCGTTGGAAGCTCCCGGCGAACACGACCTGACCGTCTGGGCGGACTTTCCGGTTGTCGCGTCTACAGCCACTCAAGCCGGCCTGGCGACGTCCGGCATCACGACCCAGGCCGCGTTCCTGCAACGCATGGGTATCGACGCAAGGCTAGACGCATTGAAAGCTTCCAACCCGTCGCAAACAGACAAACTCCAGCGCCAGTTCGACCGCCTTGTGGCTCAGGACCAGATGGGCGAACTGTTCAAGGCGATTGCGTTCGCTTCTTCGCCATCAATTCCCCTGATCGGGCTTGAAGGTTAAGGGACGCGCTCGTAAGTAGGCCTACCGCTGCTCATAGGTACCGTCATGTCTCCCCTGCCCCCGCGCATTATTCACCCCCTGCTCGACCTGCCGGGCATTCAGCACGGCTTCTTCACGCGCCGCGGCGGCGTCTCGGAAGGCATCTATGACAGTCTGAATATTGGCCTCGGTTCAAAGGACGACCAAGCGGCCGTCACCGAAAACCGCAAGCTGGTAGCCGCCGCTTTCGACCGCCCGTCCGACCATCTCCTCAGCCTCTACCAGGTCCATTCCAACGTAGCGCGCGACGTTAATGGTCCGTGGACCGAGGACCGCCCCGAAGCCGACGGTTTGGTCACCACCACGCCCGGTCTGATCCTGTCAGCCCTGTCCGCTGACTGCTCGCCACTACTGTTCGCTGATCCGGTCAACCGCGTTATCGGCTCGTGCCACGCCGGCTGGAAAGGCGCGCTGCACGGCATGATCGAAGCCACACTCGACCTGATGCTGTCCAAGGGCGCCAGGCTCAATGAAATCCGCTGCGTCATTGGTCCGTGCATAGCCCAGGCCTCCTACGAGGTCGGCGCCGACTATGCCGAAACCTTCGCCAACGCCGATCCTGACAGCCCGGCCTTCTTCATTCCGGGCGCATCACCTGACAAGCGCATGTTCGATCTGCCAGGCTACTGCCTGATGCGGGTCAAGCGCGCCGGCGTGCTTCTGGCGGCCACAACCGGCCACGATACACGCGCCGATGAATCGCTTTTCTTTTCAAACCGCCGTGCGTTTCTCAATGGTGAACCGGACTATGGCCGCCTGATCTCGTGCATCATGCTGCGGGCATGATTTTCTCAGTGATATGACAATTTAACCTTGAACCTGTAGCTTCGCCTGCTAAAAGCCCGGCATCTGCGCCGCCCCTCTCGCAGACGTTTCCAGGAATGTGTACATGAAGCTGCTCGCCGCCAATTCCAACCGCACACTCGGTCAGGCCATAGGCGACTATCTCGACATGCCGCTGACCAAGGCGCGCGTGCAACGCTTCCTCGACAACGAGATCTTTGTCACGATCGATGAAAACGTCCGCGGTGAAGACGTCTTCGTCATCCAGTCGACCAGCTTCCCGGCCAACGACAACCTGATGGAACTGCTGATCTGCATCGACGCGCTGACCCGCGCCTCGGCCAAGCGGATCACAGCCGTCATCCCCTATTTCGGCTATGCCCGCCAGGACCGCAAGACCGGCGGCCGCACGCCCATCTCTGCCAAGCTGGTCGCTAACCTGATCACCCGCGCCGGCGCCCACCGCGTCCTGACGATGGACCTGCACGCCGGCCAGATCCAGGGCTTCTTCGATATCCCGACCGACAACCTGGTCGCCATTCCCTTCATGGCCAAGGATATCAAGTCGAACTATTCCGATCCGCACGAACTGATGATCGTGTCACCCGACGTCGGCGGCGTGGTCCGCGCCCGCGCCCTGGCCGACCGTCTGAATGTCGATCTGGCCATCGTCGACAAGCGCCGTCCGCGCCCAGGCGAATCCGAGGTCATGAACATCATTGGTGACGTCACCGACCGCCGCTGCATCTTGTTCGACGACATCGTCGATTCCGCCGGCACGCTGTGCCACGCCGCCCAGGCTTTGATGGAGCGCGGTGCGCGCTCGGTTTCGGCCTATGTCAGCCACGGCGTCCTGTCGGGCCCGGCCCTGGAACGCGTCGCCAACTCCGTCCTGACCGAACTGGTCATCACGGACTCGATCGAGGCGACCGAAGCCATCCGCCAGAACCCGAAAATCCGTCTGGTCGGCGTCGCGCCCCTGATTGGCGAAGCCATCCGCCGCATCGCTAACGAAGAATCCGTATCAAAACTTTTTGATTGATGCAGCACAATAAGGCGCTTGTAAAAATAGCGTCTTTTCCATCTTGTAAACTTATTGCGTGTTCGGTCTGAACGTGCTGATTAAAGACGTCGGAACCGGCCAGGAGCCATAATTTCGGCGCTTTGTCACGTTTCAGTCTGCCACAATTTCCACGGCGCGATCGCGCTGCCCAGCAGGGTGCCTGTGTGCGCCTTGCCTCATCCGGTCCCCATCTCGATAAAGTTTCAGGGAGTTGCGTATATGAAGTTCACGGTTGCGAAGGGTCTTGCCATCAGCCTGCTCGCCCTCAGCCTGGCGAGTTGCGCGACGGACGCACCGCCGCCCCCTCCGCCCCCGCCGCCCGCGCCCGCAGGTCCTCCGGTCGCCTTGGCATCTGGTGTCTCGGACGCCGCGGCTGCCTATGTCGACTACATCCAGCAAGCCCGCACCGTCAGCGCCGTTTTTCCCGACGGGAATGACGTGCAGGCCAAGCTGAAGGTTGCGTCGGCATACGAGCCGGAACAGCTTGCGCGCGGTGCCGTGGCCTACGGCGCCATCGCCGCCATGCAGGAGCCGAGCTTCCGCGCCGCACTGCGTGCCTATGCCGCCGACGCCAATGCCCGCGCCGAGATGACCTCGAAGCTGCTCAGCGACACCAACTACGCCGCCGGCCTGCCTGCGGCCGACGTGGCCGCGCGCCGCGTCATCCTCGCCCTGTCCAGCGACGGCCAGTCGGTCTACAAGGCCGGTTCTGGCGTCAAACAGGCCGCCTACGACATCCAGCGCCAGAAGTGGTCGAAGGAATTCGTCACCGGCCGCGATGAACGCCTGGCCATGGCCAAGCAGAACTCGGTTACGCTCAAAAGCGTCCGCAGTGACGAAAGCTCGCGCCTGCTGGCCGCCGCCCTTAGCGGAAGCGGCCTGACGACGCGTGCAACGACAGGTGCCGCCACCGGCGACGCCACGCTCAACGCCTCACCGGCGCCTGCCGACAGCGCCGGTAACCCGGCGGCGACGCAGGTCGGCCAATCGCTGATGCCGGCGACGCCGTCGATGGAACCGGCGGTCGATTTCGGTCGTCCGGACCTGTTCAACACGCCCTACACCAACGCAGTCAACCGCTCGCTGACCATCGCCGCCCTGGCTATCCTGGGCGAAGGCGGCGAAGCACGCTCCGATGCCGTGGTTAGTCTGCTTGACGACGACATTGGCGAAAAGTGCTTCGGCATGTCGAAACTCAACCTCTATCAGTGTCTGGCCGTGGCCAAGCCCTATTACGAAGATATCTTCTGCATGGGTCAGCACATCCTGATGGATACCGGCCAGTGCCTTGGCAAGATGTCCAGCAATGCGCTGAGCTTCGCGCCGGTCAAGCGCATCGGCTTCAACGACGACGGCACCGTATCGGCGTCGCACGCCAACGCCGTGTCCTACAGCGATATGAACAAGAAGCCGGTCAAGAAGAGCAGCAAGAAGTCCACCGGCAAGGCGTCGGCGGCCAAGAAGAAAAAGTCGACCTGATCGGAAGACTTACACTAAGAAAAGACGGGCCGGAGCGATCTCCGGCCCGTTTTTCGTTGTCCCGCTTGCGTCTCATGAGTTTGTCGTGTACGGAGACCGCCTCCAGAAATTCGGACCGCCGGGCCAATTGTGGTACCGGCGTATTTCTATTGAGGTTTAAGTTATGGTCGATATCGTATTGGACGTCGAGGTGCGTGAGCGCACCGGTACCGGCGGCGCTCGTGAAGTTCGTAATGCCGGCAAGATCCCGGGCATTCTCTATGGTGGCAATCTCGGTCCCGTGCCGATCGCAACCAGCCTGAACGAATTCAAGAAGTCGCTGTACACCGGCAAGCTAGCTGGTCACCTGGTCACGCTGAAGTACGGCACCGAGACTCAAAAGGTCATCGTGAAGTCGATCGACTTCCACCCGGTCACGGACGTGCCGACGCACTTCGACCTGCTGCGCGTTGACGAACACGCCAAGATCAAGATCGCCGTGCCGGTGCACTTCAAGAACCACGAAGCGTCGCCAGGCCTGAAAAAGGGCGGCGCGCTGAACGTTGCCATCCACGACCTGGAAATTCAGGTTCCCGCCGACCACATCCCGGAAGACATCATTGTCGACCTGACCGGCTACGAAATCGGCCAGTCGATCCACATTTCCGACCTGAAGCTGCCGTCCGACGTGACGTCGGTCCTCAAGGGCGAAGCGGTTGTGGCTTCGGTCACCGCTTCGGGCGCCAGCAAGAGCGGCGACGCCGAAGAAGCTTCGGAAGCTTAAGGGGTTTGGGGGCTGTGCCCCCAAAGACTTCCTTTTTAATAAAAAGCCTCGCCTTCTTGGCGGGGCTTTTTTATTGAAAGAACAAGATTTATGGGGTCCCAGGCCCCCAAACCCCATTCGTTTTGCGAGCGCGCTTCATGCATCTCATCGTCGGCCTCGGCAATCCCGGTGCGCAATATGCGAAGAACCGACACAATATCGGCTTCATGATGATCGATGAGCTGATCCGCGGTCCATCCTTCGGGCCGGAGAAGAAGCAGTTCGACGGCATCACCTCCGAAGGCACTGTCGAAACCGCCAAAGGGCCACTCAAGGTCCTCGCGCTCAAGCCGCAGACCTTCATGAACGTCTCGGGCCTAAGCGTCGCCAAGGCCCTGCAGTTCTACAAGCTCAAGCCCGAACAGATTACCGTCTTTCACGACGAGCTCGATCTTGCACCAGGACGCTTCCGGCTGAAGATGGGCGGCGGCCACGCCGGACACAACGGCCTGCGGTCGATCATGCAGCACCTGGGGCCAAACTTCCTGCGCGGCCGCATGGGCATCGGCCACCCCGGCGCCAAGGAGATGGTCCACGGCTGGGTGCTGTCCGATTTCGCCAAGGCCGACCAGGCGTGGCTGACCGCGCTCAACGAGGCCTGCGTGCGCACCCTGCCCATGCTCTATTCCGGCGCACCGGACGCCGCCGACCGGTACCAGGCCGAAGTCATGCGCCTGGCCCCTGCCCCCAAGCTCGACACGCGCCAGATCGCCGCCAAGGGTCTCGACGGCGTCTGATAAAAACGTTTCCTTTGTGCGGTCCGGGTGTTAGGGAGACGCCAACTGTTTTCCCTCTCAGGACCGCTCTTTCATGGCCCTTAAAGTCGCTATCGTCGGCCTGCCCAATGTCGGCAAGTCCACCCTGTTCAACGCGCTTACACAGACAGCCGCCGCTCAGGCCGCCAACTATCCGTTCTGCACCATAGAGCCGAACACCGGCGACGTCGCCGTGCCGGAGCCGCGCCTCGACGTCCTGGCCAAGATCGTCGGTTCAAAGGAAATAATCCCGGCCCGGATCAACTTCGTCGACATCGCCGGACTGGTGCGCGGTGCGTCCAAGGGTGAGGGCCTGGGCAACCAGTTCCTGGCCAATATCCGCGACTGCGACGCCATCACCTATGTCGCGCGCTGCTTCGTTGACACCGACATCACCCACGTCGAAGGCCGCATCGACCCGATCTCGGATCTCGAAATCATCGAAACCGAGCTGATGCTCGCCGACTTAGAATCGCTGGAAAAGCGCCTGCCGCAGCTCGAAAAGCGCGCCAAGACCGGCGGCGACAAGGAAGCTGGCATTACAGTCGGCCTGATCAACGCGGCTCTGGAAGAACTGCGTAACGGCAGACCGGCACGCATCGCCTATGAAAAGGGCAAGGTCTCCAAGGAAGACAGCAAGGCATGGGACATGCTGCAACTGCTGACTTCGAAGCCTGCCCTCTACGTCTGTAACGTCGACGAAGGCGCGGCCGACAAGGGCAACGAGCTGTCGGACAAGGTCGCCGCGCGCGCCAAGGCCGACCACGCCAACTCAGTCGTCATCTCGGCGCAGATCGAGTCGGAAATCGCCCTGCTCGATCCGGAAGAGCGCAAGGAGTTCCTGGAGACGCTGGGTCTCGAAGAACCCGGCCTGAACCGCCTTATCCGCGAAGCTTACAAACTGCTGGGCCTGGCTTCGTACTTCACCGTAGGCCCCAAGGAAGCACGCGCCTGGACGATCCACGTCGGTGACACAGCGCCTCAGGCGGCCGGCGTCATTCACACGGACTTCGAGAAGGGCTTCATCCGCGCCGAGACCATGGCCTATGACGACTTCGTCAAGTTTAACGGTGAAGCCGGCTGCAAGGAAAACGGCAAGTTCCGCCAGGAAGGCAAGGAATACACCGTCAAGGACGGCGACATCCTGAACTTCCGCTTCAACGTGTAAGGCAGCAGGCGCACAGCCCCTGCACCCGGACTCGCTACGTCAGTAACCCTGCCGTCTCAGGCTCCAAACCAACAAAGAAGCCCGCCGGAACGATCCGGCGGGCTTTCTTATTGTTTCAGCGCGGCGTGGCCGCGGCCTGGTGAGTCGAAAATGGCTAGCTGTCGAGAACCGGAGCGGAGCGTACTTGAGTACGTGAGCACCGGCTCGCAGACAGATGGCCATTTGCAGACCACCGGAGCGTGGCCACCAATTAGTGGTGGCCTTTCCAGGTTTGGCGATACGCCAGATAGACGATACCACCCAGCAAGATCAGGAACAGGATCACGGCAAAGCCGGTCTGCTTGCGCGCCACGGCATGGGGGTCGCCCGCCCACTCCAGGAAGGTCGCGACGTCCTTGGCCTGCTGCTTCAGCGTCGAAGGCGTGCCGTCGTCGAAGGTCACGCGACCGTCGCTGAGCGGCGGGGCCATGGCTAGAACGCCACCGGCCGGAACGTGGTGGTGGTCGCCCTTCCATTGCGTCGCCAGGTTACCGCGGACATAGGCATTGTAGTGCTGCGTGTCCGGGATTTCGAGGCCGACGGGCTTGGGTTCAAAGCCGATCAGGATCGAATAAACGTACTGCGCACCGCCATTGCGGCCCTTGTTGATGACCGAGAAGTCCGGCGGAATAGCGCCGCCGTTGGAGGCCTTGGCCGCTTCGTCGTTCTTGAACGGCGAAGGGAAACGGTCCGACGGCGTCGACTTGCGCATCACGTCGTCGCCGGTATCCGGATCGATTTCAGCCGTTTCGAATTCCGAAGCGATCTGCTTCACGACGGGGTTGTCGTTCGGGTTCTTGTACTTCGGATCGTAGAAGGGGCCGCCCTTTTGACCGAGGTTACGGAACGACACCAGCTTCATGCTGTGGCAGGCCGAACAGACTTCGCGATAGACCTTGTAACCGCGTTGCAGCGCGCCCTGGTCGAAGGTGCCGAACGGACCTTCGAACGAGAAGCCCGGATCGGCGAGCGGGCGGCCGTGACCACCCGAGGCCAGAGCCGGTGCGCCGGCCACCAGAGCGACCGCAACGATCGCTCCGGACAGAAGTTTCAGGCTGTTTGTCAAAAACGAAGACATATGACTTAGCCCTTTTTCTTGTTGTGGGCGGCCAGGACGGCTTCGGAGATCGAAGCCGGCAGCGGCAGAGGCTCTTCCTTCAGGCCGATCCACGGCATGATGATCAGGAAGAAGGCGAAGTAGTAGGCGGTCAGGAACTGCGACAGGGTCGTCACGGTCAGGCCGATCGGCGTACCGGCCTTGTCGGCGCCGAAGGAGATGACCAGGTCGGTCGGCAGTTGGCCACCACACCAGCCCAGCGCCACACAGGTGATGACGAACAGGACGAAGAACCAGCGCATCACCGGGCGGTAACGCATGGAGCGGACCTTGGAGGTATCCAGCCACGGCAGGGCGAAGATGACGGCGATGGCTGCGAACATGGCGATGACGCCCAGCAGCTTGTCCGGAATGGCGCGCAGGATGGCGTAGAACGGCAGCATGTACCATTCGGGCACGATATGCGCCGGAGTCTGCAGCGGGTTGGCCGGCACGTAGTTGTCTGCGTGGCCCAGGGCTTCCGGGAAGAAGAAGACGAAGACCGAGAACATGATCAGGAACAGGATGATGCCCATGGCGTCCTTGATCGTGGCGAACGGCGTGAACGGAACCGTGTCTTCCTTGGACTTAATCTCGACGCCGGTCGGGTTGTTCTGGCCGGTGACGTGCAGCGCCCAGATGTGCAGGACGGTGACGCCGGCAATGACGAACGGCAACAGGTAGTGCAGCGAGAAGAAGCGGTTCAGCGTCGGCTGGTCGACCGAGAAGCCGCCCTGCAGCCAGACCAGGATCGAAGGGCCGACCACGGGGATCGCGCCGATCAGGTTGGTGATGACGACGGCGCCGTAGTAGGACATCTGGCCCCACGGCAGAACGTAGCCCATGAAGGCGGTGGCGATCATCAGGAAGTAGATGATGCAGCCCAGGAGCCACAGGACTTCGCGCGGCGCCTTGTACGATCCGTAGTAGAGACCACGGAACATGTGGATATAGACGGCGAAGAAGAACATCGACGCGCCGTTCGAGTGAATATAGCGGATAAGCCAGCCATAGTTCACGTCGCGCATGATGCGCTCGATCGAGTTGAAGGCGTGGTCGGTACTGGCGATGTAGTGCATGGCCAAGACGACGCCGGTGATGATCTGGATACCCAGGCACAGCGACAGGATGGCGCCGAAGGTCCACCAGTAGTTCAGGTTTTTCGGCGTCGGATAGTCGACAAAGCTGTCATAGGCCAGACGGACGATGGGCAGACGCGAGTCCAGCCACTTTTCGATGCCCGTCTTGGGCTGGTAGGTCGATTGATGGTCACTCATGTGGCTCTCCCTTAACCGACCTTGATCTTGGCGTCGCTGAGGAACTCGTACACGGGTACCTCGAGGTTTTTCGGTGCGGGGCCACCGCGGATCCGGCCCGACGTATCGTAGTCCGAACCGTGGCACGGGCAGAACCAGCCATTGTACTCACCGCCGCCGAAGTTCGGCACGCAGCCCAGGTGGGTGCAGACGCCGATGACGACGAGGTACTGTTCCTTGCCGGCCTTGACGCGCTCGGCGTCGGTCTGCGGATCGCGCATGCCTTTGACGTCGGCGCTCTGCGCAGCCTTGATCTCGGCCGGCGTGCGGTGTCGGACGAACAAAGGCTTGCCGCGCCACTTGACGACGGCCTGCATGCCTTCGGTAACCTTGGACAGGTCGTATTCAATGGAGGCCAAAGCCAGGGTGTCGGCAGCCGGATTCATCTGGCCGATCAGCGGGATGGCGGCCATGGCCGCTGCCCCCGCGGCGCCGGCGCCGGCCGCGATGTAGATAAAGTCACGACGGCTGGGGTCTTCCCCGGTCGTGACGGAATTGTGCGATGCCTCGCTCACCTTTGCCACCTCATTCAATACCAAAACGCCCCATGAAGACGACCTCCCATAAAGGAAGCTCTCCAGAAGCGCCGATTCCGCGAGTCGCTGCCGCTCCGGATGCCGAAGCTACATAGACGAATTTTAAAAAAGCTCAAATGCTCCCTTAACCTCTCCGACAGCAGCCGAACGGCGCACCCGGAAACGGAAAAGGACACCGCCCTGAGGCAGCAAATCCGTCTATAACCACAATTGCGTCATAGATACAAACCGCCTTTTGCCATTTTTCGCATCGAATTGCGGCGATGGCCCCCGGCTGTGCTAAAGGCCGTGTGTAGCGTACGCGAACGCCGTGCGATAAAATCCTCGTCTCAAGTGTGGTTTTCATGCGTCTTGCGCTCTTTCAACCCGATATTCCCCAGAATTTGGGCGCGGCCATCCGTCTGTGCGCGGCGCTCGAGGTCGAACTGGACGTGATCGAGCCCTGCGGTTTTCCGTTGAGCGACAAGGCGATAAAGCGCGCCGCCATGGACTATGGATCGTGCGCTAAAGTGTCGCACCACTCGGGTTGGGAAGCATTCCGTGCCTCCCTGCCCTCCACGGCGCGACTGATTCTGTTCACGACGCGCGCCGCCGCCCCCTATACCGGCTTCGCGTTCGCCAGTGACGACGTCCTGCTCATGGGGCGCGAAAGCGCCGGCGTTCCCGACGAGGTCCACGCGGCAGCCGACCATCGCCTCTTCATTCCCATAAGTGCACAGGCGCGGTCGATCAATGTCATTACGGCGGCGGCCATGGCCATGGGCGAAGCCCTGCGGCAAACCGAGGGCTTTCCGGTCCGGCCATGACGCAGTATAGCCAGTCCATGACCGATACAGCCCTCTCCGATCTCGACACGAAGCGCCAGCAGGCCGCAACCTGGTTCCGCACCTTGCGTGATTCCATCTGCGCGGCTTTTGAAAAGCTCGAAGACGAAGCGCCGCCCGAGCTCTACGGCGAAACCGCCGGCCGATTCGTGCGTACGCCGTGGGACCGCCCGGAAGGTGGTGGTGGCGAAATGTCGATCATGAAGGGCCGGCTGTTCGAGAAGGTCGGCGTCCATATCTCGACCGTCCACGGCACCTTCTCACCAGACTTCGCCAAGACGGTTCCTGGCGCCGCTGAAGATCCGCGCTTTCACGCCACCGGCATCTCGCTGATCGCGCACATGACCAATCCGCACGTGCCGGCCGTGCACATGAATACCCGCTTCATCTCGACGACCCAGAGCTGGTTCGGCGGCGGCGGCGACCTGACGCCTTTGATGGCCGCCGACCGCCATCAAGATGCCCCGGACGCGGTGACGTTCCATGCGGCTTTCAAGGACGCCTGCGATCGCTTCGATCCTGCCTATTACGATAAGTTCAAGGCGTGGTGCGACGACTACTTCTTCCTGCCCCACCGCAAGGAGCCACGCGGCGTCGGCGGCATCTTCTACGATCACCTGAACAGCGGCGACCACGATACCGACTTTGCCTTCACCCAGGCCGTTGGCCAGGCCTTCCTGAACATCTATCCGGAGATTGTTCGCGGCCGGGTCAACCAACCGTGGACCGAAGACGACCGCGAAGCGCAACTGGTCCAGCGCGGCCGCTATGTCGAGTTCAACCTGCTCTATGATCGCGGCACAATTTTTGGCCTCAAGACCGGCGGCTATGTACCGTCGATCATGTCGTCCATGCCGCCCGTGGTCAAATGGCCCTAGTTACGATTCCAAAAATCTGGAAATAGCCCCCAGGACGTCGGAACGATGGTTCCGGCCCTTCAGCGTTTCCACGGCGTGATCGACCAGAGCGGCATCGATACGGATGCCACGGCGGCTGAGCAGCAGGTCGCTGGCAAAGCCTTCGCAGAACTCGGGATGGCACTGGAAGGACAGCGCCTTGCGGTCGGTATAATAGAGCGCGCCGTTGGGTGTGAATTCTGAACCGGCAAGGACGATCGCGCAATCAGGTGTCTTCACCACCTGATCCTGATGGGTGACGGCGATGCGAATGGCTGTGTGCTCCGCAGAAGCGCCCAGCAACTGATTCCAGACATCGTGCGCCTGGATTTCATACTCGTGCAGACCGACGCCCCAACCCTTGTGCGACTTTTCGACATGGCCGCCCCAGGCCTGGGCCATGATCTGGTGACCGAAGCAAATACCAACCACCGGCACGTCGCGATTGAGCGTCTTCAGCCAGTCGATCAAGCTGACAATCCACGGATCGCCTTCGTAGACGCCGGCCGGAGAGCCGGTGATCACCACGCCCTTCAAATCGCTATCTAACTCAGGCAATTCGCCTTCCAGCGCCTTAAAAGCGCGAAAAGTCCGTCCCTCTCGGGCCAGCGTTCCTGAGAACATATCGACATAGGTGCCGTAGGTCTTGTCGAGGTCCGCCGGCGGGACGCCGGTCTCCAAAATGGCGATGTAGCTCGAATTACGCATGATACAATCTACTTGGCTGGAATACCGGATTACATCGGCTTTTTGCCAATCGCGTCAAGAGCGTGGTCAATCACGCTTTGTGAGAAATCATGATTGAGCCATTCGGTTTCGATTTGCTTAAGACGCTGGCCCAGTTCCGGCCCGGGCGTCAGGCCCCGCGCGATCAGGTCGGCACCTTTCAGCGGGAAGTCCGGCACATTCAGGCGCCCCAGGTGGCCCAGCATGGCGTCTGGCGACCGGCCCAGATGCGCGGCGATCAGACAGACGGCGTCTTCGACGGCCTCACGGCCCATGCCATAGATCAGGCGTTTGATCAGCCCTTCGTCAGCATCCGCCAGGCGGGCCGTTGCCACGCCGGCGGCGTACAGCCGATCGAAGGTCGCATTGGAGAATTTCAGCCGTTCACGCAGCGGTGTCAGATGTGTCAGGTCAAGCCCCAGCCCCCCATCGAGCAGCGCCATGAAGCGGCGAACGATATCGGTCGATACCGTCACCATGGCCGACAGCTCCGGCAGCTTGCCGGCCGTGTGCTGCCATCCCGGCAGGACGTGCAGCAGGACGCCTTCATGCGACATTGCCTCGAATGCTGGCAGAGGATTGGTCACTGCCAGCGTCTTGCACAGCTCCTGCCAGATGCGTTCCCCGGAGAGACCGTCTATGCCGCCTTTCAGAGCTGCACAGGCAGCCAGCGACACATCATCGATCGCTACGGCATAGCCCGCCGTAAAACGGAAGAAGCGCAATATTCGCAGATAATCCTCGCGGATACGCTGTTCGGGCTCGCCGATAAAGCGCACTCTGCCCGCCTGTGCGTCCGCGACACCCAGACCGGTCGGATCGTATATCGTCCCTTCGATATCGGCGTAGAGCGCGTTGAGATAGAAATCGCGACGCTCCGCGTCCTTGCCCCAGTCGGTCGTGTACTTGACCGTCGCCCGGCGCCCGTCGGTTTCGACGTCTTCGCGCAGGGAGGTGATTTCATACGGCTCGCCATCGACGATGGCCGTTATGGTGCCGAAAGCCTTACCCGTCGGCACGCTGCGGATGGCGGCAGCTTCCAGCGCGGCTTCGGTTTCATCGGGCAGCAGTTGCGTCGACAGGTCGAGGTCGGTGATGGGCCGGCCCATAAGCGAGTTACGCACGCAACCGCCGACAAAGCGAACGCAGCCCTTCCCGCCTTTGGCTTCCAGAGCTTCGAAAACGGCATGGGTGGCGGGCGCCTGCATGGCGCCGGTAAGAGAGATACGAGTCATGACGGCAAACTAGGCGCTCAGGCGCGCAAGATCAAACGGCGTCGGCGCGCAAAACCTGTCCGGTCAGGGCATCGCCCGCCGTCGTGTAGTGGATCAGCACGCGGCGTGGATCGACAGGGCCGGGCATAAAGATCCCTTTGGCGCGCTCAAAACCCAGCGGCGCGAAATAGTCCGCGTCGCCAATCAGCAATACGGCGGGCAGACCGGCCGCCCTGGCCGCGTCGAGCGATAGGCTGATCAGCCGCTTGCCCAAGCCGCCGCTGCGAAAAGCGCTGTCGACAACGATGGGCCCCAGGAAAGCGATCGTTTCGGATTGCTCAGCCTCTTCGTCGCGCAAGACGATCGACCAAAGTCGTACCGATGCGATGACCTGCTCGCCCTTGAGCGCGACAAAGCTCATAGTGTCGAGCGGCTTGCAGCCCTCCCGCAGGCGTTCGGCGGTCTTGACGTAGCGGCCCGGCCCGAAGGCACGGTCCGTCAAGGCCAGGATCTGATCATCCAGACCTGCCGGTTCTAAACCTACCACATACAGGTCGTGCGCGCTGACGCTGTCCAAGGGCATATCCGTACGCCTTACCAAAGAGGACGCGCAGATAGGCGCAATTGTCCCCAGCGTCAAATCACATCCGATCGCCGAATGTTAGCGGTTAAGAAAGGCCATGAAGGCGGCCGCCGCTTCCGGGCTCTGCAACTGCTCGCGGAAAATCTCGCCCTCGGCCCTGACGACCTGCCACAGCGCTTCGGGGTCGCGCATCAGGCGTTTGGTGTGCGACAGCGACGACGGCGACAGGCGAACGAGTTTTGCCGCCAGCTCATCGGCGGTCTGCGAGAGCACGCTGGCATCGACCACCGCATTCACGAGCCCCAACCGATGCGCCTCATCACCGCCCATGGCCTCGCCCAAAGCCATCCAGGCAAATGCCCGGGCATGGCCGATACGTTGCGGCAGCAGCAGGGTCGAACCGGCCTCCGGCACCAGGCCGAGCTTAAGGAACGGCAGACTGAGCCGCACGCCATCGGCGGCAACGGCCAGATCACAATGCAGCAGCAGGGTCACGCCTATCCCGACCGCCTGCCCCTGTACGCCGGCAATCAGCGGCTTGTCGAAAAAGGTCAGCGCGCGCAAAAACCGAAAAACCGGCAGGTCATCCAGAGGCACGGACTGGAAGTCGCCTATGCCTTGTGCGAAATCCATAATGTCATTGCCGGCGCAGAAATCGCTGCCTTCCGCCGTGATGACGACCGCGCGAACGTCGCCATCGGCACTTGCCTGATCCAGTGCCACCGTCAGGTCTTCGTACATGGCGCGCGTAATGGCGTTCTTCTTGGCCGGCCGGTTCAGCCGCAGGCGCATAATGCCTTCATCCACCGTGCTGATGATATCGCCCATGTCTCGCTCCTGCTTTATCCTTGAGGGCTAGCCTAAATCCTTGAGGGCTAGCCTAAATTGACGTGCGCAGCAACCCAGACCTAACGGCATGCCGCTAGGTCAACCCAGTCACGTCCCAACCCGTGACATCTTGCCTTGTGCTTGCCACATCCTGTAGATATGGGATGTTTACAATAATAACCGCCCGTACCCGAACGCGGCGGGACATACAGGTTTCGCGCAACTTTATGAAAGTCGCCTCATGAACATCGCAAAATTCGCCGCCAAGCTGCGCATTCTGGCCTTGAGCCTGGGTGTCATCGCCGCTACGGCGGGCCTTGGCGCCACAGCGTCCTACGCTCAAAATTCCGACGAAGCCCGGCCGAACTCTCAGCCCAAGGCCAAGGCCGGCGACACCAAGCCCGGCGAGCCTCTGAAGATCGATCCGGCGGTTCAAGCCAAGGCCATGGCCGACGCCCCGACCATTATTGCCACTGCCAAGATCGCCTGTGAGCCGGTCAATGCCTATCCGCGCGGAGCGCACGACTACGAAAAGGCTGACAAGTCCAAGGTCAAGACGACCCTGTACGAAATCGCCTGTAAGACGGGTCCGGGCTTCATCGTCATTGCGGCGTCGCCGACCGAAGTCTACATTCCCTTCACCTGCACCCGGGCGTGGCTGCAACAGCAAAAAGACCCCAAGAACATCGGCTGTGAACTGCCGGAGAACCAGCCGCACTACAAGTGGCTGAAGCCGGTCATCCAACCCTACCTGCCAGGCTGCGAAATCGGCGGGGTCCGTTTGGTCGGTTCGAGCACGGAGGCCCCGTTCTTCGACCGTTATGAAATCGGCTGCAGCAACAAGGTTGGCGGTTTCATCGACTACCCGCAACTGACCTCCGATGCCCCGGTCGGCTTCCGGACCTGCATTGGCCAGGAAGGCACCAACGTCACCTGTACCCTCAGCACCCACGCACAGATCGTCGACTCCTTGAAGCCGCTGGCCGCCACGGCCGATAGCAAGTGCCAGGTCTCGGACGTCCGCTTCGTCGGCGTTACGACCGAAGGCAATGGCGTCTACTATGAATTCGGCTGCTCCAACCAGCCAGGTTTCATCGTCCGCGCCAAGCTTAGCGACAACAGCTTCGACCGGCTCGTCACCTGCAGCGCATCGGCGTCCCTGGGAGGCTGCAAGCTGACCAAGGCTGAAGATGCCGCGGCTGGCGCCAGCGGCGACTATAGCTCCATCCTGAAGAAGGCCGGCTACACCTGCACCGTATCCGACTTCAACGTGATCGGCTCGCAGGAAACGACCAAGCGCGACTATGTCGAATTCAAGTGCCCGGAACAGCCCTGGGGCCTCATCGGCTTTGTGCCTCAGTCGGGCAGCACTGCCGGCGTGTCCGTCACCGACTGCTACCTGGTCAAGATGCGCAACCGCACCTGCTCGCTGACGACCGACGATATGCTGAAGGCCCAGCTCGACAAGCTCATCAAGATCGCTGAGCCGAAAAAGGGCTGCGACATCAAGGACGTCAAGTATCTCGGCGAATCCGCCGGCGTCGAAGGCGGCCTGATCGCGGAAATCGCCTGCGTCAACAAACGCGGCTATATCATCGTGGTCGAAAAGGATCGCAACAGCATTTCGGTTGCCACCCCCTGCCACATTGCAAAGGCACACAAAGAGCCGCAGCAATGCACCATCGCCGGCAACGGCACCTACCTGGCCAACGACTAATCTGTCTAAGGTAACGTTTAAGGCCCGCAGGCACAGCTTGCGGGCCTTTTTCTTGGGAAGTTAAGACCATGGTCCGATTTCGTACGGCCTGCGTGGCGGCTATGATGGTGACGCTGGGCGGCTGTGACCTTGTGACGCCGAAACCTGCAGACACGGCGGCGCAGGCAGTTCCGCCTCCGCCGTCCGGCACCGCCCTGCTGTTCGCCGATGGCGATACGGTCAGTCTGCAGGTCCGCCCTGGAGACTGTGCCAGGTTGGACTGCCTGACGTTCAAGGATGGGCGTTGGCAGCCCATGGCCAAGGCGTCCATCCGCACCCTGCCGCTTCTGGCGGTCAGCGAAGCCACGGGATCCGACTACAGCGAAGGTTTGTGGCGGACGGTCGCGCCCGGCCGCGCGATCCTGCTTAACGCCAGCGCCGCGCATCAGACGATGGCTGCGGGCCATCTCGACGGCCTGCGGATCGGCCTGATGGACGGCGCCCGCCGCACCTATGTCACCGCCTACACCATCGAAGACGCCAAGGGCGCCGTATTCAGCGAGGGCCATCCCTTGGGTGACGGCCGCGTCTTCCTGCCCGTCAATGCCGAAATCACCGTGCACGGCGGCAAGGCCTGGCTGCTGCAACGACGCCCCGGCCGTTCTGCAAACCTGGTCGATCTGTTCGCGGTCGCGGCGCGCCCCGGCCCGATCCATTGCCTGCCCGGGCTGGCGCTCGATACCACGGCGTGGGCCGGGCCAATCGAGCAGGCCCTGTCACCGAACCTCTTTGTGTCGCGCGCCATCGATACCGCGAAGGACGCCAGCCGTCGTCAGGCGGTCATCGCCGCCTGCCCGCCAAAGCCGCCGGCGCCTACGCTCAAGGCGCGTTTTGGGCTATAGCGATTCCATGAAGCGGCAGGCCTCGCCCAGCGACGGCCGGATGATCTCGTCGTCGCGCATGACGACCGTGCCGCGGATGATGGTCGCCTTGGGCCAGCCGGTGACTTCCATGCCGTCGAAGGGCGTCCAGCCGCAACGCGAGCGCATGTCCTTGTGCTGCAGAACACGCTTGGCTTTCAAATCGACCAGGGTGACGTCACCATCATAGCCTTCTGCCATCCGCCCCTTGCCGGCAACGCCGAAGACTCGCTGCGCGCCACCGGAGGTCAGGTCCACGAGCCGCTCCAGGCTCAGGCGGCCATTGGCGACATGGTTGAGCATGACCGGCAGCAAAGTCTGCACGCCCGGCATGCCCGACGGCGACTGCGGATAGGGCTTGGCCTTTTCTTCCAGGGTATGCGGTGCGTGGTCCGAGCCCAGCACGTCGGCGATACCGCCCGAAATGCCGCGCCACAGGCCATCGACATGGTACTGGTCACGAATCGGCGGGTTCATCTGCGCCAGCCCCTTAAGACGTTCATAGGCCTCAGGCGCGACCAGGGTCAGGTGCTGCGGCGTAAGCTCGACCGTGGCGATATCCTTGTGCCCGGCCAGGAACTCGATCTCCTCGCGCGTCGTGACATGCAGGACGTGAATGCGCTTGCCGGCCTCGCGCGCCAGGCGGACCAGGCGCTGGGTCGACTGGATGGCGGACTGGGCATCGCGGACGAAGTCATGGCTGGTCCAGTCGCCTTCTCGCGCCAGCGGGCGGCGCTCAGCCAGGCGGTATTCGTCTTCCGAGTGGAAGGTGGCGCGGCGATTGACGGCGCCAAGCACGGCCGCAACGCCAGCATCGTCGGCAATCAGAAGCGTGCCGGTCGAAGCGCCCATGAACACCTTGACGCCGCAGCAACCCTTGATGCGCTCGAGTTCAGCCAGCATGTGGATATTTTCGTGCGTGCCACCGACATAGAAGGCGTGGTCGCAATGCATGCGGTGGTGGGCACGCTTCAGCTTGTCAGCAAAGGCGTCGGCATCGGTGGTGGTGGGATTGGTGTTCGGCATTTCGAACACGGCGACAACGCCGCCCAGCACAGCCGCCTGGCTACCGGTCTCCAAATCTTCCTTCCACTCCAGGCCTGGCTCGCGGAAGTGGACCTGGGTATCAATGACACCTGGCATGGCCAGGAGGCCGGTGGCGTCGAAGATTTCCGCGGCGCCGTCCTGGGACAGGTCGCCGAAGGCCGTGAACTTGCCGCCGGAAATACCGATGTCGCCACGGCCGCGACCGGCGTGGTTGATGATGTCGGCATTGCGGATGATCAGGTCGAAAGTACGGGGCATGGCGCCCTCCAAGGCAAGCGCTTTCCAAAAGTGTCATGCGTTTTTGGACTAGAAGCGCGTCAAAGGTAAAAAAGCTATTCGGCGACGGCTTCGGTCTGCGCTTTACGCGCGCGGCCTGTTGATTCCATCACCCGGACGATGCCCTCATAAACCCTGTCGATCGATAAATCGAGCATATGACAGATATCCAGCTTCAACTTTGGGTCAGCGGCCTGAATGGTCGCAAAACTGCGCGGCCCACGAATGATGTGGACATTTTCGCCGATCGGCGCCACCGCATCGTCCGATGGCCCCAACAGCGCGAAAGTTTCAATGCCTGACGCCGCCGCCAGATGCAGCCAGATCTCGTCATTGCCGACGAAAACAGAACCGTGCCTGAGCGCGGCATAGGCGCTGAGCAGGTCCAACTTGCCGGTCAGTTCCAGCACGCGGGCGCGCGGCGTGGCCATGCGCAGGGCCACGGCCGTCTCATAATCGTCCTGAGAGCCGAGGATAAGCAGGCTGTGATTGGCAAAAGGGCCATCATTGCGCATCAGCCGAGTCGCCAGAACGGCGAACCTTTCGGTCGGCCACCGGCGTCCCAGCCAGCCAGCACCGGGGGCCATGACGATCAGCGGGGCGATGCCGCGTCCACTGTCGAGGAAGGTCCGCACGCCGGCCTGGCGCGCTGGAGACACACGCAGGTGTGGCGCCACCTCGGCCTCATCCAGCCGAAGTGCGCGACAAATCTGGGTCAATGGCCCCGCCGGATCGTTTGGGTTCAGCGTGAAGCGTGTCTTGGCCGGGATCAGCCGGGAAATCATCGTCGGGCCAATGTCGACGCACAAACCCCAAGACCGGCGGCTGAGGTCGGTCAGCACCCCCAATGTCTTGAGCTGAAAAATCGCCCCGTCGATCGCTTGCAACTCATCGATCAGGTCATCATCTTGGAACAGTTCCGCCGACAGCCGGGTCGTAACCAGGGTGATGCGGGCATTCGGGATTTCCCGGTGCAGGCGACGCACCACGCCGCTCAGCGCCAGCACTTTGGCAGGCTCTGCAATCGCCAGGAGAAGGATCGGAAATGCCGTTTTCATTCACCCTACTCATTAAGGTATCGGCGTTAAATCGCAAGCGTCTGCTATATATGCGCCATAAAAGCACCATCACATGACAGCTATCGCCGAACTGCCCCACCGCGCCCTGGTGCGCCTGACCGGTCCCGACTGGGCCGGTTTTCTCAAAGGCCTGTGCACGGCGCATATCGATCGAATCGTCAGCTCCGCCTCGTCGGGGCAACAGATCCTTCACTACGGCGCCTTCCTGCGCCCGCAGGGAAAGATGTATGCCGACTGCATCCACAAGGCCGTGGGGCCGGAAGAGGTCTGGCTAGACGTGCCCTTGTCGGCGCGCGACGAACTGCTGGCCAAGCTCAACATGTACAAGCTGCGCGCCAAGGTGACGATCGAACCGCTGGAACGCCCGGTCTACGTAGCGTTCGGCGGCGACCTGCCCGAAGGATTTTCGCCTGATGCCCGGAGCAAGATCATCGGGTCCGAGTTTGGCTTTGCCTATGGGGAACACCACGCCACTGTTGACGCTTCGGCCTGGACCGAATTCCGCATGGCGCGCTGTCTCAGCGATCCGGGCTATGACTTCGGCAAGGACGAGCTTTACGCCATCGACGCCAATCTGGACGTGCTCGACGCGATCGATTTTCATAAGGGCTGCTATGTGGGTCAGGAACTGACGTCGCGTATGAAGCGGCGCGGGCAGATCAAGAACCGCATACTGGGCTATGTGTCCTCGCTACCCCATCCAGCTGGCGCCGAGGTGCTGAAGGGCGAGTTGCGCGCCGGAGAAACCCTGGGCCAGGCCGGTGCCTTTGGCCTGGGCCTTATGCGCCTCGACCGTATCGATGACGACCTGACGACGGAGGCTGGCAGCCTGAAGCTGAATATCGCGCCATGGCTGACACACGTATCACACGCCCCGAACGCAGCGTAATACGTACGTTTTACGCTCAATTTCATCGTTAATTCATATGGTTAACAATTGAAATAACAATGCAGTCACGTACGGTATCGACTGTTTAGCTTTTTATTCCACCGTCGAGCGTTTACAGCACGCCGAGGTTGCCGAACGCGTGAAAACGGCATACCCTCTCGAAAGGCTCGGGGGACGTCTGGCATTATCTCCCTGGCATACGGGAGAGAAGAATGGCCAAGAACGCTACGCCGCTGATGTTTCAGCCGCTGACGAAATTCGTGCAACTTGATGGCCGCGCCCGCCGCAGCGAGTACTGGCTCTTCTTCCTCTTCCAGCTCCTTATCGGTTTCGCGCTGGCGATCATTGGGGCTATCGCGGGCCTGAAGGGACCGATGGAGGCCGTCAGCAACCTGTTCTCGCTAGCCATGCTTCTGCCCACCATTGCCGTCAGCGTTCGCCGTTTCCACGACATCAACCGCACCGGCTGGTGGCTGGTTTTCCCGCTGGCCGTCCTTATCGTCGCCCTGATCGTCTATCTGTTCACCAACGGCGCGGCCCTGGGCGAGACTCTGAAGAGCCTCGACATGGAGGCTGTAAAGGCTGAGGACGAACAGGCCATCATGGACATGTTTACCGGTCTGGCGCCAATGTTCCTGTGGATTGGCCTGCCGTGGTGGCTGGCAAGCCTCGTGACCTTCGTGTTCCACGTCACGGACGGCACGCGCGGCAAGAACCGCTTCGGCCCGGATCCCAAGGGCGCGCAGGCCGACACCAACGTTTTCTAAACCACCAGACCTGTCCAAGGGGGACGCCATGACCAATGTACCACTGATGTTTCAACCGCTGGTGAAATACGCCGATTTCAATGGCCGCTCGCGGCGCAGTGAATTCTGGCTCTGGGTGCTGTTCCGCATCCTGGTTGGCATGGTGCTGGGGACCGCGACGATAATCGCGCTGGGCAGCGCGATCCCCCTGATGGAAAATCATCCCGAACAGTTCATGCAGCGCTACTTCACGGCGATGCCGATCGTCCAGCTTATCAACCTGGCCCTTCTCGTGCCGTCCCTGGCCGTCGGTGTGCGCCGGCTGCATGATATCAACCGGTCGGGCTGGTGGCTCATCATGCCGGTCGTCGTAATGATCGTGGGCTTCATCCTGTTCTTCATCGTCTTTGGCACCAGCCTGTTCCAGGCGATCAGCGCCGGCAACGGCGGCAGCACCATGACGGAGGCGCAAGGAATGGAGTTCGCCATGAAGATGTTCGGATCCCTGGCCCTGTGCATCGTGCTTCCGCTCCTGATCTCGCAGATCGTCATGCTCGTCTTCTACGCGACGGACGGGACGGCGGGGCCCAATCGATTCGGCCCTGACCCCAAGGGACGCGGCAATACCGCCGTCTTCTAGATCATTTGACTTGGCGCGATATTTAAGGCGAAAACCGCTTCACACTTTTCGCCATATCGCTCCAGGCGCGCCCAGCCCACCACCTGACGTTGCGTTAACCGAACCCGTTTGCGGTAAATTCAGACCTTTGTGCCAGGGTGTCACTGCTCCACGCAGAAGGACACCCGTATGTTGATGCTCCAGCCGTTGCGTAAGTATGCCGATTTCAAGGGCCGCGCCCGTCGGGCGGAATACTGGCAATTTATCCTGTTTCAGTTCCTTGTCGGCTTTGTTCTGAGTTTCGTCGCGACACTCAGCGGCAAGGGCTCACCCCTGAATATCCTGTCGATTATCTTTTCGCTGGCCATGCTCGTTCCGACCTACGCAGTCAGCGTGCGCCGTCTTCACGACATCAATCGCACCGGCTGGTGGCTTCTGCTTCCCTCCGCGGTGTTTGCCGTCACCCTCCTGATCTTTGTATTTACCCAGGGAATGGCCATGGCCGAATCCCTGAGCGGCATGCCCTCCTCGCAGCTTAGCCCGGCGGACATGATGCGTGGTTCCGTAAGCGCCGTCGGCAGCTTTATGGCCTGGGTCGTCCTGCCGACCTTTCTCGCCTGCGTCGTCACCTTTATCTTCCACGTCACCCCGGGCACGGAGGGTTCCAACCGTTTCGGCCCCGATCCCAAGGGCGGCAGTACGGCGGATATCAGCGTCTTCGACGACGAGCGCATCGATGCGGCCATAGCTGAGGCCAAGACCGGCAAGCGCGAGCGTGACCCGGACTACAAGCCGGTGTTCGATTTTACCTCGCCCCTGCCGACCACAACGGTCGCTGCCGCACCGCCGCCCCCCATATCGACGGCTCAGGCACGCACCACGCCGACCTTCGGCAAGCGGCGCTAGGTTCTGTTTTGTCGCGATATTCAGCCAAAAACCACTACACACTTTTTGGCATATCGCTCTGACCGTCTGGCCTTGCCGTGTTGAATCGGCTAAGGCTGACGCATGGTTGATTACTCCCACGAAGCGTTTTTTGACGGTCTGGTCTGCGGTGTCGACGAAGCCGGGCGCGGCCCGTGCGCCGGGCCCCTGTGTGTCGCCGCCGTCATCCTCGACCCGGCACGCCTGCCGGCCGGCATCGACGATTCCAAGGCCCTGACCGAGGCGCGACGCTTCGCACTGGAACCCGAAATCAAGGCGGCAGCCATCGCCTGGTCCGTGGTGACGGTGACGGTCGAGGAAATCGATACAATGAACATCCTGGCGGCGACCATGGCCGGCATGGCGCGTGCAGTCGAAAGCCTGGCCCCGGCCGCTCACCACGCCCTGATCGACGGCAACCGCTGCCCGAAACTGGCTATTCCGTCGACGGCCCTGGTCGGTGGCGACGCGCGCTCATTGTCGATCGCGGCGGCCTCCATCCTTGCCAAGACCGCCCGCGACCGCATCATGATCGAACTGGACGGCGTTTATCCCGTCTATGGCTTCAAGAAGCACAAGGGCTATCAGGCCGAAGCGCATCTCGAGGCCCTGCGCCTGCACGGCGCGTCGCCGGTCCACCGCCGCAGTTGGGCGACCATCCGCGACCTGGTCGTCGCCTGATCAACTGGCCCTATTGCGGAACAAAACGAATCCAAAAGTGAGTCCGAAAAGACTCACCCACAACAAAAGCGAATCGATCGATTCGCGACGAGTCAAGCTTAACCTTTCGTTAAGCGGTAACGGAGTCTAGTCGTCGGCTTCAAAGCCTTGCCCCCGCGCGGCAAAACGCCCGCCCGGACAGACGAAAGACCGTCATATGCCGAAGCTCAAAGCCGCCCTCGCGCCCGCAGCCATTCCTGCCCTCTCTTCACCTCTCAAGTTCGACACCATCCATGTCGGCGAGTGCGTCGAGGTGCTGAAGACCCTGCCCGACGCCAGTGTGGACCTGATCTTCGCCGACCCGCCCTACAACCTGCAACTGGGCGGGGACCTGCTGCGTCCCGACAATTCCAAGGTCGACGCCGTCGACGACGAATGGGACCAGTTCGCCAGCTTCGAAGCCTATGACGCTTTCACGCGCGACTGGATGCGCGAATGCCGCCGCGTCCTGAAAGATGACGGCGCCATGTGGGTCATTGGCTCGTACCACAACGTTTTCCGCCTGGGCGTGTCGCTCCAGGACCTCGGCTTCTGGGTGATGAACGACGTCATCTGGCGCAAGTCGAACCCGATGCCGAACTTCAAGGGCACGCGCTTCACCAATGCGCACGAGACCCTGATCTGGGCCACAAAAGGCAAGGGCCAGAAGCGCTACACTTTCAATTACGACGCCCTGAAGGCTTTCAACGAAGACACGCAGATGCGTTCGGACTGGACCATTCCGCTGTGCACCGGCGACGAGCGCCTGAAGGATGAAAACGGCGACAAGGCACATCCGACGCAAAAGCCGGAAGCCCTGCTCTATCGCGTCCTGCTGGCCTGCTCGAAGCCCGGTCACGTCATACTCGACCCCTTCTTCGGCACCGGCACCACCGGGGCTGCCGCCAAGCGCCTCGGCCGTCACTATATCGGCATCGAACGCGACATCCGTTACGCCATGCACGCTCGTGAGCGCATCGCCAAGGTTCAGCCGGCGACCGCCGAGGATCTCAAGATCATGGGCTCAAAGAAGGCCGAACCGCGCATACCTTTCGGCGCCCTGGTCGAAGCCGGTCTGCTGCAACCGGGCGATATGCTTTATACGCCGAAGGGCGACCGCACGGCGCGGATCCGCGCTGATGGCTCGCTGGTCCACGGCCAGTTGTCGGGTTCGATTCACAAGATGGGCGCGATGATGGAACAGAGCCCGGCGTGTAACGGCTGGACCTACTGGCGCTTCAAAACTGATGCCGGCCTCAAGCCTATCGACGACCTGCGCTCGCGTATCCGCGCGGATATGAATTAATCCGAGCCATTCATAGCGAGATCGCTTGAAGCGGGCTGCTTGTCGGCCCGTTCGAAGTGCGCTGTCACCAGCAGCACGCGGCCCTCGGTCGGCTGACCATCATCAGCCACTGGGCCGACAACGGTCTGGCTGACATTGTTGAGCGCAATCTCGACAAAGTTCGGGTCGCGAATATCGTTCGGGGCGGCTTCGCAGTCAGTCATTCCGCCATTCTTGCCAATCACGCAGGTGATGTCGAAGCTCTTGCCCTGATCCAGCAGGTCGAGATTGCTGTTTTCCGGCTGATACTGCGATTGCGCCGGGCCTTCGATGACCTGGACATCCGACAACTCGATTGTATCGGCGATTGGCGCCTCTGGCACAGCAAACTTTACGGGCTCCGGTATTGACGGCAAGGCAAAGGTGAAGGGTTGCGGCATGGGCTGCAGGCCTTCAACGGATGCAGGTGCATCCTGGGCAACCGCGATACCCGGCACCGAGAGGGCCAGGGCAGCAACGGCAGAAAGGGTCTTGGCCAAACACATCTCGGCCTCCTGTTTTCACAGATTCGGGAGATCAGCCTAGGCCGCCACGGTGAGCTGTCCAATAGGGTTTATTTCGCTAAAGATCAGGACAGCATTAAGATTTTACAAGGATTTTACAATCCGCGAATCAGTTGAGGAAGGCCAGCGCCTTGCGGAAAACGGTCGGCAACTGGCGCCCCTGCGTGAGCGGAATGAACTGCCAATCATTGCGTTGCCTGAGCATTTGAGACGCCTCAACAGTATCGACCTGACGCACGAGGACGGTCTGCGTCAGGGCGAAATGCGTGAAGACATGGTCGAAGCTGCCCTTGCGCACAAACGGTCCCGGCATAGGCGGTTCAGCCGACGCCTCTCCTTCGCGCCACGGACTGTGCGGAAAGCCCAGCATTCCCCCAAGCAGGCCCTTGTCGGCCCGACGCTCGACAAGGACTGTGTCGCGGTTGACGATCAGATAGAGATCTCCCTGACGCCGTGGCTTGGCCGCCTTGGCGTGCTTGACTGGGAACACTTCCTGCCGGCCCTGCTGAAACGCCGTACAGCCCTCGCGCAACGGACACAGCATGCATGTCGGTGACTTCGGCCGGCAGATCGCCTGGGCCAGATCCATCAGGGCCTGCGGCCAATCGCCTGGCCGCGCATCCGTCACCCATTGCGCCGCGGCTTGGCGAACCTGCGGGCGGCCTTCCGGCAAGGGCATCTCGATGGCATAGAGCCGCGTTATGATCCGTTCGATATTGCCGTCAATGACATTTGCGGGTTCATCAAACGCGATCGCCGCCACTGCCGCCGCCGTATAGGGCCCGAATCCCGGCAGCTTGAGCAATTCAACTTCGGAACTGGGAAACCGCCCACCGTGCTCCGTCACCACGGCGCGGGCGCATTTGATCAGGTTGCGCGCACGCGAATAGTAGCCGAGGCCCGCCCACTCGGCCATGACCTGCTCGTCCGGCGCGGCGGCCAGATCGGCCACGGTCGGCCATAAACTCAGGAAACGCTCGTAATAGGGTGTGGCGTGTGGCGTCGTCGTCTGCTGCAACATGACTTCGGACAACCAGACGCGGTACGGGTCTCGCGCCCCACGCCGCCACACAAGGTCGCGGCCGTGGCTGTCATACCAATCGAGAAGTTGTTGTCTAAGGCGCAAAACCTGCGCCTTGTCCTTTTCCAAAACGACTTCCTTCACTATACTCGCCGCCATGAAACGGTCCCTGCCCACTGTCGAAGAAGCGGTACGCATCCTGCGCACCACACATACGCGCCGCGCCCCCAAGGCACCGCCGACCGTAAAGAAGCAGGTTCAGCCCTTGCTGAAAAGCCTGGAAGCGAAATTCGCGGCCAGCGACGACGGCTCAACCAAGCTGCGCGCGCGCTGGCCGGAAATCGCCGGAGAGCAACTGGCCCGGATCTGTGAACCGGTCAAGATCATCAAGGTCAAATCGACCGCCGCGAACCCCAAGGCAGGTACACTCGAGGTCCGCGTGTCGGGTTCTTTCGCACCGCTCATCCAGCACCAGGCGCCAACCCTGATCGATCGCGTCAACCTTTATCTCGGCGGTCGCCTCATTGATCGCCTGAGAATCGTCCAGGGACCGCTGACGGAAACCAAGCGAACGGCACCAAAACCACGGCCGCGTCCGCTCAATGCCTCTGAGGAGGTGCGCCTGCGCGATATGGTCGCGGATGTGTCGGATGACAAGCTACGCAACGACCTGCTCAGGCTGGGGCGCGCGATACTGATGCGCGGCGCACAAGGGTCTGGCCACAAATAAGGCAAAAACACAGTTGACAAACAGGGTCACCTCCTGTTCCCAAAAGCAATCAAACCGTCACGGGGAAACCGATGCTTCTTTCCAATCATTCTGCGCGCGCAATTGCCCTCGGCGCCTTTGCAGGCGTCGCCCTGCTGGTCGCAAGCTGTGGCAAAAGCGGCGGCTCGACCGACACGGTCACCTCGGACGACATGGTGCTCGGGAATGCCGACGCCCCCGTGACCGTCGTGGAATATGCTTCGGTGGCCTGCCCGATCTGCGCCGTCGTCAACCAGAACGTCATGCCTGAGTTTAAGGCCAAGTATGTCGAAACGGGCAAGGTCAAGCTGGTCTACCGTCCGATGCTGACCGGTAACCCCCAGGTCGCCGCCGCCGGCCACATGCTGGCCAAGTGCGTGACCAAGGACAAGCAGTTCAAGGTCATCGACGCGATCATGCGCGCCCAGCGCCGCATGGACGAAGGCGGCGCGCCCGAGCAGTATGTCAATGCCCGCCCGGTCCTGATCAGCATCGCCCAGTCCGCCGGCCTCAGCGAAGAGCAGTTCAACACCTGCATCACCGACAAAAAGTCGCTGGAAAAGCAGAACGAACTGAACGAGACCTATGGCCGCGAGCATGACATCTCAGGGACCCCGACCTTCTTCGTCAATGGCAAGAAGATGACCCTGGTCAAGGGCGATATCTCCGATTTCGACGCTGTCCTCCAGCCGCTGCTGAAGAAGTAAGGATCACTATGAAAACCGCTCTGCGCGCTCTCATGCTCGGCAGCCTCGCCGCTGCCGCCCTCACCTTCGCCAGCTGCTCCAAGGGGCCGTCCGCCGCTGCCATCGGCGAGGAAATGACGCTTGGCGAAGCCAAGGCGCCGGTGACCATCATCGAATACGCGTCGGTGACCTGCGCCCATTGCGCCGAGTTCCACAAGGACGTCATGCCGCAGTTGATGTCGAAATACGTCGCGACGGGCAAGGTGCGCATTGTCTACCGCGAATTCCTCACCCCGCCGCAGGACGTCTCCGCCGCCGGCACCCTGACGGCGCGCTGCGCCGGCAAGGACAAGTATTTCAAGGTCGTCGACGCCATCATGCGCGCCCAGCCGGAAATGTTCGCCGGTGGATCGACCGACAATGCCCGTCCGGTGCTGCAACGCATCGCCAAGGACGTCGGCGGCCTGAATGCCGACCAGTTCGCCAAGTGCGTCACCGATCCGGAAAGCCTGGCCACGCTTCAGGCCAATGTCGAAAAGTTCCGCGAGCAGGACAAGATCACTGGCACGCCGACCTTCTTCATCAATGGCAAGCAATTGCACCGGACGTCGGGCGATATCGCTGATTTCGATCGCGCCCTGGCACCTCTTCTGGCCGGAAAGTAGGACCGACGTGCGGGGGCTTGCAGGCATTTTGATTGCCATGACCATGCTCTTGGGGAGCAACGCTTTTGCTGTTGCTCCCAAGAAACCCTTGGCAAAGCCTGCTGCCGCGAAAGTGGTCAGGGCGCCCGTCCTGCCCGCTCACGTCGTGCCGGCCGAACCCGGCATGCTGCCCGATATGAGCCTGGGTAACCCCAAGGCGCCGATTACGGTCATCGAATACGCCTCGGCTGCCTGCCCGCACTGCGCCCACTGGAACAAGGACATCTGGCCCGCCTTCCAGGCCAAGTACGTCGCCACCGGCAAGGTCCGTTACATCTTCCGTGAGATCGTGACCTCGCCTGCGGAATACGCCCTGTCGGCCTTCATGATCGGCCGCTGCGCTGTCGCCAGAAGCAAGACGCCGGCCAATTCTGCGCCCTATTTCGCCGTGCTGGAAACCTTCTTCACCGGCCAGGAAGCCTATTTCGAGTCTGGCGACCTCAGCCCACTGACCCAGGGCGTACAGAAGAAGACCGGGCTCGATCCAATGGCGCAACTGGATTGCGTGACGGATGAAAAGCAGCTCGACGCCTTCTACAAGACGATGAGAGCCCACGCCGAGCAGCACAATATCCGCATGACGCCAAGTTTTGTCGTCAACGGCAAGCTGATCGACGGGCACGAGATGGCCGAACTCGACGCCGCCATCGCCGCAGCCCAGAAATAACCCCTGAAGAAATAATCCCCTGAAAAGCGAATAGCGCTTGGCAATTGTCTTGTCAGGCGATTTGCGCTGATATAGGCGCGATAGAGATGATTCTTGCCGCCCATAACGGGTGTGCAATCGCACTGCCGAATTCCGAAAGAATTCGGGACATTAATGCCTAAAAAGGCCCTTCGTTGCAGTTCCAGAAGCTCAAACTGTCAGGATTTAAGTCCTTCGTCGATGCGACCGAGTTCCGCATCGATCCGGGCCTGACCGGCATTGTCGGGCCGAACGGCTGCGGCAAGTCGAACCTGCTGGAAGCCCTGCGCTGGGTCATGGGCGCGACTTCGGCCAAGGCGATGCGCGGCGCCGGCATGGACGACGTCATCTTCGCCGGATCGGACAAGCGCCCGTCGCGCAACTGGGCCGAAGTCACCCTGACCATCGACAATGCCGAGCGTCTGGCGCCCCAGCCTTTTACCGATCAGCCGGTGCTGGACGTCGCCCGTCGTATCGATCGCGGCGCGGGCTCCAGCTATCGCATCAACGGCAAGGAGGTGCGCGCCCGCGACGTGCAACTGCTGTTCGCCGACGCCTCGACTGGCGCCAACTCGCCCGCCCTCGTCCGCCAGGGCCAGATATCGGAACTGATCGGCGCCAAACCGCAGAACCGCCGCCGCGTCCTCGAAGAAGCCGCCGGCGTCTCGGGCCTGCACACCCGCCGTCACGAGGCCGAACTGCGCCTGACGGCTGCCGAAGCCAATCTGGCGCGCCTGGAAGACATCGCCCGCGAACTGGACACCGCTCTGTCGCGCCTGAAGCGCGAATCGCGCCAGGCCGAAAAGTACCGCAAGATCTCGGCGGAAATCCGCGCCCTGCAGAAATCCATCCTGCACGCAAAATGGCTTGAGGTCCGCAGCCTGCTGGAAGGCACGGTCAGCGAAATGCAGACCCTGTCGCTACGTGTCGAAGAGACTGCCAAAGCGGCCGCTATCGCCCAGACCGAACAGATCAACGCTACCGAGGCTGTGCCGCCCCTGCGCGAAGAAGAGGCCGTCGCCGCCACGGTCATGCACCGCCTCAACATCGAGAAAGAGCGGCTCGACCTCGAAGAAAAGCAGATTATCACCGAGATCGAACGGCTCAAGGGCGAACTGAGCCGCATCAAGGCCGACCAGCAGCGCGAACTCGACCTGTCGTCAGACGGCTCGGTCCAGATGGAGCGCCTGCAATCGCTGCTGGCCCGCGTCCGTCAGGAAATTGCCGACGCCCCATCGCGCGAACCCGAACTGAAACGCGCGGTCGATGAAGCCGAGGAAAAGCGCGTCAATGCCGACAAGGCGATCGAAGTCCTGGCGGCGCAACAGGCTGCGCTTCAGGAGCGCCAGAAGCTCGAGGCCTCGCGCCTGCAGGAGGCCAAGTCGCGCTACGATCGCCTGAGTGCGCAGCTGACCCAGGCGATGAATGAGCGCAAGGCGCTCGGCAATTTCGACTATGATGCGCTGGAGTCCTTACGCAACGACGCGGCCAACGCGCTGGCCCAGCTTGAAGCCGCCCGCAAGGACGCCGAAGTGCTGGAAGGCGGCCGGGTCGAACTGGTCAATGCCGAGGCTCAAGCACGCAAATTATCGCGCGAACTGGAAGACCAGTTGGGCCGCCTGACCGCTGAAGCGCGCGGCCTGAGCCAGATCCTGAGCGGTCCGCAAAAAATGACCGGCCAGCCGGTGCTCGACCAGGTCCGCCCCGACAAGGGCTTTGAGCTGGCGCTGGCGGCGGCGCTTGGCGACGACCTAAATCTCACCCTCTCCAAGGCCGGCGCGCTGGATAAGCTCGCCTTCTGGACCGAAGATTTTGAGAGCCGCGCAGCCAAGATGGACCTGTCTGCGTTAGGCGTTGCGCCGTTGAGCCAGCATGTCCGCGCGCCTGACGCCCTGTCTTTACGTCTGTCGACCATCGGTGTCGTCGCGCAAGGCGACGGCGACCGCTTGCAGGGGCAACTGCCGGTCGGCGCGCGCCTGGTCTCCAAGGAAGGCGACCTATGGCGCTGGGACGGCATGATTGTGCGCGCCAAGGCACCCAAGCCTGCCGCCGTCCGGCTGGCGCAACGCAACCGCCTGGAAGAGCTGGAAAGCGAGATCGACGGCCTCAAGCCGCGCCAGGCCGCAGCCCAGAAGGCGCAGACCGAAGCCGCCGATACCCAGCGCAGACACGAGGACGCCCTGCGCCAGGCGCGCCAGAAGCTGCCTGACCTGGAACGCACCGCCCGTGCGCGTCAGCAGGGCCACGACGACCGCCTGCGCGCCCAGACCCAGTACGAGGCACGGCGCGAGCACCTCGACGCCAGCCTGACGCGCCTGGAATCCGACCACAAGGAAATCGAGCATCTCTACAAGGCCGCGATGGCCAGCCAGTCGCAGTCCGGCCAGGCCGAGGCTATGAACGACATGCTGGTCCAGGCGCGCCGCCTGGCCGACACGCACCGCCAGGCCGTCATGACCGCGCGCGCGCAGCTCGATCAGGAAGCCCGCGACCGCCAGGCCCGCGAGGGCCGCGAACGCAATCTCAGCCGCGAACTGACCGACTGGACCCGCCGCACCGGTGATTCGGGTAACCGCCTGGCTGAGCTGGAAGAGAGCGAAAACAAGAGCCGCGAGGCGCTCAGCAAGGCACAGGCGGCGCCGGCCGAGTTCGAAACCCGCCGCGTCGCCCTGGTCGATCAGCTCGAGATCGCCCAGAAACGCCTCAGTGAAGCCCGCGACCAGTTGAATGCGGCGGAGAGCGCCCGGAGAGACGCCGATATCAATGTCCGCGGCGCTGAAACAACCGCCGCCGCCGCCCGCGAAGAACGTGCCGGCACAGCCGCCCGCCTCGAAGCCATCCAGCAGCGTACCGCCGAGATCGAGGCCACCATCCTCGACCAGACCGGCGGTACGCCCGACGATCTGGGCAAGCGCCTCAAGGAAGAAGCCATCGCGACGCCAGCCGATGCGTCGGGCGCGGAATCGCTGCTGTCGGGTCTTGAGAAGGAGCGCGATGCACTCGGCGCCGTCAACCTGCGCGCCGAAGAAGAAGCGTCCGAATACGAATCACGCCTCGACACCCTGTCGAAAGAGCGCTCGGACCTGATTACCGCCATCGCCAAGCTGCGCGACGGTATTGACGAACTCAACGCCGAAGGCCGCGAACGCCTGCTGGCGGCCTTCGAGATCATCCACGAGCATTTCAAGACCCTGTTTGTCACTCTGTTCGGTGGCGGGTCTGCCGAGCTGCGCCTGGTCGAATCAGACGATCCGCTGGAAGCCGGCCTCGAAATCTATGCCTGCCCGCCGGGTAAGCGCCTGTCGACCATGAGCCTGATGTCGGGCGGCGAGCAGGCCCTCACGGCGACCGCGTTGATCTTCGGCGTCTTCCTGGCCAATCCGGCGCCGGTATGCGTTCTCGACGAAGTCGATGCGCCGTTGGACGACGCCAATGTCGATCGCTATTGCCGCCTGCTGGCCGAGATGCGCAGCCGCACCAAGACGCGCTTCATCGCCATCACCCACAACCCCGTCACCATGTCGCGCATGGACCGCCTGTTTGGCGTCACCATGTCCGAACGCGGCGTGTCGCAGCTGGTCAGCGTCGATCTGTCGCAGGCCGAAGCCCTGGTTGCGGAGGACGTCGCCTAGGCGTTTTTCCTATATTATTCCGATAATTCCGCCGCTTTCTGCGACCCTTCACCGTCAATTGTGACAATCGGTGAGAATTGCGCCGCAATTGCTTGACCTTTCAGCCCCGCTTGAGTAGTTTCCGCGCCGTTCTAAGACGGCTAACATCTGTTATCCGCCTGTTAGGTGCTGAACGTGACAGATGAACCCCCCGATGGGTCGAAGACGGACAATTTGGACGATCTCGACCGGCGCCTGAAGGCGATCGAAGCGCGCAGACGCAAGACGGTCGACACGAAGGCGGAAGTCGGCGCCAACAAGGGCTTCCAGGTCCTTGGCGAACTGCTGGGGGGCATTCTGGGAGGTTTGGGACTGGGTTGGCTTGCCGACACCTATGTTTTTCACGCGCAACCGTGGGGCATGATTGTCGGGACCATTCTGGGGATGATCGTGGCGATGTACGCGATCATCAAGTCCAGCCAGTCACGCTGATCCGCGCGGCCGGCATCTGAGATAGGAACACCAAGCCGGCCATTCCAGCCGCATTGCTGAATTATTCGCGTTCGCGCAGTCTTCGCGCCGGACCGCATCCAAGAGGTTTAAGAGGCTCATGGCCGATCCAATGCACCAGTTCCAGATCCAGAAGGTCGTCGACCTTCCGGCTGTGGAAGTCTTCGGCCTTTCGATCGACATGTCGATCACCAACTCGGTGCTGGCGATGCTGATCGCTGTTGGCTCGATGATCGCCTTCTTTGCCGTCACGACAGCGCGTGCCGCGATTGTTCCCGGCCGTGGCCAGGTCATGGCCGAAGGCCTGTTCAACACCATCGATGGCATGGTGGAATCGATCATCGGCCACGATGGCCGCAAGTTCCTGCCCTACGTCCTGACCCTGTTCCTGTTCATCCTGGGCTGTAACCTGGTCGGCATGTTCACATACTTCACGGCGACGTCGCAGCTGGCGGTGACTATCACCCTGGCCCTCATGACGATCGGCCTGGTCATCGTGGTCGGTCTGGTCAGCCATGGCCTCGGCTTCTTCAAGCTGTTCCTGCCGTCGGGCGTGCCCTGGTACCTGGTGCCGCTGATCATTCCGATCGAAATCATCTCCTTCTTCGTTCGCCCGATCACCCTGGCGCTTCGTCTGTTCGGCAACATGGTCGGCGGTCACATCGTGCTCAAGGTGTTTGCCGGCTTCGTTATCTCGCTGGCAGCGCTGGGCATGGGCGGCGTCCTGGGCGCCATCATCCCTGTGACGGCAATCGTTGCCCTCACGACCCTCGAATTCCTGGTCGCATATCTGCAAGCCTTCGTGTTTGCGGTTCTGGCCTGCGTCTATCTCGGTGACGTGGTCAATATCGGCCACCACTAATCTTCATCCTTTTTGACTAACGGAGTTTTTCCATGGCTTTGGACCTTCAATCCGCTCAGGCGATCGCTAGCGGCCTGCAATTCATCGGCGCTGGTATCGCGACCTTCGGCATGATCGGCGCCGGTATCGGCCTCGGCATCCTGTTCGGTAACTTCTTCAACGGCGCCCTGCGCAACCCTTCGGCCGCCAAGGAACAGCAAACCAACCTGTTCATCGGCATGGCGCTGACCGAAGCGCTCGGCATCTTCGCGTTCGTTGTCGCCCTTCTGATCCTCTTCGGTTGAGCC
Organism: Asticcacaulis sp. P4_H10; assembly: GCF_056400965.1. NCBI lineage: Bacteria > Pseudomonadati > Pseudomonadota > Alphaproteobacteria > Caulobacterales > Caulobacteraceae > Asticcacaulis > Asticcacaulis sp. P4_H10. The sequence goes on along the minus strand of NZ_JBFUKH010000006.1, from coordinate 67,509 downwards.
GATAAAGGCTCAGGAACACGACATGTACGCCGCAACCTCACCCGAAGCCGCGCCACTCGCTGCCGCCGACACACCTGTGTCCGCGCAAGCGGTAGCCGGGGATTCGACGGTGCCTTTTGCTGAAACCGAGCCGCACGGTGCTGCGTCGGACCATGTTACGGAAACGACCGAACATGGCGCCGAGCATGGGTCGGGCGGTCTTCCCCAGCTGGATACCCAGCACTGGGGCGGACAGATCGTCTGGCTGCTGATCGTTTTCGTCGTGCTTTATGTGATGGTCGGCCGCGTCTTCGCGCCGCGCCTGCGTAAAGCCATCGATACGCGCGGCGCCACGATTGCCGAGGACCTGGCCAATGCACGCGCCAACCGCGATGAAGCTGAAGCTCAGGCCAAGGAAGCCGCGGCAGAAACCGCCGCGGCCCAAGCCCTGTCCAAGAAGCTGGCGGCGGAAGCCGTGGCCAAGTCGAACGCGGAGATCGCGGCGGCCCAGGCTACGGAAGACGTCAAGCTGAACGCCCGTCTGTCGGAAGCCGAAGCTCGCATCAAGGCCGCTCGTGACGAAGCCATGAGCCACGTCCGTGACATCGCCTCGGAAACAGCCTCGGCCGTTGTGCAGAAGCTGACCGGCAAGGCGGCAACGCAGGCAGCCCTGCGCGCCGCCCAGCAGAAGGTATAAGATCATGTTCAATTTCGCAGAACCGGAATTCTGGGTCCGCGTTGGCCTGCTGATCTTCTTCCTGATCCTGGTCATTGCCGGCGTTCCGGGTGCCATCTGGAAAAGCCTTGGCGACACCGGTAAGGCCGTTCGCGCCGAACTGGATGAAGCCGTGCGCATCCGCCAGGAAGCGACCGACCTGCTCAACAGCATCAAGACCCAGCGTCAGGAAGCTGAACTGAAGGCCAAGGAGATCATCGCCCTGGCCGAAGAGCAGGCACAACGCCTGACCGAAGACGCCCGCGTCAAGCTGGCCGAGACGATCAAGCGTCGCGAAGAACAGGCAGAGCGCAAGATTGCGCAAGCCGAAGCCCGCGCCGCTGCCGACGTCAAGGCCGCTGCCGCCGACCTGGCGACGCAACTGGCTGAGACCATCCTGACTGAACGTACGGCCGGCCTCGGCGCCGACCCTGCGGTCGACAAGGCTATCGGACAGCTGGAAGGCCGCTTCTCGTAAGCAGCACCGTCTATCGAAAAAGACAAAGGCCCGGAGTTCGCTCCGGGCCTTTTCTTATGCGTTACGCCTGAGCAGGCGACTTCCCACCATACCGACGAGAGCTGTGAGCACACCAGCTTCCACTGCAACAAGTGCGTCACCGGCAGAGACAAGCCATTGCAAAGGCTCACTGCGCATTTCAGCATCGATAATCCAGAAGTAGACATAGGCCACATAGGCAATGCCGAGCGCGCTCACCGCCGGTCCCATCCAAGCCAAGGCGGCCAGAAAACCATAAGACTGTGCAGGTTTCCTTTGCAGTAACCGGGTCAGGACGATCACCGCTCCCGACGCCGCCAGGACGAGGTTGGCAAGCACCGAGAATTTTACGATCAGGCTGGCTGCACTGAACAAAAACAGCGGATTTAGAAATAACAGAATCTTGTCTGCCATAGTCATGTGCCCCTCCCCGGACAATTTCCACGAGAGGCTAACACGGTTCGGCGGCAATACAAAAAGCCCTCCGGAATGATCCGAAGGGCTTTGAAACTCTTAGCCGAAGGCCGGTCTACGCGGACGGAACACGCCACGGCGGAAGCGGAACAGGAAGCGGTCCTTGCGGCGCAGGAAGTGGCGTTCGGTGCGCAGCATGTTCAGCCACATCAGGGCGACAACCTTGGCGCCCGGGCGCAGGAGGGCACGGACAGGACCGAAAATCTTGGGGTAACGGCGGCGCATCTGGATAAAGCTGCGCTTGGCCCAGGTCGAGTTGCGCAGGACGAGAATCAGGCCGCCGATAAAGAAGGGCACGCCCAGCGGCCCTGGCAATGGCGCAATCAGGACGCCAAATGCCATGAGCACGAAGCCCACCAGCATCAATGACATCTTGACCAACAGTTTCATCTCGTCGCGTTCCCGTATGATGATCCCGATATAGGGACACCACACGGGTAATGCTAGCAGTATAAGGTTACAAATTCGTCAGCTATGCGTAAGTTTTGGCTGACGCGCTGCACGGGTCTCATCCAGACGCTTGGCGGGCGCCAGGTAGGGCGCGCCTTTGAAGCGTTTGACGTCGCCATCGAGCGCCGCTGCGGCCAAAGCGCGCAGCACGGCAATGAAGCCATCGAGCTCGGCCTTCGACTCGGTCTCGGTTGGTTCGATCAGCATGGCGCCATGGACGACCAGCGGGAAGTACATGGTCATCGGGTGGAAGCCTTCGTCGATCATCGCCTTGGCGAAGTCGAGAGTAGTCACGCCGGTGCCTTCCAGCCAGCTGTCGTCGAACAGGGCTTCGTGCATGCAAGGGCCGTCCGGGAACGGCACACTCATGACATCACCCAGTGCTGCCTTGATGTAGTTGGCGTTCAGCACGGCGTCTTCAGCGACTTGCTTGAGGCCATCCGAACCGTGGCTCAGCATATAGGTCAGGGCGCGGATATACATGCCCATCTGGCCGTGGAAGGCGCACATGCGGCCGAAATTGGCCTTGGAGGCGTCTTCGCCGTGCTCTTCAAGCGTAAACCCCTCACCTGCGGACACGACCCACGGACGCGGCGCAAAGGCCGCCAGGGCGTCCGACAGCACCACTGGGCCTGCGCCGGGCCCGCCGCCGCCATGGGGCGTCGAGAAGGTCTTGTGCAGGTTGATATGCATAGCGTCGACGCCCAGGTCGCCCGGGCGAACGCGGCCGACAATGGCGTTGAAGTTGGCGCCGTCGCAGTAGAAGTAGCCGCCGGCGCCGTGGATCAGCTCGGCGATGGTGACGATGTCGCGCTCAAACAAACCGCAGGTGTTCGGGTTGGTCAGCATGATCGCCGCCAGTTGATCACCGGTCGCAGCAATCTTGGCCTTCAGGTCTTCGATATCGACGCGGCCGTCACTGGTCTGGCCGATCTCACGCACCGTATAGCCGACGAAAGCCGCCGTGGCGGGGTTGGTGCCGTGGGCCGACGACGGCACCAGGACCGTGCGGCGCTGCCCCTGCCCCTTGGCTTCGTGGGCCGCCTTGATGGCCAGCAGGCCGCACAGCTCGCCATTGGCGCCCGCCTTGGGTGTCAGGGCGACGGCCGGCATGCCGGTAAGCGTCGTCAGCCAGTGGGCCAGGCTGTCCATCAGCGCCAAAGCGCCCTGGACGGTCGAGACCGGTTGGAGCGGGTGGATGTCGCCCAAGCCCTGGACGCGCGCCATCTTCTCGTTGAGGCGCGGATTGTGCTTCATCGTGCACGAGCCCAGCGGATAGAGCGCCAGGTCAATGGCGTGGTTCTTCTGGCTGAGGCGGACATAGTGGCGCACGGCCTCAGGCTCGGTCAGGCCCGGCAGGTTGAGCGTGTCACCGCGCACCAGATCGCCCAGGTCGGACGTATCGATGGCGACGTCTGCGAAATCGACGCCGGTGCGGTGATAGTCGTCCCATTCGAAGATCAGCTTTTCCGACTGGAGCAGGCCGCGGCCGCCCAGCAGAGTCTTGAACGAGGTGTTCTCGACTTCGAAGTCAGGCGCGGACGGGCGGCCGACAGTGTTCATTTTCGGCGTATCGGCCATCACAGCACCTCCTTCAGGCCAGCGACAAGCGCCGACATATCCGCGTCCGTCACCGTTTCGGTGGCAGCAATGATCAGATGATTGGCAAGGGCAGGATCGGCATCAAGGCGCGATACCGGCACACCGGCCAGGATCCCCTTGGCGGCCAGGGCCTCGACCACTTCGGCGGCGGGCTTGGGCAGCTTCACGGTAAACTCGTTGAAGAAGCGCGGCGTGACGACGTCAATGCCTGCGGCAACCAACTGGTCCTTCAGCGCATGCGCCTTGGCGTAGTTGATCTTGGCGACACGCTTCAGACCTTCCTGGCCGAGCAGGCTCATATGGATCGAGAAGGCCAGGGCACATAGACCGGAATTGGTGCAGATGTTCGACGTCGCCTTATCGCGGCGGATGTGCTGCTCGCGCGTGGAAAGCGTCAGCACGAAGCCGCGCTCGCCGTCGGCGTCGACCGTCTCACCGCACAGGCGGCCCGGCATGTTGCGCAGGTACTTTTCCTTGGCGGCGAACAGGCCGACATAGGGGCCGCCGAACGACAAAGGCACGCCAATCGACTGGCCTTCGACGGCGACGATGTCGGCACCCATTTCACCGGGCGATTTCAAGAGGCCCAGCGACATCACTTCGGTAACGACGACGATGAGCAACGCACCGGCGGCCTGGGCGGCCTCGGCGATCTTGGTCAGGTCGGTGGCGGTACCGAAGACGTTCGGCGTCTGGACGACGACGCACGCCGTGCCGGCGTCGATATGGCTGAGCACTTCGGCTTCGCCATCGACCACCATCGGGCAGGCTTCGGTTTCGATGCCGACGGCGTGCGCCAGGGTCTCAATCGTTTCGCGGTAATGCGGGTGCAGGCCGCCCGACAGGACCGCCTTGTTGCGCTTGGTGATGCGCTGCGCCATCAGCACGCCCTCACCCGCCGCGGTCGAACCGTCATAGAGCGAGGCATTGGCGACCGGCATGCCGGTCAGGCGCGCGACCTGGGTCTGGAACTCGAACAGCACCTGAAGCGTGCCTTGCGCGATCTCGGGCTGGTACGGCGTATAGCTGGTCAGGAACTCCGAACGCTGGATGATGTGATCGACGGTCGCCGGAATGTGGTGGCGGTAGGCGCCCGCACCGACAAAGAACGGCGCCTTGGCCGGGCTCAGGTTCTGAGCGGCAAAGGCATTCAGTTGCGCCTCGACCTCCAGTTCGCCGGCGAATGTCGGCAGGTCGACCGTGCCGCTGCGGCGAGCGGATTGCGGGACATCGACGAACAGGTCGTCGACGGATTTGACACCAATGGTGTCGAGCATCGAAGCCCGGTCGGCCTCGCTCAGCGGCAGGTAACGCATGGGTATTCCTTACAGGGTATCCAGATAGGCTTCGTAGGCGTCGCGATCCATCAGCTCATCCAGCTCGGACGGGTTGGAGAGCTTGACCTTGGCGATCCAGCCGGCGCTTTCCGGCGCGGCATTGACCGTGTCGGGGCTGTTCGGCAGGTCGTCATTGGCAGCGACGACTTCGCCCGAAACCGGCGCATAGACGTCCGACGCGGCCTTGACGCTTTCGACGACGGCAAAGCTGTCGCCCTTGGTCAGGCTCTTGCCGACTTCGGGGATTTCAACAAACACGACGTCGCCCAGGGCATTGGCGGCATAGGCGGTGATGCCGACGAGCGCGGTGTCACCCGTTACTTCGACCCATTCGTGGTCCTTGGTGAACTTCATGAGGCTCTCCTGTCTAGGCTTTGGGTTTGCGGTGATAGCCGTTCGCGACGAACGGCAAAGATACGATTTCTGCGGGGTACGGCTTGCCGCGCACCTCGACATCCAGCTGGGTGCCAATGGCGGCTTCGGCCGGCGGGACATAGCCCATGGCGATGGAATAGCCGAGCGACGGCGACGGCCCGCCCGAGGTGACGACGCCCAAGACGCCGCCATCCTTGGCAACGATCTTTGCGCCTTCGCGTGCCGGCGGACCGGAAAGGATCTTCAGAGCGACGCGGACACGATCGAGTTGGCCGTCGAGCTGCGGCCTCAGACGGTCAAATCCCTTGATATCGCCGCGTGTGACACGCGACTTCGACATGGCAAAGCCCAGATTTGCTTCGGCCAGGCTGTAGCTGGCGTCCATCTCGTGGCCGTAGAGCGGCATACCGGCTTCCATGCGCAGGCTGTCGCGGGCACCGAGACCGATCGGCTTGACAGTCGGATGGGTCAGAAGCTGGTCCCACAGTTCGGCGACCTTGGCGGCCGGGAAGCTGATTTCGAAGCCGTCCTCGCCGGTATAGCCCGAGCGCGAAATGAAGGCTGTTTCGCCCAGCAGATCGAAGGTTCCACATTCCATGAAATATAAATCGCAAGCTGCCGGGCAGAAAGCCTGCATGACATGATTGGCTTTCGGTCCCTGCAGCGCCAGCAGCGCGCGGTCGGTCAGGACTTCAAAGTTGGCTTCCGGCTTCAGGTTTCCGGCGATGATGGCGAAGTCCTGATCCTTGCAGGCGGCGTTGACGACCAGGAAGAAGCCATCGTCCTCCGGACGCGACACCATCCAATCATCGAGAATTCCGGAATTGTCATCCAGCAGCAGTGAATATTTCTGCTTTCCTGGATTTAACACGGCAAAGTCCGTGGGCGTCAGCGCTTCGAGCGTGGCTATGGCGCCCTCACCGGTAAGGCGCGCCTGCCCCATGTGCGAGACATCGAACAGGCCGCAGCTTTCGCGCGTCCATTTGTGCTCGCCCAGCACGCCTTCATACTGAACGGGCATATTGTAACCGGCAAACGGCACAATGCGGCCACCCAAGGCGACGTGGCGGTCATACAGCGGCGTGAATTTTAGAATGTCTTGAGTATCGGGCATGGGGGCTCGCAGATCGACTGAACATCATCTGCCCCCGCTGTCCTTTTAGCCTGAGAGATTTCGGCCTGTTTTGCAACAGCCTTTGCTCCGTCGGCGGATGGCAAGCCATCACTTTCCAGCGTTCTGGTGTCTCTGCGCGGTCCTTTGTGCCTGAGCGTTTCCGGGGCGGTTGCGCCTTCGGCGGCGTGACAAACCGAGTCACGCTCTCTCCCGCGAGAGTCGGTTCCTTGTGCGACGCGAAAGATTAAGAGTCAAGCGGCCTTGCGGAAAACGAGATCTTTCAACCACAACACACCGACAATCACAAAGCCGATCGGGGCAGCGATAATCGCTATCGCCAGGAGAAAAGGCAACGCAATGGCAGTGCGTATATGATCCCACGTTGTGTTCTTGTGATAGTACCAGACGCCTTCAGGCCAGCCGCCGGACTCTATGGCCTCTTTTAACTGGCCAACGGTAACGCTCTGAAGCGCCCAGTAATCCTTGCAGAAAAGCGTGTTCTGCGGAAACGGCCCCTCGCCCCAAGGCATGGACACGCCGAACTCACGCATCAATGCGACGAGTTCTTCGTCAAGATCCTCAGGCTCTACGGCTAGGTCAGCATACAAAACCGCTGCATCGCCTTTGGCTTTAAAACGTTCGATATATGTCGGATCATCTGCCTCCATATCCGTAAGGAGCGCATAGAGGCGGTCCTCAAAAGCCTCAGCCATTATTGACGATGAGGCGCAGGTGGGCCTTCTGGCGAACCTGCGGCGGATCATACTGTTCCGGCCGATTGATGATGTCGGGCCGTTGCAGCAGGCGTTTGCGCACCTTGGTCATCTCGGGCAGCAGCGAGGCTTCGAGGTGGTGGGTCTCGATCTCGATGCATTCATCGGCAATGCGCTCGATATGGCGGTTGTGAAAGCGGCCGGGCGGCGTCACCAGAACCAGCTTCTTCTTCGGGAAGCGTTCCTTCAGGTAACGCGCCGTCGCTGCGTGATCGCCGTCGGCCGTCACCAGATAGCAGACGTCGAACAGATCGTCCTCGGCATCCGCCGCGATCGACAGGGCCAGGTTCACATCGCCCTGCTTTTCGACCGAAAGCTGCCATTTGTGGCCGCACGAATTACAGCCGTCCGTCGCATGGACGAAATGGCCCATGCGGCAGATGACGCCCTGGGACTTCAGCACCTTCATATAGTCTTCGTGGCGCTTGATCTTGCTCTTGGACTGCTGACGGATGGCCGAGCACCAGACCACGCGCTTGACGGCCTCGGATTTTGGCGCGATGGCCCGGCCCAACGCCTTGAGATTCAACCATTTCAGATAGGGACGCTTATAGGCGTCGACGGCGTGATAAAGGTTGAACCCATCGATGTAGAAGGCAGCGCGTTTGCGGAACAGCGGGAACAACCAGCCGCCCGATTTCGGCGGCGTCTTACCGGTCCCCTTGCCTTCACGCCCCGCCATGACAACCCGCCCGTTAATCTTCCGGTAACAGTTAAACCCAACTTCACGGCTTTGTCAGCAGCTTTCGGATTCTAAGCTTATTTTCCGCACCGGACAGGCTTGAACCCGGCAGTTAAATGCCAATGTCTTATAGATAAGTCATTGAAGGAAAAGCCATGTCCGCCATCACCTGCCCCGTCTGCCAGGGTGCGTTCCGCGAAGTCTTGCGCGAAGGCATCCTCATCGATGTTTGCTCGCAATGCAGGGGTGTCTGGCTTGACCGTGGCGAACTGGAAAAGCTCCTGGGCCTCGCGCAGGGGCACGCCCCCATGCCGAACTCTCCGCCGCCGCAATATCAGCCTCCACAACAACCCCAGTATCAGAAGCCGTACAAGCGCGATGACGACGATGATGACGATCGCCGGCGATACGGCGATCAGTACAAGAAGAAGAAAAGAGGTTTCGACCTCGGCGACATATTCGACTTTTGAAAAAGGCAGGGCAAATGCCCTGCCTTTATTACATCTGGTCGGGGGCCGACATGCCCATCAGGTCCAGCCCCAGTTCGAGTTGGCGCAGAGTCAGGGCGACCAGCCCCAGGCGCGAAGCCTTCAGCGCCGTGTCCTCACCCAGCAGGACGGGGCACGCGGCGTAGAATTTCGAAAATGCCTGGGCCAACCGGTAGGTGTGGTCGGCCAGCAAGTTCGGCGCGCGCTTGGTGTATGTTTCCTTCAGCGCTGCATCGAAGGCGTCGAGCAGCAGCACCAGTTCGCGTTCCGCCGACTCGGTTACGGTGATCGTACCAGCGGCCAGGCCCTGCTCCCGTGCTTTGCGCAGGATCGATTTGATCCGCACGGCCTGATAGAGCAGATACGGTCCGGTCTTGCCTTCGAAGCTGGTAAAGCGATCGAGGTCGAAGATGTAGTTGGTCAGGCGGTGATTGGACAGTTCTGCGAACTTCAAGGCCGCCACCGCCACCTTATGGGCCGTATCGGCGAACTCAGCCTCGGACAGTCCCTCGCCCAGCCCGGCCTCCTTCAGCCGCTCTGTCGCCTTTTCGACCGCCTGCCCGATCAGTTCGCCTAATTTAAGCGTCCCGCCGTCGCGCGTCTTGAATGGCGTGCCGTCGGGTCCATTGACCGTGCCATTGGCGGCGTGTTCGAGTTCTCCCTCTTTCGCGAACCCAGCCAGATAGGCGGTGCGGAAGACCTGCTCGAAATGCTCGGCCTGGCGCTGGTCGACAATGTAGAGGCTGAGGTCCGGTCCGTATTCCTTCTGGCGCTGGACGATGGTCGCAACGTCGGTCGTGCCATACATAGCCGAGCCTTCCGACGAGACAACCAGCAGCGGCGGCGGGCTTGGCACCTCGATCACGGAGCCGTCGTCGAGCTTCTTTTTGCGCGTCTCGCCCGACCGCGCAACGTGCACGACCTGGGCGCCCGCGTCTTCGACAAGCAGCCCCTTGGCCTTTAACGCCTCAACCATGCCTTCGATATAGGGATCGGCATCCGATTCGCCCTTCCACCAGTCAAAGGACACGCCCAAAGCGCCATAGTCGCGGATCAGGGCTTCGCGGCTGACGGTGACGAAGTGCTGCCACAGGGCGCGATAGCCTTTACGTCCGGCCTGAAGCTCCTTGGTCGCCTTGCGCGCCCGATCGCGATAGTCTGGATCAGACTTGCCCTTGTTGGACGCCAGCGGATACAGGCGCCCCAGATCGGCCAGCGACACTGGCGGTTCGGACGGATAGTCGCCCGCATAGGCGTCGTCAAAATACGGCAGGCCTGGTTGCTCATCGCTAAGGGCCAGGATCAGCAGGCCCATCTGATAGCCCCAATCGCCGAAGTGGGCGTCGCCCATGACTTCGTCACCCATGTAGCGCATGACACGCTTCAGGCTCTCGCCGATGACGGCAGTGCGCAGGTGGCCGATGTGCATTTCCTTGGCAACGTTGGGGCCGCCGTAGTCGATGATGACCTTGCGCCTGGTTGCCACATTGGGCGCTCCGACGCGCGGGTCGGCCGCCAGCACATTGGCGCGGTCGCTCAAGGCGCCTTCCGACAGGACGAAATTGAGGAAGCCAGGACCGGCGATGTCGGTGCTCTTCAGGCGGGCGTCATCGGCAAAGTGCGCGACGATGCGGCCCGCCACGTCGCGCGGATTGGCCTTGGCCTGCTTGGCGACGGCGAGTGCGCCATTGCACTGAAAATCGGCCAGGTCCGGGCGGTCGGACGCATTGACCCGGCCGGCGGAGGCATCAAAGCCCTCAGCGGTAAAGGCCGCCGCAGCCGCCGTCGTCAGTTGCGTTTTGAAGTCGTTGGATTGGGCGAAAGCGTCGGACATGCAAGATCCAAAGAAGGCTTGAGAAATCTCCGCCCTCTTACGCACCTAGGCTTTCAGATACAAGCCTATTGCTGACCAGCGCCCGAAACGTAGCGGAAGTGCTTGCCGTCGCGGTTGAAGGTCGCCATTTGCGGCGTGACTTCGAAACCGACCAGCACTTCGAAGTTCGAGCCCGACACCGATACGTCGGCGCGCGGAATGACGATACCGTCGAGGCGCGTATTGACGTCGGCGCGCTGCTGGCCCGGCGCGAAGGTCACAGGCAGTTCGAACCACTGCTTGGCCAGGACGGTCGCGTCCTTCTCGGTCACGGCTACCCAGTAGCGATAAGTCTTGCTCTGGCCGTCGGCCTGCGGGCCACGGCCCAGCGAGAAGCCGACATCGATAGCGACCTGAATCGGATCGGCACCCTTGTAGGCGCAGTCCGCGGTTACGCCATTGATTTCGCCGGTCCACATGGCGGCGCTGGTGGCCTCCTTGTTGTCCTTGAACTCATGGTAGCGCGCGGCGTCATACAGCACCTTGACGTACGGGCACGGACCTTCGGCCTTTTGCTTCTTGAGGTTCAGCGTGCGCTCGCCCCACTCGTCTTCCTTCTTGGCCTTGTCCTCGGCGGTTTCTTCCTCGCCCTTGCCACGGCTCTGGGCCAGGACCGGCGAAGCCACAGCGCCCAGCGCAACGGCAAGACACAGGCCGGTAAGAAGACTGCGGGACAAAGAGATCATGAAGAAGCCTATCCTGGACATTCAGCGTTGCCGGGGTAACTGCCGGCCAGCCCTTCCCCCGTAGAAGCGGCGCCGTTAGGCGATGTGTAGCGCCTGTGTGGGCAATTTCAAAGGGTTTTATCGGCTGACTGCGGCCAAATCACGGCGGATCAACTTCGAAGCCGACACCGTCTGTTTGCAGTGGCGAACGACGCGAAAACGCCTTATGTGAGAGACATGTCCGCTTCGTTGAAAGTCTATCTCGCCACGCCGCGCGGTTTTTGCGCCGGTGTCGACCGTGCCATCCAGATCGTCGAACGCGCCCTGGAGCTTTACGGCGCGCCCGTCTATGTGCGCCATGAGATCGTCCACAACCGCCACGTCGTCGACCGGCTGAAGGCGTTGGGCGCCGTGTTCGTCAAGGAACTGGAGCAGTGCCCGCCCGACCGGCCTGTCGTCTTTTCCGCCCACGGCGTGCCCAAATCGGTGCCGGCCGAGGCCGAAACGCGCAAGATGTTCTATCTCGACGCCACCTGCCCATTGGTCTCAAAAGTCCACGTCGAGGCGGAGCGTCACTTTACTGAAGGCCGCGAGATCGTTCTGATCGGCCACGCCGGCCACCCCGAAGTCATCGGCACCATGGGGCAACTGCCCGAAGGCGTCGTCAAGCTGATCGAGACGGTTGAGGACGCGCGCGCCTTTACGCCGATCGACGCGGCGAATCTCGCCTTCGTCACCCAGACGACCCTGTCGGTCGACGACACGTCGGAAATCGTCGGCGTCCTCAAGGCACGCTTCCCGCAGATCGCCGTGCCGCACAAGGAAGACATCTGCTACGCCACGACCAATCGCCAGGACGCCGTCAAGGACATCAGCGCCGAGTGCGACCTGGTGCTGGTCATCGGCTCGGCCAAGTCGTCGAACTCCCAGCGCCTGGTCGAAGTTGCCATGCGCGCCGGCGCGCGCGCGGCCTACCTGGTTGACGACGCGTCGCACGTCGACTGGTCGTGGTTCGATGGCGTCAAGGTACTGGGCATTTCCGCCGGCGCATCGGCGCCCGAAAACCTGATCAGCGACCTGGTCAATGCGGTAACCGCGCGCTTCGAAGCCGAGGTGATCGAGAATGCCGGCGTCCAGGAAACCGTGACCTTCAAACTGCCGCGCGTGCTGACCCAGGTATAACGATGAGCAAGGTCACAATCTACACCGACGGCGCCTGCAAGGGTAATCCCGGCCCGGGCGGCTGGGGCGCCATCCTCATGGCCAATGGTCATGAGAAGGAACTCTATGGCTATGAGGCCAATACGACCAATAACCGCATGGAGCTGATGGCGGTCATTGCCGCGCTCGAAGCGCTGAAAAAGCCGTGCGAAGTCGAGCTGCACGCCGACAGCCAGTATGTCCTCAAGGGCATCAAGGAGTGGATCCACGGCTGGAAGGCGCGCGGCTGGAAGACCGCCGACAAGAAGCCGGTGAAGAATGACGACCTGTGGATGCGCCTCGATGCGGCCACGAAAGCCCACAAGATCAAGTGGCACTGGGTCAAGGGCCACGCCGGCCACGAACTCAACGAACGCGCCGATCAGTTGGCCAATAAAGGCATTACCGAAGCGCGCCTGGCGTCCTGACCCGCTTCCACCCTGCACGTTTGTGAGATTTGCCAGCTTAATGTTGTGAGTTCACAACATTATCGTTGACGCACCACACCACCCGATGTAAGGAATACACAACATTTTACAAGGGATACACAACACAATGTTTGGCTGGCCTAACTCACCTCGATACGTCCTGACGTCGATTGTCCTGTGGCTGATCTTCCTGGCCGCAATTTTCGGTGTGACCTGGGGCAAGTACAATGGATGGCCCGACTCGGCCCTTTGGGCGTTGGCCCTCGTGCCGGCCGCGACCGTCCTCATCCAGACCTTCATGGCCTACAACCTGATTTCCAAGCAGGACGAATTCGTTCGCGCCCTCATCGCCAAGCGCATGCTGGCGGCGACCGGCGCAACCATAACCGTCGTAGTCGCCTATGGCCCCTTCCAGCAGTTGCTGAACGCACCCGAGGTTCCCGCCTGGGTCGTCTATCCCCTGTTCTGGGGCTTGTTCGGGATGCTGAGCGGTGTCATCCGCGACGGAGGGCGGGCATGAAAAGCCGCCTGAAAGTCCTGCGCGCCGAACGCGACCTGACGCAGGAACAGCTTGCTACCCTGATCGGCGTGTCACGGTACGCAATCAATGCGCTCGAAACCGAACGTCACGACCCGTCGCTGGATCTGGCCTATCGCATCTCCAGCGCGCTCTCGCTCACTGTCGAGCAGGTCTTCCCTAATCCGTACGCGCCCTAATCCTTAGCTGAAAGACTAAGTCCCATGAAAAAGCTCATCTCCACACTGGCCGCGCTCGCGGCCGGTATCGCCCTCGCCTTGCCTGCATTTGCCGGAGATTTCAAAAGCGACCGCATTGTCGTCACCACAACGGGTGAAGGCGCCGACGTCATTCTGATACCCGGCCTGTCATCCTCAGCTTCGGTGTGGGACACAACCGTCCAGGCCGTGCCCGGCTATCGCTATCACGTCGTCCAGGTCAAAGGCTTCGCTGGTTTTCCCGCTGAAGCCAATGCGACCGGTCCGGTCATAGCCCCGCTCGCGGAGGAAATAGCCCGCTACATCGTGTCGGAAAAGCTCGATCGCCCGGCCGTGACAGGCCATTCGATGGGCGGCTCGGTCGGCATGATGGTGGCCGCGCGCCACCCCGGCCTGGTCTCCCGGCTGATGGTCGTCGACATGATCCCGTTCATGGGGGCAATGTTCCTGCCCAATGCAACACCCCAGTCCGTAGCCCCTGTCGCCGCCCAGATTCGCGACGGCATTGCCAATGCATCGGCGGACACGCGTCTGGCGACGATGAAGCAAACCATAGCCGGAATGATAAAAACCGAATCCTTCCACACCGCGGCCATAAAACAAAGCGTAGAAAGCGATCCCGTGACTTCGGGCCAGGTCATGTATGACCTGATCACCACGGATCTTCGCCCCGAACTGGTCAATATCAAGGTGCCTCTGCGTGTCCTGTGGGTGCTGCCGCCAAGCGCACCGCTTACGGCCGAGCAGATGTCAGGCTACTACCAGATGTCCTATGCCACTGCGCCCAACGTGTCGCTGAGGCAGATCACCGACAGCTATCATTTCATCATGTACGACCAGCCCGAAGTCTTTCAGGCCGAACTGAAAGCGTTTCTTAAGTGAGAGAAAGGTCGCGGGCGAACCTCTGGGCATTGGCGACGTAGTGATCTGCCGAACGCCTGAGGCCCGCGACCTGTTCCGGCGTCAGTTCACGCACCACCCGCGCTGGCGAGCCCAGAATCAGCACGCCATCAGGATAGGTCTTTCCCTCAGGTACCAGCGATCCCGCGCCGACAATGCTGTCGCGGCCTATGACCGCGCGGTTAAGAATGATCGAACCGATGCCAATCAAGGCATTATCGCCGATGGTGCAGCCGTGCAGCGTCACATTATGGCCGACGGTGACGCCCTCGCCTATGGTCAGCGGGGATCCGGGATCGGAATGCAGGACCGAGCCATCCTGGATATTGCTGCGGGCCCCGATGATTATCGGCTCATTGTCGCCACGCACCACCGCGTTGAACCAGATGCTGGCGCCCTCATTCATGACGACATCACCTAAGACCAGGGCGCCCGGCGCAACCCAGGCTGTCTCGGCCAAACGCGGCTGTGTCCCACCCAATCGATAAAGCGGCATGACCAACTCCCGGCGCGCAACCATGACAGTTCTGCGAAATTCGCGCCTTATGGTTAATTTTCATCATTCGGTAATGTTCGGAGCAGATTCTCATAGCAACCTTACGGCAGAATCAGCTTTACTCCCTAAGGTACGGCGATGGAGGAATCCCCGCCGGTACAAAGGCTTTGTACCTTAAGAGGTCCGAGTGGCAATACCGCGTTCGATGTTGGGCATTGCACTTCCGCCGCCGCCGACCTTCGGCCCCGGCGGACCTTCGCGGTTCTGCCTTTTTCTGTTCCCTATCTCGTATGTCACGGCGACGCCACTTATGGCCTCGCCTTTTTTCATGCCTTTTTGCGGCCGGCACAGCCGCGCAAGGCAATTTGAAGGAGCATGTTCATGACCAAGCGATCCGCCAAGCGTTTCCTGCGTGAAGGCCACCTGGACGAGTCGGCCTTTTCGACCGATTCGAAAGTGCGTCGGCTGAACGTGCATGTCGGCGGCGGCGGCGGTGGCGCCTGGTCGCCGATGGGCAATGCCAATGATGAGCGGGAACAGGGCTACCTCAAAACCATAAAACCCAAATCCGAAGGCCAGGCTGCCCTGCTCAGCGCCATCGACGAAAAGAACCTGGTCCTGGCACTGGGCCCCGCAGGCACCGGCAAGACCTACCTAGCCATCGCCAAGGCCGTCGAAGCGCTGGAAAGCGGCAAGGTTGGCCGCATCGTCCTGTCGCGCCCGGCGGTCGAAGCCGGCGAATCGATCGGCTTCCTGCCCGGCGACATGGAAGACAAGCTGGCGCCCTACCTGCGCCCCCTCTACGACGCCCTCACCGACCGCCTCAGCATGAAGCGCGTCAAGGCGCTGATCCAGGAAGGCCTGATCGAAATCGCCCCGGTCGGCTATATGCGCGGCCGCACGCTCAACAACGCCTTTGTCGTCATCGATGAGGCGCAGAACTGCACCTATACGCAGCTCAAGATGCTGCTGACGCGCCTGGGCTGGAACTCAACCATGGTCGTCACCGGCGACCCGGCGCAGTCCGACCTTTTGACAGGGCTGTCGGGCCTGGCCGATGTCGCCGACCGCTTCGAACCGCTCGACACCATCGCCGTCGTCCGCCTGAAGGACAAGGACATCGTCCGCCATCCGCTGGTCGCCACCATGCTGGGCGTGCTGTAATCTCCGGGCAGCATGAACGGCAAAAGGCGGCAGGTTCTCCTGCCGCCTTACTTTTTACCCCGCCTTGTCCCGCTTAAGGATCAGAAAAGTCCGCGCTCGAACGACGCCGGGCAGCACCGACAGACGGTCACGGGCATCGTTGAGGCCGGCAGAATTCATGTGCGATATCTCGACAAGGAGGTCGATTTCGCCTGCCAGGGAATAACAGCGGTCGACCGCCGGGTCCGCGACAATGGCCGCCACCGCCTGGGGCATGGGCGTACTGGCAAGTTCCAGGCAGACCATGGCCGCCACCCCACCGACCTTTTCCAGCGCTATCTCGGCCCGGTATCCCGTAATCAGTTGCTCCGCTTCGAGACGCGCAATGCGCGCCCGGATCGAACTGCGGGCAAGCCCAATCTTTCCGGCGATGGTCTTGAGCGGCGCCCGCGCATCCTGGCGCAAAAGGGCGACAATCTGACGGTCGACATCATCCATGCTGAGGTCTCGATGGTTCAAATGGCGGCGAAACCGCCATTCGGGCGGAAGACGCAGGCGCGTTGCCCGACTATTTAAATAGGCATGCTAAACCGGCGCTTTGCAATCACGCTTTTACTCAACGCCCTGTATGCGCCGGGTGCAACGAAAGCCAGGCCTGTGAAAATCGAACCCATTCATCCCGAAAACACCTCCTACGCTCAGGCCGTGCAAGTCACCTCACCCAACCGGTGGCTGTTCATCAGCGGCCAGGTGCCGGCCGATGAAGACGGCAATGTGCCTGGCGATTTCAGCGACCAGGCGCGGCTGGCGTGGCGTAATGTTGTCAGGCAACTGGCGCATGCCGGCATGACGACAGACAACCTCGCCAAGGTGACGATCTTCCTGTCCGACAGAGGCTATCGCGCAGAGAATACCACGGTGCGTCATGAGATTCTGAAGGGCCATAAGCCCGCGCTCACCGTCGTTATTGCCGCGATATTCGACGAAGCATGGTTGATCGAGATTGAGGCCGTGGCTGTCGCATGAGATTGTCTTTTCCCGCCTGCCTCATCGTCGTGGCCGCACTTGCCGGCTGCACATCCAAAGCCTCACTGCCGGCGTCTGAGGCCCAGCGATGGACCCCCCAAGCGATCGCCAGCGACCAGTACGAAACCACGCCGACCTTCACGGCCGATGGCCGCGAGATATACTTTTTCAAAGCCGATCCGGCCTTCAGCGCCTACAGGCTTTACTGGTCGCGATGCGAAGCAAACGGATGGAGCCCGGCGATGCAGGTGCCCTTTGCAGCCCCGCCCCCGGCGATCGAATCCGACCCCGGGATCACGCCGGACGGCAAACGCCTGTACTACATATCTACCCGCCAGGCGCCGGGCAGCGACGATTTCGATATCTGGTACGTCGATCGCGTAAGCGATGGCTGGGGACCACCGCAAAGACTGCCCGCGCCAGTCAATTCGACGGCCTCGGAACTGCTTCCCCGTGCCGACGCGTCGGGAAACCTCTATTTTGGCTCAGCACGCGACGGCGGGCATGGCGGCGGCGACATCTACGTCGCGACTCAGCGCAACGGCCGGTGGCAGGTCGCCAATGTCGGCGCACCTGTCAGCACCGCGGCCTTTGAATACGAAGCGGAAATCTCACGCGACGGCCGCACCATGGTGATCGTCGCCGATCGGGGCGACAAATCGCATCTCTACCGCTTCGAGAAGACCGGAGATGGCTGGGTGGAGCGTGGGCGTATTCCCGCAAAGCCCGACGTCTTCCAGGTAGGCCCGCTGCTGTCGCCCGACGCTAAGCGGCTGTTGTTCGCACAGGCCGATCCGCAGCGTTCGGGTGAGATGTATATTGTCGACCTTGTCCCCAAAGCCGAGGAAGCCTGGCCGCCGAAATGCAACGGCCGTTAAGCCCTCATCCAATCAGGCTGGCGGCGAGATTGATCGCCACGGCCAGGATGGTGGTATTGAACGCAAAGGCAAAGACGCAGTGGCCGAGGGCCAGCCTTCGCATACCCTTCGAAGCTATGGCGACGTCCGCCGTCTGCGACGCCGCACCGATGATGAAGGCGAAATAGGCAAAATCGAGATAGTCCGGCGTACCGGTCTTGTCAGGAAAAATTAACGGCGGCTCCGAATCCCGCTGGATCGCCAGGTAATAGCCGTGGGCGTAATGCAGGGCGAAGATCGTATGCACAAACAGCCAGGTCGTTAGCAGCGTAGCCGCCGCAAGCAAAAGCGCCAGCAAACGCAGTCGGCCGTGCAGTCGCGTCGCCTCGGATAACTCCGTGGCAATGGCGGTGATACACACCAGTACCGCCAGTCCGGTAAGGATCAGGATCGCCTGGCGCCCGACATCCTGAGCCGCGGCACGCTGGCGGACGTCTTCAGCATCACCACCAAACATGATGCGCGCCGCCATCAGGAGGTACAGGGTGGCTGATGCGTTCCAGGCGATGAGTATGGCCTGCGACACCCGCAAATGAACCAGTTGGGTAAGGCCAAGAGCAAGTACGACCGCAAAAGCAGCCGCAGCGACAAGCCAGGGGTGGCTGCGGACGACACGAACAAAAGGATGACCAGGCATCGACAAGACTCCGCTAAGTCGGCCTCTGCGAAGTTGGTGCGGGCGGCCGGACTCGAACCGGCATGGGATTGCTCCCGACGGATTTTAAGTCCGTAGCGTCTACCATTTCGCCACGCCCGCGTTTCATCTGCTCAAATATTTTGGGGCAGAAGGACAAGCCTTCTGCCCCAATTGGCCAGTCAGGTAAAGGCCCTTACTTCTTGATTTCGGGGCGCGTGAAGGTGACGCTGGTGTTAGCCATCATCCACACCGTTGCCGTCCAGGCTGCGACGTTCTGCTTCATCTGCGCCGGATCGATGCGTTCGATGACGTCGTTAGCCGTGTGGTGAACGTCGAAATAATCGTAACCGTCCTGCTCGAGGTCAAACGCCGGCACACCCGATTCGTGCAAGGGGCCGCTGTCGGTGCCGCCAGTTGGCACCGCCTTGGCGTCGATATAGACGGCCAGCGGATAAAGGACATTGCCGAGATTGGTCAGGAAGGCCTTGTCCTCGGTCGGCATCAGGCTGATCGCATAGATCTTGCCGGCGCCGAAATCCGATTCGCCTGCGGCAATGAAGTTGGGCAGGTTGTCGCGATAGGTGTCGCGGAACTTGCCGCCGCCGGCGTCATTGAAGCCGTCCGGCTGCGACACCTCTTCCGAGCCCCAGAAAACGACGCGAATGGTGCGCTTGGGTTTCAGTCCGGAATCGATGATCGTCTTGGCCGCCGCCATGGTGATGGCCAGGCCGGAGGCGTCGTCGATGGCGCCGGTCCCTAGGTCCCAGCTGTCGATATGGCCGCCCATGGCGATGACTTCATTGGGCTTTTCAGTACCGACAACGTCAGCCACGACATTTTGCGATTGGCCGAGGCCAAGGAACTTCGCGCCGCTGGCCATGCGCAGACGCAGCGGCCCGGCCTCACCCTTGGCCTGCATCTTCAGGATGCGTCTCAAGGCTTCTGCGTCGGGCGTGCTGATCGCCATGGATGGGATGCCCTTGCCGTCGGACCAGGTCGTAGCGCCGGTATGGGCAAAACGGTCGGTCTCGGTGCCGAGTGAACGCAGGACAAAGCCGACTGCGCCGCGTTTCTGGGCGACACCCGGGCCGCCGGAACGAACGCTGCCGGACATGCGGCCGTAGCCAGAGCCGTTGCTGGCGCGCGCCATCGGCTGAAGGATGACGACGATCTTGCCCGCGACGTCGGTCTTGCTGTCGAGAAAGGCCTGGTAGGTTTCGAACATGACGGCTTCGGCGTCAGCGACACCGGCCGTTGAGCCGCCAAGCGCCGTACCGACCAGCTTTTGCGGGAACGGCGCGGTGATCTCGATGCTTTCGGCGCCACGTTCCCAGCCGTAGAGCGGGAAGGTCTGGATGTGGACGTTCTGGAAGCCCATCTTCTTCAGCTCTTCCGCCGACCATTCCGCCGCCTTGCGCTCGGATTCGCCACCGGCCGGACGGGCGCCGAAGCGCGTCGTCATCTGGGCGACGAAGTCATAAGCGACTTCGGACTTCAGGGCGGCGTCGCGCAAGGCCGCAGCCTGGACTTCGACGGGTTCGGCGCCAAGTGCCGGCGCAGGCGCCGCTACCGGCTTGGCCTTGGGCTTTGACGCTGCGGTTGCGCTGACGGCGCCCATCCCGGTTGTAAGGGCAAGAGCGGCCAGCAGGCCTGCGGTCACGGTTTTCATATCATGCGTCCTTTTGATTTTCTTACCCGGTAATTTCTTCGAGACTGGCCTGCGGATTGCGCTTGCGGCTCTCTTCGACCACAGGCTCTAACGCGGCCTTCAACTCGGAAACGGCAGCATCGAGTGTGTCGGGGTTCTGGCCGCGCACCACCAACTGCGTGCCGAACTCACCCGGCAGCAGGCCAAACGGATAGCTGCCCAGCGACAGGTCGGCATAACGCTTGTCGATGTCGCGCAGGGCATCGGCAGCCCAGCTTTCGCCGACGAAGTTGAGGCGCAGCGTGCGCGACAGAACCTTGCGCCCGGTCCGGAGACGCGGCGCGACATCGGCCAGCATGCCTTCCATGATCTTGGGCACGCCGGCCATGACGAAGACATTGCCGATCTGGAAGCCAGGCGCCGCCGATACCGGATTTGCAATCAACTCAGCGCCATGCGGAATGCGCGCCATCCGGCGGCTGTTGTCGTTCAATGTCCAACCGGCCTTCTCGGATCGCTCCTGCAGCAATTTCAGCGCCGCGGGATGCTCGCTGATATCAACACTGAAGGCCTTGGCCATGCAGTCGGCTGTGATGTCGTCGTGCGTCGGGCCTATGCCGCCGGTCGTCAGGACGTAGTCATAGGTCACGCTCAGGCTGCGCACCGCCTCGACAACCTGGGCTTCATCGTCGCGCACCATGCGCACCTCATTGAGGTCAATCCCCATTGCCCCCAGAAAACGGGCGATTGTGTTGACGTTCGAATCCACGGTACGACCCGAAAGGATTTCGTCGCCGATAATCATGATGGCGGCGGTTGGATTGGAAGTCGTCGTCATGGATAAAGCTCCGGAAGGTCCGCTGATCCGCTTCGCCGGTCTGAAAACAGGCCGGCTGCGTATGCGATACAAGCGATTCTTCGCTGATGTCGAACTGGATGAGGAAGTAATTACGGGTGAGACCACTACAGCACACTGCCCCAACCCGGGCAAGGTGCTGGGGCTGCTTGAGCCCGGTAATGACGCACTGCTGACCTTTGTCGGTGACCCAAAGCGTAAATTGCAATACCGGCTTGAGGCGCTGCGGGCCAAAGACGCTTTTGGGGGTGTTTGGGTCGGCGTCAATACGCAATGGCCGAACCGCGTCATTCCCGTGGCTATCCGTGCCGGCCTGATCCCGGAATTGTCGGGCTATGCCGACCTGCGCCCAGAGGTCAAATACGGCGTCAATGCGCGTATCGACCTGCTGGCGGCCGGGCACGCAACGCAGCCGGATGCCTATATCGAGATCAAGAATGTCCATCTGTCGCGTAACCCCGGTCTGGCCGAATTTCCCGACTGCGTGACCGAACGGGGCGCCAAGCACCTTTACGAACTGATCGCGATGATCCACGCCGGCTTCCGCGCCGTCGTCATCTTCTGCGTCCAGCGCCACGACGTGGAACGCTTCGATATCGCGCGCGACTGCGACCCGGGCTTTGCGCGCGCCTATGACGCCGCGCGCGCCGCAGGTGTCGAATTTCTGGCGACCAGTTTTGAGCTGGCGCCCGACGGCCTGTATTTCCACCGCGCCTTGCCGGTCGCTTAGGCGTCGTCGTTTTTGGCAGCCGGCTTGTTGCCCAGCGCCACCACCGCCATCAGGGCCGCCCCAAGGGCCTGTTCCTGACCAGGTACGGCCATGTAGCGCGGCTCCCAGCGCGGCTTGAACTTGTCCTTGTAGGCGCGCAGCCCCTGAAAGTTATAGATGTCGCCGCCCAACTGGTAGATCACAGAGGCGATCTTGGGCCAGGCGCTCGACAGCGGCCGCGCCTCAAGCCCGGCCAGCGGCGCCAGCCCCATGCTGAAACTGGCATAGCCGCTTTCACGGGCATGGTTGATCAGACGCAGGAACAGGTATTCCATGATGCTGGGCGGCGACTGCGGATGATAACGCATGAGGTCGAGCGTCAGGACAGTGCGCGACTGCAACGGCCACAAATTGGCAAAGGCCATGATCTCGCCGCCGATCCATACCACCGCCACCGGCGTCAGTCGCATATAGTCGGGATCAAAACTGCCGAGCGAATAGCGCTTTTCCTTGGCGTTCTTGCTGTCGAGCCAGGCGTCCGACACCACCTTGAGGCGCGCCATATGGGTATCAAGCGCTTCAGGCGCGATGACTTCGAACCGCGCTTCCAGTGTCTCGTATTTCTTGAGCGTTTGCCGGAAGCCATAGCCCTTCTTGCCCGACAGGTCGAAAGCGGCCGCGTCAACCATGGCCTCCTCACCGATCTTGTACGGCCTGAGGTCCAGGTCGATCATCAGCGGCAGGACGCCCGGCCCCACTTCGTAAAAGCTGAGACGCGCATTGGCCAGCGACGCCATTTCCTTCAGCTTCCACGCCAGGTCTTCCGCTGCCCGCGCATCACCGACCGGCTCGCCCATCACGACCCATTGCCGCCCCGACGTGCCGTACATCAGAAACGCCGTGCGATCGTCGTTCCAAAGGATGTGCTTGTCGCGCAGCAGGGCCAGCCAGGCCTGCGGGTGGGTGGCGTCGGCAATGACTTGTTGGATGCGGTCGGCGTCCTCATCGTCCGGCAGCGGCGGCAGCCAGCGCGCGATGCCGAACAGGCGATAGAGCATGAAGACCGCTATGGTCACGGCGACGATCACCAGCCCGCGCAGGAAGCGCGAAGCGTTGCCGTGATAGGCGAAGTCGCCCCACAGGGTGTGGGCGTAGGGTATGTGTTTATAGAGGTAGAAACCGGTCCAGACGATGGTTCCTAGCGTCGCCACGGTCACGATGATCCATAGCGGGTTAATGGCCATGGTCAGCAGGCTGGAGCGGCGGTTGAAGGCACGATGGCAGGGCAAGAGCAGCAGACCGCACGCCGCCATGGCCATCGCCGGCACCACAGCCAGTTCGCGCGTCAGGCTGAACAGGGCCCCAAGCCAGAACAGGGCCAGGGCGCCGTACCATGCCGAATCGATCCGTTCCCAAAGTCCGCGCGCCAGGAACAGCATCAGCACGCCGATGGCCGCGGCAAAGGCGTGCGACAGTTCGACGAGCACAAGCGGCAGCCAGCGCCGGATCAGCGGCATGGTGGTTGGATTAATCGGCGCGAAGTCGGCGATGAGCAGAAGCGCCCCGGCCAGGAAGATCAGCACGGCGAAGACACGCGGCACCATACGGCTGGCTGTGTCCAGGACGATGCGGTGAGCGGGGCTGGGTGTCATGCGGCGGAAGATCCTTCGCGCCGGGTTATAGCGTCGAATGAAGGATTCGGCAGCTACTTAAAAGTTTAGCCCGCGCGGGCGCACCAGCTGTCGCGGACGTCCAGCGCGTCGCACAGGCCGCGCGCTTGAGCCTCAGTCTTCACCGGCCCGACCTTTAGCCGGACCAGCGACTTGCCCGACTGTGTCACGACCTTTTCATACGACGGCTTCAGGCCTTCGGCCGCCGGGTAGGTGTCGCGCAGGCTTTCCCAAGCCTGCCGGGCTGCCAGCAAGGTGCCGAAAGAGCCAACCTGGATGTTTTTCGCCGCGACTTTTGCGACTTCAGGCACTGGGGCCTTGGCTGCAACCTCGGGCATTGCGGCTTTGGCGACCTCGGGTGCAGCAACCGCAGCGCTGGCGCGAATGGCTTCACGCGCCACGGCCGCAACGGGAATATCGGGCAGTTCCCGCGCGACCTGGGACAGATCGAACACCACGCCGGACGGGCGGGCATCCAGCGGCGCACCGTCGGGGCGCTCAATGTCGAGCGGATCGACCACGGCGATTTCAAGCCTGTCGCGCTTGCGGTCGAACAGGCCGTCATCATTGACGGTCAGGTCCTTGGCCGTCTTGACGGCCAGCGAAATGTCCTTGGGCGAAACCTTGCGCGGATCGGCGGGCGTATCCTTGACAGCGCGGGCGTCGACCTCGATCGCCTGGATACGCGCCCACATCTTGTTCTGCGACCGGTCGTCGCAGCCCGTCAGGCCGGCGACACCCATGAGTGCGGCGCACAAAATTATCACTTTACGAGGGGGCATCAGGTCGGCCATACACGCTAGTCTTCCAGATCGCCTTTAAATCGGCGTTAGAGAAAATGGTTAAGACGTCGGATTTCACGATGCCGGTCACTCATCCCCCCAAAAACATGCCCTCACAAACGCCTGCCGTCCTGGTCACCGCCCGCACGGTTCCTGAGTTGCGCCTTGAGATAGCGCGTCTGAAACAGTCGGGAGCGAGGGTCGGTTTCGTGCCCACCATGGGGGCGCTTCATGAGGGCCATCTGGCGCTGGTGCGTCATGCCCGTTCCCTCTGTGATGTGGTGGCGGTCTCGATCTTCGTCAACCCCCTGCAGTTCGCCCCCACCGAGGACCTCGACCGCTACCCGCGTCAGGAGGCCGCCGACCTGGCCCTGCTGGACAGCATCGGCTGCGATCTCGTCTATCTGCCGACGCCGGAAATCCTTTATCCGAAAGGCTTTGTCAGCCGGATTGAAATGCGCGGCCCGGCGCTGGGTCTCGAGACCGATTTCCGCCCACAGTTCTTTTCGGGTGTGGCGACCGTTGTCTCCAAGCTGTTCCACCAAGTCCAGCCCGATGTCGCCGTCTTCGGCGAAAAGGACTATCAGCAGTTAGCGGTCATTCGCGCCATGACGCGCGATTTCGACCTGGATATCGAGATTGTTGGCCATCCCACCCTGCGCGAGGCCGACGGCCTGGCCCTGTCGTCACGCAATGCCTATTTGAGTGCGGAAGACCGCGCCGTGGCGCCGAAGCTTTACCAGGCGCTGCAGACGATCCGCGACAGCGCCGATAAGGCGAAGGCCATCGAGACGGCCAAGGCTAAGCTTACGGCGGCCGGATTCGGCAAGATCGACTATATCGCCCTGCGCGACGCCGATACGCTGGGCGAGATCACACAGGATACCACCGCGCAACGCCTGCTGGCCGCGCTCTGGCTCGGCAAGACGCGTCTGATAGACAACATAGCGGTTTAGCCTACCAGACCCCCGCCTCTCTTAGCGCCTTAGCCAGTTCCGGCGGCATATCCTGTTCGTGCTCGGAAACATCGCGCGGCGCGTCGGCCGGCTTGAGGTAGCGCCAACCCTGGAACGGCCGGCGCGGCTGGGCCTCGGTCGGGATGTGTTTTGTGTTCAGCCCGATCATCCAATGCGGGTTTTCCTTGTCGTCGGCCGCGTCGAACGAGACGATTTCGCGCCGGCACAGGATCGATCCCTTGATCACCCAGTACAGCGATCCGCCGTTCAGCAGTTCCTCATAGCGCGTCGGCCGGTTGCGCGTGTGGATGTAGGACACGGTGCCGCGCGCCTGCTCCCATCGTAGCAGATCCTCCACACTGTCGGCGCCGACACACAGTTTGACAATATGGATATCACTCACGGTTAACCGCCTTAAACCTTTAGAAGCCAATTCAGGCGCACCCTATATAGGATGAGATACGCGCCGTTCGACAGATATCAAAACATATCGTTTACATATTTGCCGACGCCATAAGCTGCTGTTGTGAATCGCATGAATGAGATCAAGACCGAATCGTCGCTGCAGGAGGCATTAGAGGGCCTGTTCGGCACATCCTTAGGCGAAGGCGCCAGCCTGGTTTCCTTGCCCGGGGGCTCTCGCCTGTTCAGCGCCGGCGACGAATCAGACCACCTGTACCTGCTGCGCTCGGGCCGACTGGGCGTCTTCCGCCACGACGAGGATGTCGACGAACAGAGCCTGATCGGTATCATTCGTCCCGGCGAACCGGTCGGCGAAATGTCGCTGATTGCCGGCACCTACCACACCTCAAGTGTCATGGCCCTGCGCGATTCGGACCTGCTGGCCATGCCGCGCGCCGACTTCCTGAAGGCAATCGATTCGCGCCCCGAACTGCTGCTGGCCCTGTCGCGCAAGATCATCGACCGCGCCCGCCGCACCATCCCCAATGTCACGCCCAACGTCTTCGCCTTCTTCGGCCTGTGCGAAGCCAGCATCCATCCTCTGGTCGAGCGCGTCGCCACCCAGGTGCGAGCGCTGGGCTACAAGGTCGCTGTGCTCGACAAGAGCTTCCACGGCACAACGCCGGAAGCCTTTTCGCGCATCGAGGCCGAGAACGACTTCGTCCTGCACGTCGCCGAAAAGCACGAAAGCCACTGGCGCCTCCTGAGCGCGCGCCAGGTCGATCACGTCTTCCTGGTGGCTGATGCCGAAACAAAGCCGGACCTGTGGCAGACCGAGGGCGAGAAGTCGATGCTTCACCGCGCTCCAGACCTGCTGCTGCTCTACCCGGAAGGTGTGGCCAAGGCGCAGGTTCCCGGGCGGACAAATGCCTGGCTCGGCGCTATCAAGCCTAACCGCTGGTTCCACGCCCATCCCCACGACGTTGCCGACATCGCCCGGCTGGCGCGCATCATCGCTGGCCACAGCGTCGGCGTGGTGTTTTCCGGCGGCGGGGCACGGGCCTTCGCGCAAATCGGTGCCATTCAGGCCCTGCGTGAAGCGCACATCCCCGTTGATTTCGTCTGCGGCTCGTCCATGGGCGCCATCCTGTCGGCCTGCCTGGCCATGCAGTGGGATGACGAGGAGATCGAACGCCGCATGCGCGACGCTTTTGTCGATTCGTCGCCGCTCGACGACATCGCCTTCCCCTTCATCGCCATGACCTCGGGCAAGAAGGTCGACGAACGACTGGAAAAGCACTTCGGCGAGATCATGATCGAAGACATGCCCCTGCCCTACTTCTGCCTGTCGACCAACCTGACCTCGGGCACGCTGAAGGTCCACAAGACCGGGCGTCTGCGCGACGCCCTGCGGGCCTCGATCTCGTTGCCCGGTGTGCTGCCGCCGGTTGTTCAGGATGGCGAAGTGCTGGTCGACGGCGCCGTCATGCGGTCCTTCCCGGCGACCATGATGCGCAACACCCATCTGGGTACAGTTATCGGCGTCGATGTCACCCGCGCGCGCGGCGTCGATCCCAGGGCGCTGTCGGTGCCCAAGAAGCTGACCTCGTGGTTCGCGCGCGGCGACTGGCGCCGCGGCCCACCGATCGTCTCTGTCATGATGCGATCTGCCACCATCACCACTGCTGCCGATCTGGCACAGTCGCGCGCCGCCACCGACCTGTTGATCATCCCCGAACCCGACGGCGTCGAGATTCGCGACTGGAAGGCCTACGACAAGGCGGTCGAGAACGGCTACCAGACGACGGTGCACATCCTCTCACAACTGGACTGCCCGGTGACGACGCTGCGCAAGACCGGCCGCAGCATCCATCCGAACGTCCCGGCCTTCACGCCGGACGACAGCTTCGCCCACGCCGTGGCACAGATCCCGGAAAAACCGCCGGAACGGCAAAAGACAGTCAAGCCGGCCTCAAAGGCCGACCGCAAGCCGCTTCCGAAGGCCAACAAGCAGGCTGAACAATAAAAAGGAGGGCGTCGGCCCTCCTTTTTCGTTTCTGGTTTTTTGCTTCTGTGGAGAGTTAGTCCTTCAGGCCGCCCAGGCGCTTCATGATCAGCCACACCGAGACGCAGACGAACAGGATACCACCGGCGGCCGACAGAACTGAGATCATGGTCAGGTTGGCTTCACTGCCAAGGATGCGGGCCACATTCGGATCGAAACGGGCGCGATAGTAGGTCGCAGCGGCGAAACCGAGGCAGCCCAGGCCCATGGCGCTGAAAAGTATCCACCAGAAGGTCGAGCGGATCATCTTCCACCACGATGCGCCTTCTTCGTTGGCTTCGTCGACCGTCAGAGCCACACGGCCATCGCCGTTGGTCCAGTCGCCGTCGTGACCGAAGGCATCTTCGAAGCTTGCGTCAACGACGGCCGCCTGCGGGGCCTGTACCGGCGCCGGTTGCACGGGGGTCGACTGTGACGTCTGATAGCCTGGCGGCAACGGGCGTTGAAGCTGCTCGCGCCAGTTCAGGCTGTCGCTTTGCGGGGCTGCTTCCGCCTGAGGGGCTGCCGAAAGATCGACAGGCTTCGGTCGCGGGACCTCAACGACAGCATCGTCCTTGGGGATCGGACGCGCATAAGGGTTGAGCGCCGTGATCTGGGGCGGCGGCATATTGGATGCCGACTGTGCGGGCTTCAGGGCAAAGCTTACGACCGACGGGAGAGGTTCGTCATCGGGTTCTGGCTCGGCAGCCTTTGGTGTCTCGATCGGCGCAGGCTTGGGTTCCGGCGTCACCAGGCGCGGCGCGGGCATGGGCTGCAGCGCCGGCTGGGCGACGGGTTGGGGAGCCGGAGCGGGCTTAGGCGTCTGCGGCGTCAGCGGACGGCCAAGACCACCCGCACCATACGGCGAATAAAGGCGCATCAGCGCAGCGGCGGCCTCAGCCTTGCGCGCCTTTTCTGCGTCTTCAGTAGATGTGGCGTCGGCGGCGGGTGCTGCGGTCTGGGCGCTGGCCTTTTCGGCTTCGGCGCGTTCACGCTCAAGGCGTTCCTTGTCGGCGCGCTCGCGGTCCAGACGCTCTTGTTCAAGACGAGCCTGTTCAGCACGGGCAGCTTCGGCACGGGCCTGCTCTTGACGTTCAGCCTCACGGCGCTCGTCGTCCAAGCGCTGTTGTGCCAGACGTTGCTGTTCCTGGCGCTCGCGTTCTTGCTCAAGGCGGGCCTGCTCGAGGCGGGCAGCCTCGGCCTGCTCGCGCTCAATGCGCTCGGCATCAAGACGCATGGCTTCCAGACGGGCGGCTTCGCGCAGGGCGAATTCCTGCTGTTCGCGTTCCAGACGCTCGCGCTCAGCACGCTCAGCATCGAGACGCGCCTGGGTCTGAAGGTCTTCCTGGCGAGCCTGCTCAAAACGGGCCTGTTCCAGACGCGCCAGTTCCGCGCGGACCATTTCGTCGCGCAAAGCGCGTTCGCGCTCCTGGCGTTCCAGCTCAAGCCGCGCTTCTTCGATGCGGGCCTGTTCAAAACGCTGGGCTTCAAGCCGTTGCAATTCCTGCAGGCGCGCCTCCTCGCGCAGGCGGGCATCCTCACGCTGACGCGCTTCTTCGGCCAGCCGCGCCGCGGCCAGCATCTCGGCCTGGCGCTGGGCTTCCTCGCGCATGCGCTGCTCGACCACTTGCTGCTCCTGACGGCGCAACTCTTCCATCCGCAGCTCTTGCTGACGCTGCTCCTGAAGTTTCTGGTCCTGAAGTTTTTGGTCTTCCTGGGCACGGGCGATGGCGGCCTGGATCTCAGGGCTCATCGCCGGTGTCGTGTCGTAGGTGTAGGGCGTCGGGCTGCTGGCGTAGGGCGACGCGCTGTAGGGCGGCGGCAGGGTCGCTGCAGGAGCCACCGGCGCGGGCGCGACCGGAGCGTTTTCAACCGGACGCGGCGCAAAGGCCGCCAGATCGATGACCTGGCGTTCGATAGGCTGGGCAACAGGCTGCGGCGAAGCGGAAATGTCGAAGGTGGCAGGCGTAGCAACCGGCGTCGGCATGACGGCTGGCGCTTCGCCGACCGGGTGCGCGGACAGCATGCCGTTGCGATCCGGCGCATTGAGCTCGGCCGGAATGGACGGCTGCGCGTCGGCCATGTCTTCCATCGGACGGACCAGCAGTGACGGCGCATTGCCGGTGACGTCATCCGGAGTCAGGAAGAGGTTCTTTTCAGCCGCACGACGGCGGATCAGCGGTGCCAGCACATAGGTCTGGCCGTTGAATTCGGCCGAGCGCCAGGCGTCCATGGCCAGGGCCGCTTCGGTCATGCGGCCTTCGTTGATGCGCTTAAGGACGGTCGATTGGGCGAAGTTGTCGACGCCGATATTGAAACAGAAGGAGACGAGCGCGTCGAACGGGTTCTGGTTCAGCGGCACCAGAACCAGGTTGTTGATCGCATCGACGATCGGCAGCAGGTCGAAACGCAGCAGGGCATCGGCGTCTTCCTGGGTGCAGGTGGCGCCTTCCCGGGCCGAAAAGGTGTGACCATAACCCAGTGTCCAGCGGCCGTCGGGCAGACGGGCCGCGGTTGACCGCAGGCCTTCAAAACTCTTGATCAGCTCGACCCCGGCGCGGGAAACCTTCAAACGCGCTCTCATCCCTAATCCTGACCCAAAATGGTCCATACGGAGCGGAATCGTCGCCCCAATGCCCCAAAACAAAACGCCCAATAGCGTGACAATCGTTAACTAGCAAACCACATACCGCGCGGGACTTACAAGAGGATTGTGACAGATACCTATCAGGCCAGTCTTGGGAGGAGAATCATGGCTGCCAGGCCCAGGAAGCTGAAGAATCCGACGCAGTCGGTAACCATGGTCACGAAGATTGGTGAGGCGACTGCCGGATCGCGTCCGATCTTCGACAGACCCAGCGGGATAAGCGTTCCGGCCAGTGCCGCCGCCGTCAGATTGATCATTACCGCCGTGCCGATGACGACGCCGAACAGGACGCCCTGCCACAGACTGGCGGCAACCCCCAGGGCTACGGCGATGGCCGTGCCGTTGATCAACCCCACCCGTACCTCACGCCACAGGGTCCGTGGGGCATTGGCCGCCGTCAGCTCACGCGCCGCCAGCGCCCGGACCGCGACGGTCAATGACTGGGTGCCGGAATTGCCCCCGATCGACGCGACGACCGGCATCAGTACGGCCAGGGCCACCAGCTTCTGGATTTCGTCCTGGAACATCAGGATCAGCGACGACGAGATAAAGGCGGTCAAAAGGTTGATACTTAGCCACGGCAGGCGCGACTTGACCGTGTCGAACACGCCCTGGCGTCGGCCGCTTTCGGAAACACCGGCCAGGGCCAGCATGTCTTCCTGGCTTTCTTCCTGGATGATGTTGACGATGTCATCGACCGTGATCTGTCCGACCAGGCGGCCCGAAGCATCGACAACCGGCGCCGAGATCAGGTGATACTTCTCGAAGATGTAAGCGACCTCTTCCTGGTCCTGATCGACGGTGATTTCGGTCGTCGGTTCCATCAGGTGGGTCAGCGGCAGTTCGCGCTTCGAGCGCATCAGCAGCGACACCGGCAGGGCGCCGACCGGCCTGTGGCTGGGATCCAGCACATAGATGTCGAAGAACAGTTCCGGCAAATCGGCGCCGTTCTCGCGCATGTGGTCGATCGTCTGGCCGACATTCCAGAAGCTGGGCGCAGCCATGACTTCGCGCTGCATCAAGCGGCCGGCCGTCTCTTCCTCGAAGGTCATCGAGGTGACGAAGGCTTCGCGCTCCGATTCCGGCATGGCGGCCAGAACGGCCTTCTGCTGGTCTTCCTCCAGATCTTCGAAAACGGCGGTGGCGTCATCGGAATCGAGTTCCTGCAGCACCTCTGCGATATCGGCCGTGTGCAGGGTCTCGATGACCTCCTCGCGGATATCATCATCCAGTTCGGGCAGGATTTCGGCGAGGGCGTCCGCCGGGATCCACGGGATCACCTGCTCGCGATAGTCTTCGGACAGGAAGCCCAGAAGGTCGGCAACGTCGGCCGGATGCAGGGCGTCCAGCAGTTCGCGCAGGCGCATGCCGTCACCGCGATCGGCGGCATCGATGACCAGGGTGATATATTGCGGATTGAGCGCGTAGTCGTCCTTGAGCGCGAAATCCTCGATCTGCTCAGGCGTCATCAGCTCGCCGCCGATGTCTTCGTCGCGGCCGATCTTGATGTCGTTTTCAGAATCGCCTTTCTTTTGAGCGGTGTCGGACTTCTGGCTCATGGCTCAGGCCTCCCCTTTTGGCGCTCTACGCGGCGCCGCGCTCAAAAACTCATCCGGATGGTGCGGTCAAGAAGACTCGAACTTCCACGCCTTGCGGCACAGCGACCTCAACGCTGCGCGTCTACCAATTCCGCCATGACCGCACGTCATCCGGAGAGGCGCGGGCATAGCAACACTGAAAGCGTTTGTGAAGGGCTTTGTCTGAAAATATCGGCGTGCCTGTGAATATTCACGTCCGGAACAGGATTTTACGACCCCAGAGCCATGTAATCATACACATCGGCCTGGCGCGTCACGACGATCGAGATCTTTTCTTCGAAAATCTGGATTTCGCCGCGCGCCACCGGATGGTTGTTCGCCAGGATCCACACCTCGTCGTGTTCGCGGGCATCGAGCGGAATGACCGCCCCCCGGCCCATGCGCAGCAATTGCTGCATCGGCAGGACGGAACGGCCCAGCAGGACGGAAATTTCGACGGGAACGGCGCCAACCTGGGAAATCGTCACACGATACCTTGCTTGAATTCGAAGCGGTTGCCACCCCATATTTGCGGTGGCGGCATCGGAGACTTGCGTCCGGGGCCAATTTGATAAATGACAAATCATGCTTGACGACGCGTTAATTCCGCCACCTTTTTTATTGGGCGATGACAGCCCGGTCCCCGAATGGATCGTGGCGGAGGGACTCGTCCCCTACCCTGACGCCGTGGCCTTCATGGAGGCCCGTGCCTCTGCCATCGCCGCCGGCGAAGCCCGGGAGTGCATCTGGCTGGTCGAGCATCCGCCGCTCTATACGGCCGGCGTGTCGGCGAAAGAGGCTGACCTGATCGCGCCCGAACGCTTTCCGGTCTTCACGACGGCGCGCGGCGGGCAATATACCTATCATGGCCCCGGCCAGCGCGTGGTCTACGTCATGCTCGACCTCAACCGGCGCAGGAAGGACGTCCGCCTGTTCGTCGAGGCGCTCGCGCAGTGGGTGATCGACACCTTGTGGCGCTTCAACGTCGAAGGCCATATCCGCCCGGGGCGCGTCGGCGTCTGGGTCGAGCGCAAGGATAAGGGCTACAGCCCCCTGAGCGAAGACAAGATCGCAGCGATCGGCATCAAGCTCAGGCGTTGGGTCAGCTTCCACGGCATCAGCCTGAACGTCGAGCCCGACCTCAGCCATTTCGGAGGCATCGTGCCGTGCGGTATTACCGAGCACGGCGTCACCAGCCTGCTCGACCTGGGCCTGCCGGTAACGATGGACGATGTGGACTACGCGCTGCGCATGAGCTTTGAGGCCATATTCGGTCCCGTAGAGGTCAGACCTGAGTCTTGAGTCGATACAGCGTCCGGCCATAGCGGTTGTCGCCGCGCTCACCCGGCATGACGCACAGGTCGATCACCGCCCAGACAAGGACTGCGACAGCGATAAAGTCAAAGAAGCCGACCGGGCGCGGCCAGACCATGACCACCGCGACCAGAATCACCGCCGACCACCAGCCGGACCGGCCACGGTCGTGCAGGCGCTTCGACAGGAGGCAGGCGCCGCCATAGATCAGCGCCGGATAGACGATCCAGCCGGTAACGAACTGCAGTGGCCCGGACACCAGCGCCTCATAGAATGCCAGCACAAGCAGCAGCAACGCCGCCCCTATCAGGAACGGCGTCTGGCGGACGCGGCCTTCGGCGGACAGAAACAGGTGGGCCCAGTCGATCTTCGAGTTCATGCAAACACTTCTCAAAATAAGAGGCGACTGTCGCCAGCCGCCCCGGTAAAGTCAAGTGTGGCCGTACGCCTCGCCTACTCAGTCAGACGCGTCTTCTTGATGGCCTCAAACACCGCCGACAGGGCGGTATTGATCTGGGCGGCGCTGGTCAGGTCGTAGAAGTAGTCGGGGCGCGTGGCGCATGTACGCAGCATGTCCGAATTGCCTTCGATGACCTTGATAACGAAGACGGTTATGCCCTTTGCCTTGGCGTTGGTACAGGCCAATGCCGTGCGGGCGTCGATCGTCGCCGTATTGTTGCTGGCAGCGCTGCCGTTGTTCTCGCCGTCGGTCACGACGATCATGTACTTGCGCGTCGTTTCATCATTGAAGGCGACGCCGCCGGTAAAGGGCTCGCTGGGCGACAGGACTTCCATGCCCCATTGCACGCCGATCGTAACATTTGTCCGGGTGCCGTCCCCGCCCGACGTCAGGCTCGACACGAAGGTTCTTGCCGTCGCGATATTGTCACTCAACCCTTGCACGGCTTTCAAGGAATTATCGGCACAGCTCCGGGCGATGTAAAGGGTATCGACATTGGCGGGGTTCGGCGCATCTGCCTGGGTGTCGTACGGCGCCTTGCGATCGATGACGCAGCCCGGCCAGCCGGCGCGGTTCTCGCTCATGGCCGGGATATTTTCCCAGCGCGTGCCCTGGCCGCTGAATATGCTGTTGACGGAACGTGACAGCGCGGTGGATGCGCCGTAGCCGTTGCCGTAACTGGCACTATAGGTGATCGTGCCTGACGGCAGGTCGACAAAGCAGCCGGTCGTGCCGCTGTAACAGGTGTTCTTCTTGTTCTGAGCGCTCTGATAGTCGCCGTGCGTCACGGTGCCGCCGCTCGATCCCTCGAAATACTGCGTGGTCGTCGTCTGCGTCGAACTGGAGGTCGATGTCGTGCCGGTTTCCGGGTTCACCGTTGTCGTCGGCGTCACGGTCTTGGTCACGGTAATCGTATAGGTCGTTTCCGCGAAGCTGTAGGCTATGCCGGCATATTCGGCGACCATATAGGTGTTGTAGTAGGTACGCTCGACGCCGCCGACCGTCAACTTGTACGTCTGATAGTAGGCCTTGACCGTCTTCTTGCACTCTTCGACATTGGCGCTGGCCTTACAGACCTTGCCGTAGGTATCCCTAACCGCGTTGCACAGATTGCCGTTGGTGCCGCTCTTGCAGCCTTCGCCAACGCTTTGCGTGCCATAATTGATATAGGTATAGGTTGTGCTTGGCGCCAGTCGGACCTGGTGATGGAACGGCACGATGGCGACCTTGGTGCCGGAAACGTTCTTGCCGTCGACCAGGAGGCTCGACAGGACGCTGTCGATCGAGCTCTTCAGATTGACCATCTTGTTATTCTTGGCCATCGATCCGGTGGTGTCGAGCACCAGCGCAATCTCCGACTTCTGCATCTGCGACTGTGCCTTGGCGACGACCTTCACATCGAAGTTGTCGATGCCGATGAAGCCGGCGAAATAGCTCGTGACCTTGGCCGAGACCGTGTAGGTCTGATCCACCGTATTGCCGGTCGTGCTTTTGAGCAGCGCCTTGTTGATCGCGTAGACGGACTTGTCGCTGAAATTGTCGCTGAACGCCTTGTCGGCCGCGATCTTGCGCGTATCGTCCGCCGTAGCGTAGCTGAGCGACATGGAGCGCAGGAGAGCGGCATCAGCGGCATCCTGGAGATGCTTGCGCGCGCTGTCGACACGGGAGAAGTCGATGGCGCCGCCGATGGCGCCGAAGATGGCGAATGCCGACAGGCCGAAGATAACGGCCGTGTTGCCGGCGCGGCTGGCGCCAAAGCGCCGCAACGCACCGATAAGTTTCCGGTACGATCCAACGATAGCAGCCCGGTTTACGAGAAGCGATGTCAAGCTCATGGTCCTTGCCAGTCTACAAGTGGGACGACTGTAGCGGTAAAATCTTAAAATCGGGAAAATCCGGGAACGAAACAACGTAAAGCGTTCCATTCCCGAACATTCACGAAATTATCATCACGCTAAATGCAAGGAACAAGCCATAATTACACAAGTACCGCAGAAACAATACTTAATGAATTGTTAATTAGTCAATCGGATTTTCTTTATGGACTTCATGATCTTGCCCAAGGTTCCACTCAGTTCACTGGCGTTGGACAGGTTGTAATAATAGCCGGTATTTGACGCGCAGGCCTGAAGCTTGTCCGAATTGCCTTGTTCCAGTCGGATGGTGAAGACAGTGATGCCAAGATTTTTGGCATTGGTGCAGGCAAGTGTCATGCGCGCGTCGATCGTCGCTGCGGTCGTCGTCCAGCGGTTCTGGGTATTCAGGCCGTCGGTCAGCACCACCATGTACTTGTTGACCGTCGGATCGGTAAAGGCCGCACCGCCCTGGAAAGGCGCCGACGGCGACAGGACTTCCATGCCCCACTGGATGCCAATGGTGACATTGGTATTGCCGGCCGGCGTCATTTTCTTGGCGTAGGCGCGGACCGAAGCGATATCGGTGGTCAGCGGCACGATCGGAAGCAGGCTGTTGGTGGCGCACTTGGCTGCCGGATATAGGGTCGCCGCGTTGCTGGTCAAAGGTGCATCCGACTGCACGTCATAGGGTTGGGTCCGATCGACAACGCAACCCGACCAGTTGGCCGTACCGACGCCCAACAGATCGTCATTGGTCGTGATGGTGTTGTTGTCCTTGATCGTCGAACCCGTGGCGCCATAACCGCCCGTATAGGGATAGCTATAGGTGATGGTGCCACTGTACTGGCTGTAGTTGTTGTAGCCGGCGTAGGATGGCGTCACGCCCGACGTGCTTGACCAGTAGTATCCGTTGGTCGTCGAATTCCCCTGCTGGCTGGCCGACGAATTGCTCGCGCTGAAAGCCGCGACCCGGTAGTAGCTCAGGTACCGCGTGTTATTTGAGCAGTAATTATAGCAGTTGCTGTTGTAGTACGGATTATTGAACCACGTCGTCGTATAAACGTAATAATAGCCGTTGTTGTACTTCGTATAATTCGACGCATTGGTCGCGCAGGTGGTTCCGGCAGAGTTCGAATAGTTGTTCGTCACCCAGCTGCACAGGTTCTTGGCATTGGTCGTGACGGCATCGCACTGGCCAGCGGTCAAAGTGGTGCAGGTATAGGTCTGGCTGACAGAGGCAAAATTGCCGGCATAGCCCGTCATGCCATTGGCGTCGCTCAAGGCGACCTGGGTGTCGAACGGCACCAGGGCGACCTTGGTCGTGCCAAGATTGTTGCCGGTCACCGGATCGACCAGTGTCGCCAGGACGGTATCGAGGCTGGTCTTCAGCGTCGCCATCTTGCTGTTCTGGGCCATGGAGCCGGTATTATCGAGGACGAAGACGATTTCAGCGGTATTGATGGTTACGCCCGCCTTGGCGACAGCGCTGATCGGAATGGATTCGACACCCACCAGTTTCAGCAGATAGGCCGGAACCACGGCCGTCGCGCTGTACTTCATCACATTGACGTTGTTACTGGTCTCGGTCGTCAGGTCGCCGTCGGCGCCATAGGTCTCGAGGTTCGTTCCCTTGGTGTTGGCGCTGAACGCGTGGTCCGCGGCGGTCTGCTGATTGCTGAGCACCCCGGTCGCGTCGAGCGCGGCGGCAATGGCGGCGCTGTCGACAGCGTCCTGCAGGTGCGCCCGCTCCGTCAGCACCCGGCTGTAGTCGATTCCACCGCCGACCGCCGCCAGGATCGGCACGGCCGCCACGGCAGCGATGATCGACACATTGCCGCCCTGGCCGGCACGCACGCCGAGCAGCCGCCGCAGCGTACGAAGAAGAAACTTGCCAATGATTACCATCGCCCCACCTGGAACTACGCGGTCAATAATCGGCCAACCTTCTGCGGCCTGTAAAATAACAGGCCAAAGGTATCATTCGCCAAATTAGCGAACGATAAAAACTCTTGGTGAATGGATGATTAAGCGTGCATTTTCAGCGCTTTAAGTGATCACGCTGCTCGCAAACCCTTACCCAGTCAAAGGCAGGTTGAGGTCGAGCGCCGCACATAACGCTGCCATGTCTTCCGCCACCGGCGCGGACAGGGTCTTGTCACCGCCGGCCGGATGCGGAAAGGTCAGGGTCAGGGCGTGGAGCATCAGCCGCGGCACGCCACGGCCCTCCAGGCTGAGCACGCCGCCGTAGCGCGCGTCACCGGCGATCGGACAGCCCAGATGCGCCAGGTGGACGCGGATCTGGTGCATGCGCCCTGTATGCGGCATGGCGCGCACCAGTGCGGCGTCCCCGGAACGCCCCAGGACCTCGAAGGCCGTGCTGGCGGTGAGCGCGTCAGGGTGATCGGGTGCGCAGACGCGCGACCAGGCTTCGCGCCCCTGCTCTTCCCGGCGCAGCGCCTCGTTGACCTCGAAGCGGTCCGGCAGGCGGGCGGCATGGGAGACAATGCACAGATAGGTTTTGGCGAAGGCGCGGCGGATCATCGCCTTGCCGAGGAAGGAGGCCACGGGCGTCGTCTTGGCGACCAGCAATATGCCCGACGTGTCGCGGTCCAGCCGGTGGATCAGCTTGGGCCGCTTGCCGTTCGAACGGGCAAAGGCCCACATCAGGTCGTCGAGATTGTGGTGGTCACCACGCCCGCCCTGGCTCGACAGGCCGGACGGCTTGTTGAAGCCCATGATATCGGCGTCTTCATAGATCACCATCGCCTTGACCCAGGCGACGTCGGCGTCGGAGATATCACGCGGCAGCTTGGACGCGGGAATGAACTTCGGCACCTGCGCCGGGCTGGGCTTCCGAGCTTTCAGCGCCTTCAGATGCTGGGGGGAGTGCTTGACCATGGCAAGCCGTTAGCGGCCTGGCGCGGCTTCGTCAAATCAATCAGAAGACGCCCACCGCCAGATCGTCGTCCTGAGTCGGCTGACAGAACCAGTAGAGCAGTATCACGTAACCAAAAACCAAACCTATGAGCAGCCAGAAGCCACTCATATTCAGGTCATGAAGACGGCGTACACACAGGCTAAGCGCCGGGATACTTACCGCCACCCAAACGACGGGTACAGCGTAAAGCACCCACTCGCTGTTAGACACCACTGAAACCCAGCCAACGGCAAAGACAACACTCATCCAGACGGCGATCAGAAAAGCCTGCGTGCTCCAAAACTCTTTGCGTCCACTTCGTCCCTGAAAATCGAAGCTTCGGGCTATCTCCTGGGTCACCGCCTGCACCGGCGTTGCGACCGGCCTGGACGCACCAAACCGGTTGAAAGTGGTACCCACCCGGCGAAGAAATGGAAAGGCGCAAAGAAATACAACGCTCCCGATGGCAAACAGGACCATCAGGAGAAAGATAAGCATAAAGATCAACGGCGTTGCTTCTGGTCGCGCAGGGCCGCCCACGCTTCGAGCCTTTGCCGGACCTTGCCTTCGTGGCCATCGCCCTTGGGATCATAGAAGCGCGGGCGCTTCATGCCGTCCGGGAAATAGTTCTGACCCGAAAAGCCGTCAGGATCGTCCGGGTCATAGATATAGCCCGCACCATAGCCGATATCCTTCATCAGCTTGGTCGGCGCATTGAGGATAACCGCAGGTGGATCGAGGTGCCCTGACTCCTTCGCCAGTTGCTGGGCCTTCTTGAAGGCGGTGTAGATGGCGTTCGACTTGGGCGCTGAGGCCATATGGACCACCGCCTGGGCCAGGGCCAGTTCGCCTTCGGGTGAGCCTAGCACTTCGTAGGTGTCGCGGGCGGCGTTGCACAGCAGAAGCGACATGGGGTCGGCATTGCCGATGTCTTCCGATGCCATGCGGATTAGCCGCCTGGCGATAAACAAAGGATCGTCGCCGCCATTCAGCATCCGCGCCAGCCAATACAGCGCCGCATCCGGGTCCGAGCCGCGCACCGCCTTGTGCAGGGCCGAGATCAGGTTGTAGTGCCCTTCCCGGTCCTTGTCGTGGTTCGGCCGGCGTTTCTGCAGGTGCGCCAGCAGTTCGTCGCTGTCGATAGGCGCATCAAAACCCATATGATCGAGGGATTCGACCAGGCTGAGGATGTAACGGCCATCGCCATCGCTGAGCAGTTTCAGCGTCTCGCGCGCCTCTGGCGTCAGTGGCAGCTTATGACCGATATGATCTTCGGCGCGGTCGATGATCTGATCCAGCGCCGCATCATCCAGGCGGCGCAGGACAAAGACCTGGGCGCGCGACAGAAGCGCCCCGTTCAGTTCAAACGACGGATTCTCCGTCGTCGCGCCGATCAGGGTGACGACGCCCGCCTCGACATAAGGCAGGAAGCTGTCCTGCTGGGCGCGGTTGAAGCGATGGATTTCGTCGACAAACAGGACGGTGCGCGCCCCCATGCGGTGGCGTTGCTGTGCTGCCTCGAACACCTTCTTCAGGTCCGCAACGCCGGAAAAGACGGCGGAGATCTGCTGGAATTCGTAACCCGCCGCTTCGGCCAGCAGGCGGGCGATCGTCGTCTTGCCGACACCCGGAGGGCCCCACAGGATCAGGCTGGGCAAGAAGCCGCGCTCGATCAGCCGCGAAATGGCACCGTCGGGCCCCAGCAGGTGGTCCTGGCCGACGACCTCAGAAACGGCTTTCGGCCGCAGGCGATCCGCCAGCGGCTTTGAAGCCTCGTCGACCTTGGGCATGGCGTCACGAATGACGGGCTGGGTGTCGCCGAACAGGTCGGCAGTCGGGGAAGCGGCCATGAAACAAATATAGAACAATTGTCCTGTGTTTCAATGACCTTTCATAATCCCGGTTATCGGCCGTCGCCGAATTTCGTCGTCGTGGCCTCTTTGGCCTTTAGTGCCGCCTGGGCGTTTTTCGACAGGGTAACCTCAAAGGCCGGCCCGAAGCTGTCGCCACCGGACTTGCCCGCGGCTGATACGTATTCGACCGGCTTCGGCTTCAGGACATATTGCACCCTGGCCGAGCCCTGGACGTCCCCAATCGCTGGAATGGCACCACTCATTGGCATGCCTCCACAACGCCGGATCATGCTCCGGCAAGGTCACGCTACACCTCCCGGCTTAAGTCCAGCCTAAGCAAGAGCGTTAACGGCAGGCATAAAAAAGCGCCGCTGCTTACGGCAGCGGCGCAGGATCTGGAGCATTGTCCAAGCGTTAGAAGTTGAAACGGATACCCGTCGAATAACGCGGACCGAAGCGTTCATGCTCGATCGGCTTGTCTTCGGTGCCGCCATAACGCACGGCTGGCTGGTTGCCGATGTTCGACGCGTCCATGTACCATTCCAGGTTTGTGTTGATCTGGTAGCGGACCGACAGATCGATTTCCTCGTCGGCTGCCCAGTAGACGTCGCCATTGTCTGCAGCAACCACATTGGCGCCGGCCAGCTGGTAGCCACCGATATCCTGGACCCAGTCCGTACGGTACTGATAGGCCAGGCGAACGGTCACGCCGTACTTTTCGTAGATGGCCTGCAGGTTATACACGCCGTCAGAGGTACCCGGCAGGCTGACGGTACGGGCCGGAACGCCGTTGGCGGCAGGAACCGTCACTTCCGAATTGGCAAGCGTCGCCGAGGCCCGGACACCGAAGCCACCCAGCCAGGCCGGCAGGTTGTTTTCAGCAACAAAGTCTTCCGCTGTTTGCGACACATAGACTTCGAAGCCGCTTAAGCTGCCGTTGCCGCCATTACGCAGGGTCGTCAGGGTATAGCCCGAACGATCGGTCGCGCCGGAATTCAGCACGTCGCGGTTAAAGACGCCGGTCTGGCTGAACAGAACATCCTTGATGTCCTTGTAGAAGAAGCCGGCCATGACGAAGCCGTTCTTCGGATACCATTCCAGATAGGCGTCGAAGCCTGTCTGCTTTTCAGGCTTGGCGTCAGGGTTGCCGCCGCTGATCGTCTGGTTGGCGTCGCTGTAGGTGAAGTTCGGGCGCAGGTCGTCGAAGTCAGGACGCGAGGCCGTCGAGGTCACACTGAAGCGCGCCTTGAGGTCGTCACGGAGGTTCCAGTTCACGTGGACGCTCGGATAGGCCAGCGTGTCTTCGCTTTCGGTATGAACCACGCGGTAGTCGGCCGGTCCGCTGGCAGCGAAGTTGACCAGGGCTTCCCCGGTGTTCTGGACCTTTTCGACGCGCACGCCGTAGACCAGGTTGCCCCAGCTCATGTCGGTCGTCGCCATGACGTAACCGGCCGTCTGGGTTTCGGTCACGCGCCAGAAGTTCTGGGCGGCGGCCGTATCATCGCGCACCAAAGCGCCGGCGGCATCGGCGGCAGCGACGAAGGCCTTGGTCGTTTCCTTGTCCGTGTAGTTGAAGGTGTAGCCCAGCTCCTGCTCACCCTTGTACGGAATGGTCGAGGTCAGGCTGGTGTAGGTCGGGGCCGTGATGCCCTTAGCCGTCAGGGTCGTGGGCGTACCGGTATACTGAACCGGGGTGTTCTTCTTGCGGCGCGCCGTGATCAGGCCGCCAAACTCGACCTTGGTGTCGCGGCCGAACAGCTGCGTCCTGCGATCGACATCGATCTTGGCCGTATCGGCGATCGTCAGTTCACCGCCCTCGATACGGAAGACCGAAGTCATCGGCGTCGAGAAGGCTTCGGCCGACTGCGTGGCCGCTCCCTTGGTGCGCGCCGTGTCGGTGCCGCCGGTCGTGAACAGGTGGACGGTGTTATGGTCCGGGTCGCGGAAGTCGTAATCGACGGTCGGACGCGCGCTGAACGTCGACGGGCTCTGGAAGGCGAAGCCGACAGGCTGGTCCGCACCGTTTGAAGCCTGGGTCTGGTTGACGCGCCACGAAATGTCGAAATCGCTCCAGCGATGCTCACCGCCGAAGGTCGTCGTACCAAGCGATTCCTTCGAGTCGCGGTAGTCGACGCGGCCGTTCAGGCGCGCGCCATAGACGGTGCCCTGGGTCGGGTCATTGGCCGTGAAATAGGCGTCGCTGTTATAGGCAACCTTGGCCGCGCTGGTGCCCTGGTCGAGACGCACGATGAAGTTGTCGCGCAGTTCGTCGTCGTGGAACTGGGTCCAGATGGTCGAGGCGAAGACCGTGTTGTTATCGTCGATCTTGTAGTCGGTGCGCAGCGACAGCGAGTCGTTGTAGCGCGTCAGACGGTAGTTCTTGTATTCGAACTCGCGGGCGAAGCGCTTGCCCGGCGCGGCGGCGCGTTCCGGCAGATAGGGATCGACTTCCCAG
The DNA here is from genome assembly GCF_056400965.1 of Asticcacaulis sp. P4_H10. NCBI lineage: Bacteria > Pseudomonadati > Pseudomonadota > Alphaproteobacteria > Caulobacterales > Caulobacteraceae > Asticcacaulis > Asticcacaulis sp. P4_H10. The sequence goes on along the minus strand of NZ_JBFUKH010000006.1, from coordinate 24,858 downwards.
TTCTCGGTCGCCATTTCGCGTTGATAGTGTGAGGCCTGGGCAACTACGCCCAGCTTGCCATTCAGGAAAATGTTGGAATAGACGAAGTTCGCGTCGTATTCCTGACCGCCACCCAGGGCGACCGTGCCGAGCCCCAGCTTGCCGGTGATCTTCTGGCCGGCGTAATCAAAGGCGCGGCGGGTACGAATGTCGATATTGCCGGCGACCGTGTCACCCGGCATGGACGGCACGATGGCCTTCTGAACGGTGACCTGCGACGCGATGGCCGACGGGATATTGTCAAAGCGCGAGTCGCGCCCTTCCGCCGATACGACGCCCAGGCCGTCGAACGAGATGGTCGCCCAGCGGCGCGGCATGCCGCGCAGGTTGACGTAGCGGGCCTGGCCCTGGTCGCGCTCAACGCCGACGCCGGGGAGACGGCCGATGGCGAAGGCAATGTTCTGGTCCGGCAGGTCGCCGATAGCGTCGGCCGACAGGACGCTGACCAGCGAGTCGGAGGCCTTCTGGACGCGCAGGGCGGCGGCTTCGCTTTCGGCCAGTGGACGGCGGCTATGAACGACGACTTCCTGCGCGTCATCACCGGCAGCTTCGGCAGCCTGCGCCTGTGCGTAGCCGGCAAACAGCGCCACGCCCGTCATAAGCGCGGCCTTAAACGCTGCGCCCTTCATCGAAAAGGTCATTGGTATCCCCAGATCCCAGACGGCCGGACCTCCGGCCGTCATTGCTGAGGGCCGTTAGGGGGAATTTGTGACGTCGCCGCTACAGAGCCATGTCAGTTTGGTGACAGATGCCTGTCAGGCCCGTTTTGAGCCGTCATCGCAGCGAGGTGTTGCAATGATGTTGCAGCACACATGTCAGCGGAATTGTGCCGTGATCTGTTGCCCGTTGCGGATGATCGTGATCCGCCAGCCGCGCGATCCGGCCTTGAGGACACTGTCGAGCTGGCTGGTTGTCTCGATGTTCACACCATTGACGGCGCGGATGATATCGCCCGGTCGCAGGCCGACGCTTGCGGCATAGGTCCGCGTCCCTTCCAGTGAGAACACCAGCACGCCCTTGGGTGCATCGAACGGATCGACACCCAGTTCGTCGGCAACGGCCGGCGAAAGGTTGACGACCTTGGCGCCAGAGAACGGGTTCTCGCCCTTCAACAGGCGTTCGTCGCGCGGTGGGTTGGCCGGCGGCGCCGACGCCTTGATGCGCAGGTCGGCCGGGCGATTGGCGCGCAGGATGGTCAACGGCACGGTCTGGCCGATCGGCACAAGGCTGATGCGGTAGCGCAGGCCCGACTCGTCATTGACCGGCTGGCCATCGACATTGAGGATGATGTCGCCGGTCTTGAGACCCGCCGCGTCGGCGGCGCTGCCGCGGTAGACGTCGGAGACCAGCACGCCTTCCGGCCGGGTCAGGCCCAGGCTGCGGGCGATCTCGCTGGTTACGGCATTCCCCTTGGCGCCCAGCCAGGCGCGCTGGACCTGGGTCTGGCCGCCGACGGCCGAGGCGACGACGCGCGACACCTGGGCGGACGGAATGGCGAAGCCCACACCGGCCGAGCCGCCGGAGCGCGACAGGATGAAGGAGTTGATGCCGATCAGCCGGCCGTTCATATCCACCAGGGCGCCGCCGGAATTGCCGGGGTTGATGGCGGCGTCGGTCTGGATATAGGCGCCCTCCCCCGACCCGACCTGGGTGCGATCCAGCGCCGAGATGATGCCGCTGGTCACCGTCTGGCCGACGCCGAACGGGTTGCCGATCGCCAGGACCAGGTCGCCGACCTGCTGGTCGCGGTCGTCGTCCATCTCCAGCGTCGCGAAGGTCTCGTTGGGCGCCTCCAGCTTGAGCACGGCCAGGTCGGTGCGCGGGTCGGCCAGCAGCAGCTTGGCGGGATATTCGCGGCGATCGCTGAGCACCACCATCAGCGAGGTCGCGCCTTCGACCACGTGGTTATTGGTGACGATAATGCCGTCCTTGCGAACGATGACGCCCGAGCCCAGCGACTTTTCGGTGCGGGCGCGCGGCACGGCGCCGAACATTTCCCAGAACGGGTCGACGCGCTGGCGCGATATGCTCTCGGCATAGACGTTGACGACGGCCGGCGCGACAGTCCGGACAACCGGGCCGAACGACGCCTTGACCTCCTGCTGCGAACTCGGCACGCGACGCGGCTGGACAGGCGCCGTTTCCTGGTTGAAGCCCGAGCCCGAATATTTCTGCGTATCCTGGGTTTGGCCCGGCCCGCACGCCGCCAGCATGGCAAGGGCCGACAAACCGGTTAAAAGGGATTTGGAGAGGGCGCTAAGCTTCATTTACGTGAATTCCAGGACGAAGGTTCCGGATCAAGATTTAGAGACTAATGCGGCGGTATCAAGGCTGGAGCACGGCGCTGATACGCCCATTTCGCTTTAAGCCGGCTTCTGGTCGAACTGGGCAAAGAACAACAGGATGCCAGCAGGGTCGATGACGTGGGTCGCGACCGCGCCGTAGGCCTCGCGGCGCGGTGCGTGCACGGTCACCTCGTCGAAACCGCCTTCTTCCTTTACGCGCTTTGCCGTCTCATACCAGGCCTTCGCGTCGTCGACGACCAGATGGACCATGGTGTTGTGCGCCCACTGCTCGACAAAGGCGTTCTGCAGGAACAGGTGTGACGCCCCCAGTTCCATCAGCGACAGGTCGGCGTCCTGGTAGACCGCGGTCCAGCCTAACCGCGTATAGAAGTCGATCGAACGGCGGAAATTCTTGGTGGCGAGGAATGGTCGCTGGTCAATGATGGTGGGCATTCAGCAGGTCTTTCGGTGTCAGTTTCAGGGACCTTAGCAAAGAAGATACGTGCCGCCGACATATAGGATGCGTTCATTGCTCGCTAACGGACATTGAAGCGCAAACGTCCGCTAAAGCACGGCGGTCCAGGCCCTGATGACCGACGCCACATCCTCTCGCCGCGCTTGTATCGCGTCCATATCGGCGAATTTCATCGTCGCCCGGTCCGGAGCCAGCCATTCCAGCAGGCCGGAAGGGTCAGCGACCTCCGCCATCGGCGCCGTCTTTACCTTCGCACCTCTATGCAGAATAACCTGGATACCGGTCCTGGCGCGAAGATGAAACGTCGCGAACCAATCCTTGTAGAAGAAGCTTGGCGCATTCCATTTGATTCCTTCGGTGATCCCAGGGGCGGCCTTGAGAATGATCTGCCGGACCGCTTCGATTTCGGCCTTGTTCGGCGCCACAAGCGCTGCCATGAAATCATCGACGACGTTCATGCCTCAGGGGCCTTCTTCGGCGCCGCCTTGACGCCGAAGGCCAGCAGAAGGCCCAGAAGCACGAAGGTCGCCGCCAGCAGGAAGGATGCGCCGCTGAACATCTTGGCCACGGTCGGGTGCGTCACGTACGAGAGCACGGCGCCAAAGGCCAGCGGCGCGAAGATGGTCGCCATGGACGACAAGCTCATATTGGCGCCCTGGAGTGTTCCCTGCTCCTGTGGCGCCACCCAGCCGCTCATCAGGGCCTGGATATTAGGCGTGGTCAGCCCCCACATGGCGCCAACGGGCATGAAGGCAACAAAAATCGTCCAGTCCGGCGCCAGCGCATAACCCGTGAACGATATGACGCCACAGAAGATGCCGAGATACATGGTGCGCACCTCACCGATCGCCTTGACGATAATGCCCGTCAGCCCGGCCTGGACGACGGCCGACAATACACCGACACCCGCCAGGCAATAGCCGACCTCGGCTGGCCCCCAGCCGAAGCGATAGCCGGCAAATAATACGAAGGTCGTTGGAAAGACGCTGTGGGCGAACATCATCAAGAGGTTCATCGCTGCCAGGCGCAGGGTTTGCCCCGAACGCGCCAGGAAGCGAATGGCGCCGATGGGGTTGGCGGCATGCGGCTCGAAGGGCTTGCGCCTGTCCTTCGGCAGCGATTCGGGCAGGACAAAGAAGCCGTAAAGGAAATTGAGCAGGCTTAAGGCGGCCGCCACGAAGAAGGGCAGATGCGGATTGATGCTGCCCAGCGGCCCACCCAGGCCAGGCCCGACGACGAAGCCGATGCCGAAGGCTGCGCCCATAAGGCCGAAGACCTTGGCGCGGCCTTCTTGCGGCGTCACGTCACTCATATAGGCGTAGGCCGTTGAAATGCTGGCGGCCGTAATGCCGCTGACGATCCGACCGGCCAGCAGCCACCACAGATTGGGCGCCAGGGCCATCAGCAGATAGTCGATGCCGGTGCCGAAGTTCGACGCCAGGACAACCGGCCGGCGGCCGATACTGTCGGACAGGGCGCCCTGTACCGGCGAGAAGATAAACTGGGCCAGTCCCCACGCCGCGCCGAAAATACCGATCCACACCGCAGCCTCGGACACCGAGCCGCCCAGAAAGCCCTTGATCAGTTGCGGCAGCACAGGAATGATGATGCCGATCGACAGCATATCCAGAAACACCGTCACCAGGATGAAGGCAGCGGCGGCTTTACGCGGAGGCGGTGGATTGGACATGCATCTTCCCTGTTTTTCCCTCCTTAACCCAAGCCGCGCCTATCGGCTACCCGAGTTATTTCAGCGCCGGCCTTAAGCTCTTGAGTGAGCCATTGCTGCGTTCCGGCCTGATGCGGAGGAGCTTCGCTTCCAGGCTATAGACATCCACATTGTCAAATCTTGGCAGTGTCACGCCGGAGCGCATATCCGGGCCGTTCGCAACGAAGACGGCCGCCATATCCGGCGCATCCGGATCGTAGCCGTGGTTGCCCAGGTCGCTGCCGATATCCTTGAGCCCGGCGACCTGCCAACCCGGATCGGCTAGGCACAGGATCTCCGGCACGCGAGGATGACTTCCGAACTTCAGGCGCCTTGGGATGTCCGCCTTATGCCAGCATTTCATATGGTCCTGACGCGTCCTGATCAGCCTGTCTTCAACCAGTGCCGCGGCATCCGGCGCCCGGTTCAGCATCGCGAACGCGCCCCAGTAAACCAACTGATATCTTGGATCCTGTTCCACCCCAGGCGCCAGTGCGGCTTTTCCCAGCAGATCCGAGAGGTAGTAGGTCCGATCGGGTGACACGGCCGCCATGCCATGGTCCGATACGACGACGATGTTGGCTTTGATTCCGCGGGCCGTTAGCCCCTGGGTCAGGGCGCCGATCGCCGCATCGGCGCTGACGACGGCGTCCAGGGTCTGCCTTGCCTCGGGTCCGAAATCGTGACCAGCCTCGTCGACCTCGTCGAAATACAGGAGATAAAGGTCCGGCCGTTCAGCCGCCGGCAAGTCGGCGAGTTCCAGCAGGCGATCGACACGGCCCCTGCTGCTCACGCCCTTTTCCCACGGCCTTGCATAGGTTGGCCGCAGGCCCTTGATCTCGGCTTTGGCCCCCGGCCAGAAAACGAGGCTCGCCTTCAGGCCGGCTGTCTGCGCGCTTACCCAGATGGGGGCACCATCCTTCCACCAGAAGCCGTCCGCATCCTTGGATTTGGTGAACCAGGCCGCACCGGGGTCGGTCCCGGTATTGGGATGCGTCGGATCGAACATATTGTTCGCGATCATACCGTGATGGTCCGGGACCAGTCCCGTGATCAGGGTATAGTGATTGGGAAACGTCGCGCTTGGGAAGGACGGCCGCATCGTGCCCCGTGCGCCCGACGCCGCCAGCTGGCTGAGGTTCGGTGTCAGTCCGCGATCGAGATAGTCGGCGCGAAAGCCGTCAATGGATACCAGCACCAGCGGCACGCGCGCGGATGATCGGTCGCTCCCTGGCAGGCCCGCACATGCCTGCAGCAGAGCCGACAGCGCGAACAGAACAAGGATACAGGCTTTGCGCGGCAGCATGGCGCCTCCGGAGTACGAACGCCGCCATTGTCGAGCCCTGACACGGTTGGTCAAGCCGCAGACTGTGAATTTATTACGACGGAAACCAAAAAAGAAGCCGCCGGATTAGACCGGCGGCTTCCATGCTTATGAGAGGCTTAATCTAAGCGCCCGGATCAGTCGCTGGCCCGAATGCGATCGAGAACCGGCTCAGAAAAGACAGACATTTCTTCCAGAACCGCGGCTTCAAGCGTCATGTCTTCACTCAATGCGAAATCGCCCGATACACCGTGCATCGTTTCGGCGGGGTCGGCCACACGGCTTTCATAGTCGTTAGTCAACATATTGCCCTCCTGATTTTGAGATAGACCTGATGGAAAAGTTTGGCGGGCACCTGCTGCTCGAAACAAGCCCCCGTAGTGCAAGGCTAGCCCGCTTTTACGCATAAGCGAAATAACAGCTCATGACATATCATCACAGGCTCGTTAACTGAGATAACCAGAGTCTTAACGCGCCAAGGCCATAGCCCTGACCACGCCGAAACACAAAAAAAGCCCCCGGAAACCGGGGGCTCTCTTGTTTGGATCGAATGATCCTTATTCCTCGTCGGCAGCGGCCGTGAAGACCGGGCCCGAATCCTTGCCCTTGGCGGTTTCATCGCGTTCGACGAACTCGATGACGGCCATCGGGGCGTTGTCGCCGTGACGGTAGCCAGCCTTCAGGATGCGGATATAGCCGCCGTTACGGTCAGCGTAGCGCTTGGCCAGGACGTCGAACAGCTTGGCGACCTGGGGCACGTCACGGACGCGCGAGATGGCGATACGGCGGTCGTGCAGCGTGCCCGACTTGGCCAGGGTCACCAGCTTTTCGACGAAGGGACGCAGTTCCTTGGCCTTCGGCAGGGTGGTGACGATCTGTTCGTGCTTGATCAGCGAAGCCGACATGTTGGCGAACATGGCGATACGGTGAGCGGTCGTACGACCGAGTTTGCGATAGCCGGAGCCGTGACGCATGAGTAAATCTCCATAAGACCGCGTAGCGCACAGGCTGATGCGCGGCCCCAAAAACGAGCCCGAAGACAAAGGTGAAAGGCCGACGGCCATCACCCGCTTTGAGCGTCCGCAAAGCAGGTTTGCGGAGATTACCGGGACAAGGTTTTGGTCTTTCCCGATAAGCCGGAACCGAAAAAAACAGTTCCTATAAATAGGAAACCCGGATGATCGCTCATCCGGGTCCATATTTCCGAAAGATCAGATTTGATCTTCGAACTTCTTCGCCAGGTCTTCGACATTCTCCGGCGGCCAGTTCGGGATGTCCATGCCGAGGCTCAGGTTCATGGAAGCCAGGACTTCCTTGATTTCGTTGAGCGACTTGCGGCCGAAGTTCGGCGTGCGCAGCATTTCCGATTCCGTCTTCTGGATCAGATCGCCGATATAGACGATGTTGTCGTTCTTCAGGCAGTTCGCCGAACGGACGCTGAGTTCCAGTTCGTCGACCTTCTTGAGCAGGGCCGGGTTGAACGGCAGCTCAGGCTTGCCTTCTTCAACGACCGGCGCCTTCGGCTCTTCGAAGGTGATGAAGATCTGAAGCTGGTCTTGCAGGATGCGGGCCGCGAAAGCGACCGCGTCAACCGGCGTGACAGCCGCATTGGTTTCGACTTCCAGCACCAGCTTGTCGTAGTCGAGCGACTGGCCCTGACGGGTAGGCTCGACCTTGTAGGCGACCTTCTTGACCGGCGAATAGAGGGCGTCCACGGCGATCAGGCCGATAGGCGCATCTTCCGGACGCAGACGGTCGGCCGGGACATAGCCCTTGCCGTTCTGGACTGTGAACTCCATGCGCACGGAAGCGCCTTCGTCCAGCGTACAGATGACGTGGTCAGGGTTCAGCACTTCGATGTCAGCGGGGGCATCGATCTGGCCGGCAGTCACGGGACCTGCGCCATTGGCGCGCAGAACCATGCGCTTGGGGCCTTCGGCGTGCATGCGCAGCGCCAGTTGCTTGATGTTAAGGATAATATCGACGACGTCTTCACGGACGCCTTCGATGGAGGAGAATTCGTGCACCACGCCGTCGATCTGGACGGAGGTGACGGCCGCGCCTTGCAGCGAGGAGAGAAGCACGCGACGCAGCGCGTTGCCGAGCGTCACACCGAAGCCGCGTTCCAGCGGTTCGGCGACCAGGCGCATTTTGCGGGAGGGGTCGGAACCCGCTTCGACTTGTGGCTTCTCAGGACGAATAAGCTGTTGCCAGTTTCTTTCGATCATTTACGTCCCTCAAGACAGGAAAGGCCGCCCCGGCAAATGAGCCAGGGCGACTGATAAAACAGGAAGTACGTATTAAACGCGACGGCGCTTCGGCGGACGGCAGCCGTTGTGCGGGATCGGCGTCACGTCACGAATGGTCGTGATGGTGAAACCAACCGCCTGAAGGGCGCGCAGAGCCGATTCACGGCCCGAACCCGGACCTGCGACGCTGACTTCCAGCGTCTTGACACCGTGTTCGATTGCCTTGCGGCCGGCGTCTTCAGCGGCGACCTGAGCGGCGTACGGGGTCGACTTCCGCGAGCCCTTGAAGCCCATCATGCCGGCCGACGACCACGACACGGCATTGCCCTGTGCGTCGGTGATGGTGATCATGGTGTTGTTGAACGACGCGTTGACGTGTGCCACGCCCGACGTGATGTTCTTGCGTTCGCGCTTTTTAACGCGTGAAGGTTCTTTGGCCATCGGCTAATCCTTACTTCTTCTTGCCGGCGATCGGCTTCGCCGGGCCCTTGCGCGTACGAGCATTGGTGTGCGTGCGCTGACCGCGGACCGGCAGGCCCTTACGGTGACGCAGGCCGCGGTAGCAAGCCAGGTCCATCAGACGCTTGATGTTCATCGAGACTTCGCGGCGCAGGTCGCCCTCGACCGTATAGTCACGATCGATGGTTTCGCGGATCTGCAGCACTTCGGCGTCCGTCAGCTGGTTAACGCGGCGGCTGTCTTCGATACCGACCTTCTGGACGATTTCGCCGGCGTTCTTGGCGCCGATGCCGTGAATATATTGAAGCGCGATGATAACGCGCTTGTTGGTCGGTATGTTGACGCCTGCGATACGGGCCACGAGGTGATCTCCTGCAACGCGCCCCCATGCTTACGGAGCGCATTTCTTAATACGAAAGATGACACGTATGCGTCCCCTGCCCTGCCGGTCCCGGCGAGGAAGAGGCCCATACGCGTGTTTTCGCGGAAGCTGCCCCTTATAGAAGGGTTTTCGCTCCCGTCAATGGTTCAGCGCGGAAAAATGCAAGAGAAATGTAAAGCTCTCACATATTCTTTACTGTTATTTCCGCTCAAGCACCGCGCGACTTATCGCACCTGCTCAAGCAGTCCGTCGGCCTTGCCAGAGACCTGAAATGAAGGTCCCAGGAAAAGCCTACAAAGCTTAGCTCAGCGCGCCCTCGATGCGGGCGGCGATGTCGTCCACCGGTCCCATGCCATCGACCTCATGGAGTTTCCCCTGAGCGGCATAGTAGGGCAGAAGCGGCGCGGTCTGGGCGTTATAAGCCCCCAGGCGCACCTTATAGGATTCGGGGTTGTCGTCAGGGCGGCCCTGATCGGCAAAGCGCTTGGCGATACGATCGACCAGCGCGTCATCATCTACCTTCAGACGGACGACACGGTCGATCATGGCGCCGCGCGCCCCCAGCATCGTGTCGAGTGCCTCGGCCTGCGCCACGGTGCGCGGAAAGCCGTCGAAGATGGCGCCACCAGCAGCTTCAGCCCGCGGCAGGTTCTCTTCGATCAGGGCGATGACGATGCCGTCGGACACCAGTCCACCGCTCTGCATGATGCCTTCGACACGCTGGCCCAGCTCGGTCTTGGCGGCAATGGCGGCGCGCAGCATGTCTCCGGTGGAGAGCTGCACCATGCCACGGCGCTCGACGAGCAGCTTGGCCTGGGTTCCCTTGCCGGCGGCCGGCGGTCCGAACAGAATGATATTCATCGGCCGGCTCCGCGCGGCAAGCTGGCCTTGGCCGCGCCCCTGGCTTTCGACTTCTTGATCAGGCCTTCGTACTGGTGCGCCAGCAGATGCGACTGAATCTGCGCCACCGTGTCCATAGTCACCGTCACAACGATAAGGATCGAGGTCCCGCCGAAATAGAAGCTGTTGCCCAGGTTGGCGATGAGCGCTTCCGGCAGAAGGCAGACAATGGTGATATACCCGGCGCCGACGACGGTGATGCGGGTCAACACGAAGTCGAGATACTCCGCCGTCCGCTTGCCCGGGCGGATGCCTGGCAGGAAGCCGCCGTACTTGCGCAGGTTCTCAGCCGTTTCATCCGGATTGAAGACCAGCGAGGTGTACAGGAAGCAGAAGAAGATGATCATGGTGGCGTACAGCCCCATGAACAAAGGCTGGCCGTGGGTCAGTTGCCCTGACAAGGACGGCAGCCAGCTCAGCCAGGACGGAATCTTGTCCGGGTTCTGGCCGACAAAAGCCATGACCGACGTCGGCATCAGCAGCAGCGACGAGGCGAAGATTGGCGGAATAACGCCCGCGGTATTGACCTTCAGTGGCATGAAGGAGCTTTCGCCGCCCATCATACGGTTGCCGACCTGGCGCTTGGGGTACTGCACCAACAGACGGCGCTGGGAGCGTTCCATGAAGACGATGAAGACGATCGTCGCCACCAGCACCAGCAGCAGGACCAGCAGCACGAACGGCTGGATCTGGCCTTGCTGAGCCTGCCCCAGAAGCAGGGTCAGGGTCTTGGGCAGGACTGCGACAATACCGGCGAAGATGATCATGGACGAGCCATTGCCGATGCCGCGCGAGGTGATCTGCTCACCCAGCCACATCAGAAACAGTGTGCCGGCCGTCAGAGTCGTCATCGCCGTAACGATGAAGAAGATCGGGTTCTGCTTGTCGATCGTCATGCCGCTCTGGAACATGGCCGAAGCGATGCCGAACGACTGGATCAGGGCCAGCACGACCGTGAGATAGCGGGTATATTGGTTGAGCTGCTTGCGGCCGGCCTCGCCGCCCTCCTTGCGGAGCTTTTCCCAGGGCGGATAAACCGAGCCCATGAGCTGCACGATGATCGACGCCGAAATGTACGGCATCAGGTTCAGCGCGAAGACGGCCATGCGTTCAACGGCACCGCCGGCGAACATGTTCATCATGCCGAAAATGCCGTTGGCCTGGCCCGAAAACGCTTGGGCGAACGCCGCAGTATCGATGCCCGGCAGAGGGATATAGGTCCCCAGGCGGTAAACGATCAGCGCGCCCAGCGTGAACAGCAGGCGCTTGTGCAGGTCGGTCGCCTTGGCAAAGGCGCCGAAATTCATATTTGCGGCTAATTGTTCAGCAGCTGATGCCATAAAAATCCTCGAATTCAGCGAGACTTACAAAGCCTCACATCCTATCCCCACATGGGAAGACGGCATCAGTCGGCGGCGAATCTGTGAAACGCCCCCTGCCCGGCCCTCAGCCCATATGGGGTATGGTCATCAAAACGTCAATCAGGCTTCGGCGGTCTTGACGGGACGCTTTTGCGTCAGCTTGCCACCGGCGGCTTCGATGGCCTTGGCAGCCGATGCGGACGCCGACCAGACAGTGATGTCGAGCTTGGCCTTCAGTTCGCCTTCGCCCAGAACACGGACGCCGTCCAGTTCGCGGCGGATGACACCGGCGGCAACCAGGGCCGCGCCGTCAACCGGCTTGGAGGCATCGAGCTTGCCAGCGTCGATGGCGTCCTGCAGACGCCACAGATTGACTTCAGCCAGCTTGAGGGCGAACGGGTTGTTGAAGCCACGCTTAGGCATACGCATGTACAGCGGCATCTGGCCGCCTTCGAAGCCCAGCAGCGAGACGCCGCTACGCGACTTCTGGCCCTTCACACCGCGACCGGCGGTCTTGCCCTTGCCCGAGCCGGGGCCACGGCCCACGCGCATACGGCCCTTGGTGGCGCCTTCGTTGTCACGGATTTCGTTCAGCTTGGTCATGTTGCCTATCCTCTAAAGAGCGCAGGGCATCGCCCTACTCGGCTTGAAAACAAATTATGTCGCGGTCACCCTGCGGCGATACGCAAACGAAGCGCGCCTGTTACAGCACGCCTCTCAAAGAATCAAGGGCGCGGATGATATCCGCGCCCTCGACAATCTTATTCAACCTTAGTCGACGACCTGCACCAGGTGGGCGACCTTGGCAATCATGCCACGGACAGACGGGGTGTCTTCCAGTTCGGAGACGCGGCCCATCTTGTTCAGGCCCAGGCCGGCCAGCGTCGCGCGCTGGTCCTTGGTGCGGCGGATCGGCGAACCGGTCTGCTTTACTTTGACGGTAGCCATTAGTTAGCCCTCCAGAGCTTCGGGCGACGAAGCGCCGTCATTACGGCTCTTCAGCAGGTCAGCGACCTTCTTGCCGCGCTTGGACGCGATCTGACGGGGCGAAGACTGCACCTTCAGCGCTTCAAACGTGGCGCGAACCATGTTGTACGGGTTGGAAGAACCGAGCGACTTGGCGACGACGTCCGAAACACCCAGGGTTTCGAGAACGGCGCGCATCGGACCGCCGGCAATGACGCCCGTGCCCGGAGGGGCAGCGCGCATCTGGATCTTGCCCGCGCCCCAACGGCCGTAACCGTCATGGTGCAGCGTGCGCGATTCACGAAGCGGAACGCGGATCAGCGACTTCTTGGCTTCTTCCGTCGCCTTGCGGATGGCTTCCGGCACTTCGCGTGCCTTACCATGACCGTAGCCGACGCGGCCCTTCTGGTCACCAACGACCATCAGCGCAGCGAACGAGAAACGACGACCGCCCTTGACGGTAGCCGCAACGCGGTTGATGGCGACGAGCTTTTCAACGAATTCCGAGGGTTCCTCGGTACGATCGCGGCGCTCACCGCGGTTTTCACTTGGACGTGCCATGAGGATTACCTTTAGAAGTTAAGACCGGCTTCACGCGCGGCTTCCGCCAGCGCCTTGATACGGCCATGATAGATATAGCCGCCGCGATCGAAGACGACGTCCTTGACGCCCTTTTCGATTGCGCGCTGCGCAACCAGCTTGCCGACTTCCGAAGCGGCGGCCTGGTCCGAACCCTGCTTCTTGTCGCCTTCCAGCGACGAAGCGGCAACCACGGTAACGCCGGTGGCGTCGTCGATGATCTGGGCATAGATGTTCTTGTCCGAACGGAAGACCGACAAACGCGGACGACCATTGGCGAGGCTCTTGAGGCGCGTACGATTGCGTTGCGCGCGGCGAGCCATTTGCTGACGAGGAGACAGGGCCATGACTTACTTCTTCTTGCCTTCCTTGCGGCGAACCTTTTCGCCGGCGTACTTAACACCCTTGCCCTTGTAAGGCTCAGGCGGACGGATCTTGCGGACCTTGGCGGCCATTTCGCCGACGGCCTGCTTGTCGATACCGATGATCTTGATTTCGGTCTGCTTCGGCACTTCGAACTTGATGCCTGCGGGCGGATCGATGACGACCGGGTGCGAGAAGCCGAGCGACAGCTCAAGCTTCGTGCCTTGCATGGCGGCGCGGTAACCGACGCCGACCATTTCAAGCCCGACTTCGTAACCGTCCGTGACGCCCTTGACCATGTTGGCGATCAGGGTACGCGACAGGCCCCACATCGCCTTGTGGCGCTGCGTTTCGCCGCGAGGCGTAATGTGGATGACATTACCCTCTTGCTTGACTTCGATCTCTTCGACGACCTTCCAGTCGAGCTGGCCCTTGGGGCCCTTTACGGTCACGTCCTGACCCGACAGCGTGATATTCACACCGTTCGGGACAGAAATGGCCTTTTTACCGATCCGAGACATTTTAAAACCTTTTGTGCCTTAAGTGTCCTCAGACCACGTCTATTAATAGACGCGGCAGAGAACTTCGCCACCGACGTTAGCTTCGCGGGCGGCAGTGTCAGACATGACGCCCTTGGGCGTCGACAGGATCGAGATCCCAAGGCCGTTCTTGATCGGCTTCAGGTCCTTGATCGACGAATAGACGCGGCGGCCTGGCTTGGACACGCGGGCAATTTCCGCGATGACCGGCTGGTCGTCGAAATACTTCAGTTCGATTTCGAACTGCGGGAACTCACCCGGAACTTCCAGAACTTCGTAGCCGCGGATGTAGCCTTCGTCCTTGAGGACGTCGAGCACGCGGCCGCGCAGCTTCGAAGCGGGGGTCAGCACCTTGGAACGCTTGCGCATGGCGGCGTTCTTGATGCGGGCGATCATATCGCTGAGAGGATCATTGACGAACATGTGTGTAGTCCCCTTCCCTTACCAGCTGGCCTTGGTCAGACCAGGAATCTGGCCTTCGTTACCAAGCTTGCGCAGGGCGATACGGCTGATCTTCATCTTGCGATAGAAGGCGCGCGGACGGCCCGTCAGTTCGCAACGATTGCGGATGCGTGTCGGGTTCGAGTTACGCGGCAGCTTGGCCAGCTTCAGGCGCGCATCGAAGCGCTCCTCAAGCGGCAGGCTTTCGTCATTTGCGGTCGCCTTGAGGGCCTCGCGCTTGGCAGCGTATTGCGCGACCAGCTTCTTGACCATCTCGTTGCGATTGACAGCGGATTTCTTTGCCATTTGTGTCTCTCTCCCGCCTTACGAAATGAACGGGAACTGGAAGTGCTTCAGAAGCGCCTTGGCTTCCTTGTCACTCGTGGCCGTGGTGCAGACAACGATGTCCATGCCCCACATCTGATCGATCTGATCGTAGTTGATTTCCGGGAAAACGATGTGTTCCTTCAGGCCCATGGCGTAGTTGCCACGGCCGTCGAAAGAATTGCCGTTCAGGCCGCGGAAGTCCTTCACGCGCGGCAGCGCGATCGTGATCAGGCGGTCGAGGAATTCGTACATACGTTCCTTACGGAGCGTCACCTTGGCGCCGACCACCATGCCTTCGCGCAGCTTGAAGCCGGCGATGGATTGACGGGCACGCGTAGGCGCAGGCTTCTGGCCGGTGATGGCCGCCAGGTCCTTGATGGCCGAATTGACCTTCTTGGAGTCGGCAGTCGCTTCACCGATACCCATGTTCACGACGATCTTGTCGAGCTTGGGGATCTGCATTTCGTTCGTGTAGCCGAACTCTTCCTTCAGGGCGGCCCGGATCGTTTCCAGGTAAACCGACTTGAGGCGCGGGGTGTAAGTATCAGCCATTGATGACATCTCCGGTCGTCTTGGCAACGCGGACCTTCTTGTCGCCTTCGATCTTGAAGCCGACACGGGTCGGCTTGCCGTTCGAATCGACGTGGGCGACGTTGGAAACGTGCAGCGACGCTTCCTTGTTGACGATGCCGCCGTTCGGGTTGCTTTGCGACGGGCGGGTATGGCGCTGGACCATGTTGATGCCCTGGACAACAACACGGCTGTCTTCGGGGAGGACCTTCAGGACGGTGCCGCTGCGGCCCTTGTCCTTGCCGGTCAGGACAACAACGTTGTCGCCCTTCTTAATCTTGGCAGACATTAGATGACCTCCGGAGCCAGCGAGATGATCTTCATGTGGTTCTTGGCGCGAAGTTCGCGCGGGACCGGCCCAAAGATACGCGTGCCAATGGGCTCGCTCGACTTGTTTACGATAACGGCGGCGTTGGTGTCGAAACGGATCACCGAACCGTCCTTGCGCTGGATGTCCTTGGACGTGCGAACGACGATGGCGCGCAGGACGTCACCCTTCTTCACGCGGCCGCGCGGAATAGCTTCCTTGACCGAAACGACGATCAGGTCGCCCACCGAGGCGTAGCGGCGCTTCGAGCCGCCCAACACCTTGATGCACATGACCCGGCGAGCGCCAGAGTTGTCGGCGACATCCAGGTTAGTTTGCATCTGAATCATGACTTAAACTCCTGGTTTCACGCTTCGCGCGGGAGGACTTCCCACGTTTTCAGCTTCGACTTGGGCGCGCATTCGATGATACGAATGATTTCGCCGGCCTTATAGGTATTGTTCTCATCGTGAGCGTGATAGCGCTTCGACTGACGCACCGTCTTCTTAAGAACGGGGTGCAGGATCGTGCGTTCCACCTTCACAACCACGGTCTTGTCGCCCTTATCGGAAACAACCAGACCTTCAAGAATGCGTTTGGGCATGGTCTATCCTCTTTAGGCAGACTTCGCCGCGGCCTTTTGAGCCGTCAGCAGGGTCTGAATGCGCGCGACATCCTTGCGGATTTCGTTGACGCGGTGGGTCTTCTCGAACTGGCCCGTTGCCTTCTGAAAGCGCAGGTTGAACTGCTCTTTCTTCAGGCTCAGGAGTTCTTCGTGCAGCTGGTCGGTTGTCTTGCTGCGCAGATCAGCGATCTTGGTCATATCAATTACTCCGCAGCGGCGGCAACGCCGGCATCGAGACGAGTCACGACGCGGGTGGAAACCGGCAGCTTCGCAGCGCCCAGACGCAGCGCTTCACGCGCGATGTCGTCCGGCACGCCGTCGATTTCAAACAGGATACGGCCTGGCGCCACGCGGGCGGCCCAGTAATCCACAGCCCCCTTGCCCTTACCCATCCGGACTTCGGCCGGCTTGCCCGTGACGGGCAGATCCGGGAAGATACGGATCCAGACGCGGCCTTGGCGCTTCATCTGGCGGGTGATGGCGCGGCGGGCAGCTTCGATCTGACGGGCGGTCAGACGATCCGGCTCAACGGTCTTCAGGCCATAGGAGCCGAAGTTGAGCGTATAGCCACCCTTGGCATTGCCGTGGATGCGGCCTTTGAAGGCCTTGCGGTACTTTGTGCGCTTAGGAAGCATCATGGCTTAGGCCTCCTTGTTACGATCGCGGCGCGGGCCGCGGTTGTTACGATCGCCACGATCGCCACGTTCAGAGCGTTCGCTCGACGACGGGCCGGCCGCTTCCGCAGTCCAGCGCTTGTCCTGCGCCATCGGATCATGTTCAAGGACTTCACCCTTGAAGATCCACACCTTGACACCAATGATGCCATAGGTGGTCAGAGCTTCGGAGAAGCCGGTGTCGATGTCGGCGCGCAGGGTGTGCAAAGGCACGCGGCCTTCACGGTACCATTCCATACGGGCGATTTCCGCGCCGCCGAGACGGCCCGACAGGTTCATGCGGATGCCCTTGGCGCCCAGACGCATGGCGGACTGGATCGAACGCTTCATGGCGCGGCGGAAGGCCACGCGGCGCTCCAGCTGCTGAGTGATCGATTCGGCAACCAGTTGCGCGTCGACTTCCGGCTTGCGGATTTCGACGAGGTTCAGGAACACTTCGCCTTCGGTCAGCTTCGACACGTCCTTGCGGAGCTTGTCGATGTCAGCGCCCTTCTTACCGATCACGACGCCCGGACGGGCGGCGTAGATGGTGACGCGGCACTTCTTGTGCGGACGCTCGATGATGATGCGGCTGACGCCGGCAGCATTCAGCTTTTCCTTCAGTTCCTTACGGATCTTCAGGTCCTGGTGCAGCAGCTTGGCGTACTCCGTACGGGCCGCGAACCAACGCGAGTCCCAGGTACGGTTGATGCCGAGGCGCAGACCGATCGGATTTGCTTTCTGACCCATTATGCGGCCTCCTGACCGAGTTCACGAACGACAATCGTCAGTTCGGAGAACGGCTTCATGATACGCGACGAACGGCCGCGAGCCCGCGAAGCGAAACGCTTCATGACGATGCCCTTGCCAACGAAGGCCTCGGCGACAACCAGGTTGTCGATGTCGAGGTTGTGGTTGTTTTCGGCATTCGAGATCGCCGAATAGAGCGCCTTGCGGACGTCCTTGGCGATACGCTTGCGCGAAAATTCCAGTTCGTTCAGGGCGCGTTGAACCTTGAGACCGCGGATAGAAGCGGCGACCAGGTTGAGCTTCTGCGGCGAGATGCGCACCGAAACCAGCTTGGCGCGGGCTTCGTTGGCTTCAACGCGGCGAGGATTCTTGGTCTGCGACATGATTACTTCCTCTTCGCCTTCTTATCGGCGGCGTGACCGGGGAAGTTGCGCGTCGGCGAGAACTCGCCGAGCTTCATGCCGACCATATCCTCGCTAACGAGAACCGGGACATGCTTCTGACCGTTGTAAACACCGAAGGTCAGGCCGACGAATTGCGGCATGATGACCGAACGGCGCGACCAGGTCTTAACGACTTCCTTGCGACCCGAGCTGAGCGCGGTGTCCGCCTTCTTCAGAAGGTGGCCATCCACGAAGGGGCCTTTCCATATGGAGCGAGCCATGGTTTAGCGAGCCTTCTTGACGTGACGCGAACGGATAATGAACTTGTCCGTTGCCTTGTTGGTACGAGTTTTGCGACCCTTGGTCGGCACACCCCACGGGGTAACCGGGTTACGGCCGCCCGAGGTCTTGCCTTCACCACCACCGTGCGGGTGGTCGACGGGGTTCATGGCGACGCCGCGGACGTGCGGGCGGAAGCCCATGTGACGCGTGCGACCAGCCTTACCCAGGCTTTGGTTCATGTGGTCAGGGTTCGACACGGCACCGACAGTGGCCATGCAGGTGTCGAGCACCATGCGCAGTTCACCGGAACCGAGACGGATCTGAGCGTAGCCGGCATCTCGGCCGACCAGCTGGGCGTAGGCGCCAGCCGAGCGAGCCAGCTGGCCACCCTTGAGCGGCTTCAGTTCCACATTGTGGATGATCGTGCCGATCGGCAGCGCGCGCAGCGGGGCGGCGTTGCCTGGCTTCACGTCAACCTTGTCGGACGCGATGATCGTATCACCGGCCTTAAGGCGTTGCGGCGCCAGGATATAGGCCTTCTCACCGTCTTCGTAGACGATCAGCGCGATGAATGCCGAACGGTTCGGGTCATACTCCAGGCGCTCAACCGTACCCGGCACGTCGAACTTGCGACGCTTGAAGTCGATGATGCGGTAGAGCTTCTTCGCGCCGCCGCCACGGAAGCGGACAGCGATGCGGCCACCGGCGCCACGGCCACCGGACTTGGTCAGACCTTCGACCAGCGACTTTTCGGGCTTGCCCTTGTGCAGCTCGGAACGGTCCACCAGAACGAGCTGGCGGCGGCCGGGCGAGGTCGGATTAAATTGCTTCAAAGCCATTGTTCAATCTTTCCTTACAGGCCGGTCGTGATGTCGATCACCTGGCCTTCAGCCAGGGTGACAATCGCTTTCTTGACGTCGCTGCGGCGGCCTTTGATGCCCTTGAACCGCTTGGTCTTGCCCTTGGTGACAATGGTGTTCACCTTGGTGACCTTGACGTTGTAGATAGCTTCGACGGCCGAAGCGACTTCGTCCTTGGACGCGTCGAGGGCGATCTTGAAGACGACCTTGTTCTGTTCAGCCAGAATCGAGGCCTTTTCAGTGATGTGCGGCGACAGCAGCACGTCGAAATTGCGGATGGTAGCAGCCATAACTCTTAGGCCTCCACTGCGAAGCGAGCTTCGATAGCTTCAACCGCCGCCTTCGTCAGAACCAGCTTTTCACGGCGCAGGATGTCATAGACATTCAGGCCCGCGGTCGGCAGGACGTCGATATTGGGGATGTTGCGCGAAGCCATGGCGAAGTTGGCGTCGACTTCCGGACCGGTGATGAACAGCGCGTTCTTCAGGCCCAGCTTCTCAAAGGAAGCCTTGAGCGACGAAGTCTTAGGGCTGTCAATGGCGGCCGCGTCGAGGACGATCAGCGAACCGTCACGGACCTTGGACGACAGGGCGTGACGCAGGCCGAGGGCACGAACCTTCTTTTGCAAGTCGAAGCCGTGATCACGGACGACCGGACCGAAGGCGCGCGAACCACCGACGAACTGCGGCGCACGGCGCGAACCGTGACGAGCGCCGCCGGAGCCCTTCTGCTTGTACATCTTCTTACCCGTACGAGAATTCTCGTTGCGGGTCTGCACCTTGTGCGTACCGGCGCGGCGCTTGGCCAACTGCCAGTTGACGACGCGCGCCAGGATGTCGGCGCGAATATCTGCAATCCCGAAAACGAGATCGGAGAGATCGACCGAGCCAGCCTTGGAGGCGTCGAGCTTGATGACGTCGAGTTTCATGATTATTCAGCACCCTCTTGAGCAGGGGCTTCCTCAGCAGCGGGAGCCGCAGCAGCAGCCGACTTAATCGCGCCGGGGAATTTCAGGCCGGCAGGCGCCGCCTTCTTTACCGCGTCGCGGATCTTGACGTAGGAGCCTTCAGCGCCTGGAACCGCGCCACGGATGAACACCAGGCCGCGCTCCGCATCGATGCGGGCGACCTGCAGGTTCAGGGTGGTGACGGTTTCGACGCCGAGGTGACCAGCCATCTTCTTGCCCGGGAAGGTACGCCCCGGATCCTGGCGCTGACCGGTCGAACCATGCGAACGGTGCGAGACCGAGACGCCGTGGGTCGCACGCAGACCACCGAAGTTCCAGCGCTTCATGGCGCCGGCAAAACCCTTACCGATGGTAATGCCCTGGACATCAACGCGCTGACCTTCGACGAAGTGATCGGCGGTGAACTCAGCACCGACCTCGATCAAGGCGTCTTCCGTAACGCGGAATTCCGAGAGGATGGCCTTAGGCTCAACCTGAGCCTTGGCGAAACGAACGCGCTCGGCGTTCGAGGTGTTCTTGGCCTTCTTGGTGCCGGCACCGAGCTGCAGGGCGACATAGCCGTCCTTGCTCTGGGTCTTTTGCGCAACGACCTGACAGCCGTCGAGCGAAAGAACTGTGACCGGAACGTGCTGGCCAGCTTCGTCGAAGAAGCGGGTCATGCCGAGTTTTTTGGCGATCAAACCTGTACGCATCTGAGCCGCCCCTTAAATCTTGATCTCGACGTCGACACCAGCCGACAGGTCGAGCTTCATCAGCGCGTCCACGGTCTGCGGGGTCGGATCGACGATATCAAGCACGCGCTTGTGCGTGCGGATTTCAAACTGCTCGCGCGACTTCTTGTCGACGTGCGGCGAACGGTTCACGGTAAAACGCTCGATAAGCGTAGGCAGGGGAATCGGGCCCCGTACGGTGGCACCAGTGCGCTTGGCCGTGTTTACGATTTCGCGCGTGGAATGATCCAGGACGCGGTGATCGAAGGCCTTGAGCCTGATGCGGATATTCTGACGATCCATATCGCTCGTTTTCCTCAAAGGGGCGTTTAACGCGTCCAGTGAACCATTTCAAAGACCAGCCCGTAACCGAGGTTCCCGAAGGAGGCCCACCAGTCCGGACGCGTAATCCGCAAAAACAAAGCCCAACAGCGGGAAACCCCGCCGCGGGCCATTGATCAAACCATCCATTGTCTCTTTATATAGAGGTTGCCGGACGGCCTGGTTATTATGCTTGCAGACCGCGTCTAACGCTTCAGCGCCACAGCCGATCTAACAGAGTGCGCGTACATACTTGCGAGGGGCACGTACGTCAAGAGGCGATTTCACGAAAGCGGGGATAAAATAAGCTTTTGCGAAAAACGCCAACGCCCTCCCCGCTTAAACGCCACATTGAAAAATTGCAATCGCACTGACCATGTGAGCGTTCATTTATATGAACCGGAGACGCGCCATGAAACATCTGTTGCCGCTTTGCCTGTCCGCTGGCCTCCTGGCAGCATGCGCCAGTGACGGCGTCTACAGTGCGGCGCCGCAAGCCGAGGCCAGTTTTCAGCTGGCCGGCAAGGAATGGGTGCTGGTGGAACTGAACGGCCAGACTGTGGCCGAATCGGAGCGGCCGACGACGCTCAATCTGACGACGGACAATAAGATAAATGGCCACGGCGGCTGCAACCGCTTCTCCGGCAGCTATGAGATCCTGCCGGAAAAGCGTATACGTTTCAGCGGCGTAGGTTCCACGCGCATGGCATGCGCTGAGGGCATGCAGACGGAAGCTGCCTATCTGGCGGTGTTCAACACGGCCGACAGCTATACGCTGACGGGCTCGACCCTGTCGCTCGACCAGGGGCGGACCACGGCCCTGGCGCGTTTCGTCGCCAGGTGAGCGCGCCTTAGGCGGCCTTGTCGGTAAAGCGCATAACGGCACGCTGTGTCAGGCTGAGCAGCGCCCTGCCCCACCCTGTCATGCCGAGTTCCGTGGCGCGGATCAGTTTCATCCGGCGGCGCAGGCTGAGGCGCGCCGTCTCGAACTCGGTCTCCGCCATCGGCAGTGCCTTGGCTGCGACATTGATAAGTGCACTTATTAGCATCGGATGCGGCGTATATTCGCCTTCCAGGCAAATCCCGCCATCGGTCGTTAACGGTGATTTGTAGTCCTCGCCACCGGTACCAAAATCGAATCGCTTGTAGCCCTGGTCAGCCATGTGACGAATGATGGCGACCGTCAGCACGATGCCCACCGAGTAGCGATAGTAATACGGGTCGTAGGCCGGGAACCACAGGTGAATGTCCTCGCCGTTGGCGAGGCAGATTTCGGCGGCGACGATGCGGCCGTCATTGCGGAAGACACCAGCGCGCAGTCCGAAGCGCTCATCGTCGTAGGCCGCCAGGTTGTCGAGCAGGGTTCGCGTCCAGCCACAGTCGAAGACGTCGTGCATGCCCGACTTGCGATACTGGTCGCGCTTGATGTCCAGCACCCAGTTCAGCAGGTGCGGCGTCACGCGCTCCCAGCTGAATTCAAAACCGCCGAAATCCTTTTCGATATTGCGCTGGCAGCGCGAAATGTTCTTGAAGAACTTGTGGTGCGCAGCGTCCTGCGTGCCCCACCAATGGTCGAAGCCCTGGCTGGCGTCCGCCACACGGCGCGTCAGCTTCACGCCCGGCGCGCGCTCCGTCATATTGCCGACCCAGCCCTGGAATTCGAGATGGCGCGCGTCTGCCGCGCGCAGCAGGGCTTCGAAATCGATGCTGACACCCAGCTTGCCGACAATACCGTGATAGTCGCTGAGCGGCGCGCCCAGCGGCTGGAGGGTGCCCGAACGAACCTGATAGGCGAAATAGCCGGCGACTTCGCCACCTTGCCAGATACGGGCGACGCCGGCGTGCGGCACGTCACGGCCGATCGCCTTGACGTAGCGCAGATCGAAATACGGACCGTGCAGGTCTGGCCGCTCGCTCAAGAAGGCCGTCCACAAGGTCTCGTCTTCAGGCGTCAGGTCCTGAGGACGGATGATCTCGATGCGGTTGGTCTGCGGCATGGTCGTCCATCTGGCAAGGTAGCGATTTGCCGGCGACGATAGCGCAACATGATTGAAATGCCGGAAACGAAGGTAGTTAATAAAGGCTAGTGTCCTGGTTCTGAAATTCGCTCGCATTTGATATCGACCTCGGGCGAATTTCAGAACCAAAAGGACACTAGCAACTCATAGATTCTAGTGTCGTTCTCGATTTCGAAGTTCGTTTCGGAGGGCGATATCAAAATCATACGAACTTCGAAATCACGACACTAGAGCATGATGCGTTTAGGTCGAACCGTCATCATGCTCTAGGTTTTTGTTTTGTCGCGATATTTAGCCAAAAACCGCTGCACACTCTTTGGCATATCGCTCTAGCTGGACGATGGCCCTATAAACGGTTGCGAGATGCTGTCGAAGATCGGCAAGGCCTCGCAGGCCTCGCTATGGGCGATCAGCGCCGGCCACCGCTGCCAGTCAATGGCGTCTCCGTGGGCTTCGCGGGCATGGCGGACGGCGCACCCCAGCGCAATGTCAGCATGGCCCATGTAAGACCCAAGCAGCCAGGGCGTCGTCGCCTCGGCGCGGATGGCGTTCAACCTGTCGAGTACGGCAGGGATCTGGATTTCCAGGCGGCTTAGCCAGATGTCGGAGGTCTGCTGATGCAGCACCTTTTCGTAGAACAGCGCCACGCATTTGTCGGAAAACCCCATGGCCAGGGCCATGTAGTAAAGTGCCTTCTGTCGTTCCGGGCCGGACTTGGCGATCAGATGGCCATCGCCCTTCTGCTCCTCGACCCAATCGAGGATGCAGGCACTCTCGATAACGACGCTGCCGTCGTCGAGCACCAGGGTCGGGACGCGCCTTAGGGGATTGAAAGGCGCAATCCTTTCGCCGTCGCCGAAGGTAGACCACGGCCGGTGCTCGAATACAAAGCCATACAGCGTCATGGCGATGGCAACGCGGCGAACAAAGGGAGAGTCGTATTGGCCGATCAAGATCATGAATGCCTCCTGTTAAGGCATGATAGAGACAGACCAGCGCCTGGCGCCAGACCAGCACCTCGCCAAAGTCCGCAAACGGACTGACAAATCGCGATAAAGCGAAAAGCTATTTTAAATTATAGCTGATCCGGACGCGGTCTATGACCTCGTTCACGCCATAGGACACCGTGGCGTCATTAGCGGCCAGCAGGCAAGACACCTGCATGGTCAGCCTGGGCTGTTCGGCCACTGGCGTCTGCGGCGCCTCGTGGGTAGAATAGGCTGGCGTGTGGCTGGCGCGGAAATACGCAAAGCCCTGTGACTGACACAGCTCTGCCGACTGATAGAGGGTCATGTCGCGGACGTATTCGGTCGAACTCCTGGCATCGCCGCTGTCGCCGATATAGACCACGTCATAAAGATTATCGCCGCGCTTGACCGCGCCCACTTCGACAGGTGCCGGCTCCGGTTCCGCGACGGCTACGGGGGCAGCCGGCTTATGAACGCACGCTGACGCCAGCAGGCCAATAGCGGCCAACCCGACAAACGCCCGCTCCAAAGCAACGACTCGACCCATGACACCCCGATCTCTGAACACGGACATAGGTAGCACTGACGTATAAAGTGTCAATGCGGATCGTTGTCAGGGGCGGGTTTCTTACCTCCGCCCTGCCTCCGCCATAAACAAAAAACCCTCCGGTTTGCACCGGAGGGGTTCTGTTGTTCTGGCTGTCCCCTCACCGCTTGAACTCTGATGAGCTCAGTCGCGATTCCGGGTCCAGGGGCCGTGCCCTTGGTTACTCGACGATCTTCGAGACGACGCCGGCGCCGACGGTGCGGCCACCTTCACGGATAGCGAAGCGCAGCTTCTCTTCCATGGCGATCGGGGTGATCAGTTCGACGTCCAGCTCGGCGTTGTCGCCCGGCATGATCATTTCCACGCCTTCCTTCAGCTTCACGATGCCCGTCACGTCCGTCGTACGGAAGTAGAACTGCGGACGGTAGTTCGTGAAGAACGGGGTGTGGCGGCCGCCTTCTTCCTTGGTCAGGATGTAGGCTTCAGCGATGAACTTGGTG
>NZ_JBFUKH010000005.1:0-369120 GCF_056400965.1 Asticcacaulis sp. P4_H10 | reverse complement strand
CATCAACCAGTCGACGACCGACGTGAACCTGTTCACGATGACGGCGCTGTATGATCACTACCTCAAGACCGGCAGCAACTCGGCTACGGCTCAAAACCAGGCGCGTGCGGACTACCAGGCTAACCTGGACGGCAGCGGCAACCTGAACCAGACCTATGTCGATCAGGTGCTGAAGGCCTACGATCTGGTCGCTGACGCCAACGACCCGCTGTTCGTGTTCGAGACCAATATTCCGGTCAACAACAAGACTGCCAACCTGCACGGCTTCGAATTCGCCTTCCAGCACTTCTTCGCTGATACGGGCTTCGGTGTTTCGGGCAGCCTGACGACGGTCAATGGTGATATCGGCTTCGACAACTCGGCGCCTCCGGGGACGCTGCAATTCCCGCTGCTGGGCCTGTCGAACACCTACAACCTGACCGCCATCTACGATAAGGGCAACTGGTCGGGCCGCGTGTCATACAACTGGCGCGATGAATTCATCATCGCCAGCAATGGTGGCGCCCAGGCGGATCCGATGTACACCGAAGCGTTCGGCACCATCGACGCCTCGATCAACTATCAGATCACGGATAAGCTTCAGGCCACCTTCGAGGGCCTGAACCTCAACAAGGCGCACATCCGTAATTTTGGTCGCGACAAGACCAATATGTACTTCGCGCAGGAACTTGACTCGCGCTACCAGTTCGGCCTGCGCTACAAGTTCTAGAGCATTTCCCGGCGAAGTGGTCGCCGGTTCGCCGTTAGGAAATGCTATAAGACTAAGACTTGAAGACATGACCGGTCACGGGAAAGGCCGCGGTTCGCCGCGGCCTTTCTTGTTGCGCATGGCTTTGCGGACCCGTTATTCGCGTTCGGTCAGGGTGTAGTTGGTGCCCTTGTCGCGCATATAGTCGTTGATGACGGCGATTATGCGCGCGCGCGTCAGGTCCGCGTGGCTGATATCGGCATGGCAAAGGTTCGCACCCGTCAGGTCGCTACGGATCAGCCGTCCGCCGCCTAGGTCGAGCGGGCCGAGATTGGCGCCTTCGAGGCATGCATTGTTCAGCTTGGCGCCCTGCAGCCGCGCTCCGCGCAGGTCGGCCCCCTTGAGATTGCAGCGACGCAGGTCGGCATTGACGAGATTGGCGCCTTGAAGCTCGGCGCCGCTCAGGTCCATGCCGAAGAAGACGGCCTCGGATGCATCGAGCGTCGACAGGCCGCGTCCCTCCATTACCTTGACAAGGCGGAAATCGACGCCGGCAAAGCTGTGACGTGCGCCGGCGGTCCCGCCGGTCCTCACCCATTGCTCGTGCTCGGACAGGAGCAGATCAAGAGGCTGGTCGTCGATAAAGACGGCGACCGGCGCTTCCAGCATGTCGGCGGTATCGGCTTCCTTGAGGTTGCAGCCGCCGGTCATCGTATCGACCATGATGGCGCCGCGCATGGTGGCGCCCGTCACGTCTGCACCCGACAGGTCTGCGCCATTGATCATGGCGCCGTTGAGATTGGCCTTGCGCAGCTTGGCCTGGCTCATGACCGCACCGGACAGGTTGGCGTCGCTGAAGTCGGTTGATACGGCCATGGCGCCGTTCAGACGCGCGCCGGACAGATCCGCGCCGCTGAGGATGGCGTAGTCGAGCTCGCCGGGGCGCTTTTCATGCTTCATCAGGCGCAGACCCTGCTTGTCGTCCTTGAAGGCGATCTGGCCTTCGCGGAGGTCCGCGCCGATGAGTGAGGCGGCCGACAGGTTGGCGCCGCGCAGGCACGCCCCGCGCAGGTCGGCGCGGTCGAGGCGGGCAAAGCGCAGGTCGGCATTGCGCAGATCACACCCGAACATGTTGGCGCGCAGGAAGATCGAGTCGCGCAAGGAAGCACCATAGAGACGCGCGCCGGTCAGGTTGGCGTCGCTAAGATCGACGCCTTCCAGCTTCATTTCCGTCAGGTCGATATAGGACAGGTTGGCGATGCGGCCGCCGGGACGATTGGCCTTGAACAGGGCGTGCTGCTCCAGGATATGGCGCAGCGACGCCGGGTCGATCATCTGGAGTGTGGCTGCGGTCGTCGAGTTTGGAGCAGGCATTCGTGGGCAGATCGCGCGCTGGGGCAGATGCGTTCAGACATCCGCGAGTCGGTTACAAACGCAATAACTCAGTGGCAACGATGTCTAAATCAACCGTGATCACATGCAAGCGATTTCCGCAGGTGCGAAGGGCGTGCGGCTAATCGCCGCTGCACGCCTATTCCTGACTGCAGGCCTGGCAGAGGCCGCGCGCTTCCATGGTGATGTGTGAAACCTTGAAACCGGCCGTCTGCGCACTGGCTTCGATATCGGCCACGTTCGGTATAGCGATTTCGACACTGCGTCCGCAACAGTCGCATAGCAGGAAGCCGGCTGTATGTTTGTGATCGTGTGCGCCGCAGGCAACGAAGGCGTTCAGGCTTTCGATGCGGTGGATCAGTCCCATCTGCTCGAGGAAGCCAAGGGCGCGATAGACGGTTGGCGGCTTGGCTGCGCCGTCGGGATGGAAGCGATCGATGACGTCATAGGCCTTGATCGGCCCGCCCGCGGCAAGCACCAGCTCATAGGTCCGCAGGCGCGCCGAGGTCATGCGCTCACCGGCCTCTGTGCACAGGGCCTCCGCTTCCGCCAGCCGCGCGGGAGTATCGGCGGGGCGATGATGATCGTGGTCGTGGTGGGCGCAGGCGTGACTCATGACTCCAAGGTAAGGCGCGTTACGGCTTTTCGCAACAGGAGGTTCTGAAATGCACCAAGACTTCACAGTGTAATAATATATCAGAAGGGCTTGACTGGCGTTATATTATTACATAACAAATCGCCATCGCTTATCACCAAAGGTTTTGTCATGTCGCGACTATCCGCTTCCGCCTCTCTCTTCGCGCTGTCCACCGTGTTTGCCTTCTGTCCGGCCATTGCCGCTGTTCAGCCTGCAGGCGGCGGGGAGGTCGTGATTACCGGGCGCGGCTATGCGGTGAAAAAGGATGCGGTCATGTCCAGCGTCGACGTCCTCAACCGCGCCGAAATCGCCGAAAAGCCGGCGCAGGGGCTGGGCGATATGCTGGCCTACCTGCCGGGCATCCGCTCGACCAGCTTCGCGCCGGGCGCCAGCCGTCCGGTTATTCGTGGTCTGGAGGGCTTTCGCGTCCTGGTGCTGAACAACGGCATGGGTGCGGTCGATGCATCGGCCCTGTCGCCCGACCACGCGGTCGCGACTGAGCCTCTCGAGGCGCGCCGCATCGAGGTCCTGCGCGGTCCTTCGGCCCTGATCTATGGTGGCAACGCTATCGGCGGCATCGTCAACATCATTGACGACCGTATCCCTTCCACGCCGGCGGCCAATGGTTTCGAAGGCCGGATAACGGCGCAGGCGTCTTCCGTCGATGACGGCAGGCAACTGGGCGTGGGTGGCAAGGCGGGCAAGGGGGCGCTCGTCTTCGCGTTCGACTACGCGAAGCGCCAGAGCGAGGATTACGATACGCCGGTGGGACCGGAATCGCGTTTCCTGACCGAGCAGGAAGGCGAGGCGCCGGACACGCGGAAGGTCCAGGACAATTCCGCGACCGATCTGGAAAGCTATGGCGCGGGCGTGTCGTGGATTGGCGATTTCGGCTTCGCGGGTTTAAGCGTCAAGCAGACCGATACGCGCTATGGCGTGCCGGGGCATTCTCATGAAGGGGCCGGAGAGGAGGGGCCCGTATCGATCGGCCTCGAGCAGACGCGCTACGACTTCCGCTCGGACATCAAGCTGGCCTTCGCCGGGTTTAACCGCCTGACGGCCGACGCCGGCTACAGCAACTATGAGCATACCGAGTTCGAAGGCGAGGAGACCGGCACGCGCTTCCTGTCGGACGGCAGCGAGTATCGCCTGACCCTGGTACGCGATGGCGCAGGCCCGATCAGCGGTACGGTTGGCATCACCGGCCTTAACCGCAATTTCGAAGCCATCGGCGACGAAGCCTTCGTCCCGTCGACTGAAACCCGCCAGACCGGGGTTTTCGCGCAGTATCGCTACGACAGCGGCAACTGGGGTGTCGAGGGTGGCGCGCGTGTCGACCGCACTGAACTGACTTCGGCGGGTTTCGCGCGTGACTTCGACGCGCTGTCGGCGTCGTTGGGCGCTTTCTACCGGCCATCGCACCATGCCTTTGCCGGGGTCAGCCTGACGCGGTCGGAGCGCGCACCGTCGGATGCCGAACTGCTGGCCAATGGGCCGCATATGGCGACGGTGCAGTTTGTCGTCGGTAATCCGAACTTCGATACCGAGGTGGGACAGTCGCTTGAGTTTACCGGGCATCTGATGGTCGACGAACATAACCGCTTCCAGATTGACGCCCATCTCTATGCCAGCCGTTTCGACAACTTCATCGACCTCAAGCCCACGAGGGCGGAAGAGGACGGCATGCCTGTCTTCCAGTATGTCCAGACCGATGCCGATATCTGGGGCGTCGAACTGGAAGCCGATACGCGCCTGTTCGACTGGCGCAAGCAGACGATCAGCCTGAACCTGGCTTACGATTACGTGCGCGGGTCTTCGGACCTGGGGCCGATCGCCCGCATCCCGCCGCAGTCGCTGACCGCACGGCTGGAGAGCGATGGCGAGGCGTGGCGCAGTCACATCGAGGTCCGCGCGGTGGCCGCGCGCGACGACCGGCTGGCGGAAATGGAAACACCGACCGAGGGATATACCATGGTCAATCTGTTTACCTCCTACCGGATCAAGCCCGGCCTGAGCCTGTTCGCGGAGGTGCGTAATGCCGGCGATGCCGAAATCCGCGAGGCGACCTCGGCGACCAAGGATTTCGTGGTTGGGGCCGGCCGGTCCTTGCGTGCAGGGGTGAACTACAGCTTCTAGGGGCAGTCCCTCCGAAGCCTTGCTTCGGCAAGTGCGACCGCACGTCGCGCACGTTTGCGCGAGGCCGCGCGCCATTTGAGCGCAAAAAACAGCGAGCTTTGCTCGCGTCCTCGCTAATTCCGTTACGTGACTTGCCCGCGCCTATGGCTTGCGGTAGAAGCGAGGCTCGTTTTTTCTAACTCCTCTCGAAGTACCATGGCACAAGAACAGAACAACGACGCAACGCTGACAGGAAACGTCCTCTTCTACCAGAACCCGGAGCCGCTGAGCCCGGACACGCACGGCACCATGGGCATCAGTGCGACGGCCACGCCGCACGCCTTCGTCGCCGAAACCAATGTCGTTCCGCTGACCGTCGCCGAATTCCCGGCCGCGTCGCTGAGCTACCCGATCGTCTTCATCGGCGAAAACTACATGCCCGTCGCGGCCATGGGCCTGTCGGCCGGCCAGAACGTATTTGTCTCGGGCGAAGGCGTCTTCAAGCCGGACGCCTACCTGCCGGCCTTTGCCCGCCGCTATCCGTTCGTCTTTGCGAACGATGAGCGTGAAGAGCGCATGATTCTCTGCGTCGATACCAATGCATCGATGGTTGCCCGTTCGAACCCGGACGTGCCCTTCTTTGAAAACGGCAAGGCCACGCCGTTCGTCGAAAATGCCATGCAGTTCTGCACGGACTTCGAAACCGAGCGCCGCCGCACCGAAAGCTTTGTCGGCTTGCTGCGTGAGCTGAACCTGCTGTCGCCGCGCGAAACCCTGTACCGCCCGCAAAATCCGGACGGTACGCCGGGCGAGCCGCAAAAGATCGCCGAATACTTCGCTGTCGACGAAAAGGTCCTCAACGAACTGTCGGGCGAAAAGCTGGTTGAGCTGCGCGACAACGGCGCCCTGACCCACATCTACGCCCACCTGAACTCGCTGCTGGCCTGGGACAAGCTGATCGCCATGACGATCGAGCGCAATGCCACCGCTCAGCCGGTCCAGTAATAACTGCTGATAAGAGCGAGCGCTTTTCGAAAAGTGCGAGCAATAGTGATAAAGGCTCTGGCGGCGCCAGGGCCTTTTTCGTTGGGTGATTATGGTCAAATTGCGGCGGCGGCTGAGCGATCATCTGCGCATCGCCTGTCTGGTCCGACTCAAATGGTTGAATAACAACAGGATTTTTCGCGTGCGAGGCGTATGATTGCGATGGGCCGTATTTGTAAAATACGCCTTTTTTTCAACATATATATTATTAAAATTACATAAAATTCCTGTAACGATGCAAGATCGCGAAGCGACGCATTGTCGAGTGGGCCTCAGGAAAATGATTGGATTGAAAAACGTTGCGCATGGCCGTCGGCTGTACGCATTTTTTATTGTGCGCCTCACTCATTGGAACAAAGTAACCTGTATGCGTAAATCTGTACTGTCGTCTCTTTTGGCGTGTCTTTTTTTTGTGCTTGGTTTTACAGGGGCGGCAAATATCGCTAAGGCCGGCCCGGCCATCGGGACGGTCGGCCCCGCCAGCCGCGATGAAGCGGTCATCAAATCCTATTTCGACCTGATGCAGTACCGCGGTCTGAAGCGCTATCGCTTCAACGCCAACCTGACAGCCGACACGGATCCATACCGCGTAGGCATGGTCCAGATGATGCAGCGGCAGGCCAGGTCGCACGGCATCGTCCTGCGGCCTCTGCTGATCTTCCCTTTTGCCTTTGGCGACCGCACGGATTACGGCAGGTACCCCAAGGGTGACTCTGCGGCGCTGTACCGACAGGGCTATGATCGCACCTACGCCTTCGTCAATGCGTTCAGGTACGACATCACCGACTACGAGCTCGGCAATGAGCTGAATGTCCTGGTCAAGAATTCCAGCGGCCAGTCGCTGTGGGGCAAGGGCACGACCGCGGCAGAATTCAATACGCCGCTGATGAACGACTGGGCGATGGTGCTCAAGGGGGCTTCGGACGCCATCGACAAGATCAATGCCGACAATGGCCTGAAGCTGCGCCGGACGCTGAACACGACCTCGACCCATTTTGGCTTTCTTGACTTCATGGCGTCGAAAGGCGTGAAGTACGAGGTCATCTCGTATCACTATTACGAGCGCCTCGGCACCAATCCCCATAACTACTGGGGAACTTTCAACCTGTTCCAGAAGCTGGCCACGTACAAGCGCCCGGTCCAGTTCAATGAGGTCAACTGTGGCGAGATCTACGATCCGCTGTACCAGAACATCTGGGCAGGAACCCTGGTTGAAACCTGCAACAAGAGTCTGAACAACACCCTGACCTACCTGACGACCCAGACCTATGTGACGATCGAGGACATCGACATCTACGAATTGATGGACCGTCCGGAGAAGGGGGGCTTCGAGGCGAAGTTCGGCATGCATTACGACATGCGCGGCTGGAAGATGGCCATGCTGACGGCGGCCTGGTATGCTGGCGGTACCCTGTCGGAAACGGAACGCGGCTACGTCACGCGTCGCGGGTTTCCGGCAATCCAGAAATAGGTTTTGAGGTTGATTACTCGGTCGGTGCCATCGGATTGCGCTGGAACACCGAGCGCGTCAGGCACGAGAAGACCAGTCGTCCGGCTTCGTCGAGAACGTCATGCTGGGCGATGACGACGCCCTTGGCATCGCCGACCGCGTCCTTGCCCATGATGGTCAGGCGGCACTTCAGCAGCTCGCCAGCGGGCGGGTTGCGCATCCAGCGCAGGGCGTCGACCGCCAGGCGCTTGGTTTGCGGCCAGTTCGCCGCCGCTTCAGTTTCCAGCTTCGACCAGAAGGCGAAGATGAGCGAGTCGGGCAGGCCGTCGTCCGGGTTCCAGCTTGGGGCATAGGTCTTGCAGAAGTTCTTGAGATCTTCTTCGGAAACCACGCCGGCGCCGATCGAGGCAACCTGGCCAATCCACAAATCGTCAAAGGCGGCGGGCATGCGCGAAGTCCAATCCGAAAGCCACGAAGGGGCGGTGGGGCAACAGGCTCTCTTAGCCCGAGTTGACCTGAAGAGCAACCTTCGCGGGCATGCCGTCCCGCGTGCCCCGAAACGGAACGCAAGGCGGGAGCGCGAGCTTCACCTGGCCCTGGAAAAAATAGCGTCCGGAGCGCCGCGCGGGGACGTGCGGCGGTTGCTTCTTGGCCTGCCTTATGGTTCTGTCGAACGGGGCGATTGCGGAACGGCTATGACCAACGATACCATCAACGTAATCGAGGACGAGCCTTACGAGGGCATCTATCGTGGCGCCGTATCGACCTATTCGCACGCGCGCGACCACCTTCCTGACCGTTTCGATCTGGCCGATATCCTGCGTTCGACCCGGGAAGCCCGGGGCTGGTCGCTGGAGATGGTGGCTGAAATGACCCGCGTGCGCCAAAGCTATCTCGAAGCGCTGGAACAGGCGGCCTATGATGTCCTGCCGCCGCGCGCCTTCGCCATCGGCTACGTCAAGGCCTACGCCAAGGCGCTGGGCCTTGACGAAGAAACCCTGGCCGACATGTTCAAGCGCGACGTGACGGACGCCAATACGCGCCTGCAGGCGCCGTCAGGCGCGTCGCTCGAAGACGTCAAGCCGAACTACCGCCTGTATCTGACGGCGGCTGTCTGCCTGGTTGCCGCCGTCGTGGTCTGGAACATCTTCCAGCGCAAACCGATCGATTTCAGCAAGCACAACGAAACGGTCTTCGCCAACCAGGCCTGGTCCATGGGCGTGCCGATGATCCGGGATGGCGTCGTCTACGTCACCAAGTCCCAGCCCGCTCCGCAGGACCAGGACGTGCCGCCGCCCTATGCAACGCCGGGGCTGGAAGAGGGATTCGCCTCTATGATGGCCGCGCGCAACCAGGCCAGCGCCGCGCCGGTTCCCGTTACCGATGTTCTGCAGGCGCGCAAGGCATTCAATCCGCGGGGCGCCATCTACGGCGCCGAGCCCGACAATTCGGCCGTCACCATCCAGGCCAAGAAGAGCGTGCTGCTGGTCGTCCACGACGGCAAGAACGGCGTGGTCCATTTCGTCCAGCAACTCGGCGCGGGCGAATCCTACCGCCTGCCGCTCAATGACCTGCAAAATGCCCTGGTCGATGTTACCGACGTCTCGGCCATCGAAGTCTTCCATAACGGCGAATATGCCGGAATGATGGACGCCAATGTGATGCCCGTCGCCAAGCTGAACGCGCGCGCGGCCCAGATGGCGGCGCAGCTCGATGCCCAGTCGGTGGCGCAAGGCGCCGTCAGCACCGTCTATCGCACCGCGGCGCCTGCGCCGCAAAAGCCGGTCGCCGCGCCGCGCAATACCGCACCCATTCCCTATGCGCCGTCGCGGCCGGTTTCTGCCGCCGCGCCGGCCCCGGCATCTGCCTCGGCACAGGAAGTGCCGCCGTC
The DNA here is from genome assembly GCF_056400965.1 of Asticcacaulis sp. P4_H10. NCBI lineage: Bacteria > Pseudomonadati > Pseudomonadota > Alphaproteobacteria > Caulobacterales > Caulobacteraceae > Asticcacaulis > Asticcacaulis sp. P4_H10. Next base: position 359,903 of record NZ_JBFUKH010000005.1, on the reverse strand, counting down.
GACCGCAGAAGGCGCGCAATAAGGCTTGCGATGGCCGCGACGAGCGCCGATATAGGCCTCAACCTCCACAGCCAGACTCGTAAAGAATAGCGATATGAGTGTTACCGATCATACCCACGTCAGGCCCTGGCGCACCATTGAGCGGCGCAAGAGCCGTCAGATCCGCGTGGGCAATGTGCTGGTGGGCGGCGACGCGCCGATCTCGGTGCAGTCGATGACCAATACCCTGACCTCGGATGCCGATGCGACTTTGGCCCAGATCCGCGCGCTTGAAGAGGCGGGGGCGGACATCGTCCGCGTCTCGTGCCCTGACGTTGATTCAACGCGGGCGCTGAAGACCGTCGTCCAGCATGCGCAAGTGCCGATCGTCGCCGACATCCACTTCCACTACAAACGCGCCATCGAAGCCGCCGAGGCCGGCGCCGCCTGCCTGCGCATCAATCCGGGCAATATCGGCTCGCCCGACCGGGTGCGCGAAGTCGTCCAGGCGGCCAAGGACCACGGCTGTTCCATGCGCATAGGCGTCAATGCCGGCTCGCTGGAAAAAGACCTGATGGAAAAGTACGGCGAGCCGTGCCCTGAGGCCATGGTTGAAAGCGCCCTGTTCCACGCCAATATCCTGCGCGACCACGACTTTCATGAATTCAAGATTTCGGTGAAGGCATCGGACGTCTTTTTGACCGTCGCCGCCTATACGGCGCTTGCCGATGCGATCGACTGCCCGCTCCATATTGGCGTGACCGAAGCGGGGCCTTTGCGCAACGGCACGATCAAGTCGGCCATCGGTTTGGGCAATCTTTTGTGGGCCGGGATCGGTGATACCGTGCGCGTGTCGCTGGCTGCCGATCCGGTCGAAGAGATCAAGGTCGGCTTCGACCTTCTGAAGTCGTTGGGCCTGCGTCACCGCGGCGTCAACATCATCGCCTGCCCGTCATGCGCCCGTCAGGGTTTCAACGTCATCGAGACGGTGGCGACTTTGGAAGAGCGGCTGGCGCACATCACCAAGCCAATGTCGCTGTCGATCATCGGCTGTGTCGTCAACGGCCCGGGCGAAGCGCTCTATACCGACGTTGGCTTTACCGGCGGCGGGGCAGGGGCGGGCATGATCTATATGGGCGGCAAGCCGCACCACAAGCAGGACAATGCCGGCATGATCGACCACATCGTCGAGCTGGTCGAGGCCCACGCCGAGAAGCTGTAATATCCTGAGGGGTTGCGGTAGAGGCAATACACGCTGCTGTCTGTTTACCCCGCCTTGCGCAGGGCTTCCGGTTCTTCGGTCAGCACGATCTTGCCGCCGCCGTCGCGCATGAACGCGTCGATATCGGACACCGGCACAGGGCGTGAATAGAGGAAGCCCTGGATGATCTGGCAGCCGGCCTGGCGCAGCAGGTTCTTCTGCGCGCGCGTCTCGACGCCCTCGGCAATGATATTGAGGTTCAGGGCCTTGGACAGTTTCACGATGGCGCGGATGACCGCTTCGGCTTCCGGATCGTTGCCCAGGTTCGACACGAAAGACCGGTCGATCTTGATCTTGTCGACCGGATAGCGGCTGAGATAGCCCAGCGACGAATAACCGGTGCCGAAGTCGTCAAGCGCGATCGAGAAGCCCATATGGCGCAGGTCGCGCAGGACCAGTTGCGATGCGTGGTCGTCGGCCAGCAGGACGCCTTCGGTGATTTCGATCTCGATCTGCGATGCCTGGGTACGCGTTTCGGTCAGCAGATCGCTCAGGGTCTGGACAAAGTCGGGCTGGCGCATCTGGGTCGCCGAGACATTGACGGCGACTTTCAGGCCGGGCCAGCGATGCGAATCCTGCATGGCGCGGCGCATGACGAAGGTCCCGAGATCGTTCATCAGGCCGCACTCTTCGGCCAGCGGAATGAAATAGCCGGGCGAGACGGGCCCGCGCGACGGATGCGTCCAGCGGCACAAGGCCTCGACACCGACGATCTTGCCGAAATGGTCGACCTGGGGTTGGTAGACGACGTCGAGCGCTTCGACGTGGATGGCTTCGCGCAGGCCGGTCTCAAGCGTCTTGCGCAGCTTGATCGTGGCGTCCATCTCGACTTCGAAGAAGGCATATTGGCCGCGGCCGGCATCCTTGGCGCGGTACAGGGCCAGGTCGGCCTGGCGCAGCGCCTCGGCGGGTTCGATATCGCCATCGGTCAGCAGGGTGACGCCGATCGAGCACGACGAAAACACCTGGCCGCTGTCGAGCGTAACGCTGCCAGTCAGAGTTTCGAGGACGCGCTTGGCCAGGGTCGCGGCGCTGTGGCCGTCCGTGTCGGTCTGGATAATGACGAATTCGTCGCCGCTCAGCCGGGCCAGGGTGTCGCAGGCGCGGATGATGCCGTTGATCTTTGAGGCATTGTGGCGGATCAGCTCGTCGCCAGCCAGGTGACCCAGCGTGTCGTTGACGTCCTTGAAGCGGTCCAGCCCAATACACATGACGGCGACCTGGCCGCCCTGGCGCTTCATGCGCTCACACGCCTGGCCAAGACGGTCGGCGAAAAGGGTGCGGTTGGGCAGGCCAGTCAGGCTGTCGTGCAGAGCCATGTGCTTGGCCTTAGCTTCGGACGCGGTCAGGCTTTGCGCTGTCTTCTGGCTGGTGTGCAGCAGGACCAGGGCCACCACGCCGAGGCCGAGCGAGATCATCAGGACGGGACCGATAGTGCGCAGGAACAGGGTCTTGCCGGGCGTGTCCGGCTGCCAGCTCAGTTGGGCAATGACCGCCCCATTCGTGTCGGTAAACGCGACCGAAGCGTTACCGGTGTGCGGTGTCTGGCCGCGCGCCAGCAGCGAGATGGGCGACACCATGTATCGGTCGGACAGAGCGGCCAGTTCCGGCGCCTTGATTTCGTGCATGCCGACGACGATGAATGGCGGATGCTTGAGGAGCGGTGAGCCGGCAGTGTCGGGCAGAATCAGGCTGGCGCCCGTGATATAGAGGTGGCCGTCGGCGGCGATTACCTTGCCAGCGTGGTTGCTGTCGGCGCTGTAACCGCGCCCGGCAGCCATATCCGCTGTGTAGCGGTTGCGCAGGTTGCGCGTCACCGATTGCGTTTGAGCCAGGGTGGCCGTGAACACGCCGGGATTGACTTCCTGGCTGTCGTGATAGGCAAAGCGCACCTTGCCGTCGGCATCGAGCAGGACGTTCGATTCGAACTTGAGGTATTTCTGGAAATACTCGCCGACATTGCCGCGGACCCATTTCGGGTCGTAGTTGACGGCAGTGCTGAGTGTCGCCTGGTCCCAGATGGTGATCGGTGTCATCAGCATCGATTGATCGGCGGCGATCTGGTCCAATCCCTTGCGGACAAGGCTTTCTTCACGTGTGCGCGCCAGGCTGTCGGCCTGTTCAGCCCAGACCCAGAGACTCCCGACAAGCGCCATGACCGCGACAAGCACGATCACGGCCATGGGGACCATCAATTTCGCTTCGGTTGTACCGTTTTTCACCCGGGCCTCGTTCTGAGGGGACGCTTAATGTTACGAGTTTTACACAGGAAGTCTTAAATTAAGGCAAACCGCTGAAAAGGCTTGATTTAACGCGATTTGGCGTGCTGCGTTGGCCACCCTGAAGGCCTTGACGGGCAAGGTTTTGCACGGCATTCACCTGCCGGTATCGCCATCTTCCGACCACGAGGTTTTCATGAAGCTGTTCTTCAACACCGCATCTCCGTATGCCCGCAAGGCACGCATCGTGGTTCGCGAGACCGGGTTTCTGCCCAGGGTCGATGAAGTCATGGCCATTCCGGTCGAGAACCTGCCGGAACTGGTCGATGCCAACCCGCTGGCGCAAATTCCGGCATGGATCGACGATGATGGCGTGCGCTGGACGGACAGCAGTCTGATCGCCGCGCGCCTGGATGCGTTGACTGGCGGCAAGCTGTCCCCGCAGGGAGAGGCGCTGTGGGTCATGCGCCGGACCGAGGTTGCAGCTTCGGGCCTGATCGAAATGCTGGTCAAGATGGTGCTGGAGTTCCGCCGGCCGGAGCAATATCAGTCGCCCTTCTGGCTGAAGCGCTGGGAAGACAACCTTATGCGCGGCTTTGCGGCGATCGAGAAGGACTGCCCGGCGGCGGATGTTTTCGATCTGGCGGCGATCACGCTGGCAATCGCCGGGACCTATACGACCTTCCGCTATCCGCATCTCGACTGGCAGGCCGCCGCGCCAAAGGTGGCAGCGCTGACCGCCGAACTTGAAAAGCGGCAGTCGTTCATTGATACCTATCCTAAATAAGAGTAGGCAATCGCTGAATTGCCGAGAGTATAGCCTTGATACACCTTCCCCAAGCCAAGCTCGAACAGGTCATGGACCGCTTCCGCATGATCGAGGCGCGCATGGAATCCGCGACCGAAGGCGCCGAGATCGTGCGCCTGTCGAAGGAGCACGCCGAAATCAAGCCTGTGTGCGACGCGGTCGAGCGCCTGATCAAGGCGCGCCAGCAGGTGCCGGAGCTTGAGGAAATGGCGGCTTTGGGCGATCCCGACCTGTCGCCGCTCGCCGAAGAAGAGCTGACGGAGCTTAAGGCATCGCTGCCGGATCTCGAACGCGGCGTGGCGCTGTTGCTGGCGCCGCAGGACAAGGACGTCAACGCCTCGGCCATCCTGGAAGTCCGCGCCGGTACCGGTGGTGACGAAGCCGCCATCTTCGCCGGCGACCTGTTCCGTATGTACAGCCGTTATGCGTCGGCGCAGGGCTGGCGGGTCGAAGTCGATTCGGTCAGCGAAGGCGAAATGGGCGGCTACAAGGAAATCATCGCCTCGGTGACGGGCGAGGGTGTCTTTGGCAAGATGAAGTTCGAATCCGGCGTGCATCGCGTCCAACGCGTACCGGCAACCGAAACGCAAGGCCGCATCCATACCTCGGCGGCGACAGTGGCAGTGCTGCCGGAAGCCGAGGACGTCGAGATCGAAATCCGCGACCAGGACCTGCGCATCGACACCTATCGTTCATCCGGCGCCGGCGGCCAGCACGTCAACAAGACCGACTCGGCGGTACGCATTACCCACCTGCCGTCGGGCGTCGTTGTGACCTCGTCGGAAAAGTCGCAGCACCAGAACCGCGCCATCGCCATGCGCAACCTGAAGGCCCGGTTGTACGACATGCAGCGCCAGGCGCTCGATACGGCGCGCTCTGATGCCCGCAAGTCGCAGGTCGGCTCGGGCGACCGCTCGGAACGCATCCGCACTTACAATTATCCGCAAGGTCGCGTGACCGATCACCGCATCAACCTAACCATCTATAACCTGCCGCAGTTCGTCGAAGGCGATATGGACCAGATGATCAACGCTTTGATCGCCGAGGACCAGGCCGAGCGCCTGGCCATGCTTGAGGAAGAAATGGGATGACACTGGCGACCGCGACCGTTGAGGCATTGTGGCGGCACCCGATCAAGGGATTCACGCCGGAGCCTGTCGCGGAAGCCGTGTTGTCGGAGGGCGATTTCTTCCCGTACGACCGCCTCTATGCCATGGAGGTCGGACCGTCAGGGTTTGATGCCGAAAATCCGAAGACCATCTCAAAGATGAAGTTCGCTGTCCTGGCCCGCTTTCCGGCCGTGGCGCGGCTGCGGACGCGTTACGATGAGATCGCGGGAAGCCTCCACATTTCGGATGCATCGGGGACGTGGGATTTCGACCTCACCTCCGTAGCCGGGCGCAACAGCCTGGCGCGTCATGTCGAGACCCGGCTGGCCGCGCATGAGGACTACGACCCGGTTTTACAACCGTTAAACGTGCTGGAATCGCCGTCCTTTGAGCACACCCAGACCCATTTTCGCTTTACCGATTCCGGCAAGGGCTTTGTTTCGTTTTTGAATCTGAACTCGTTGCATGACTTAGGAACGCGGCTTAACTGCGATCTTGATCCGTTGCGTCTGCGCGCCAATATCTGGCTGAAGGGACTGGCTGCTTTCGGGGATCACGAATGGGTCGGCTGCCATATTCGCGTTGGAGACGATGGGCCAGAGTTCGAGGTCCTGAAGCCGATTGTGCGTTGCGTGGCGACCCACGTGAACCCGGATACAGCCGAGCGTGATGTCGATGTCTGCACGGCATTGTGGGAAAACTACGGGCATCGTGACTGCGGCATCTATGCACGGATTATCAAAGGCGGATCGATCCGCCCGGGTGATACGATCCGAATCTTCTGAGCGATATGCCAAAAAGTGTGAGCGGTTTTTGACTTAATATCGCGACCAAGCAAAAATCTAAAGCTTGTGCGTGAAGGCCTCCGCTTCTAAAACGCGCGCAGGAATTCATATATCGAGGTTGCCTTCATGCCCACGCTCGTCCTGCTCCGCCACGGCCAAAGCCAATGGAATCTGGAAAACCGCTTTACCGGCTGGGTCGATGTCAATCTGACAGCCGAAGGTGAGGCCCAGGCCCGCCGCGGCGGTGAACTGATCAAGGCCGAAGGCATTCATATCGACCAGGCCTTCACCTCGGTCTTGACCCGCGCCATCCGCACCTGCAATCTGGCTTTGGAATCTGCCGATCAGATTTACGTTCCGGTCATTAAGGATTGGCGTTTGAACGAACGTCATTACGGTGGTCTCACCGGCTTGGATAAGGCCGAAACGGCTGCCAAGCACGGCGAGGATCAGGTCAAGATCTGGCGCCGCTCTTACGACGTGCCGCCGCCGCCGCTGGAAGCCGGCAGCGAATATGACTTCAAGGGCGATCGCCGCTACGCCGGTGCTGAACTGCCGGACACTGAAAGCCTGAAGACGACGCTCGACCGCGTCATGCCGTTCTGGGACGGCGCCATCGCGCCGGCGCTGAAGTCGGGCAAGACGGTGCTGGTCGCAGCGCACGGCAACTCGATCCGGGCGATTATCAAGTCGCTCTTCGACCTTGATGAAAAGACGATCCTGGAACTGGAAGTCCCGACAGGTAACCCGCTGGTCGTGAATCTCGATCCGGCGCTGAAGCCGCAATGGGCGAAATATCTGGACGAGTCGCGCGCCAATCCGCTGCCGGTTATCGGGGAGTAGGGCGATAATAGGCGCCTCTCCCCGCCTGCGCCTCTCTTCTCCCCACCTGAGGGGAGAAGGTGGCCTGCTCGCAGGCCGGATGAGGGGTTACTGTGGTTTCAGCACACGCGGCTCGAAGCTATGAGTCGCCGTCGTTCCAGATTGACTCCGTTAGCTCGGGTGTTCCGCACGCCCGAGAATGTTGCTGAATCCAGGCTCTGGCTGGCCTTGAGGAACCGGCAGCTTAATGGCCGCAAGTTCCGCCGGCAGTTTCCTATCGGCAGATATATCGCTGACTTTGTTTGTCTGGATAGCCGGTTGGTCGTGGAACTCGACGGTAGCCAGCATATCGATAACCCCGCCGACGCTGTTCGTAATCAGTACATGAATGAACACGGATGGGCTGTTGCGCGTTTCTCAAGTAACAGTGCGATGGCAGGTGTATTGGAAACAATAGCTGCCATATGTGATGGTGAGATTACTGAGCTTGAAACGGCGCCAGACTTTCAGTTTCATCCTGCGAAGACCCCTCACCCTAACCCTCTCCCCTTGAAAGGGGAGAGGGGACCAAAGAAAGAGGAGATGGGACTTATGCGTCAAGCCATTGCCCTGGCACGACCGGGGAAGACTTGGCCTAACCCTGCCGTTGGCTGCGTCATCGTTAAGGATGGCAAGGTCATCGCCGAAGGCGCGACAGGTGACGGTGGACGGCCGCATGCGGAAGAGGCTGCATTGGAGATGGCGGGCGAGGCGGCCGAAGGCGCCATTGCCTATGTCACGCTGGAACCGTGCGGCGAACGTTCCACCGGCGCCTGTTCCTGTTCGCAGCGACTGGTGGACGCAAAGGTCGCGCGTGTCGTCTACGCCTGCGAAGACCCATCGCCTTACGCTTCCCATAAAGGCCCCCAGCGACTGAAAGATGCCGGGATCACGGTTGAGCAGGGTTTGCTGGAAGATGAGGCCGCGCACTTGATTGCGCCATTTGCCCACTGGCTCAAGACCGGACTTCCCCTCGTCAAAATCGCCGAAGCCCCCGAAGGTTTCGATGCCGAGTTCACCGGAACACCGGCCGATCTCAAGGACTGGGCCGACAAGGGCTATCGCCATCTCTTCGTCCGGCCAGACTCAACAGAAGCACAACTCATTGTAGATTCAGGATTAATAGACTCCACAGCCAAATATTAATCATTCCGTGTAATCCTGAACGTTCGTATTATCAGGACGCCAGAGTTCATGAGCGCCACTTCCGGCGAAAAGAAGTACACCAAGCTGACACAGGTCCAGATCGACCAGATGTGTGTCAAGCATGAGCGCTTCTTTGCCTGCAAACCGGGCGGGGCGCGGGCGGTCTTTGCCTGGTGCGACCTGTCGGGCCTGTCTTTACGCGGCCGTAATCTCCAGGATGCCGACTTCACCGCCGCGATCCTGACCGACTGCGACATGGCTGGCATTGTCCTCGATAAGTCCAACCTGTTCTGCGCAGACTTGCAACTGGCCAATCTGACGGGCGCCTCGATGCGCCGCGTCGACCTGCGTGGCGCCTGTTTGCGCGGCGCCAACCTGTCGGGCGTCGACCTCTACGAAGCCGACCTGCGCGAAGGGGCCCTGGCACTGCCTGACAAGGCGACCGGCCTGTCCTACGTCGAAATCTCGATGCGCACCGCCGAAGCAACCTACGCCAACCTGCGCGGCGCCAATCTCGAACGCTCCAAGCTGTCGGGCATCCAGGCTATGAAGGCCGATTTTACCGACGCTGTCATGAAGCACTGCAAGCTGGTACGCGCCAACCTGAAGCAGGCGATCATGAACAATGTCGACCTGGCCGGCGCCGATTTGTCGGGTGCGGATCTGACCGGCGCGTCTTTAAAAGACGCCGTATTGATCAAGGCCAAGACGGATTCGTGGCGCGTCAGCCAGACCGACATGACCGGTGTGCTGACCGACAAGGTTATCGGCACCGACGTCAAGACATTGCCTTACGGCGAAATGCTGCACGACCACGCTAAATGGGTCGATACCCTCGGCAAGGAAGGCAAGCCGTCGACCTTCGACAAGGCCGACCTGCGCGCACTTGGCTCGATCAAGGGGCTGAACCTGACCGCCCTGTCCGCCAAGGGCGCGGTCTTCTATGGCCTTGACATGCGCGACGTCCAGCTTCAGGGCGCGCACCTCGAAGAAGCCGACCTGCGCAACTGCAATCTCCAGGGCGCGGACCTGCGCGGGGTGCGACTGTATAAGGCGCGTCTGGATGGAGCGAACCTTCAAGGCGCCAATCTCGGCGCGCTGATGATCGCCAAGGACCGCATGCTGCCGGCCGACCTGCGCGAAACGCGTCTGCGTGGTGTCAATTTCGCCGGCGCTGAACTGAAGCTGGTCATGCTGGACGGCGCCGACTTGTCCCGGGCCAACCTCGAAAACGCCAGTATGAACCTCGAACAGCTCGAACACGTCACCTGCGTGGGCCTGCGCGGCCAATTGGCCAGTTAATCTGACCTTGCCCTAAACGCCGCTCGATCTTAGGCTCACGCATCAATGGATGAGGAGCTTCGCCATGGCTTATAGTGAACTGCAGGCCATGCGTTTCCGCGACGCCTTGGGGCAAGGCGCCCGGATAGCTGAAAAGCGGATGATGGGTGGGCTGGTCTTCATGCTCAACGGTAATATGCTCGGCGCTGTCGGCCGCGAATCCGCCGGGAGCCGGTTCATGTTCCGTGTCGGCCCCGCCCAAACGGCCGAAGCGCTGAAGCGTGGCGCCATTCAGATGGAGATGGGCGGCCGCGTTATGAAGGGCTTTGTCTTCGTTAGCGAGGTCGATGCCGAACATTCGCTCGAAGACTGGATCGCCATGGCGCGACGCTTCGTCGAAACCCTGCCGGCGAAATAGCCTCTGCTGACAAAATCCTGTAGACGTGATGGCTAAGCGCCGGTACTCGAATGCCGGTAAAGCCACGGGAAGTTTCATGACCGTAGATAGCAAGAAAAGCGGCGCGGAATTCGTCGCGCTGATGGCCGTGATGATGTCGGTGGTGGCAATCTCGATCGACGCCATGCTGCCGGCGCTTGGTATCATTGGCGACGACCTACGGCTTACCAGCCCCAATCAGGCGCAGTTCATCATCAGCTCGATCTTCGCCGGCATGGCGGTGGGCCAACTGATCTGCGGACCGTTGTCGGACGCCCTGGGTCGCAAGCGCGTCATCTATGTGACCATCGTCCTCTACCTCATCGGCAGCGTCGTCTGCGTCCTGGCCAATAGCATCGAAGTCCTGCTGGTCGGGCGCTTCCTGCAAGGCCTTGGCGTGTCGGGCCCCTACGTCTCCACCATGTCGATCGTGCGCGACAAGTACAGCGGCAGCGCCATGGGCAGGGTCATGTCGCTGGTCATGATGATCTTCATCATGGTGCCCGCCGTGGCGCCAAGCCTTGGCGTCGCCATCCTGTCGTTCGCCTCATGGCGCTATATCTTTGTGATGTTCATCGTCTATGCCCTGGCGGTAATGGTCTGGGTGACGATCCGGCTGGAAGAAACCCTGCCGCCGGAAAAGCGCATCTCATTCAGCGTCGCACACATGATCAGTGGCGCGGCTGCGGTCTTCGGCCATCGCCGTACGGTCTGCTACATGGTCGCCAGCGCGCTGGTCTTCGGCGGCATGACCGGCTATCTCAATTCCAGCCAGCAGATTTTCCAGGAACATTTCGGCGTAGGCAATGCGTTCGCCCTGTATTTCGGCGGCCTGGCTCTGACCTTCGGTGTATCGTCGCTGAGCAATTCGCGGATCGTCGAGCGCATGGGCATGCTGCGTATTGTGGCCATAGCTTTTGCGGCGATCGTCGTCTGCTCGGCAGTATTCCTGGGCGTAAATCTGATCATGCCGGCGACGCTGTGGATGTTCGTCGCTTATGTTGCTTGCGTCTTCTTCTGCATGGGGTTCCTGTTCGGCAATCTCAATGCGCTCGCCATGGAGCCGATGGGCCATATCGCCGGCATCGCTTCGGCGATTATCGGATCGACAGCATCGGTGATCTCGATCTGCCTCGGCACCTTTATCGGCCAGCTCTACAACGACACGGTCATCCCGATGACGGCTGGCTTCCTGGTGCTTGGCAGCCTGGCCCTGGTCCTGCTGGCGATTGCCAGGCGCGCATAACAAGCACGAAAAAAAAAGACCTTCAGGTCTCCGGCAGTGGTGCGCCCCAGGGGGATAAAAGGTGCAACGCGTCTGCCGGACCTGAAGGCCGCGGGAGTTTAGGGGAAACAAAGAGGGTAGAACCGGCGCAGGGGGAAAAGAACTGCGCCGGGTAGTATAGCAGGTCTTACTCGGCCGCCTGGAGAACCGGCTGGCTGTCATTGCCGGCGACGTTGATAGCGATCTGCTTGGCCTTCTTCGCTTCCGGCACTTCGAGCTTGAGGCCGACCGACAGCAGGCCATTGGCCAGTTCGGCATCCGTCACGCGGATGTGGTCATGAAGCTGGAAGCGGCGTTCAAAGCTGCGCTCGGCCAGGCCGCGATGCAGGAATGTACGGTTGCCGTCGTCATTGTCCTTCTTGCCGGTTACGGTCAGGACGTTTTCCTTGACCTCGATATTCAGCTGGTCGGGACGGAAGCCGGCGACAGCGACTTCGATGCGATAGGTGTCGCTCTGACCGTCTTCGGAAGGGAAACGTTCGATATTGTACGGCGGCCAGCCCGGCGCGGCATCGGCGCGAGTGGCGGTGTCGAGCAGGTTGACCAGACGGTCAAAACCAACAGCCGAACGATACAGGGGCGAGAAATCGATAGCGGTACGCATAGGGGCTCTCCTCATTAAAAAGCGAGTGCTTACGGACGGAGTACATCGTCCATAAAGGTTTGATTTTGAAAGACATCCACATCCCCAACTGGGCGATGCTGTCCGTCAAGAAGGCCCGTCAGCGGCGCCTTCGCACTATGATTTGGGCACCCGAAATAGCCGTTCAAGGGCGCCTGCGAAAATTTTTTCGAAAACGCCCAGGGAATTTTTTTGGCGCGGATTACAGCATGTAGGGGCCCCACATGAAGGCGATCGCGCCACCGATGCCGATGGCCATGAAGGCGGTCAGGATCAGCGTCAGGGCGCTGACCACGCGTTTGGTCACGGCCTTCTGGCTGCGCTGCGCCAGGAAATAGAGCTCCAGGACGGCCAACGGGATGAGATAGCAGCCGAATTGCAGCACGATATCGACGGGGCCGGACAGGGTTTCAGTCAGTCCCCATCCACGGGTGAGGACCGCCCAACCCATGATCTCCACCCTGAGGAACCAGACGCCATTGACCACCATGAAGGTCCGCATGGCCCAATGCCGATGGGCATCGATCTGGCGCTTCATGGCCAGGCGCCAGGCGACGGTGCCGAACAGAAGGATGAGGACGCCGTCGATTGAGACGGGAATGGCTTGCAGGACTGTGAAGTAGGTCACACGGGCCCATGTGAGCCAAAGGCCACCCAGCGCCATGACAAAGGCGATGACGATAAACAGGCGGCCGTTCCAGCGGTGCAAGGCCGGAAAGCGGCTGCGGATCATGGGTATGAGCTGGATCAGTCCGCCCAGCGTGACGACAACCGCCAGCAGGACGTGGGCTGCAAACATGATATTGCCGGCGACGTCGCCTTCGACATAGCCCTTGATGATCGGTTTGTCGTTCCAGCCGGGATAGTTGCCGCTCATCGTCTCGCGGCCATAGTGGGCGATGATCATCCAGATAAAGGCCAGTTGGCCCACGGCGGCGGTAAGATAAAAGGTCAGGCCTGAGCGCCGCAGCAAGGTGCTGCCGGCAGGGGGTGATTGAGGGGGCATGTACGGCGGTGTCTCCATCGGCATCACGGCGACGGCCGCGATCATGACCGAAGATTTCCCGCGCAAGACAGTCCCGTCTCGCCGATTTGGAAATCGGCGATATATTTTCACTTATGGCCTCTATCGTTCAGGGGCGCGCAATGGTGTAGGATGCGATGTCTTACGGGGAGGCAGGCCTTGGCCACGACACACGACATCTTTGCGTCACCGCCGGGTATCGACCGCCAAGGACCGAAGGACACGCATGTCTATGGTGCGCTGTTTATCTGCGCGATCGCCTTCTTTTTCCTCGGTCGGCTGATCGGCGACCGGTTCGGTATTATCTCTGACCTGATCGCCATTGCCGCCAACGCGACCTGCGGATGGTCATGGCTGCTGGCGCGGGCTCTGTTCCGGCCGAAGGCTGCGCGGGCGTCGCCTTGGCCATTGGCCGCCGTCTTGGTCCTTGTGGCTGCGGGGGCTTTTGTCCAGTTCGCCGACGGCCGGGCAGAGCCGTTGTCGCACATGATTGCCAATATTCAGGGACTGATCAGTTCGACCGTGCTTCTGCTGGCGCTGAGCGAGCCGTTACGGGAGATGCGCAAGGACCTACCAGGGGGCGAACGACGGTTTCGCCTTGCCTTCCTGAGCGGACACGCCGCCCTGACGGCTGCCGCTGTCGTCCTGGCCAACGGCGCCCCGGCAGGCAGCGCGATAGAGGTATGGAGCGGGGTCATCAAGCTGACCTGTGCGGTGCTGGCCGTTTTGGGCGCCGGCACCGCGATCTGGTATCGTGGCCATGCGCCGCAGCCAGAAACGGTCCGGCGCCGGACTATTGTCTCGACCGATGAGGTCCTGGCTGCACGCATTCTGGCCCAGCTAACCGACGAAGCGGTTTACACCGTGTCTGATCTCAAGGTCGCCGATCTGGCGCGGCGCGTCAATGAAGCGGAATACAAGGTGACGCAGTGCATTACCGGCGCGCTGGGCTTCCGTAATTTCAACCACATGATCAATCACTTCCGCATCGAAGAGGCAGCACGCCGGCTGGTAGATCCAAGCTGCGATCACCTGCCGGTGCTGACGATCGCGCTCGACTGCGGTTTCGGCTCGATCGGGCCGTTCAACCGGGCGTTCAAGGCGCAGTTCAGCGAGACGCCGACGGCGTTCCGGGAAGCCCGGCGTTTGACGGCCGCCGCTTAAACCTTTGCGGCGACCTTCTTCTGCTTGGGCGTCAGGTGGGCGAACTCTTCATCGACCTCCTTCGCCGTCAGCAGCGAATGATGATGGTCCTCTTCGGCCAGCAGGCGGATCGATTCCAGCGCAGCCTGGCAGCCCATGCCGGCCGCGGTGACGGCCTGGCGGTAGACGTCGTCGGTAACGTCGCCGGCCGCGAAGACACCCTTGATCGACGTCTTCGGCGTGCCGGGCTCGACAACGAGGTACCCGCCGGTTTTGGTCTCCAACTGGCCTTCGAACAGTTGCGACGCCGGGGCGTGACCGATGGCGATAAAGACGCCGTCGAGGTCAACGACGCGGTCGTCATCGCTTTCGTTGAGCGTCGACTTCAGGCGGACGCCGGTGACGCCCGCGCCGCCAAACGCATTGGTTTCGCCCAGGATCTCGTCGAGGGCGACGTTCCAGATCGGCTCGATCTTGGGGTCGTTTAACAGACGTTCGACCAGGATCTTTTCGGCGCGCAGCTGTTCGCGGCGGTGGATCAGATAGACCTTGGAAGCGAACTTGGTGAGGAACAGCGCTTCTTCGACGGCGGTATTGCCGCCGCCGACGACGGCCACGACCTTGTTCCGGTAGAAGAAGCCGTCGCAGGTGGCGCAGGCCGACACGCCGAAACCCTGATAGGTCTTTTCCGATTCAAGCCCCAGCCACTTGGCCTGGGCACCGGTGGCGATGATGACGGTTTCGGCCAGGTATTGCGCGCCGCTTTCGGTTTCGAGCAGGAAGGGGCGCTGCTGCAGGTCGGCCTTGGTGATGATCTCGGCGATGGTCTCCGTGCCCATGTGCTCGGCCTGGGCCTTCATCTGGTCCATCAGCCAAGGACCCTGGACGACCTCGGCAAAGCCCGGGTAGTTTTCGACATCGGTGGTGATGGTCAGCTGGCCGCCATCTTGCGGACCGGTGAAGATGACCGGCGACAGCAGGCCGCGCGCCGCATAGATGGCGGCGGTCCAGCCGGCAGGGCCGGTACCGATGATGGCGCAGCGGACGGGGCGGGGAGCAGCTTGGGGCTTGGGCATTTTCTAGCCTATGGAATCGTCAAACATTAACGGCCATTAGATAGGGAGCCGATGCCGCCTTGTCATCATTTATGCGCGGCGCCAGCCTGCTTTTGCGCATAAACCTGAAGAACGTGGCGTGCGGCGCGGGCGGTCTCGTTGAGCGGGATATAGGTCCAGCCGTCGAGCTTGCCGGCAAACGGCCGGGCAATGCCGTGCATGCGCAGGTTCTTGTGGAAGATGTCGAACTTCTGGCTGGGGCGCAGGCGATCCATGCCGAGCAGATGAACCGGCAGGCCCGTGCCGGCCGCTTCGGTCGCCATATTGACCGAGTCTTCGGTGACAAGGACATGGTCGGCAGCGTGCAGGAAGGCAAAATAAGGATTGGGGCCGTCGCCGGTATAGACGATGCCGGGCAGGCCCGACAGCACCCGTTCGAACACCGCTCGGGCAGCCTCTGGCGTGCGGCGTGACAGGCTTAGCAAGAGCGAGCCATTGGCCTGCGTGACCGCCGCCCGAATCTCCTCGGCCAGTGTTTCGGCGCGGGCCTCGCCGATGTCATACACTTTTGACCGTCCGCCGATCAGGACGGCGATACGCGGCGCCGGCAAGGCTTCGATTTGGGCTTGCCATGGCCCATACTCGCTGGCCAGCCGTTCAGGCGTGATGCGATTGGTCGACCCCAGCAGCGGCAGGACATGAGCCAGGGTCAGGTTGTCGTGTTCGGGGGCGACGATCAGGTCGAAATGTCTGTAAGCCAGCTTTGGGTCCTGGAGCTGCACCACAAGGGTGTTGCCGCCCGACCTGTGTCGCATGCGCAGCGAGTGGGGCAAGGTGGCACGGCCGGCGGCGATCCAGATGTCGGGCCATGGCGGAGCAATAGGATCGCTGTCGGCCGCCAGCATGCTATCGGGCAGGACCTTCAACGGGGTCGGCCAGCGGTCAAAGATCCTGGCGTAGCGGATGTGCTTGGTGGTGATGTCGGCGGGGGTCTGTCGCGCAATGGCTTCGGCCAGGCCCAGGACCTGGCTTTCAATACCGGCACGGCCGTCGGATACGGCCCAGATGGTCAGCACGTTCTTATGGGTCACTGACGTCATCAACGCTCCGGTTTCACCAACGGAATTGCCGACTGCCCTCACCGGCCAAGGGAAGGGGCTTATATGTCAAAGACTTGCCGAGGCGTTTCCCGGACAAGTCTTTGACATTGAGAGTTTGAAACGGTCCGGCTTGCGCCGGACGTTACTGAGTTTTGCCGCGCTTTTTGTCCGAAAACCGTGTCACACTTTTCGGAAAGCGCTTTAGATCCACTCGACCTTGGCGATCTCGTAGGCCTTGACGCCGCCGGGGGTCACGACTTCAACGACATCGCCGACTTCCTTGCCGATCATGGCGCGCGACAGCGGCGACGACAGCGAGATCTTGCCGGACTTCACGTCAGCCTCGTGGTCGCCGACCACCTGATAGCGGCCTTCTTCCTCGGTGTCCTCATCGACGACCGTGACGGTGGCGCCGAACTTGATCTGGTTGCCGCTCAGTTTCGACACGTCGATCACCTGGGCGCGACTGATCTTGTCCTCGATGTCAGCAATCTGACCTTCGATCCAGCCCTGGCGTTCCTTGGCGGCATGATATTCCGCGTTTTCGGACAGGTCACCGTGCGAACGGGCTTCCGAAATGGCGGCAATTACTGCGGGACGTTCGATTGACTTCAAACGCTTCAATTCTTCGTCGAGAACCTTGTAGCCCGCGACGGTCATCGGCACTTTTTCCATGTGCGATTAGTATCTTCATCCCCCCTGAGGAATGACAAAAGCCCTACAAGCGGTCGAGGGGGATGCGACCGGCAGGGCAGATAGGTTCGCAGTGAAAGACCTGCAAGAAGCTGTGCGCAAAAACCTTTAGCGCGCCAGCAGATCCCCGTGGATAACCGCGCGCTTTGCAGCGCACCATTGATCGCGGGACAGCCCTTATAGTTTGATTTGTCCCGAAATGAAATAGCGATATTTCAGGGCGTCAACTATCACCGGCCAGGGCGCGCAGGGCGTCCTTTGCGGCTTCGTCTTCGACCTCGGGACGCTCGACAAACTCCATGTTCATAAGCTTGAGCGACGGTGCCGGCGTCACAGCTGCCTTGGCGCCAGGCGAACGGCCGCCGGGATCGCGCAGGACCGCCAGCTTGACGGGTGCTTCGTCCGAAGACGTGATGAGGAACCGGATATTGAGGTTGTCATTGCGCAGAACCGAGGCCGGGAGAGGGATGGTGTACTGTTCCGTGCGGTGGTTGAGCTCAAGCGTCGTGGCGCGCTTTCCATTGACGAGAACGGCGACGGTCGCCGGCACACGGCTCCTGGCCTTCAGGCTGAGGTCCAGTGCCTTCGGCGGGGTTTTGAAATCCATGGCGCGGATCGGAATATCGATATCGGCCTGCGGACCATTGCTCCAGATGCCGTCATATTCCTGGCCGTTCCAGTTTTCATCGATCAGGCAGTTGCCCTGGTCGAGCCAGCCGAACTTGACGTGCGGTTTAATCGGGTCCCACAGCGGAGCATCGAGGGGCAGGTTTGTGGCGCCATCGGGGGGAATGACCCAGAAGCCATCCACCATGCGGACGCGCGACTGCAGCGAGGCGGGCACATCGCACTGCTTGAGAAAAACGAACAGGCGGTCGTTACGGACCATGCCTTTTCGATATGCGTCCCGGCCATCACGCTCGTGGGTGAGTTGGATCAGGTTCTGGCGCGCGGCATACATGGTGTTGACCGGCCTGGCCTGTGACGTCGCCCGCCAGGTCAGTTCATAGAACAGCCGGTCATTGAGGTGGACATTGGGCGGATAGAAGTCGATGCCGCGGGAGTGGGTCACCAATTCGTCCCAGACCGGGCTGGGCGTCACGAAGTATGTCTTGCCGGTTGCGGCCAGGGCGGTTGCCCTGCGCATGGCCTTGGCGACGCCGGAAATGTCGTAGGCCTGGATGATGAGTACGAGAGGCAGGATAATGCCGACCAGTTTCGGGCGGCTTTTGAACAGCACGACCAGCGCCGCCAGGATCAGGCAATAGGTGATCGGCCACACCAGGCGGCCCGAGGCCCGCAATACCGCCGCAGGTCCGCGCAGCCAGGACGGCAGGTCGAACTGCCATACCGTGTAGCCATAGAATTGGGCGTGGTTCGACACCGCGATCACGAACAGGGCGATAAAGGGCAGGGTGAGGTATTTGAGGCCGCTGAAGAAGGGGCGCGACTCTTTGGCTTCGGGCGTGGTGATGTAGAGGACGATGGCCGCGACAACCAGGACGATCAGACCAAAACCGAGATACTGATAGCCTTCGAAATATTGGCCGCCGTCGAGCGGCCACGCCTTCAGGATCTGCGAGAAGTCGCCACGCACCGGATTGATCCAGCCGTCGAGCGGGAAGGAGTAGAAGCCATAGCCGCCGGCGCCCGGGCTCATGCCCTTGACGTAGGCGCCGCCGATGCCGAGCGTCACCAGCGGAAAAGCCAGGACGACCAGCGCGCGCCAGGTGACGTCGAGCAGTGTCGCGCGATCGAGCTTGCGGGCCGCCGGCCAGAAGCGGCGCAGCACGTCACCGCCCCAGATCGCTGCGATCATGAACAGCAGGTAGGGGTGGATCAGCCCTGACAGGCCGAGAAGCGCCGCCCAGTGGACCGTCTTGCGCATTTCCCCCCGGACATTGATGAAGATGTGCAGGCTCCACAGTACCAGCCACTGCGCGACCAGGGTGTCGTGGCGCATGCGGTAGGTCAGCATCGGCAGGAGGCTGAGCGCTATGGCGCCGCCCAGGGCCGCCCAACGGTCGGGGGCATGCGGCCGCACCAGCTTCCACGCGAAGACAAAGTGCATGACCATGCAGAACAGGAACCACGGGCCGATATACTGGAAGCGGTCAGGCAGGAAGGCTGAAAACGGCTTGAAGATAAAGGCGAAGAACGGGTTCGAGTCGGTCGAGAACAGGCTGTTGCCGACCGGCGCGCCCAGCATGTATTCGTGGTTGAAGGTCGACCAGGGCTCGTGGCGGAAGGCATTCCAGCCCAGAACGTGTTGACCCCAGTCCTCATCAAGCAGCCAGCCGATGCGCGTCGGATCGACGATGAACGGGTTGAAAAAGGCCAGGAAGAGAAAGATGGGCGCAAGGATAACCGCCGCCCGGAACAGACCGTTGCGCACGGGGTCGGGAAGCGTCTGCACAGTGGACAGCCAAAGTTTAGGCTTAAGCCATTGCGACAAGGACATGCCGGATCAACTCACAAATCATAAGTAACAGGAGAGCGCCGTCACCGGGCACACAAATGCCTTAAAGCCGCCACTTCTGATGGCGACTCAAGGCTTTTTTGCGGCGCAGCATTGCCTGTGCGTCCGCGCTGTCATCATACGCGGAATCGCGCGGTCTCACAAGGTCGTGAACCGACCAGGCGATGCGCCGAAAAAGCGAGCAGCGGTTTTCGGCGAAATATCGCGGCAGGAAAAAGTCTATCGCGGATCGATGCGCAGGCTGTAAAGTTCCACGCCCATGGCCTTGGTGTCGGGCTTCTTGCCGGGGTCTGGGGCGGCGCGCAGATTGTCGATCGCGATCTGCATGCGCCCGCCCTGGAGCGCATCGGCCGGGACATCGATGACGACCTCGGTGGCCTTCTTGCCCAGGGCTTGCTCTTTCAGCTTTACGCCGTTCACCGCGACGATCAGGGTCTGGGCCCTGCGCCAGGCGCGCAAGGACAGCGTCACGCGATAGGCTTTGCCCGGCACGGGAACGAAGCCCGGCGTGATCACCCCGGCGTGGCCGGCCGTGTTCATCGCATCGACCTGCGGCATTTGCCAGTCGTCGCCAAACCAGACGACCGAGGCGTTGGCCGCGCCCATCACGTAGGTCTTGCCGGTCTCGAACGGTTCGGCCCCGGGGCGCTTGAGCCCGGCTTCGGCGCCTTGCGGCGGGATGATCCAGATGCCGTCGATCTCGCGCACCCGGTCTTCAAGGCCGGCGGGCACAGCCTTGCCCAGCATGACGTACAGGCGGCGCGGGTTCAGCCTGCCGGCGCGGAATTCGCTGTATTCCTGGCGCTGGATGGCGTCCTGGTGCGGATTTTCGCGCGCGGCGTACATCATGTTGACCGGTACTTTCCGATCGAGCGCGTGCAGGATGATTTCATAGAAGGCGCGTTTCTCGGTGAGTGGCACGGCCGGCTGGAAGGACACCATTTCGGTGCGCGCCATCACGACGCTCCATTGCGGGCTGGGGGTCAGCGAAAAGGACTGGCCGGTCGCCGCACGGCCGGTCAGGGTGCGGATGTGGGTAGCGAACTGCGACATGTCGGCCAGTTGCAGGACAAGCGCTGCCCCCAGCAACAGGCCCATGGTCCGGGGTCGCGTGCGGTAGATGCAGATCAGGGCCAGAAAGACGAGCGTATAGGCGATCGGCCAGAACAGGCGGCCGGACGCGCGCACGATGTTGAGCACGTTGACCATGGGCGTCGGGAAGGACAGGTCGAGGAGCTTGATCGAGTAAAGGTGGATATGGTCGGTGATGGCCAGGACCAACAGGATCATGAAGGGCCATTTCAGGGGCCGCGCGATGGCCAGGACCTCGGACGCGGACTTGACCGCCGGCGACCTGCGATACAGCCAGATGGCCGCGCCCACCAGGACCAGCAGCCCCGCGCCCAGGTATTGAAAGCCTTCAAACGCCATGCGCGGCGGTTGAGGACCATTGAGGAAGGCCAGGGCAAAGTCCTTGCGCGACGGATTGAAAAGGGCGTCGAGCGGCATGCCGTAGACGCCGAAGCCGTCGCTGCCGGCGCTCTGGCCGGAATAGGCGCCGGCGATGCCCAGCGTGATGGCCGGTGGAATGAGCGTCAGCAGGCCGAGGCCGACCGCCTTGGCAAGTCCTGCCCAGTCGCGGCCTTTCAGCAAGGCGCCGGTAACGCGCAGCTGGTCAGCGCCCCAGATGGCCAGGAGCATGAACAGGATATAGGGATGGATAAGGCCGGTGATACCCAGGAGGCCGGCATAGCCGACCAGCTTGCGGCGTTCATCCTTGATCTCGAAGAAGACATACAGCGCCGACAGGATCAGCCAGTGGGCGCACAGGGTATCATGGCCGATGCGCATGTAGAGGGTCGGCAGAAGCGTCAGCAGGGTCGCGCCGGCCAGGGCCGACCATTGCCCGGGCGCGTGGCGCGCCACCAGCCGGTAGGCCACGAAGTAGTGCAGGATGAGGCAGATAAGGAACCACCAGCCGATGAACTGGAAGTGCTGCGGCAGCACGCCGCTCAGCCAGCGCATGGGGATCGACACCAGGGGGTTGGAGTCGGTGTAGATCAGGCTCAGGCCCGTCGGATGCGACAGCAGGGTCTGATGGTTGAACGGCCAGGCGAGCGGCGTCTGACGATAGGCGTGCCAGCCCAGGAAGTGCTGGCCCCAGTCGCCGTCGAGCAGCCACCCGACCCGCGTGGGGTCCAGGATGGCCGGCGTGAAAAACAGCATGAACAACAGGACCGGCACCGCGAAGGTCAATGCCTTGCGATACTTGTCGAACTCACTGTGGTCCATCGTAGCCCCCTCTGTACCCACAGCCAGGGCTATAGCCGTTTCTGTTCGCAGCCGCAACGGAGTACCGTTCGCGGCTGCGATAGATTCGCGCGGTCAGGCGTATTCCTGCAGTGCGCGGACGTCGAGCGTTTCCTTGGCGCCGGACGCGATGGCGCGGGTGGCGGCCACAGCGCCCGAGGCGGTGGTGTAGTAGGGGATTTTCATCATCAGCGTCGTGCGGCGGATCGAGAAGCTGTCCGACAAAGACTGCTTGCCTTCGGTCGTATTGAGGACCAGGGCGATTTCGCCGTTCTTGATGGCGTCCAGGATGTTCGGACGGCCTTCCAGCACCTTCTTGATACGCTCGACCTTGACGCCGTGTTCCTCAAGATAGTCGCACGTGCCGCCGGTGGCGACCACTTCGAAACCGAGGGTGAGAAGGGTTCGGATCGACTCGACGATCACCGGCTTGTCCTGGTCCTTGACCGAGACGAAGACCTTGCCCGAGGTCGGCAGCTTGACGCCGCTACCCTGCTGGGCCTTGGCAAAGGCGCGCGAGAAGGCGTCGATCATCTCTTCGCCGTCGCGCACCCAGTCGAGTCCCATGACCTCACCGGTCGAGCGCATTTCCGGCCCCAGGACCGTGTCGACATTGGCGAAGCGGGCGAACGGGAAGACGGCTTCCTTGACGGCGACATGGCGGTAGTCGCGCGGCTTGAGGCCGAAGGAGGCGAGGGTCTCACCGGCCATGATCTTGGCGGCGATGCCGGCCAGCGGCTGGCCCAGCGTCTTGGCGACAAAGGGTACGGTCCGCGAAGCACGCGGATTGACTTCCAGCACGTAGATCTTCGGATCGGTATAAGGATTTTCGATGGCGAACTGGACGTTCATCAGGCCGCGGACCTTGAGTGCGCGGGCCAGTTCGACCGTCTGGCGTTCCAGTTCCCTGACCGTTTCCGGCTTCAGCGAGAAGGGCGGCAGCGAACACGCTGAGTCGCCCGAGTGGACGCCGGCTTCTTCGATGTGCTCCATGATGCCGGCAACGAACACGTCGGTGCCGTCGGCCAGGGCATCGGCATCGACCTCGATGGCGGCCGACAGATACTGGTCGATCAGGACGGGTGAGTCACCCGACACCTGCACGGCTTCGCGGACATAGCGGGTCAGTTGTTCATCGTCGCGAACGATTTCCATGGCGCGGCCGCCCAGGACGTAGGACGGACGGATGACGATCGGATAGCCGACCTCATGCGCGGCCTTGAAGGCTTCGTCGGGCGTGCGGGCAATGGCGTTGATCGGCTGGGTCAGCTCGATGTCGCGCAGCAGGTGCTGGAAGCGCTCGCGGTCTTCGGCCAGGTCGATGGCGTCGGGCGAGGTGCCGAGAATGGGAATGCCTTCGTCTTCGAGCGCCTGGGCCAGCTTCAGCGGTGTCTGGCCGCCGAACTGCACGACGACGCCGGCCAGTTGCCCCTTCGACTGCTCGACATGGATCAGTTCCAACACGTCTTCGGCCGTCAGCGGCTCGAAGTACAGGCGGTCGGAGGTATCGTAGTCGGTCGACACCGTTTCCGGGTTGCAGTTGACCATGATGGCTTCGATGTCGATGTCCTTGAAGGCAAAGGCGGCATGACAGCAGCAATAGTCGAACTCGATGCCCTGGCCGATCCGGTTGGGACCACCGCCGAGGATGATGGCCTTCTTGCGATCCGTCGGATCGGCTTCGCATTCCGGGATCTGGCCCAATGCGCCCGACTCGTAGGTCGAATACATGTAGGCGGTGTTCGACGCGAATTCGGCGGCGCAGGTGTCGATGCGCTTGAAGACGGGACGCACACCAAGCTCGCGGCGAGCAGCGCGGACGTCTTTTTCTTTCTGGCCGGTTAGTTGCGCCAGGCGCACGTCGGAGAAGCCCATAGCCTTCAGCGTGCGGAAGCCGTGCGCCGACTTGGGCAGGCCCAGTGCGCCGATCTTGGCTTCTTCGGAGACGATGGTTTCGATCTGGCGCAGGAACCACGGCTCGTAGTTACATGCTGCGTTGATGTCCTCGACGCTCAGGCCGTGGCGGAAGGCCTGGGCGATGACGCGCAGGCGGTCCGGCGTCGGGCGGCCCAGTTCGCGGATGACGGCCTCGCGCAGGGCATGCGGTTCAGCGTTTTTCGTTCCGGGGATTTCAACTTCGTCGAAGCCCGACAGGCCGGTTTCCAGGCCGCGCAGGGCCTTTTGCACCGACTCGGCAAAGGTGCGGCCGATCGCCATGACTTCGCCGACCGACTTCATCGAGGTGCCGAGCAGCGGCTCGGAGCCCGGGTACTTTTCGAAAGCGAAGCGCGGGATCTTGGTGACGACGTAGTCGATCGACGGCTCGAACGAGGCCGGCGTCACCTGGGTGATGTCGTTCGTCAGTTCGTCCAGCGTATAGCCGACGGCCAGCTTGGCGGCGATCTTGGCGATGGGGAAGCCAGTGGCCTTCGACGCCAGGGCCGACGAGCGCGACACGCGCGGGTTCATTTCGATGACGATCATGCGGCCATCGGCCGGGTTAAGCGCGAACTGGACGTTCGAGCCGCCGGTTTCGACTCCGATTTCGCGCAGGACGGCCAGCGAAGCCGAACGCATGATCTGGTATTCCTTGTCCGTCAGGGTCAGGGCAGGCGCCACGGTGATCGAATCGCCCGTGTGCACGCCCATCGGATCGACGTTTTCGATCGAGCAGACGATGATGCAGTTGTCCGCCTTATCGCGGACGACTTCCATCTCGTATTCCTTCCAGCCGAGGATCGATTCTTCGATCAGCACTTCGGTGGTTGGGGACAGGTCGAGACCGCTGGTGACGATCTCTTTGAATTCTTCCTGGTTGAAGGCGATGCCGCCGCCGGTGCCGGCCAGCGTAAACGACGGACGGATCACGGCGGGCAGGCCACCGATGGCCTTCAGCCCCTCGACGGCTTCTTCCCAGGTGTGGGCGACGGCCGACTTGGCCGATTCGAGGCCAAGCTTGTCCATGGCGTTGCGGAACTTCTGGCGGTCTTCGGCCTTGTCGATGACCTCGGCCTTGGCGCCGATCATTTCAACATTGTATTTCGCCAGCACGCCCGAGTTTTCCAGGGCCAGCGCCGTATTGAGCGCCGTCTGGCCACCCATGGTCGGCAGCAGCGCGTCTGGGCGCTCCTTGGCGATGATCTTCTCGACGAATTCCGGGGTGATCGGCTCGATATAGGTCGCATCGGCCACGTCCGGATCGGTCATGATCGTGGCGGGGTTCGAATTGACCAGGATGATGCGGTAGCCTTCCTGACGCAGCGCCTTGCACGCCTGGACCCCGGAATAGTCGAACTCACAGGCCTGGCCGATGACGATCGGGCCGGCGCCAATGATGAGGATGGACTTCAGGTCTGTACGTTTAGGCATCTCGGTCTTTCATAACGCGCGCGGACCGTCCGCGCTCAGGGGCGCTGACACGGCCGGGACTTTCGGGTTTTGGGCTAAGCGGGTGCTTTAGTGCCTGCGACCCCGCAGTGCAACCCGATTCTTGCCCGTCATCCGATTCTTTCCCGAACGAGATAACGAAAGCCCATGAATGCATGGCGACGGGCATCGTCTGGAGAGGATCAACCGGTTCTTCGCCGCAGCAGACTTCCACATACAATTTTCGGCATTGCGTCTGTGTTGTCATGGGGCACGACTGTTTCGCCAACCTCGACCGGGACCTGCGGGTAACAGCTCGCGAATCGATTCGGTGTCTTCGACATTCCGTTCGGTGTTGATTAAGGTCAGGAAGCTTGGCGAACGGGCAGCAAACCCAAGGTTTCCGGTCAGTTTCTCCCCCTTAGGGGTTTCCGTGCAACTGTCAGGAGGATTTGCATTGCCAGAATGACAGGTGTGCGGCACATTCCGGCCAGTTTTGGGGATAAGAGCGTGTCGGGGAAGTCAAAAGTTGTAGTGGGCGTGGACAGTTTGTCTAAACGCCAGAAGGAAATTCTGCGCCTGGTGGCGCGGCACCATCAGGTCAAGGAGATTGCCCGCCTGCTCAATATCAGCGAGGCGACGGTCAGGACCCATACCGAAGAGGCGCGCCGACGCCTGGGCGCGGCGACCAGCCGCGAGGCCGCCATTGTACTGCTGCGTCACGAAAGCGGTGACGGCAGGTTAAGTGGGCAGGAACTTCTGCCGGATTCGTCGCCCAATGCGCCCGAAGACGCGTCTGAGACCGAGGAGGCACAGGTTGAATCCGCCTCGCATGCGGAGCTTGCGCCGCAGCTGATCCGCGAACAGCCTGAAATTCCGCCAAGGACCGACAAATTTTCCGGCTGGCTGAAGCAAAGATCGATTGTCGAGTGTATCGGCATCATTCTGCTGATGGCGCTGGGGCTGACCCTTATCCTGATTGCCCTGCTGGCCAGCGCCGTTACCCTGATCCAGGCGATCCAGAACCTGACGGGGCGGGCTTAAGTGGCAGTGGATTGGGAGCTGATCCACTTCTTCTGGAAATATAGTGCGCGCACCCTATGCCTTCTGATTTGCGGCTGGGCCTTTTTCCAGGGCGGCGTGACGGAGCGGACCGGGGCGCTGATCACGATTGTTTCCTGGTATCTGTCGTTTCTGAACGCCACGCATGACGGCAGTGGCCCGGCGATGACCACGGTTGTGGTCGACGTTGTGACCATGCTGACCTTCTTCGTCCTGGCGATCTGGTCGCGGCGGCCCTGGACGTTTTTCATCGCGGCCTGCATGGTCAACACGGTTGTGACCCATGTCATCGCCCGGACGCTCGATCCTGGCCTTTTCGCCTCCATAACGGTGTCAGGTTTCTGGGGCGGTTACGGCATTTTGGCCTGCCTGGCGGCCGGCGTGGCCGGATATCGCTCGCGGATCAAGCAAGGGCTGCAAATTGAACCTTGAGATCGTTGAATTTTTGTACAAATACGGGGCCTGGGTCGGTTTTTTCTTGATTTGCGGCTGGGCATTCTGGCGCGGGGGAGGGCCAGAAAGGACTATGGCGGCTATCATCGTCGCCGGCTGGAGCTTCAATATGATGTCAGCTCCGCTGGAAGGTCACCGTCCTGGCTGGTTAGCCATCGCAATTGATGTGGTTTCGCTTGTTGCTGTTGGCGGGCTGGCAATCCACTCGCGGCGCCCATGGGTATTTTTCGTTGCCGCCGCCAATGTGGCCATTCTTGCTGTCCACTTCGCCTTCCGGTGGCTGCACCTGGGCGCATATGCCTATGTCACGGCGTTAAACCTGTTCGGAGGCTATCTGCCACTGATCGGTCTGGCCTTTGGCGTTTGGGAACACCGGCAGACAAAGAAAAGGGCGGCCGTCACGGCCGCCCGGGTGCAATAATTCGCTGAGGTCTGCGCCCCTAGGCTTCAACGGTCTGGTGTTGGCGCATGTACTGAGCAAAGCGCTCGAACAGGTAGAGCGAGTCGACGGGGCCCGGTGAAGCTTCAGGGTGGTGCTGGACGCTGAAGACCGGCTTGTTGGCCATGGCGATGCCACAGTTCGAACCGTCGAACAGCGAGACGTGCGTTTCGACAACGCCTTCGGGCAGGCTGTCACGATCGACCGCGAAGCCGTGGTTCATCGACACAATCTCGACCTTGCCGGTGGTTTCGTCCTTGACCGGGTGGTTGGCGCCGTGGTGGCCCTGGCCCATCTTGATCGTCCTGGCGCCGAGCGCGAGCGCGAGCATCTGGTGGCCCAGGCAGATGCCGAAGACCGGCAAGCCGGCATCGACCAGCTTGCGGATGACGGGGACGGCGTATTCGCCAGTAGCGGCGGGGTCGCCCGGACCGTTCGACAACAGCACGCCATCGGGGTTGCGGGCCAGGATCTCTTCGGCTGAGGTTTGGGCGGGCACGATCTGGACGTCGGCGCCGATATCGACCAGGGCGCGCAGGATGTTCTGCTTGACGCCGTAGTCGATGACCACGACCTTGAAGTTTTTCTTTGTGCCGTCGGCATAGCCCTGCGGCCACTGCCACAGGTCGGTAGTGTAGGTCGACGACTGGGCCGAGGTGGCCGCAGGCGCCAGGTCCAGACCGCCAATGCCCGACCAGCTGGCCGCCTTGGAAATCAGGGCCGGAATGTCGAAAGCACCTGTCGGCGAATGGGCGACGATGCCGTGCGGCATGCCCTTGTCGCGGATACGCTTGGTGAGCGCCCGCGTGTCGATGCCGGCAATGGCGACGACGCCGCGCTGCGTCAGCCAGTCATTGAAGCTGAGGGTCGAGCGCCAGTTGGCCGGCGGCGTCGGCAGGTCGCGGAAGATCGCGCCCTTGGCCGCCCGCTTGGGGTCATTGCCCAGTTGCTCGACGTCATCGGCATTGACGCCGACATTGCCGACGTGCGGGAAGGTGAAGGCGACAATCTGTTCCATGTAGGACGGATCGGTCAGGATTTCCTGGTAGCCAGTCATGGCGGTGTTGAAGCAGACCTCGCCCAGCACCTCACCGGCAGCGCCGCAGCCCAGGCCCTGATAAACGGTGCCGTCCGCCAGGACGAGCACTCCGGTACAGCCGGGCAGCAGGTCGGTGGGGGCTTGGTCGGTCATTTCGGGGACTCACTTTATATGGGGTGCGGGCAAACGGCCGGACACATAGGGGCACAGGGGCGTCAGGTCAATGCACAGTTTTCGGCATATCGCTCTACGGCATCGCTCTGACGGTATCAGCCAGGGCCTGCCACACGTCCTGCCTCCAGAAGATGCGCGCCTGGCCGGACGGCGAGGTCAGGACGTAAATGCGCGTCTCACCGACCGTTTCCGTTTGAAAGCCAAGCGGGATCGCGCTGGTCGGTCGGCCAAGAAATGTGGCCGCGCCCGTCTTGCTGGTAAAGGCCAGAATGCGTGGCTGAAACCTCAGAATTTTTTCCCGCAGCGCCCCGGCGTCGAGCGCACCGTCGGGTAATTCATTGTCATTGCCGAAGTGCGCCTTGCACAGGTCGGTCAGGCCGATTCCGAAATCGCGCAGTTGGGCATAATCCTCCGGCTGCACGCGTTCTGGCGTCAGGCCAGTATTGTGCAGGGTCCGCCAGAAGAAGTTGCCAGGATTGGCGTAGTAGGCTTTGCGTTCGGCCGAGACGCGCCCAAGTGCCGTGCCGCAAAACACGACCTTCAGACCGGGCGTTAGCAGGTCAGGCACGCAGTGGCCGTCTGGCAGGGGACCGGATTTCTCAAGACGCATTTTAGGCATGGTACGGATACTGCCCGTCAGATAGGACGCTTTAGCTGATTGTCACTGCCGTCCCGGAACAACTGACCATCAGCATATTGCCTTGGCCGACCGTCGAATAGTCGATATCGATGCCGACAATGGCGTTGGCGCCGCGTTTCTGCGCTTCCATTTCCATCTCACGCAAGGCGGCGTCGCGCGCGCTGCGCAGCACCTCTTCGTAGGATCCCGAGCGGCCACCGACGATGTCGCGGATGCCGGCGAAGAAGTCGCGGAAGATGTTGGCGCCCAGGATCGCCTCACCGGTGACGACGCCGAGGTAGGTGGTGATCTTGCTGCCTTCGATAGAGTTGGTCGTGGTCACTTTCATGGCGGTTACCTCGCTGTTTTAGGCCTGCCCCAGGCTTTGACGATCTCTTCACCCCGGCGGGTCAGCGTCACCTTGCCATAGTCCTGTGACATGTCCAGCACGCGGGTCGCCCCGCCGTTGCCCTTCCAGCTCCAGGCCAGCCAGCCGATGCCTTGCGCATTTGCTGACTGCATCAGGTAGAGGTGGTCGACTGTGTGGCCGTCCTCATTGAGCTCGCGGTCGCCGAATTCACCAAGCACAAAGGGCAGGCCGGTCGCCTTCAGCTTCGAGATATTGTCGTCAATCAGGCCGGCGCTGTTCCACAGGTGATGATAGGCGTGGACCGAGACGATCAGGTTTTTCAGCGGATCGGCTTCGACAAAGGCCTTGCCGCGCCCTTCGGTGAAGCTGGCCGTGGTCTGGCCGCAGTCGGCGGCGTCGATGACGATCGGCGCGCGGAAGCCCTCGGCGCGGAACGCCTTGATCAGGCCGGTATAGGTCGCCGTGTAGTCCTTGAAGCCATCCTTGGACGTGCCCCACTCATTGGCGATGTTTAGCATGATCCAGGGCTGGTATTTCGGTTCCTTCAGCACCCCGGCCCAGCGCTTCAGCCACAGTGCTTCGCTGTCCTTGCGCAAGAGCGCGCTGTCGGACGCGCAGGTAATGTCCTTTTCCCAGTAGAAGACCATGACCGGGATCTTGTGCTTTACAGCTTCATCGAGGGCTTGACGCAACTGGCCGGCGGTGGTGTCGCGCCGCAGCTGGAGCCGGATCATATTGGCGCCGACGCTGTCGATGGCGGCGACGGCGGGCAGGGCTTGAGCAGGGTGATCGCCATATTGCAGGTTTACGCCGCGTGCGATGAATTCGCGACCGTCGGGCGTCAGGATCTGCGCGTCTTTCGTTGTGAACGTGGCCGGCGCAGACGGCTTCGTGGCGGCGCTGGCAGTGGTTGCCAAGCTGCTGGCGCAGGCTATCGACAAAGCGATCAGTGTCAGAATGCGGTTCATCGAGCCTCCGTCGATCCTTGCTCTATGCCTACCAGCGCAATGCTTAAAACGAAATCATTAATCGCGGCTCCGAACATTTCACGAATCGGCTGTTAACAATTATGAATGCCGCCGTGCCATTTGCTCAGTGAACGTCTATATTAAACCCGTGCGCTTTGATGACCATTTCCTCGATGAGCTGAAGACCCGCCTGCGTCCGTCCGACGTCATAGGCAAGAGCGTCAAGCTGCGCCGCAACGGCAAGGAATGGGTCGGCCTGTCGCCCTTTACCAAGGAAAAGACGCCGTCCTTCTACGTCAACGACCAGAAGGGCCAGTTCTTCGACTTCTCGTCGGGCAAGAACGGCGACATCATCTCCTTCCTGCAGGAAACCGAGCGCCTCAGCTTTAACGAGGCAGTCGAGAAGTTGGCGGCCGAAGCCGGCATGGCCCTGCCGGCGGTAACGCCGCAGGCGGTGGCCGCCGAACAAAAGCGCCGGTCATTGAACGACTGGATGGAGCTGGCGCAGAAATGGTTCGTCGCCCGTTTGCAGGACAAGACACCGGCAGCGCAAGCCGCGCGCGACTATCTGAAAAAGCGTGGCCTGTCCGATGAGGATGTTGCGACCTTCGGGCTCGGCTATTCGCCGCGCGATCATCAGGCGCTGAAGGATGCCATGGTGCAGAAAGGCGCCAAGGTTTCCGAACTGGTTGAATGCGGCCTGCTGATTGAGGTCGACGGCAAGGCGCCTTATGATCGGTTCCGCGACCGGCTGATGTTCCCGATCGAGGATCAGCGCGGCCACGTCGTCAGCTTCGGCGGCCGGGCGCTTAATCCGGACGAAAAAGCCAAGTATCTCAATGGCCCCGAAACGCCCTTGTTCCACAAGGGCAGCATGCTGTTCGGCCTGCCCAAGGCGCTGAAACTGCTGGGGGCCGAAGAGACGCATGAGGAACTGGTCGTCGTCGAAGGCTATATGGACGCCATCGCCTGCCAGCGCGCCAAGATCGCCGCCGTTGCGCCGCTCGGCACCGCCCTGACCGAAGAACAGATCGACATCCTGTGGCGCCGCCATCCGGAGCCGACGCTCTGTTTCGACGGCGACAAGGCCGGCCTGCGCGCCGCCTATCGCGCGCTCGATCGCGCCTTGCCGAAGCTCAAGCCCGGCAAGTCGTTCAAGGTCTGCTTTCTCGAGGGCGGTAAGGACCCCGACGAAATTCTGCGTGAAAAAGGCGCCCTGGTGCTGCGCGACCAGATCGGCCACACCAAGCCATTCGTCGAGGTCTTGTTTGCACGCGAGGCCGAGGCCGAAAGCCTGGAGACGCCCGAACGCAAGGCGGGCCTGAAAAAGCGGTTGCGTGCGCTTGCGCAACTGATCGAGGACAAGGATCTCGCCGACACCTATCGCCGCGACTTGCTGGCGAAGTTCGACGACCTGTTTGCCCCTAAACGCACGGAAACGCCTTACCAGGAATACCGGCCTAGCACTGGCCGGAGCGGGAAATGGACGGGCGGCAAGCCCGATCCGAAGAGCCAGCCGGCCATGTCCGAGTCGCGCACGGCGGCGCAAAATCTGACCGTTTCGATCGACCCGATCTCGGCCGCGCTTGCGCAAGGACTGATCGATAATCCGGACTGGATGCACGATCAGGTCGAAGGCCTTGAGGCCTATGGGTTGGGTGACGGGGCGCTGGACGGGCTGGCGCGCAATCTCGTGGCATTAACTTTTCGTCACGAGGGGCTTGACAGAGAGAATCTAACTCGCCATTTGCACAAACAAGGACTTGGCGCATTGCTGAGTGAGATCCAAAAGGCGGCCATCAAAGCAGGCGCGCCATTCCTCGCACCGGAAACCGATCTCGCGCATGCCCACGCCCGCTGGATACAGGCGTTCAACGCGGTCTCGCGTTTGACGGCGTTGGATCGTGCTCTTAATTCTGCCAAGGAACAGGTTGGGACAGAATTTTTTTCACGGCTGAAGCTGGAACGTGATTCCTTGCGGCGGTCCTTGAGAAGCGGACATATCTGGCAGGACGGTACGACGAAACCCTAGGGCAAACGCATGTGACACAACCGTCACGTGGCCCTTTTAAGGCTTCGTTGACGATAGTCCCGCCATAACACAAAAACCGGATGCAGGTCCGGTGACCCAGCCGGGAACGCGGGTCGAGTTGCGGAGAGCTATATGCTTTTAAATATGAAGGGTACCGGCCAATGAGTACGACGACCGAGAAACCCGAAACGGATACGCCGTCTGACGGCCCATTGCTCGACCTGACCGATTCTGGGGTCAAGAAGTTCATTAAGGCGGCCAAGGCGCGCGGCTACGTCACGATGGACGAGCTGAACAAGGTCCTGCCGTCCGAGGAGTTCACCTCCGAGCAGATCGAAGACACGCTGGCCATGCTCACTGAGATGGGCGTCAATGTCATCGAGTCAGAAGAAGAGGCGGGTGAGACGACGGAAGTCGCCGTCCGCGAAGAGGCCGGTGCGCTGGCTGAAACCGGCAAGACCTCGGCCTATGACCGTACCGACGACCCCGTGCGCATGTACCTGCGCGAAATGGGTTCGGTCGAACTGCTGTCGCGCGAAGGCGAAATCGCCATCGCCAAGCGCATCGAAGCCGGTCGCGACACCATGATCCGCGGCCTGTGCGAATCCGCCCTGACCTTCGAAGCCATCATGGTGTGGCGCGAGGAACTGGGTTCGGGCCGAATCCTGCTGCGTGAAATCATTGACCTGGAAGGCACTTACGGCGGCGGTCCGTCGGAAGGTCCGCCTCCGGGCGCCATGGGCGAAGAGGGCGAAGAGGAAGAAACGGCCGATGATGGCGTGATCGCGCTGCGCGCGCCTGCGCCGGTCGTCAAGGCGCCGGAGCCTAAGCCTGAACCGAAGCCCGAGCCCAAGCCGCAGCCCGTCGTGGAAGCGAAAAAGCCGGAGCCGAAGAAGAAGTCCGGCGACGAAGACGACGATGACGATTACGTCCCGATGGACGAAGAAGAGAAGAAGCCGGAAGTCGTCGAAGAAGAGGAAGAGGACGATTTCGACGATGGCGCCGGCCCGTCGGTCTCGGCCATGGAATCGGAACTGCGCGACGGCGTCATGGCGACGCTCGACGCCATTGCCGGCGAGTTCGAGACCTATCGCCGCGTCCAGGACAAGATCCTGAGCGCCAAGCTGGAAGGCCAACCGGTCGATCCGGCCGACAAGGCGGCGCACGAAGAGGTCACCTCGACCATCACGCGTCACCTCAAGACACTGAAGCTGAACAACCAGCGTATCGAAGCGCTGGTCGAGCAGCTCTATGCCATCAATAAGCGCCTGATGTCACTGGAAGGCCGCCTCCTGCGTCTGGCGGACTCCTACGGCATCTCGCGGACTGAATTCCTGACCGCCTACTATTCGCGCGAACTCGACCCGCAGTGGGGCGACAAGGTGCGCGAGATGGGCGTGCGCTGGCAGAAGTTCATCGACAACGACTCCGGCGCCATCGCTCGCATCCGTGGCGATGTCACGCAACTGGCGACTGATATGGGCGTGGCGGTCGACGACTTCCGCCGCATCGTCCAGACGGTCCAGAAGGGCGAGCGCGAGGCCCGTCAGGCCAAGACCGAAATGGTCGAGGCCAACCTGCGTCTCGTTATTTCGATCGCCAAGAAGTACACCAACCGCGGCCTGCAGTTCCTTGACCTCATTCAGGAAGGCAATATTGGCCTGATGAAGGCGGTCGACAAGTTCGAATACCGCCGTGGTTACAAGTTCTCGACCTATGCGACCTGGTGGATTCGTCAGGCGATTACGCGCTCGATCGCCGACCAGGCGCGGACTATCCGTATCCCGGTCCACATGATCGAGACGATCAACAAGATCGTCCGCACGTCGCGTCAGATGCTGCACGAAATCGGCCGCGAGCCGACGCCGGAAGAACTGGCCGAAAAGCTGGCCATGCCGCTGGAAAAGGTGCGCAAGGTCCTGAAGATCGCCAAGGAACCGATCTCGCTCGAAACGCCGATCGGCGACGAAGAGGATTCGCACCTCGGCGACTTCATCGAGGACAAGAATGCCGTCCTGCCGATCGATGCGGCCATCCAGTCGAACCTGCGCGAAACCACCACGCGCGTGCTGGCGTCTCTGACGCCGCGCGAGGAGCGGGTGCTGCGCATGCGCTTCGGGATCGGTATGAACACAGATCACACGCTGGAAGAAGTCGGCCAGCAGTTCTCGGTGACGCGCGAACGTATCCGTCAGATCGAGGCGAAGGCACTGCGCAAGCTGAAGCACCCGTCGCGGTCGCGGAAGCTGCGGTCGTTCCTCGACTCTTAAGCTATGGGGTTTGGGGCCTGGGCCCCAAGTCTTTTAAAATCAAAGAAAAAGCCTGGCCTTTT
This sequence comes from Asticcacaulis sp. P4_H10, assembly GCF_056400965.1. Lineage (NCBI taxonomy): Bacteria > Pseudomonadati > Pseudomonadota > Alphaproteobacteria > Caulobacterales > Caulobacteraceae > Asticcacaulis > Asticcacaulis sp. P4_H10. Next base: position 325,453 of record NZ_JBFUKH010000005.1, on the reverse strand, counting down.
GGGGTCAGGCTTTTTCTTTGATATCAGGGAAAGTCTGTGGGGGCGCGGACCCCACACCCCATAACCTTAAGAGGCAGGATTACCACTGCTTGGGCTGACGCCGGCTGGTGTGCCAGATGCGCAGGATTTCAACGTCAGACCCGTTGATGCGGTAAGGAATGACGTAGGGCCAGTCTGGCACTGACCATTCGCGGATTTCGGCGGTCTGGCTGTGGCGGCCAACAGCGTTATTGCGCTCGATAAGGCGTAGGGAAGCGACTATTGCCAGTCGAAATCCCTCAGCGGCGGAAGAATGCTGTTCCGACAGATAGGCTACCTCGTGAGCAATATCCGCGACCGCCCTTGGCAGCAGGATCAGGCTCATTTCTTAAAGACGTCCGGCGTTGGCGCGGGGGTCTGCGGATTGGTTTTCAGTTCTTCCAGCCAAGCCAAGGCGGCATTACCTGACACGAATACACCCTTGTCCGCCTCAGAAATAGCTTCGTCCAGCGCGGCAAGATAGGCGCGGTGGTCGGCGACGTACGCCTCGACTGCCTCCTTGACGATATAAGCGCGTGAACGGTTGGTGGCCTCAGCTATCTTTTCGACCTCAGCCTTGAGATCATCGGGGAGACGCACAGAGAATGTATCGGCCATATGAACCTGCTGTGTTCGAAGTGAACACATTGTAGTCGACATGCCAATATTGGTCAAACGCCCTGTTCCACACCTGTTTACGATGCTACATCGCTTTCGCTGGGGAATAGCATCCGAAAAGGTCACAACATGAGAACGAAGTTGCGTCTGGGTTTTGCGTCTGTACTCGTTTCCATTCTCGCCGTGGGCACAGCCTGCGCCGCCGAACCGGCCATTCCCGATGTCGCCGCCAAGCCTTTCAAGGTCGGCAGCCTGGAACTTGTTTCGCTGCACGACACCCAGTTTGTCATGCCCAATGACGCCAAGGTATTTGGTCTCGATGCCGGCCCTGAAGCCGTGGCGACCGTCCTCAAGGACGCCGGTGCGCCCACCGACAAGATCACGCTTAGCGTCGATGCGCTTCTGGTCAAGGATGGCAGCCGGCTGATCCTGATCGATACCGGCGTTGGTCCGAAGGGCGGCAAGCTGGTCGCCAGCCTCAAGCAGGCCGGGGTCACGCCGGATCAGATCACCGATGTGCTGATCTCGCATGGCCACGGCGATCATATCGGCGGGCTGATTGATGGCAACGGCAAACCGGCCTTTCCGAACGCGAAGGTGCGTTTGACGGCTGCCGAATGGGACTCGGTGAAGAGCAGCGGCCAGGCCGACGCCATTGTCGCCGCCGTCACGCCCCAGGTCGAAACCTTCGCGCCTGGAGCGCAGATTTCGCCGGCCATCAAGTCGGTCGAGGTCAAGGGGCATACGCCGGGCCACACCGCCTATCAGATCACTTCCGGCAAGAAGATGCTGCTGGCCATCGGCGACAGCGCCCACTCCTCCATCATTTCGCTGGCCAGGCCCGAGTGGTTCATTCAGTTCGATGGCGACAAGCCGACCGCGCGCGACAGCCGCAAGGAACTGCTGACCGAACTGGCCAAGAGCGGCCAGCTGATCTTCTCGCCGCACTTCCCTTATCCGGGCGTCGGCACCGTCAAGGCCAAGGGCACCGGCTTTGTCTGGGCGCCCGCTCTGAAGCCCTAGGCGTGAGATGGAAATAGCCATTCTCTTCTTTTTTCCCATCGGTATTGCCGCCATCAGCCTGTGTTACATCGGCTGGGCTTGGGGTTCTCTGTACAGTCGCCGCATCCGCACCTTGCATAAGACCTATGTGGAAAAGACGCGGTTTCCAGTGACCTACTGGCTGTTATTCTTTTTCTACTGGATTTCCGGTCTCGCCGGCGTCGCCCTGGCTATAGGGTTCGGCCTGACTCTTCTGCGATCGGTATGATTTGGCGCGTATGATCGCTCCGCGGCAGGACAAATATGCCGCAGCGGAGCGATTTGCATTACCGCAATCGGTGCACCTGCTTGCCGCCCCGCCGTCTTTCGGTTAACCCTAGTTAACACGATGGATGGTGGGGGCTTTTCATGATTTCGGCTTTGCGGCGCTTGGCACCTGTCAGCCTGATGGTATTGGCCTTAAGCGCCGCTGCCGTCATGCCTGCCCACGCCGATACGGCCACGATTGCACCGGCCACGGCCACGGCCACGGCCCCGGCCTCAAGCCCCAATACCGCGCTCAACATCATGCAGGCGACCGCCGCCATGCAGTCGGGCAAGTGCGATGAAGCCCTGCCCGCCCTCGCGCAGCTTTGGGACGATCCGGAGCTGCTGAAGGGCGACCCGGACCTGGCTGAACAGTTTCGCTTCCAGCGCATCCTGTGTACGCTGTCGCTGAACGGTTTGCCGGCGGCATTGACCCTGTCCGAGAACAGCCTGAAGCATCCGGGCGCCACGGTCGCCAGCTACGACCTGCGCATCTTCCTATTGTTGAGCGCGAAGCAGACCGACGCGGCCGCCGACGTCCTGGCCGAGGCCACGACGCGCTTTTCCTCGACTGCCTACAAGCTGACCGACATGACGGTCATGGGCACGCTGCTGACCGTCAAGCTGGAGCGCCGCCGTGTGCTTCTGGCATCGCTGCAACGCGCCGGCTGGCAGCTCCGTGATCCATCGGGCCGGCTGGTTATCGACTTCCTGCGGCTGGATGGCCTGCGCACAGCCGTCAAGGCCAATGACAAGGTTCTGGCCGATCTCTTCCGCGCCGACATCGCCGACAATGCCCTGATCTATCCGATCAGCCAGGGCGACGGCCTGATCAGCGATGCCGGCGTCCAGCCGGCCTATGTGATGCCGGTGCTGCGTCAGCAGATCCAGGACGTCCAGACCTATATCGCCAATACGCCGACCGACCTGCCGGGCCTGCGCTACCTGATCCTGCTGCAGCGTGCAGCCGACGAACAGCAAATCGCCCTGGTCCAGCTGAACGGCGTCCTGCAACTGATCCGCGTCAACGGCCTGGAGAAGTTCAAGCTTCCGAACACCTATCCGAACCTGATCCGCGACAAGGCCATTCTGCTGGCCGAACTCGGCAAGACGGAAGAGGCATTGGCGCTGTACAAGGAAGGCGCCAATGTCATGAAGGGCGCCGGGACCTTCAATTTCACGGCGTCCTATATGGAGTTCCTGATCAGCCTTGGCCGCGACCAGGACGCGCTGGCGCTTGAAGCCAATATCGACTTCACGCAACTGGACGACAGCCAGAAGCGTCGACTGGCTGCGGTGCAGGGCTGCGCTTACGGCTATCAAAAGGACACGATGCGCTATGACGTGTCGCTGGCCATGGCGACGACGTCGTCGGGCCTGACCGATCCCAAAATCTATCTGTGCGCGGGTGACACCGAAGGCGCCGCCAAGGCGTTTATTGCCTTTATCAATAGCCCCGCTGCCCGCGATGAAGCCATCATGGCCATGCAGAACGCCAAACCACCGATCGCCTATTCGGAACGCAGCAAGGCGATCAATGCCGCCGTCTCTGCCTTGAAGAAGCGTCCCGATGTCATCGCAGCCGCCAAGGCGCAGAACATCATCATCCGCGATTGGCCAATCCGGTTCTGACGGTTCGTTATTTCAGATCACAGTGGATGGCGACGGGCTTGGCCTGGGCGCTTTCGACATAGTCCTGGAAGACGCCGCAGCCGATCAGGCCGTCCTTTGCGCCGGCTTTTGTCGAATAAATGTTGATCAGGACCAAAGGTTTCTGGCCGGTGATGTGCTGCAGGTTCTCGGTCTGCGCACCGGCGCCGGTCATATGTACCGTCTGGTCCTTCGCCTCGACCTGAAGTTTGTCGGTATTGAGGTGGATGGTGCCGTCCTTGGCATCGGCGAGTTGCACGGTCGAGGGCCGGGCATTGCCGTAATAGAGGGCCGAGATTTCCATCTGGCTGCCGCGCGTCTTGATCTTTTCAAGAGCTGCCGGGGTGAAGCTCAGTGCGATATCGTAGCTGTAGTCAACCGCAGCCGGCGCAGAGCTTGACGCGGCGGGCGCATCGGCCTTGGGTGAACACTGGACAAGCGCCAGGGCGGCGACGCCCAGGCTGATAATGGCGATGGCTTTGGTCATGGTGCGTTTCCCCATTTTTCGTTGTGCCCAGCTTACACCGCTTATACCAAACCCGCACCGCTGATTTTCAGCGCCGGCGTAAAGGCCGGACGCGCTTCGGGCAGCTTGACCGCCAGGCCGTCCATGCCCAGCTCGAAACGCAGCGGTTCACCGTGACCAAGCAGTTCGACACGTTCGACCGTGCCCTTGCGCTGCGCGGAACCGTCGGCCATCGCGCGGATATTGAGGAAGCCGCTTTCCGGCCACTCCATGGCGATGGCGTAGAGCGCGCCACCTTTGGTCGTGAAGCGAATGTCTTCGTGGGTGAAGGGCTTGGTGGCATTTTCCTGCATGTGGCCCTCGACCGCCTTGGTCGGACCTTCGCCGTAGATGCCCCAGGGGCGGGTGGCAAAGATGGCATCACCATTGACGTCGAGCCACGCCTTCATGCTGCCCAGGATAGCGACTTCCTTTTCGTCGATCTCGCCATTGCCGCGCACTGGCACGCTCAGCAGCATATTGCCGTTCTTGGCGACAATATCGGTGAGGCGCTGGATGACCTGCTTGGCGGGCTTGTAGCCGTCGCGCTCATATAGGCCGCGATCGTAATGCCAGTTGCCGAGGCAGGTGCAGGTCTGCCACGGGATCGGCCGCAGCCGGTCGGAGAAGCCGCGCTCGATGTCTTCGGTGATGGCGCGGCGCTGCAGGTCGGTGAGCTGCTTTCCCGTCGCCACGACCTGGTTGTCGCCGTGCCACTTCCGGCTCTGGTTATAGTAGTAGCTGGCGGCGTCGAGGCCGTATTGTTCCAGCGGAAGCGCGGTATCGTCGAAATAGACCAGGTCGGGCTTGTAGCGATCGACCATGTCGTTCTGGCGCAGCAGCCATTTCTTCGCATAGTACTGGCCGTTGGGCGGCACGGTTTCTGGCCACCCGCCAGAGGTCTTGTCGATATGCTGCTGCATGGCGGCGATGGAAGAAATGCCGTCTTTGGGCGGCATGTCGCCGAACGGGCCGGTGTACAGTTCCTGCGGGTCGTAACCGTCCCACCACTTGCCCTTGCCGTCGGCCTTGGTCAGGCGGGCGGCGTCATAGCGCAGGCCCCTGGCCGGACCTTCGGCGTCGTAGCCATAAGCGGTCTGCCACCAGTGCCAGGCGTGGGCGGCGTGGTTCGACAGGCCGAATTTCAGGCCGTGTTTGCGGGCGGCCTTTTCGAAATCACCGCAGATGTCGCGCTTGGGGCCGATATTGACCGCGTTCCAGCTCTGGTACTTGGAATCATAGAGATCGAAATTGTCATGGTGGTTGGCCATGGCGACGAAATACTTTGCGCCAACCGACTTGTAGAGACCGACCAGTCCGTCCGGATCGAACTTCTCGGCCTTCCAGTCCTTAAGGAATTCCATGAAGCCGAACTGCGCCGGATGGCCGTAGGTTTTTACATGGTGGTCGTAGACATGATTGCCCTGGATATACATCTGGCGGCCATACCAGTCGCCGTGTTCCGGCACGCATTGCGGCCCCCAATGCGCCCAAAGCCCAAGCTTGGCGTCGCGAAACCATTCGGGCGTGCGATAGCCTGCGGCCAGCGAGTCCCAGTTGGCCTTAAAGGGCGCGGGAGCGGCTTCTGCGGAGACGGCAGGAATGGCGCCCAGGGCGGCGGCGGAACCGATAAGCTGGCGGCGGGAAGGGCGCATGATTGGGTCCTTATTTCGCGATGAGCGGATTGGGATAGAGTGGGGCCGGATCGAGATCGAGGTCCGGACGCGGCGAGACAATAACGATGCGGTCGCCCTCGTCGTCGATGTCATAAAGCTTGCCGCGGGCATTCTTGAACGGGCGGTGGACGATCAGCATGCGCCGGTCGTCAAAGGTGGTGAAGACCATGCCGTGGCCAGACCCCTTGCCCAGCATGTGTGGCAACTGCTTCCACGGGCCTTCCAGCTTGCCGCTTTCTGATATTGCCTGGGTCTGGATATAGCCGTCCGCGCCCCAGCTCGACCAGAGCATGACCAAATTGCCATTGCCGGTGTGATAAAGCTCCGGGCCGTCGGTGACGACCGAGCCGGTCTCGCGCTGCGGCGTGGCGTCGGGCGAGTCCGAGCCCTTGAACAGCAGGATGGGCGGGCCCTTGGCCTTGAGATCGTCGTCGAGCGGCACAGCTTCGATGGTGCCGATGCGCGTCTGGATCCATTCGTGGGCATAGACCATCCACGGCTGGCCGGCGGTATCGACATAGAGCGTGCCGTCGAGCGTCATCAGGTCCTTGGAGACGACGGGTTCGGCGTCGCGCACGACGGTGAACGGCCCGTCCAGGCTGTCGGAAACGGCCAGGACGGTACTACGGCGGATCAGCTTCTCGCCCGAACCGTCGCCATTGCCGGGGAGGGGAAACGCGTCATTATGGACGGTGACGAACAGGTAGTAGCGGCCCTTCCAGGCATGGACTTCCGGCGCCCAGCAGCCGGCATTGGCCCAGATGCGTTGCGGCAGGGCGAAGACGCGCTGTGCCTTTTGCCAGTTGCGCAGATCTCGGCTGGTATAGGCCATGACGCCGATACCGGCCTCACCGCTGATGCGGCCGATATTGGAGGTGTAGAGATAATAGGTGCCCGACGCCTTGTCCGCCACGATCCACGGATCGTGCAGCGGCATGTCGGGCAGGGTGAGCCCGCCTTGCGCCACGGAAGCGCCACAGGCCGCGGCGAACGGCAGGCTCAATCCGGCGGCAAGGAGGGCCCGGCGCCGCATTATTTCACGTCCAGCTGGAACGGCCCGGCGGGCAGGTCGTCGGCGCTGTAGAGGTTGACGTAGGGCGCATCCGCCCAGGCGTAACGGACTGAGGTGGCATCCGCCGCACCGCTAAGCACCATCGTGTCGCCTTGCGGCTTGGCTGTGACATAGCGGCAGGCGCCGTCCTTGCAGGCTTCGAAACCGATAGCGGTGTCGGAGCTGTAGGTGCGCAAACCGCCATTGGTATTGCGGAAGGTGACGACCAGGTCATTGCCCGATCGCGTGGCGCTGACGGCATCCGGGCCCCCGTTCGAGACATTATCGCCATAGGCAATAGCACGGGCATTGCGCGCCAGGCGCTGGCCGACCACGACCTTCTGCGTTGGGTGGATGTCGGTGCGATCACCGAAATCGACAGTCACGGCCAGACCCGCGCGGGGATCGGCATTGACGGCCAGGCGCTGGGCTTCGCGCAGTTCCCCCCAGTTCGACTGAACCGGCTTGGTGGCGACGTCACCGAAGGCCGACAGCTGGGCGACAAAGAACGGCATCTGCGGATCGTCGAAGCTCTTGCGCCAGTCGGCGATCAGCAGAGGCAACAGAGTGCGGTATTCGGCCGCTTCGCCGGCATTGGCCTCGCCCTGGTACCAGGCCGCCAGCTTGACGCGGTAGCCGGCGAGGGGGGCGATCATGGCGTTGTGCAGGGTCGACAGGCTGGTCGGCACCGACCAAGGTGCTGCCGGAATGCTGAGGCCCTTGGCAGCCATGCCGGTCTTGTACTTCCATGTCGCGGGGATCGGCACGGCCTGGCCGTCGCTCATCTTCACGAAGCGGTTGGACGCGCGGCCGCTCAGGCCGCCGCCACCCAAGGCGCGAACGACGATAGTGTTGGCTCCGGCCTTGAAGACGCCGGCAGGGACTTGATAGTCACGCCACACCCACGAAATGCCTGTGCTGCCGACCCAGGTGCCGTTGACCCAGGTCGAGTCGTAGGTATCGATGGGCCCCAGTTGCAGCTGGTTGGCGGTCTTGGCCTGTTCCGCCGTCAGGGTGACGGTGGTGCGCAGCCAAGTGACGCCATCGAAGCTTTTCAGCTCGGCAATGCCTGAGTCCTTCCAGCCGCTGTCGGCAGTGATCGTTGCCCATTTGCTGTCGTCGAAGGCGGGCGCGATGAAGGCGCGATTGGCCTTGTTGGCCTTGTCGTGGGCGTCCCACCAGGCCTCGTCCGCCTTGACCTGCTGGGCCTTGGCCTTGGCGGGGTCGCTGGCCAGCAGCGCCAGGGTGTCGAGGCCGGCGGTATATTTCGGCAGGGTACGCAAGGACGCCGGGCTGATCCAGCTCTGGATCGTCGTGCCGCCCCAGAAGGAGTTGATCATGCCGATCGGCACATTGTGTTCCTTCTGGATCGCCTTGGCCATATGATAGCAGACGGCTGAGGCTTCGCCGACGGTGTCCGGGCCGACGACCTGCCACCTGGTAGGCTTGCCGATGTCGGCCAGCGGCGCGGGCTGGGTGTCATTCTGGACAATCATGAAGCGGAGATTGGCATTGGCGGAATTGCCGATATCGCCCCAGGCGCCGGTCGACAGGCGTTCCGGAAACTGCATGTTCGACTGGCCGCCGCACATCAGGACGTCACCGATCAGGATGTCGCTGAGCGTCTTTGCGCCGCTGCTGTCGGTGGCCGTCAATGTGTAGGTGCCACCGGTCGGCAGGGCCGTCAGGGCTGCTGTCCATTTGCCGTCGGGTCCGGCTGTGGCTTCGGCGGTCCGCGTCGTGCCGTTATTGCCGGTCAGCGCAATCTTCACCACCTGGGACGGCGCAGCCTGGCCCCAGACTTTCAAAGGCACGTCACGCTGCAGGACGGCGTGGTCGCTGAATACTTTCGCGAATTCGGGCGCCGCCTGCGCGGCGCTTGCGGCAGTAAGCGCTGTCAATGCGCAAAGCCATCTTTTGAATCCAAGTCGTTTCATCTCTGCCTCCGTTTTTTCGTTGTGCGCTGATATCGGCAAACCGTCGCCGACTTGGCAAGCGCTTTTATACGAACGTGCAATCAGACTATGTCGGCGCATTTTTGCCACTTAAAAGATTTTTGCTGTTAAATCCCGGGCGGCTTCGCGCGAATAAGCTATGAATTTGCCAATCTGTACGATGCGCGTTATGGGTGTTCCCCTTGAATGATAAGTGTCCGGACGATTCTACCGGACCATTTCGACGAAAAAGGATTGAGCTTGGCGCGTAAGGTCGGCCGCCGCGGTGGCAATATCGTGACAATCCATGATGTCGCGCGGCACGTCGGCGTCTCGCCCATGACGGTATCGCGCGTTATCAACGGTGAAAAGAACGTGCGCGAGGAGACCCGCGCCAAGGTTCTGGCCAGCGTTGAGGCGCTCAACTACTCGCCCAACCTGGCGGCGCGCTCGTTGGCGACCCAGGACGCGGCGCGAGTCGGCCTGCTCTATTCCAACCCGTCCGTGGCCTTCTTGAGTGAATTCCTGCTGGGCATCCTGGGCGAAAGCTCGCAGGCGGGCACCCAGCTTCTGATCGAATCGTGTGAAGGCCCCGAAGGTGCGGCTGCGGCTTTGGAGAAGCTGAAAAACAATGGTTGCGACGGCGTCGTCCTCTCGCCGCCCCTGTCCGATTCGACGCGCGTAGCCAAGCTGCTTCAGGATATGAACCTGCCATTCGTCGGCGTGGCGGCGGCGCGTCCGGCGACGGACATCTGTGCGGTCTCGATCGATGACCACAAGGCGGCATTTGCCATGACGCGCCGGCTGGTCGAACTTGGCCACCGTGACATCGGCTTCATCAAGGGCCATCCCAATGCCTATGCCAGCCAGTTGCGCTTCGATGGCTTCCTGGCCGCCATGGCCAAGGCGGGGCTGTCGGCCGAACCGCACCTGATCGCTCAGGGCTATTTCACCTACCGTTCGGGTTTCGACGCCGCCGAACGCATCCTCAGCCATAAGCAGCGTCCGACCGCCATCTTCGCCAGCAATGACGACATGGCCGCCGGTGCCGTCGCCACCGCCCATCGCATGGGACTGGACGTGCCCGACCAACTGACTATCGTCGGGTTCGACGACACGGCCATGGCGTCATCCGTCTGGCCCGAGCTGACGACGGTGCGCCAGCCGATCGCCGACATGGCCGCGGCCAGCGTGCGCCTGCTGCTGGAGCAGATTCGCTCACGCCGGCTGGGCCGCGAGTTTGCACCCGTGCGCGAAGTCCGTGATTTCGCGCTGATCGAGCGCCAGTCTTCGACCTTCACGAGCAGCGGCGCCGCGATCTCGGATAGTTAGATATAGAATTTGTGTTTCAATTTTCGTATTAGCTTGACATAGTCTTCACGCTGCGTGATTTGGTAGCGCTAACAAAATAAGGGTTTCAGGGTAGGCGCGGCATGCGTCCGGGATTACCGCAACAACGCGGTAAACGGCGGCTCACCAGCTACATCCTTTGGTTTCGATACGCGAATACAGCGCGGAGATTTATGTTATGACGGACTTCCTACCTCAAGACTGGCAATCGGCGACCCTGATCGGACGCTTGCAAACGGAGGACGGTCCAACCCCGATCCTGGTCAAGAATGGTGAAGTGTTCGACATGACTCCCGTGGCACCGACGGTGTCGCAGTTGCTGAAGGTGTGGCCGGAAACGGGTGTACCGTCTGGCGGCAAGTCGCTGGGCAGGCTCGAAGATTTCGATTTCGGCAAGGCGTGGGCCGGTGAGCGCAAGGGCGACCAGCTTCTGTCGCCGATCGATCTGCAATGCGTCAAGGCCGCCGGCGTGACCTTCGCCGTCTCAGCCGTTGAGCGCGTCATCGAAGAACGCGCGCGTGGCGACTCGGACAAAGCACAAGGCATCCGTAATGCGCTGGCTGAACGCGTAGGTTCCGACATCCGTTCGGTGAAGCCGGGTTCGGCGGAATCGGCCAAGCTGAAGGAAGCCCTGATCAACGACGGCCTGTGGTCGCAATATCTCGAAGTTGCCATCGGCCCCGACGCCGAGGTCTTCACCAAGTCGCCGGTCCTGTCGAGCATGGGCTGGGGCGAAGAGATCGGCGTGCGCTCCGACTCGACCTGGAACAATCCTGAACCCGAAGTCGTCATGGTCGTGACGCCACACGGCCGCGCCGTCGGCGCGACGCTGGGCAATGACGTCAACCTGCGCTGCTTCGAAGGCCGTTCGGCCCTGCTGCTCGGCAAGGCCAAGGACAATAATGCATCTTGCGCCCTGGGGCCGTTCATACGCATGTTTGACGACGGTTTCACCATCGAAGACGTGCGCACGGCCGAGCTGGACCTCAAGATCGACGGACCGGAAGGTTATGAGCTGGTTGGCCGTTCGACCATGACCCAGATCAGTCGCGATCCGCTGGAACTGATCCGCCAGGCCATGAGCGAGCACCATTATCCGGACGGCTTCGTGCTGATGCTGGGCACACTGTTCGCGCCGACGCAGGACCGGGACGTGCCGGGCCGTGGCTTCACCCACAAGGTTGGCGACGTCGTCAAGGTATCGTCGTCCAAGCTCGGACGCCTGGAAAACCGCGTCGTTTATTCGAAGGACGCGCGCGAATGGACCTTCGGCATCGCCGATCTGATGCAAAACCTCGCGCGACGCGGACTTCTCGACACAAAAAACACCACCCGCGCGCAAGCCTTGGCGTCATAATATAAAAATAGCATAAATCAGGGCGAACACCCTAAGGGAAGAGTATAAGTCTATGTCATCTGCCATCTATCCGAGCCTCAAGGGACGCAAGGTGCTTATCACCGGCGGAGGCTCCGGCATCGGCGGGGGTCTTGTTGAAGCCTTCGTAAAGCAAGGCGCGCAAGTTTCCTTCATCGACCTGGCCGACACTATTTCGGAGCAGTTGCCTCCCGGCGCCGCGACCTTCTACAAGTGCGACCTGACCGATATTCCGGCGCTGGAACGCACCCTGGCCCAGATCGGCACCGTCGATATCCTGCTGAACAACGCCGCCAATGACGATCGCCACTCGCTTGGCGATGTCACCGAGGCCTATTTCGACAACCGCATCGCCGTGAACCTCAAGCACCTGCTGTTCTGCGCCAAGGCCGTGGCACCGGGCATGAAGGCCAATGGCGGCGGCGCCATCATCAACTTCGGTTCGATTTCGTGGCATCTCGGCCTGCCGGACCTGGTCCTGTATGAAACCGCCAAGGCCGGCATCGAAGGCATGACGCGCGCCCTGGCCCGCGAACTGGGGCCTGACAATATCCGTGTCACGACCATCATCCCGGGCAACGTCAAGACGCCGCGCCAGATGAAGTGGTACACGCCCGAAGGCGAACGCCAGATCGTCGAAGCCCAGTGCCTGCCGGGCCGTATCGAGCCCAAGCACGTCGCTGGCCTCGCCCTGTTCCTGGCATCGGACGACGCCGAACTGTGCACGGGCCACGGCTACTGGATCGACGCCGGCTGGAGATAACGCCTCAGACCAAAGTTTTGCCTGGAGGCAAAACATTTGGTCTGCAAGGAAGCTTCGACAAACCGAAGCTCGGGGCAGCCCGTCGCTTCGGTTTGGCTTTTTTGCTTGAAGAGACCCCAGTACCGAGACAAGACCTCTCCATTCGCTCCGCAAACAGGGAGGAGGGGGCTCGCGATAACGAAACCAGGGACGCGGAATGAGCCAGTTGTTCGAACCAACCTGTGTCTGGGACCTCAAGGCGACGCTTGGTGAAGGTCCCGTCTGGTCGCGCAAGGACCATGCGATCTGGTTCGTCGACATCAAGCAGTCGCGCGTCTATCGCTATGACGTCAATATCGGTTCGCACCAGGTCTTCCACGCGCCGTCGCCGTGTGGCTTCCTGGCACCCAGAAAGCGCGGCGGCTTTATCGTCGGCTGCAAGACCGGCCTCTATGATTTCGACCCGCATCGCCACAGCCGCGAGGGCCATTTCGAGCTCCTGACCCACGTCGAGCCGGGCCTTCCCAACAACCGCCTCAATGACGGTTATGTCGACCATCACGGCCGGCTGTGGTTCGGCTCGATGGACGATGACGAAAACCATCCCCACGGCAAGCTCTATCGCTATGATGCGCGTGGCCTGAAGGTCATGGACGACGACTACGTCATCACCAATGGCCCGGCCGTCAGTCCCGACGGCAAGACCCTCTATCATAACGACACCCTGAAGAAGGTCATCTACGCCTTCGACCTCAGCGATGACGGCCACCTGTCGAACAAGCGCGTCTTTGCGCAACTGGACCAGCCTCTGCCGCCCGACAGCGCCAGCCCCGTCTGCTACGCCAATGAAGAAGCGACGCAGAAGGACCATGGCCAGGGCTATATGGACGGCCCCGTTGTCGACAGCGCCGGCAATGTCTGGAACGCGCTGTTCTTCGGCTGGGGTGTCAACTGCTATGCGCCCGATGGCCGCCTGCTGCGCCGCGTCCGCTTCCCCGTTTCGAATGTCACAAAGATCGCCTTTGGCGGTCATGACCTGAAGACCGTCTATGCCACAACCGCCGCCAAGGGGTTGTCGCCGGAAGAGCTGAAAAATCAGCCGCTGGCGGGTGGCCTTTTCCGGTTCGACGTCGATATCCCCGGTCTGCCCCAGAATGAGATCCAACATGTCTGAATTTTCCGAAAGGGCAGCTCCGCGCCGCCCTGCCACGCCGAACGGCCGCTTCCGGTCGCAGGAATGGTTCGAAGCCCCCGGCCACATCGACCTGGCCGCGCTCTATCTCGAGCGCTTCATGAACTACGGCATCACGCCGGCCGAACTGCGCTCGGGCAAACCGATCATCGGCTTTGCCCAATCGGGCAGCGACATCGCGCCGTGCAACCGCATCCACCTGGAACTGGCCAAGCGCGCCCGTGACGGCATCGTCGCCGCCGGTGGCATCTGCATGGAGTTCCCGGTCCACCCGATCTTCGAGAACTGCCGCCGTCCGACCGCGGCGATCGACCGCAACCTGTCGATGATGACGCTGATCGAGATCCTGCATGGCTATCCGCTCGACGCCGTCGTGCTGACGACTGGCTGCGACAAAACCACGCCCGCCGGCATCATGGCAGCCACCGCGGTCGATATCCCGGCCATCGTGCTGAGCGGCGGGCCGATGCTCGACGGCTATCACAATGGCGAACTGGTCGGTTCCGGTACAGTCATCTGGCGCTCCCGCCGCGCGCTTGCCGCCGGTCAGATCACCGAGGAAGAGTTCTTCGACGCCGCAACCTCGTCGGCGCCGTCGGCCGGCCACTGCAACACCATGGGCACGGCCTCGACCATGAACGCGGTCGCCGAAGCCATGGGCTTGTCGCTGCCCGGCTGCTCGGCCATTCCGGCGCCGTACCGTGAGCGCGGTCAGATGGCCTATGAGACCGGCCGCCGCATCGTCGAAATGGCCTATGAGGACCTGAAGCCCTCTAAAATCCTGACCAAGGCATCCTTCCTGAACGCCATCGCAGCGGTTGCCGCCATCGGCGGATCGACTAATGCCCAGCCGCACATCGTCGCCATGGCGCGCCATGCCGGCGTTGAGATCACCGATGCCGACTGGATGGCCGCGCACGACCTGCCGCTGATCCTCAACATGCAGCCGTCGGGCAAGTATCTGGGCGAGCGCTTCCACCGCGCCGGTGGCGTTCCCGCCATCCTGCATGAACTGGCCGTCGCCAATAAGATCGAGACCGGCGCCCTGACCGTCACCGCCAAGACGATCGGTGAAAACATCAAGGGCAAGGAAACCAAGGATCGCGAAATGATCCGCACGCTTGCCGATCCGATCATGGAACGCGCCGGCTTCATGGTGCTGAAGGGCAACCTGTTCGACTTCGCCATCATGAAGACCAGTGTGATCTCCAAAGAGTTCCGCGACCGCTACCTGTCGCGCCCCGGCCAGGAGAATATTCTGGAATGCAAGGCCGTCGTGTTTGACGGCTCGACCGACTATCACGAACGTATCGACGATCCGTCGCTGGGCATCGACGAGAACACCATCCTGGTTATTCGCGGCTCCGGTCCGATCGGTTGGCCGGGCTCTGCCGAAGTCGTCAACATGCAGCCGCCGGCCGCGCTGCTGAAGGCGGGCATCACCTCGCTGCCGACTCTGGGTGACGGCCGTCAGTCCGGCACGTCTGACTCGCCGTCGATCCTGAACGCCTCGCCCGAAAGCGCGGCCGGCGGTGGCCTGGCCTGGCTGCGCAGCGGCGACATGATCCGCATCGACCTCAATACCGGCGCCTGCAATGCGCTGGTTGATGATGCGGTGATTGCCGAACGCAAGAAGGACGGCATTCCGGCCGTGCCGGAATCGATGACGCCTTGGCAGGAAATCTACCGCGCTACGGTCTCACAGCTGCATACCGGCGCAGTGATGGAGCCGGCGCTCAAATATACTAAGATTGCCGAGAAGCTTCCACGGCATAACCACTAAACCTTGAACAGGCCCCGCTCATACGGGGCCTGTTTTATTTGAGGAGCAGCTCCGGACGGACTGACACGGCTTCAGCGGTCGGGAAGTCGGCGGGGACAGGATAGTCTACCTTGCGCCTGGCCAGCCATTGCAGGGCGCGGATCAGCACCACCTGGACATCGGCGCTGCGCAGGGTGACCGGCTGGCTGTCGCCCTGCCAGACATGGCCATAATTGGCGACGTAGGACCGGCCCTTGCCATAGGTCACCGTCCATTCCATCGGCCAGTTCTTCCCGGTCTTGGGTTCCAGCGCGTAGGACAAGACCGTGAGATTATGCGCGGGGCCACGGCCATAGCGATAAAGCTCGACATCGGCCGTCATCCAGGTGCGCGGGAATCCCTTATGGACAGGATGATCGCCGATCCTGTGGACTACGGCATCAAAGCGCTGTCCGTGACCCGTGTCCTCGCCTTCACCAGCCGGTAACGCCACCGGCTTTTCGTGCGCATCGATATATATGGCAGTCCCAAAGTCCTTTTTTCGCCAGCCCAGACCGATCATCTCATTGTACGCCGGCCAGTCAGGAAAGGCGTTATTGGCGGAATGCAGGAAGTAGACGCCGCCGCCCTTGCGGACATAAGCCTCGAAATCCGACTTGACCGCCTCAGGCCAGGCCGGGCCGCCGTTGATATCATTGTACGTCTGGACGACAACGTCGCAGGCGTTGAAATCGGGCCGCCACTGATCCCAGCCCGGGGCGTCGGCCGTGTGGGGCGATGTGGAGACCGCGATGTCGAACAGGCCTGTCGGCGTCAGGATGGCGCGCAGTATCTTCGTCGTCAACTGCCAGTCGTGATTGCTGACGCCGTCGATGATCAGGACGCGGATACGCCGGGGGGCGCTTACGGCGATACCTGGCGCCAGAAGACAACTGGCTGCCATTAGCAGGTGGCGGCGGTCGATGACAGCAGACATGGCGCGTTCCCTTTTCGCCATTCCTAACGCTATTCCGTGCGGACGGAAAGCCCGTGACGAATCCAGGTCTGTTATCGCTATGCTGGTAGCAATGACACGGAACATGATTGGCCCGGGGGCGACTGGCAGCGGCATTCGCCAGCTTTTTTTACAAAAAAAGATAACAGCGCCCGGAGCATTGCAGCCGGCCTCCAATAGGTGTGCCATTTCAGCCGGCTATCGCGACCGCACACCCGCGCGATGAGAGCGTTGACGTTGAATTATACCGGAATTTCCCGGCCTCTTCCAATTCACGCAGGGTAAGCGCTGTCTGAATGTTGCGTCGCCATAACCGGTTTTCACTGTTAGCGTTAACAATTTCACGGTAATATAAGGCCTCTTTTGCCGTTAACTCTTTATGTTTTATAGGAGTTTTGGCGCTCAGGGGCTTGCTGAAAAGCGGCTTCAGGGTTAAGCTTTCGTTAAGCGGCAATACAGGTGCGTCCAAGTGCCGGACCGCAGAGACCAGGGAACATCGTGCGGGTAGAAGCCCGCAAATTAGGGAGACTTTCATGTCCACAGGCAAGTCTGTGAATACGGGCCTGATACTCGGGCTAGCCGTAGGTGCGTCGCTGGGCGGTTTGTTGTTCGGTTACGACACAGCCGTCATTTCCGGCGCGGAACAGTCCATCAAGTACAATTTTGTTTTGCCCCACACCGACTGGTCGGTGGATTACCAGAACACGGTGCATGGCTTTGCCGTTGGCATCGCGCTGCTCGGCTGTGTTATCGGTTCGGCCATCGCCGGACCGCTGGCGACGGCACTGGGCCGTCGCGCCGGCATGCTTATCGCAGCAGGCCTGTTCTTCGTTTCATCGCTGCTGTCGGCCTATCCGGAAACCTTTATTGCCCCGGTCGGGCAACTGGGCGTCGAAGGCATCTGGCCGTTCATGATCTACCGCATGTTCGGGGGCGTGGCCATCGGCATGGCGTCGCTGATTTCGCCGATGTACATCTCGGAAATCTCGCCGGCAAAGCAACGCGGCCTCTTCGTTTCGCTTGAACAGATCGCGATCGTCGTCGGCATCACGCTGGTCTACTTCGTCAATATGCAGATCGCGAAGATGGGCTCGGAAGAGTGGATCCACGCCACTGGCTGGCGCTACATGCTGGCCTCGTGCGCTATCCCGGCTGGCCTGTTCCTGTTCGCTGCCTTCCTCATGCCGGACACGCCGCGCTGGTACATGCTGAAAGGCAAGGAAGACAAGGCGCGCGAAGTGCTGGAGAAGGTCAATGATCCTGCCACAATCGACGCCACCATGGATGAAATCCGCGGCAGCCTGACCAAGCATTCCGGCAAGCTGTTCTCCTTTGGCGGCGCTGTCCTTCTGGTTGGCATTCTGTTGTCGGTCTTCCAGCAGGTCGTCGGTATCAACGCTGTCCTCTACTATGCTCCGACCATGTTCGAGAACCTTGGCCTCGGCAAGGACGCGGCCATGATGAACACCGTCATCCTGGGCCTCGACATGGTGCTGTTCACCTTCGTCGCCCTGTTTACGGTCGACAAGCTGGGCCGCAAGCCGCTGCTGATCTGGGGCGCCGTTATTATGGCGGTCTCGCTGATCTATCTCGGCTTCCTGTATAATACGCATCAGACGGGCATCACCTTCCTGATCGCGGCCATCGTCTATATCGCCGGTTTCTCGCTGTCGTGGGGCCCGATCGTCTGGGTCATGCTGGCGGAAATGTTCCCGAACTCGATCAAGGGCAAGGCCATGTCGGTGGCTGTTGCAGCCCAGTGGATCGCCAACTTCATCGTGTCGCAAACCTTCCCGATGATGGACGGCAATCCGCAACTGGTCGCCATGTTCAACCATGGCTTCTCCTTCTACGTTTACGGCGCTTCGGCGATCCTGGCGGCGCTGTTCGTCTGGAAGTTCGTACCGGAAACCAAGGGTAAGACGCTGGAAGCCATTGAAGGCCTCTGGAAGAAATCGTAAGATTTCCCATATACTGAAAACAGTACGCGTAAACAGCGGGGGCTCCTCGACGAGTCCCCGCTTTTTTCAACGATAATAAAATGCCAGCAGGAAGCGAACATGTTACGTCTCACGGCGGGAGACACAGTACTAGACGTCAATCCGGCCATAGCCGGGGCGATGTGGCGCCTTACCCACAAGGGGCGGAACGCCCTGCGGCCGGCCGCGGACGGTCAGACCGATGCGTCTATGACCGCCAGTTTTCCACTTGTGCCCTGGTGCAATCGCCTGCGGGATGGCGCTTTCGTCGCCGAGGGCCGAAAGGTGCAGTTGCCGTCCAATTTCCGCGATAGTCCGCACCCCCTGCATGGTCATGGCTGGAAGACCGCCTGGACGGTCGTGGAAGCCTCTCCAACGCGCGCGGTGTTGTGTTATCGCCATCAACCGGATGCCTGGCCGTGGGACTATGAAGCAACGGTCGTCTATGAAATCCGGCCCGGCGGAGTTCGCTGTTTTTTGACCGTCAAGAACCTGGCGCGCGGGACGATGCCGGCGGGGTTGGGCTTTCACCCTTTTTTCAACCGTACGCCGCAGACGCGTTTGAAGGCCTCTGTCGATGGTGTCTGGCTGGTCGATGACCAGGCCCTGCCGCGCAACTGGCATGCCGGCGTGGTCAAGAAAGACTGGACGCATGGTGATGCGGTGACACACGATATCACCATCGACAACTGCTATACGGGTTTCAAGGGCAAGGCCGAGATTTTCGAAGGCGACCGGCTGACCCATACGCTCAGGGCATCGCCGAACTGCCACTGGCTGCAAATATTTGTGCCGACGCACGATCCGGAAATTTTCAGCGCCGAGCCGGTCAACCATATGCCGGATCCGTTCAACAAGCCGAACTCTGGCCTGCACTGTTTGAAGAGCGGGCAGACGGACATGGTGTGGATGGACCTGGCGCTGCACGACTAATGGGGTTTGGGGCCTGCGGCCCCAAGGCCTTTAAAATCAAAAGAAAAGCCTGGCCTTTTGGGGCCAGGCTTTTCTTTTGATATCAGTAAGTCTGTTGGGTCCCAAGAAACGTTCTTTGGCCCCACACCCCATAAGCTGCCGGTCAATTTACCCAGCCACCGTCGATCACATGCGCCTGGCCCGTCGTAAAGCTCGACTCGTCCGAGCCGAGATAGACCGCCAGCGCCGCCAGTTCATCGACCTTGCCAAAGCGCCCCATGGCCTGACGTGCCGTGAATTCCGAATAAGCCTTGTCGAAGTCACCCGTGTCGCGCAGGCGCTGTAAAAGCGACGGCGTTTCCACAGTCCCCGGGCAGACGGCATTGCAGCGAACACCTTGCGTAACAAAGTCGGCGGCCACGGCCTTGGTCAGGCCGATGACGGCAGCCTTGGTCGCGCCGTAGGCAAAGCGATTCGGGATGCCTTTGACCGACGAAGCGATCGACGACATGTTGATGATCGATCCGCCGCCACGCTCCAGCATACCGGGAAGGAAGGCGCGGATCATGCGATACATGGCCGTGACATTGAGATTAAGCGAGAACTGCCAGGCGTCTTCGTCGCACTCGAGGATCGTCCCGGCGTGGACCGTGCCAGCGCAATTATACAGCACATCGACGTCGGTGAACTTGGCGGCCAAGGCCTTGATGGCTTCGGCATCGGTGATGTCGGCGACGTGGCTGATCCCGCCGAAATCCTTCAGCGTGTCGCCATTGATATCGACACCGATGACGGTAGCGCCTTCGCGCAGATAGGCGTCCGCCGTGGCGCGGCCGATTCCTTGCCCCGCTGCGGTGATCAGCGCGGTTTTTCCAGATAAACGTCCCATAGGTAACCTCTGTAGAGTTTCCAAAGCCATGGCTTTGGCAAGGCCGACTGGCCGCCGCCGCGAAAGCGGCGAGCCTGCGCGGCCTCTGAGCGCATAAAAAGCGAAGCCCGCTATCGCACCGCTTGCGGTGCAGATGCTGGGCGGAGCGGCAAGCAAGCAGGGCCGACAGGGTCGAACGCCTTGTAGGTCAGAATGAATTCCTGGTGGCCCATGGCTTCCGATTTGCTCGGTTCGCCGGCGGACACGCGCAGGATCAGGTCGGTAATGTCGGCGCCGACTTCATCGAGCGAGGCGCGGCCTTCCATGATCCGGCCAGCGTCGATGTCCATGTCGCCTTCCAGGCGGCGATAGGTTTCCGGGTTGGCGCAGACCTTGATAACCGGCGAAATGGCCGAGCCAACGACGCTGCCGCGGCCGGTGGTGAACAGGGTCAGGTGGCAACCACAGGCGATCATCTCGACGATCTCGGCATTGTCCGAGATGTTCGGGAAGCCGAAGCGCGGCTCACCATCCGGTACGACGTCCAGCAGGTACAGACCGCCCGTCGGCGGTACGTCACCGGGTTTCAGGATGCCGCAGATCGGCGCAGACCCCGACTTGGAATAGGCGCCCATCGACTTTTCTTCCAGCGTCGTCAGGCCGCCATCGGAATTGCCCGGCGCAAACGAACCGAAGCCCATGATCGCGTAATAGGTTTCGGCTTTTTGCACGCAGGCTTCGAGCTCTGCGCCCAGTTCCGGTGTGACGGCGCGGCTGGCCATGATCTTTTCGCAGCCAATCAGTTCGCCGGTTTCCTCAAACACGCAGGCCGAACCGATGGCGCCCAGGGTATCGAAGGCGCGCCCGACGGCCGGATTGGCGGTGATCCCCGATGTGCCGTCTGAACCGCCGCAGATGGTGCCGATGACCAACTCGGATGTCTTCATCTCGGTCTTAGGCGTGGCGTCGGCGATGGCGCGGATACGCGATACGGCATCGACGCCCTTCTGGATGGTCGAGGCGGTGCCGCCTTCCTGCTGGATGACGAAGACCTCGACCGGACGGCCTGAGGCCTCGACAGCCTTGCGCAGGGCTTCGCGATTGAAGCTTTCGCAGCCGAGCGACACCAGAACGACCCCACCGACGTTCGGGTGGGTGCACAGGGCCTGCATCATGGTCAGGGCGTACTGGTTGGGATAGCAGCCGGGGAAACCGATCAGATGGACATCGTCACGGCCAGACTTGTCGACGATACGGCGCGCGACGTGGTGGGCGCATTCGACCAGATAGGCGACAGCCACAACGTTGCGGATGCCCTTGCGGCCATCAGAACGCTGCCAGGCCGGGAAGGTGAAGGTGTTGGGATCGATGTGCGCAGGCGCAGTGGCAGGGCTGAGACTATCCATGGGTCGCCTCACGGGTATGGGTCTTGATGTAATCGCTTTGCATGTTGTGCATATGGATATGGTCGCCGGCTTTTGCATCGGTCGTCATCGAACCGATTGGGGCGCCATATTTGTAGATCTTGTCACCGACGGCCAGGTTGTGGCGGGCGATCTTGTGACCGACGTCGATCGTCGTGCTCAGAGTCAACACTGTGTCGTCGACCGTAACCGTTTCACCGGCTTCGGCGCGGGCCCGGCAGACAAGGACGTTGTCGTCGCCGTGCAGGAGGATGAATGACGCGTGTGTACTCATGTATGAACTTTCTCCTGCGCCGGTGTCGGCGCATTCTCGGGTAGCAGGTTTTCGGCCTTGAGGTCGCTCCACAGGCCGGCAGGCATGGGCTGGTTGAACCAGCCAAGGTTTTGCGTGACTTCGGAGGGCGTGGCCATTCCGACGATTGCGCCGGCGACCGCCGGATGGGCAAGCGGAAAGTGCAGGGCCGCCGCGGCGAGGGGCACGCCATGGCTGTCGCACACCGCCTTGAGGCCTTGAACGCGCGACCGGATCGCTTCCGGCGCCGGCGCGTAATTATAGGCCGTCCCACCACTCAGGATGCCGGAGTTGAATACGCCGGCGGCCAGCACGCTCACAGATCGGCGTTCGCACAGCGGCAGGAAGCTTGTGAGCGCCGTCTGCTCCAGCAGGGTGTAGCGCCCGGCCAGCAGGACAACGTCAAGATCGGCGTGGCCAAGAACCTCTTCGCAGACCTGCCATTCGTTGACCCCGAGGCCGATCGCCTTGACCTGCCCGCCGTCCTTCAGTTCGCGCATGGCGCGGTAGCCGCCGTCGAGGAAGGCCTTGAAGTGATGCGCATGAAGGTCACCATGCGTCACCTGGCCCAGGTCATGGGCCAGCAGGATATCGATCGTGGCGCCGCCCAGACGTTGGCGGCTGTCGCTGAACGACCGCATGACGCCGTCATAGGAATAGTCGAATTCAGGCTCGAACGGATCGCCGTCAATGAAGCCGTGACGTTCCGTACCGGGGAGGGGCGGAGCCATCGGCTTCAGGACGCGGCCAACCTTGGTCGACAGGACCGGTTCTTCCCTGGCATCGGCGCGGCCCTTGATTGCGGCGCCGACGCGGCGTTCGCTCAGGCCCTGGCCGTAGTGTGGCGCGGTGTCGAACAGGGCAATGCCTTTGTCCAGGGCACACTGCAGCGTCGTTTGCGCAGCTTCGTCGCTCATGGCGCGATAAAGGTTGCCGACCGACGCCGAGCCGAAGCCGAGCGCAGGAACGGTCAGGCCCGTCTTGCCGATGGTTTTTCTCAAGAATGGCACAGCGTCTAGGCCCCCAAGGCGCGACTGAGGGTTGCAGCTGTCGCCTTAAGATGCGCCGTCGTTTCTTCCATGCCGGCGCTTTCGGTCGAGCGAATGAAGGGCATGGTCAGGGCAGCGATGACCGACACGTCGTTGTGAATCGGGCACGATATGTCGGTGACTCCTTCGGTGTAGCCGCTCTTGACCGCTATAAATCCTTGCGCAACCGCGCGGTCGGCCTGGGCATCGAATTGCTGCCATTCCTCGGGCGTCAGGCCGGGGCGCATGTGGTTGCACCAGCTTTCGCGCACATTGGGCTTCTGGAAAGCGTAGAGGATGATGCCGGAAGTCGACTTGAATAGCGGACGCTGATAGCCGACGCGCACCGAAAAGCCGATATCGCCAGGCGCTTCGACGCGGGCAATGACGACCATGCGGTCGTCTGACGCGATGACGAGGTGGCAGGCCTGCCGCGTCTCGTCGCTCAGTTCCTGCATCAATGGCAGGGCGCTCAGCAGCAGGTTCTGGTTCGGGCCGCGCGAAACGCCGAGCGAAAACAGCTTGTTGGTGAGCTCGAAACCGTCGCCGCGCGAGGATGGACCGACATAGCCGCGTGCCTCCAGCACCTGGACCATGCGGAACAACTCGCTGACCGAGCGGTCCAGGCGCGTTGATATCTGCGACAGTGTGAGCGGCGCCTTGGCAGAGGCCAGCAGTTCGAGCACGTCCAGACCCTTTTCGAGAGCTGGGGCGCGATACTTGGCGGTCTTGTCGGATTCGGAATCGGGCATGTCGGTCTTTAAGTCAATTGATAGAAGCGGTGGGCCGTACCGCCGAAGATGGCGTCGCGGGTAGGGCCGGATTGCGGCGCCAGCCACGCCAAAGTCCAGTCCTGCCACGCGTTATAGGTGGTGCGCAAGTTCAATACCGGCCAGTCCGAGCCCCACATGAGGCGATCGGGTCCGAAACAGGCCAGCACATGGTCGGCGTAGGGTTTCGCGGCATCGAGCGACAGACCGTCGGCCATTTCCGTGGCCAGGCCGGACAGCTTGCAGCAAACATTGGGATTGTTGGCGACGCGCGCCATGCCGTCGCGCCAAAGCGCGTCGTCGCCACTGCCGATCTCTGGTTTCGCACAGTGATCGATGACGATGGACAGGGCCGGCCAGGCGCGCGCCAGTTGGTCGATGACGGCGAGGTGGCGCGGAAAGATCAGGGCATCGAAGCGTAAGCTCAGATCGGTGATCGTCGTCAATGCCGGCTGGACTGCGTCGCGCAGGATCCATTGATCGTCAGCAAGCCCCTGCAACATCGGGCGAATGCCTTTCAGCTTGGGTTTGGCAGCGAGACTTGCCAGGCGGGCAGGGGCGCCCGGGGCTTCCAGATCGGCCCAGCCGACAACGCCTTTGATGAACGGCGTTGCAGACGCGACTTCGAGCATCCAGTCGGTGTCAGCGTCGTTAGGCTGCGATTGCACCAGCACACTGCCGTCCACGGCAACGGCTTCAGCCCGGAAGTCATCCGGGCCAAAATCGCGATGGATGGCGGCGAGATCAGGCGTGGGCCACTCATGGCCGTTGCGCCCGATCTGCCAGAGATGCTGGTGCGAATCGATGATCATCAATGCCCCGTCATTGCGACCGGAGCCGCCGCATTTTTCGTCCGGAAGGCGTAGAGCGCGATGACGGCAAAGCAGATGGCTGTCACGACAAAGGCCGTACGGATGTGGCTGGCATCGGAAATCAGGCCCATCACCATGGTCAGGGCGCCGCCACCGATGATGCTCATGACCAGCAGTGACGAGCCGGTCTTGGTCAGGTTGCCGAGGCCCTGCACCGAAGTGGCGAAGATGGTCGGGAACATGATGGACATGAAGAAGGACGAGGCCACGAGCGCATAGAGACCGTCCTGACCGCCGGCGACGACTGCGTACAGGGTCAGGCCGATATTGATCACGGCGAAGACGCCGAGAATCAGCGAGGCGTTTATGCGGCTCATCAGCGCCGTGCCGAAGAAACGGCCGACCGCAAAGGCGATAAGGGCAAAATAGAGGTAGTTGGCGGCTTCCTTTTCGCCAAGACCGATCTCTGCCTGGGCGTAGCGGATGGTAAAGCTCCAGATACCGACTTGGGCGCCGACATAAAAGAACTGCGCGACCACACCGAACAGGAAATGCGGCTTACCGAACAAACGTCCGATCGACGCGAAGAAGCCGACGTCCTCACCGGTATCTTCGTGGGCGTTCTGCGTCGCCGCCGCGGGAAATTTCGACAGGAGAACGAGGGCCGCCCAAAGCAGAACGACACAGCCGATGACGAGATAGGGGCCCTGAACCGCTTTGACTTCTGAAATGTAGAAGGCCTGGCGCGCGGCGTCGGTCATGGCCGCCAGCGCCGATTCGTCGTGTTCGATACCCGACAGGATAAATTGCTGGCCGATGAAGATGCCGGACAGGGCGCCCAGTGGATTGAAGCTTTGCGCCAGGTTCAGCCGGAAGGCTGCTTTTTCCGGCGACCCCAGGACGGTGATCAACGGGTTGGCTGAGGTTTCCAGGAAGGCAAGGCCTGAAGCAATGACAAACAGGCCGCCCAGGAACCAGCTGTATTGATGATTATCGGCGGCCGGATAGAATAGGAAGGCGCCGGCTGCGTAGAGAAGCAGGCCGATGACCACGGAAAACTTGTAGCCGAACTGGCGCATGACGAACGCCGCGGGGAGCGCGAGCAGGAAGTAGCCCAGGTAAAAAGCCCACTGCACCAGTCCCGTCTGAAGGTCAGTCAGGATGAAGGCCTTTTTGAACTGCGGTATCAGGATGTCATTGAGATTGTTAGCTATTCCCCAGAAAAAGAACAGGCTGGTAATCAGGATAATAGGCCAAAGGCCTGCTGACGCTTTTGCGTCCGTCTTCGCCGCTTCCGACATGGTCCCAGTTTCCTCGTGTATGCGGCATCTTTGCCGGCCGCTTTCTCCCGCTAGCTCATCACATATGAACGGGTGCGTCAAATATGAAATTTACTTGGGGGGAGGAATATGGAACGAGTGGCGAAAATGGAAACGCGAAAGGACGCCACATGGACAAGCTCTATTTCTGCCTCGATCTCAAGGACGATGCCAGCGCAATCGCCCGTTACAAGCAATGGCATGCGCCGGGACAGGTGCCGGCCCCCATCAATGCATCGATCCGTGAGGCTGGTATTGAGGCCCTCGAAATCTTCCTTGTCGGCAACCGCATGGTCATGGTTCTGACGCCGGGACCTGGCTTCGATCCCGTCGCCAAGGCCGCCGCCGATGCCGCCAGCACCGACGTCCAGGCCTGGGAAAAACTGATGTGGGACTTCCAGCAGCCCTTGCCCTTTGCCGCGCCCGGTGAGAAATGGATGCCGATGACGCGAATTTACGCGCTGTCCGAGCAGCCATCATAAATATGATAATTGCTAAGTCGTTGGGCCGTGCTAAGAGGACGGAAAAACTCGGACAAATGCAGGTAGTGCGGTGTGCAGCCGTTTTCGGCTGACATCGCGAATAACGGGCAAGCGCTTAACACAAGGGACTTTTGGTAATGTTCGGTAGTAAACCCCTCAAAATCGGTTTGATCGGTCTTGGCAAGATCGCGGTGGATCAGCACATCCCCTCGATCAACGCCAATAAGAAGCTGACCCTGGTTGCCGGTTGTTCGCCCAGCTCGCGCCCAGAAGGCGTCAAGGCATACAACAGCTATGAGGACATGGTCGCGGCCCATCCCGATATCGAGGCCATCGCCATCTGTACGCCGCCGCAGGTTCGCCACGTCATCGCCCAGCAGGTGATCAATGACGGCCGCCACGTCTTCCTCGAAAAGCCGCCCGCGGCCACGCTCGGCGAAGCCATGGCGATCAAGACCTTGGCTGCGCAGAAGGGGGTCAGCTTGCTCGCCAGCTGGCATTCGCGCTTTGCCCCCGCCGTTGAGCGCACGCGTCAATGGATGGCCTCACGCAAGCTGAAGTCGGTCGTGGTCCACTGGAAGGAAAATGTCCGCCAGTGGCACCCCGGCCAGAAGTGGATCTTCGAGGCCGGCGGCATGGGCGTCTTCGATCCGGGCATCAATTCGCTGTCGATCGTGACGCGCATCCTGCCGGGTGCGGTCATGGTCAAGAAGGCCAATCTGCATATCCCAGGCAATTGCGAAGCACCGATCCAGGTCGAGATGGACATGCTGACGACCAATGGCGTGCCGGTGCGGGCCGAATACGACTTCCTGCAAGCCGGCGTCCAGACCTGGAGCATCTTTGTCGAGTCCGAAGCCGGCGAAAAGCTGACCTTGTCGATGGGCGGCGCCGAGCTGGAGATTGATGGCCAGGTCATGGCCAAGGAGAAGGAGGCCGAATATCCGGGCCTCTACGCGCACTTCCATGACCTGATCAAGTCGAAGTCGTCGGACGCGGACTTCGAGCCGCTGCGCATCGTTGCGGATGCCATGCTTTTAGGCAAGCGCATCACTGCGCCGGACTACATAGAATAACCAGAGCTCAATCCCGATATAAAAACGCCGCGCTGTTTTCACAGCGCGGCGTTTTTCATTCTGGAATGTCCGAAGCCTTATTTCGCTTCGGGTTCGCCGTCGTCGAACTCGGCTTCGACCGCGTTGGTGCGGGTGACACGGGCGACGCGCAGGGCGTTGGTCGAGCCCGACTTGCCAAACGGCATGCCGGCGACGATGACGATGTCCTGGCCAGGCTCGGCTACGCCTTCGGAGCGCGCCAGCTTGGTAGCCACGGCTACTGTTTCGGTCATCGAGTGGGTGATGGGGGTGACGACCGGGTGCACGCCCCAGGTCAGGGCCAGACGGCGGGCGGTCTCGGTGTTCGGCGTCAGGCCCAGGATCAGCGAATTTGGGCGTTCGCGGGCAACGCGCAGGGCCGTAGAGGCCGAATTCGTCATAGCGGCGATGGCGACGGCTTCGATCGTCTGGGCGACCTGACGCGCTGCCGCGGCAATGGCGCCAGATGTCGACTTTTCGGGATCCGGACGGCGGCGGTCGGTCGTGCCGCGCCAGCCATCGTCTGTTTCGACGCGGGCAATGATGCGGTCCATGATGGTGACGGCTTCGATCGGATACTGGCCAGCCGCGGTTTCGGCCGACAGCATGACGGCGTCGGCGCCGTCGAACACGGCAGTCGCGACGTCCGAAGCTTCGGCGCGGGTCGGCGTCGGCGCCGTAATCATCGATTCCAGCATCTGGGTGGCGACGATGACCGGCTTGCCCATCTGGCGCGCGACCATGACGATACGCTTTTGCGCCAGCGGTACTTCTTCCGGAGGCAGCTCGACACCCAGGTCGCCGCGCGCCACCATGACGGCGTCGCTGAGGCGCATGATCTCTTCGAGGTTGTCGAGGGCCTGCGGCTTTTCAAGCTTGGACAGGACCCAGGCGCGCCCCTTGATGATGCCCTTGGCCTCGATCACGTCCTCAGGACGCTGGACGAAGGACAGGCCGATATATTCGACGCCGCGCTGGAGTGCGAACTCCATGTCGGCGCGGTCCTTTTCGGTCAGGGCCGGGATTGGCAGGATCACGTCGGGAACGTTGACGCCCTTGCGGTCCGACAGACGGCCGCCGATGACGACGACGGTTTCGAGATGGTCATCGCGGACGTGGGTGACGCGCAGTTTCAGCTTGCCGTCATCGAGCAGCAGGTGCGACCCGATCTGGGCGGCAGCAATGATTTCCGGGTGGGGCAGGGTGGCACGGCGCGAATCGCCGGGCGTCGGATTGAGGTCGAGGCGGAAGGTCTGGCCCGGATTAAGCACCACCGCGCCGCCGAGGAAACGGCCGACACGCAGCTTGGGGCCCTGGACATCGGCCAGGATGCCGATCGGGCGCTTGCTCTTTTGCTCCAGTTCACGGATCAGCTCGATATTGCGGCCATGATCCTCATGGCTGCCGTGGCTGAAATTCAAACGGAACACATCGGCGCCGGCGTGCAGCAGTTGTGTCATCATCTCCAAATTCGAGCTTGCGGGCCCGAGTGTGGCAACGATCTTGGTTTTACGGCGGCGAAGGATTTTCAAGGCACGACTCTTCGTCTGGGAAGGGATTTTGAGCGTGGGGACAAAGCCCATCTTCTGCCGCCGGGTCAAGCTAAAACTTGCGGAAACCATTGAAACGTCACGGCTGACAACGTTGGCAGCTAGACATTGAATTGTCGGACAAAAATATAAGTTAACGGTAACATGCCTTGCCCGTTTGGTGTGGGTGAAGTAAGCATGTCGAAGATGGACGGGAAATATCGCATCCCGTTCGCTCCTGAAAATCAGATACCGGCGTTAACGAATGTGCTCTCGCCTGAGGCGCGCAGTCTGGCACCGGCGCGGCGATGTGATAAAACTCGATAACGGCGGAAGAATCGCACATTTTTCGCCGAAGGCACTTGCAAAGAGTCATTTTTTGCAATTTGATTTATTTAATCGGGGGAGGCAGGTGTGCGCCGGCTTTCACCATAACAGTGCACAGGTAGGTATATGTCTTCTTCCTCAGCAACGGCTAAACCCGGCGGCCTTGCGCTCGCCGTGGTCTATGTAACGTGTCTCTTCTTCATCTGGGCGCTGGTTACCAACCTGCTCGACCCGCTTCTGAAGACCATGAAGACCGTCTTCACCCTGACGCCCGTCCAGGCCAACCTGACCGGCTTCGCCTTCTTTATTGCCTACGGCGTCATGTCCCTGCCTTCGGCGGCCTTCCTGTCCAAGTTCGGCTACGCCAACTCCGTCATGATCGGCCTCGG
The DNA here is from genome assembly GCF_056400965.1 of Asticcacaulis sp. P4_H10. NCBI lineage: Bacteria > Pseudomonadati > Pseudomonadota > Alphaproteobacteria > Caulobacterales > Caulobacteraceae > Asticcacaulis > Asticcacaulis sp. P4_H10. Next base: position 296,053 of record NZ_JBFUKH010000005.1, on the reverse strand, counting down.
CGCCATCGTGACCGGTTGCTTCATGGCCATCGCGGCCGCCAACATCCACGTCTACACCATTTTCCTGGTCGCCCTGTTCGTCATGGCGTCGGGCGTTACCCTCCTGCAGGTCGCGGCCAACCCGCTGATCGCTTCGATGGGCAAGCCTGAAGATTCGGCCTTCCGCCTGAACCTGTCGCAGTCATTCAACAGCCTGGGCGCCGCCTGTGGCCTGTTCTTCGGCGCCAAGTTCCTGCTGAACGGCGCCATCTTCGAAAAGGACGTGGTCATCACCGACGTCATGCGCGAAGAAGCCCTGGGCTTCGTCTCGAACGTCTACCTCGCCATCGGCGTTGCCCTAGCCCTATTCATCTTCGCCATCTTCCTGGTGCGCAAGAAGATCACGGCGGCCGCCCCCAAGACCGGCAAGCTGGTTTCGCCGTTCAGTGCCCTGAAGTCGAAGTGGGCAAACCTCGGCTCGATCGGCATCTTCCTGTATGTCGGCGCCGAAGTCGCCATCTCGCTGAACCTGCTGCTGTTCATTGAACAGAAGCACATCCTGAATATCCCGGCGCAGTCGGCCGGCCAGCTGACGACCTTCTACATGCTGTTCGCCATGATCGGCCGTTTCACCGGCTCAGCCCTGCTGAAGTTCATCCGCGACTACGTCATGCTGACCGTCGTGGCCCTGGGCGCTATCGCCCTGACGCTGGTCGTCATCTTCACCAAGGATCTGGTCCCGACCGAGTCGACCGGCATGATCAATGTCATCCTGTCGTCGGTGCCGAACACAACGGGCCTGATCCCGGCCTTCGCAGCCCTGCTGATCGGCCTGTTCAACTCGATCATGTTCCCGACCATCTTCACCCTGACCTTGCAGCGTTCGACCGCGCCGACTTCGGCGACCTCGGGTCTGCTCTGCATGGCCATCGTCGGTGGCGCCTTCCTGCCGCTGGCCTTCGCCAAGATCCAGGAACTGACGGGTTCGATGTCGCTGGGCTTCATCGCGCCTCTGATCTGCTACGTCTACGTGCTGTGGTTCTCGTTCGCCTGTCGCAAGGCGCCGACCCACGCCATCGAAGAAGGCGTCAGCGGCGGCCACTAAGTACTGAATCGCGTAACGGCCTCCGGTAATGCTGCCAAGGTGGCGCGCCGGAGGCCAATTCTTATCCTAAAAGCCGTCCGGCCACAGGACGGGATATATAACAATAGCTGCACGGAACCCTTTGAATGTTGTATGTCGGTGTTGATTTTGGCGGCACGAAGATCGAAGCCGCTGCCCTGTCGCAGGACGGAGACTTCCTGTCGCGGCACAGGGAGCCCAATCCCGGCAACTACCACGATGCCATCCGCACGGTGTGCGAACTGATTGGCCGTGTCGAAACCGAGGCCCGCCAGAAAGACCCCAATCTCGCCCATCGTATCGGCACCATTGGTGTCGGCGCTCCCGGTTCGGTGAGCCCGCGTACCGGTGTGATGCGCAACGCCAATTCGACATGGCTCAATGGCAAGACCTTCCGTGAGGACCTCGAGGCTGCGCTTCAGCGCCCGGTCCGCCTCGCCAATGACGCCAACTGCCTGGCCCTGTCCGAAGCCATCGATGGCGCGGGTAAGGGACTCAAATCCATTTTTGCCATCATCATTGGCACCGGCTGCGGCGGTGGACTGGTTGTCGATAGCCGCCTGGTCGAAGGCGCGAACGGCGTCACCGGTGAGTGGGGCCACATGCCCCTGCCGTGGCCGCAGGCCGACGAATTCCCTGGACCGACCTGCTGGTGCGGCCAGAAGAGCTGTCTCGAAACCTGGGTGTCTGGTTCGGGTTTTGCCCGCGACTTCCACCACGTCACCGGCCGCGCCATGAAGGGCGAGCAGATCATCGAAGCCATGCGCGCCGGTGATCCCGAAGCGGATGCCGCCTTCGATCGCCTGGTCGATCGTCTCGGCCGCGCCCTGGCTGTTGCCGTCAACATGATCGATCCCGACGCCTTCATCTTCGGCGGCGGTCTGTCGAACGTACCGGAACTCTACGACCGCCTGCCGGGCAAGATCCGCCCCTATGTCTTCAGCGACTCATGGGCGGCGACCCTGGCGCCGGCCAAATGGGGTGATAGTTCCGGCGTGCGCGGTGCGGCTCAGCTCTGGCAGCAAGGCCGTTAACCCTATAGTGTCGGCGTATTGAATCTGGAGCCGGCTATGAATTCCACGTCCAAGATATCCAGGCTTGTTCTGCTGACGGCTGCCCTGTGCCTTGTTACCGGGGCGGCTGATGCGCAATCCAAGCGCTGGCGCGGCAACTTCAAAGGCAATACGACTGTCGTGAAAAAGGCGCCGGTCAAGAGCTGGCGCGCCGAGGACTATCCGGAAGAGACGGCGGCCCAGGCAAGCGTCCCGCCGCCTGTAATTACCCCCATTCTCGCTGATGTCGAAGTGCCGGTGACAGGCGGCCGGGTTGGTGGCCAACGCCTGGACGACGGCTCGGTCGTCTTCAAGGCCGTGCCCTTTGCCCGCCCGCCGGTCGGCAATCTGCGCTGGACCCCACCGCAAGATCCTCTGGCGTGGAACGGGGTGCGTTATGAGACCAACAGCGCCCCGGCCTGCCTTCAGGCTTCTTATGGCTGGAATGCCGACATGGCGCGGACCAGCGCCGAAGATTGCCTCTATCTCGAAATTCGCACGCCGGACGTCCAGCCCGCCGATCCGCTGCCGGTCATGGTTTTTGTCCATGGCGGCGCGAACCGCGCCGGCAACGGAGCGGGGACGGTCATGTCGGGACTGGTCGATGAAGGCGTCATCCTGGTGTCGGTTCAGTATCGCCTGGGTGTCTTTGGCTTCCTGTCGCATCCGGCACTGACGGCCGAAAGCGCGGACAAGGCTTCGGGCAACTACGCACTGATGGATCAGATCAAGGCGCTGCAATGGGTGCGCGACAATATCGCGGCTTTTGGCGGTAACAAGGACAATGTCACCCTGTTCGGCCATAGCGCCGGCGCCCAGGATGTTGGCCTGCTGATGGCCTCGCCATTGGCAGAAGGCCTGTTCGACAAGGCGATCATCCAGAGCGGCCCGCCGCAGTTCGGCCTGCCGGCGCGTACGCTCGCCGAAAATGAAGCCATGGGTGTCGAACTGGCGCGGCAATACAGCCCGCGTGCCGGGGAGAAGGCGCCGGCCGGTGCCGAAGCGCTGGAAGACCTGCGCCGCGCGCCTGCGACCGCCCTCCAGGAAGCGGCCGACAAGCTGACGCCGCCGGTAGCTGACGCCAGCTTCATCTGGCTGCAGGCCGTGGTCGATGGCTATGTCCTGCCGAAATCGCCCTATGAGGTCTTCCGCGCGCACGGCCAGGCAAAGGTGCCGCTGATCATCGGGACTTCGGCGCAGGAACTGGGGCTGCATGGCGGCGAAGACGCGATCTATCCGACGATCCACGAAGCCTTTGGTCCCAACCGCATGAAGGCATTGAGCTTTTACGGCATCGACACGAAGCTGCGTGCCAAGGCCGATCCGGTGCTGGGCGACACGGCCATGCAGCTGTCGACTGACGTGATGATGCGGTGTCCGTCCGATTGGACCGCGTGGCAGGTGAGTGCTTCGGGGCAGGAGACCTGGCTCTATCAGCTCGATGTCGATGCGAGTGGCGGGATTGCGCATCACGGTTCGGAACTGGCCTTCGTGTTCAACCACCGGCCGGGCGGTAAGGCGGTGCGGCAATGGCCGCCGCTGCTGGAGCACTGGGCGAGGTTCGCCAAGATTGGCAATCCGAACGGGGAGGGGCTGCCATTCTGGCCATTCTACGGTGCGGACGGCTATTATTTGCAATATGAGCACAAGGGACCTGTGGCGCGCAAGGGCATGCGCTATGAGGTCTGCCGCTACCGCGACACGCCTTAGAGGCTCCGGATGTACCGTGGTTTTCCCCCTTCCGTCATTTGCTCCGCAAATGCCACCTTCCCCGTGAACGGGGAAGGAACTGGATAGGTGTATTTTCCTTCCCCGTTCACGGGGAAGGTGGCGGCAAGCGATAGCGAAGCCGACGGAAGGGGGAACTTCGCATGAACTAAGCTCAACCGTCTTCCTGGGACGCGGGTCTTCCTTGATTTTCCTGGTCCAAGCACCGTAAAAGCCGGTATGAGTGAAATTCCTACCCAGTCCCTGTCCGGCCAGATCGTCGACGGCGAGCATCATCTGCTGGTGCGCGTCTATTACGAAGACACCGACTTTTCCGGCGTCGTCTACTACGCCAACTACATGAAGTTCTTCGAACGCGGGCGGTCGGATTACCTGCGGCTTATCGGTATTCATCACACCGAACTGGCGGCCTTGCCGGAACCTTTGGGCTTCGCTGTGGCCCATATCGATGTGCGTTATCGCGCGCCGGCAAAGATCGATGACATCCTGCTGGTGCGGTCGCGGCCTACCGGCATGAAGGGGGCGCAGTTCTTCTTGCACCAGAGCATCGAACGCGACGGTGTCCTCCTGTGCGAGGCGCACTTCACCGCCGTCTGCATCGACTTCAAAAACAAGCCGCGACGCTTACCCAAGGCACTCTCCGCCGTCATCGAATCGACTGTTGCTAAAACACCGTTAGACTTGCCTTAGCGGGATATTGAGCCGAAAACCGCTGACACTTTTCGGCATATCGCTTGAAAACCGGGCACAAAAGGCACCAACGCCATAGAAATGTCGTCAAAACTGGTGCAAGGTGGGCCCTGTTCAGGATTAACCACAATGGGGACCGCTTCATGGCCGCCACGAATGCCGCCGCCGGCTTGGATTTTGTTCAACTCTTCATGCACTCGGACTGGGTGATCAAGACCGTAATGGTCGTGTTGATCCTGGGGTCCCTGTGGTCCTGGGCGGTGATCATCCAGAAGGTCATGCTGCTGGGCAAGGTCAACAAGGAGGCTGATGGTTTCGAAGGCGTCCTGGCTTCCGGCCGTCCGCTCGACGATATCGCGGCAGGTCTCGGTACCCATCCCAAGGAGCCGTTCCAGAAGCTGCTGGTCATCGTCACCCGCGTGTGGCGCGACAACAAGAGCCGATCGCTGTCGGGCGCGCAGGGCGATATCGTCCTCAACCAGGCCGACCGCGAGCTGAACCACGTCATCTCCAACGAAGCCGAAAACATGGAGCAGGGCCTGAGCCTGCTGGCCGTGATCGCCACCGCCTCGCCCTTTATCGGCCTGTTCGGCACGGTCTGGGGCATCATGAACGCTTTTTCGGCCATCGCCTCGCAAGGCGACACCAACCTCGCGACCGTCGCCCCTGCGATCTCGGAAGCCCTGTTCGCCACGGCGCTGGGCCTGGGAGCGGCTATTCCAGCCTATATCGGCTACAACCTGTTCAACACCAAGGTCGCGCGCTTCGTCGCCCGCATGGAAGGCTTCGCCGACGAACTGATGGTGTCGCTGACCCGCCGGGTCGGTGACAAGATCGCGAGCTAAGGGGAGGCTGCCATGGCCCTTGGTGGCGCATCATCCGGAGGCGGCGGACGCCGCCGCTCCAGCCGGCGCGGAAAGCGCGCGGCCCTGGCTGAAATCAACGTCACGCCGATGGTCGACGTCATGCTGGTGTTGTTGATCATCTTCATGATCTCGGCGCCGTTGCTGACTTCCGGCATCAAGATCGACCTGCCCAAGACGGAGGCCGCCGCGCTGAAGGACGAGGGCGATCCGGTCACCGTGTCGGTAGACGCGCAAGGCAAGATCTACGTCATGGATGACGAGGCCAGCTACGACCAGCTGGCACCGCGTCTCCTGGCTATCACCGGCGGCGACACCTCCAAGCCGATCTATGTCCGTGGCGCGGGCGCCGCGACGTGGGAGACGGTTGCCCAGGTCATGGGCCGGCTGTCGAAGTCCGGCTTCGTCAAGATCAACCTGCTGACGGAAACCATGGGCGGCCAATCTGCTGCCTCCTCTTCAAGCGCGGCAGCGGCAACCCGGTAAGACATGAAACGGTTCAACACCGCCCTTGTTTTGTCTCTTGCGCTGCATGCCGGCGTCGCTGTGCTTGCCTATATAAGCTGGAAGACCGCGCCACCGCCGCTGACCATAGCCAGCGTGCCGATCGAGCTTGTCTCGTCGGTGCCGATGCGCGAGCAGGCCGAGGCGCCGGTCGACGAACAGGCGGTCAAGACGCCCGAGCCGGAACCCGCGCCGCCAGAACCGGTGGTCGAGCCCAAGCCCGAACCGGCGCCCAAGCTGCCGGTGCCGACGCCGCAGAAGCCGGCGACGCCCAAGCCTGAGCCAAAACCGGAAAAGAAACCCGATCCCAAGCCGGTCGAAAAGCCGAAGCCCGATCCCAAGGGCGTGAAGAAGCCAGAGCCGCCCAAGGCGACCAAGCCCAAGACCTCGGCGGCCGACGACCTGTTGTCGCGGCTGGCGGCTGCGCCGTCGCAATCGACCAGCAAGAAGCCGGCCCAGGCCAATACCCGCCGTACCGACGGCCGCTCGAACCAGGGCACCGCGCCGGCGGATGCCGGCACGCAGGCCGCACTGACGGCGCTGATCAACAAGCTGTCGAACCTGTGGAACCCGAACTGCGATGTACCAGGCGCGAAACTGGTCAGTCCGGAAATCCACTTCACTATCTCGCCGAACGGCCGGGTGATCAAGGGACCGGAATGGGCCAATCGCCGCAGCGATCCGATCTGGCAGGCCGCAGCTTCGCGGGCCATGAGCGCCGTCAAGCGCGGCGAGCTTTACGACGACCTGCCCAAGGAGTTGTATAATCAGCCTTTGGAAATCGTCTTCGACGGGAAAAAGGTCTGCGGCGGTTAAACCGGGACCTGCCATAAAAATGCACTCAATGCGGATTAAGACGGAATCCGTTACGTAAGATCGGTAAACGACAACACAAAGGAGCTCTCATGCGTAAGACAGCCAACGGACCATATGATCTGACCAAGCGTGGTTTGCTGGTGTCGGGCATGGGACTGGCCGGTCTGGCGATGGCGCCTGAGGCTCTTGCGCAAACCGCCCTGCGCGGCACGGTCGACCAGGGCAATATCCAGCCCCTGCCGATCGCCATCGATATCAATTCCGGCACCGACGCGTCCGGCAACAATATCGGCGCGCAAATCTCCAAGGTGATTTTCGCCGACCTGGAACGCTCGGGCTTCTTCAAGCCGATCGATCCAAACGCCTTCATCGCCCACGAGCCCGACGTCAATGTCCAGCCGAACTTCGACAACTGGCGCACCATCAATGCCCAGTACCTGTCCAACGGCCGCGCCGGCATCGACGCCGATGGCCGCCTGACGGTCGATTTCCGCCTGTGGGACGTCTTCGGCACCAACCAGTTGCTGGGCCAGTCGATGACGGCGACGCCGGAAAACTGGCGGCGCGTGGCGCACAAGATCGCCGATGCCATCTATGAGCGCCTGACCGGCGAAGAAGGCTATTTCGATACCCGCGTCGTCTTCGTCGCTGAAAGCGGCAAGCGCGGCAATCGTACCAAGCGCCTGGCCATCATGGACCAGGACGCCGCCAATCCGTCCTATTTGACTGACGGCTCGACCAAGGTGATGACGCCGCGCTTCTCGGCGGACAGCCAGGAAGTCGTCTACATGTCGCTGAGCGCCGACCGGGCGCGTATCTACATCTTCAATATCGAGACCGCCCGCCAGGAAGCCGTCGGCGACTTCAAGGGCATGGTGTTCGCGCCGCGCTTCTCGCCGGATGGTTCCAAACTGGCCTTTACCGTCATTCAGGGCGGCAATTCCGACATCTACACCATGGATCTGGGGTCGCGTCAGACGACGCGGCTGACGCGCGATGGTTCGATCGACACGTCGCCGTCCTTTTCGCCCGACGGCAGCCGGATCGCCTTCACGTCGGACCGCGGCGGCTCGCCGCAGATCTACGTCATGAACGCCGACGGCTCGAACGTGCGCCGCCTGACCTTTGGTGGCGGCATCTACTCGACGCCGGTCTTCAGCCCCAAGGGCGACATGATCGCCTTTACCAAGCAATCGGGCGGCCGTTTCTCGATTGGCGTCATGAATCCCAATGGTGGCGGCGAAAAGTTGCTGACCTCCTCCTATCTCGAAGAAGGGCCGACCTGGGCGCCCAACGGCCGCTACATCATGTTCTTCCGCGAGCCGCCGGGCGGGACGCCGTCCCTGTGGACGGTCGAGGCTTCGGGCCGGATCGAACGGCCCGTGCCCTATCACGGCGGCGCGTCGGACCCGGCCTGGTCGCCCAGACTTAAATAATGCTCAAATAGCGAAAAGCCCTGAGTTTTTATGAAGCATTTGCCCGGATAGTTGAAATTTACACTTGTGTTTGACAAAACTGCCGGGGCATATGATGGTGAACGTTAACGCAGTTTGTGAATAGTAAAGTCACAAAACTATGCAAATAGAACCATATAAGGTTCGGCCTGGTGAGAGAGGTGGATATATATGTCGATCAAGACCAAATCCGTTGTGAAAACAGCCCTTGTGGCCTTTGTGCTGACATCCGTTGCTGCCTGCTCGGATAAGCCCAAGCCCGTAACGCCGACGCCGACCCCGCCGCCGGTCGCGACGGCACCGGCCCCGACGCCTACTCCGGCGCCTGTGTCGCCGGTTCAGACCGGCATCCTACCGGGTTCGCAGCAGGACTTCGTCGTCAATGTCGGCGACCGCGTCTATTTCGACACCGACCAGTCCTCGCTGCGCGCCGATGCGCAGGGCGTGCTGGCTGCGCAGGCGTCGTGGCTGAACCGTTATCCGGGTGTCAAGATACGCATCGAAGGCAGCGCCGACGAACGCGGCACCCGCGAATACAACTTCGCCCTGGGCGCGCGTCGCGCCGAATCGGTGTCGGAGTTCCTGATCTCGAAGGGCGTTGCTCCGGCCCGTATCTCGACCATTTCGTACGGTAAGGAAAACCCGCTGAACCCAGGTTCGGATGAGGATGCCTGGGCGCAGAACCGTAACGCCCATACGTCGCTGACCTCGGGCGCGCGCTAAGCTTTAAACCGTTTTTCCGGTTGCGGATCAGGCCTCTCACGGGTAACGTGCGGGGCCTGATTTCGTTTGCGCAGCCACTATTGGCGCGCCGTCACCAAACCTTCAGTAATTAGCGTTTTTGTAGAGACATGCCGATAAAGCGGGGGGCACCCGCTGAAGTTCACGCGTCTCAGCCTATTTCATCGGGAGATTACCGCATGACCACCCTTAAACTGTTTTCGCGTGTCCTGGCGGCGGGCGTCGCCGTTTCGGCGCTGATGGCCGCTCCGGCCGTGTTCGCCCAGGCCAAGGCGTCCAAGGTCCAGCAGACGCAGGACAAGATGATGGGCGACATTCCGCGCTGCTCGCAGAAGCTCGGCACCATCTCAATCGTCGATGGCGACGACGCCTCGGGCTGGACGCAGAACAGCCTGGCTCCGCCGCAGAAGCTGCTGAAGGTCATCGTGCAGAAGTCGGGCTGTTTCAGCCTGGTCGATCGCGGCGCCGGCATGAATGCTGCCGCCAAGGAGCGTGAGATCGGCCAGAACCTCGGCCTGCAACGCGGCTCCAACGTCGGCAAGGGCCAGATCAAGGCGGCGGACTTCGTGCTGGTCGCGGAAGTCGGCAGCGCCGATTCCAACACGGGCGGCGGTGGCGCCGCAGGCCTGATCGGCGGCCTCGTCGGCGGCCGGGCCGGCGCGGTCATCGGTGGGTTCCGCACCAAGAAGCTTGAGTCCGATGTCGTGCTGTCGCTGACCGACGTGCGCACTTCGGAATCGAATGCGTTCGAAGGCCATGCCGCGAAGAACGACCTGACCTGGGGCGTCGGCGGTGGCGTTGGTTTTGCCGGTGCAGTCGGCGGCGGCTACGAAGACACCGACGTCGGCCGGATAGTGACCCAGGCCTTCATCGTCGCCTATAGCGAAATGGTCAACAGCCTGGGCGGTATTGATGTCGGTGGCAAGGCGGCGGCGCCGTCGCGCAGCTTCACCGTCCAGACCGCAACAACCTTGCGCAAGACGCCGGACGCCAAGGGCGCTGTCGTGCGCGCCCTGCCGGTCGGCCTGACCCTTTATCCGACAGGCGAAAAGAACGGCATCTGGTGGCAGGTCGCCGACGACAACGACAATATCGGCTGGGTCAAGAACGACACACTGTCGGCTGCGCAGTAAGACTTCCGGAAGTCTGGAGGAATTAAGCGTTTACGTCTTAATTCGGCCCGACTATGGTGTTTAGCTGAGCACTGTGTTGCGCCGGCTTCGGCCGGCGCTTTTCTCGTGTTACGGGCGGGGAAGAGGTTCCATGACTGAGTATCGTTGCCGGATGAGCTTCACGACAGGCTGGCGCAAGCATGCCGCCGCGGGTTTGACAGGCTTGGCGCTTGTCTTTTCCCTGGGGGCGGGCACGGCTGCCCTGATGTCGCCGAATACGGCGCACGCCCAGCTGTTCAGCACGGATGACGACGAGGACGATCCCAGTGTCCGCCCGACCGATAACGAGGTCTGGGATGCCAAGAAGCTGCTGAAGCTCGACCGCAATGTCCGCAAGCTGCAACGCACGATCGCACGCCTGGAAGGCAAGGCGCCCAACCCGCCGATCCTGATCGAGCCGGACCCGGAAGTCGTCGCCCTGCAGGCGACCGTCGACATTCTGTCGCGCAAGGTCGAGGAGCAGAACAGCGGCCTGACCCGTCTGACCGGCCAGCTCGAAGAATCGCAGCACCAGAACCGTCAGTTGATCGACCAGGTTTCCGCCCTGACGGCGCGTATGGATACCCTTACCAAGCGTGTCGATCTAAACGACGCGCATATCAAGGACATCGATGCCACCCTGGCGCCGCCACCGCCGCCGCCGCCGACACTGGGGGATGCGCAGGCCGATTTTGAACGCGCCTACAACATGATGACGTCCGGCCAGATAGACGACGCCGAGCGCGCCTTCGAAGGCTTCACCACGACGTGGCCGGAAGCCTCGCAACTGCCTGAAGCCTGGTTCCGTCTGGGCCAGATCCGCGCCCGCAAGCAGGATACGCAGGGCGCGATCGCGGCTTACGCAACGGCGCTGAAGGGCTGGCCCAAGTCCGCCTGGGCGCCGGAAGCGACGGTCAACCTGGCCGGCACACTGACCGACAGCAACCGTCCGTCCGACGCCTGCGCCACGCTCAGCCAGTTCGACAAGCTGTACGCCAAGACGGCGACGGCCGAGAGCAAGGCCCAGGCCAAGACCCTCAAGGTCCGGGCGAAATGCAAGGCCTGACGGCCGGCCTGGACGACGCCTTCGCGATCTTCGAGACCTATCTTGACGGACCCGCCGACCACCCGGTCGGCGTTGCCGTGTCCGGGGGCGGCGACTCAGTGGCGCTGTTGCATGCCCTCGCCCTGTGGGGCCGCCGGCCGCTGGAAGTCTTCTGCGTCGATCACGGTTTAAACCCGGACAGCCGCCGCTGGACGCAAGAGGTGGCGCGTCATGCCAAGGGCGTCGGCGCCGGCTTCACGGCGCTGACATGGACAGGAGACAAGCCGAAAACCGGGCTGTCCGCCAAGGCGCGAACCGCGCGTCACCGGCTGCTGGCCAATGCGGCGCGCGCCAGGGGCGTAACCGTCATATGTCTGGCCCATACCCAGGACGACATTGCCGAAGCGCTGGTCATGGCGGAAGAGGGATCGAATGTCGGCCAGCCGGCGCTATGGGCGCCGTCGCCCGTCTGGCCGGAAGGCCGTGGCGTCTTCCTGTTCCGCCCCTTTATCGGCAAGCGCCGGGCGGAACTGCGCGACTTTCTGAAATCACGTGGTGTCGGCTGGATCGAAGACCCGGCCAATGAAAACATGGCATCGGCGCGGGCCAGGGCGCGCAGGGCGCTGGAAGGGCAGGTCCTTGTCAGCCCGACGCTAGGCCTGTTCCTTCAGCCGGTCAGGCTTTACCAGGACTTGCCGCATTTGCTTGTTGATGACGACCGCGCTAGGCTTCACGCGGATTTGGGCGCCATCACCTTCGATGCCGAAGTCTTCGATGGATTGCCGGACGCCGTGGCGCGGCACAGGCTGGCGGCGGCCGTCGTCAGCGCCGGTGGCGGCGACAGGTTGCCCCGGCGTGACAGCATCGACCGCCTGCGTCAGGACCTGACGGCGGATACGACGGCGAGCTTGAGTGGCGCGCGCATCTGGCGCGAAGGCGGTCATATCGGGATCGCGCGTGAGGCCGGTGAACTTGAAAGGCGCAAGCGTGATGCTGTCCGCCTCACTGCGGGACAAACGGTGATGTGGGACGGGCGGTTTGTCGTGTCGAGCGATCGTGCCGCCAGCATCTTTCCGTCGGGTCAGGTACGCGCGAAACTCGGTGACCCTGAACGGATTGCCTTGCTGGCCCTGCCTTTGGCCCTGCGTACCGCGCTTCCGGCGGTAATGTCCGACACTGGCGAAACCGTTATGCCGCTCACGCTTGCGACGGATGATACAGGTCACAGCGGCATAAAGTTTGCTTGCTGGGTCATGCCGCGTTTTCTGGCGGCCTGTGGGGTGTTTGCCTGCGAAAGCGATTGTTCCCGAATGCGGGAAAAACCGCAGTAGCATTGTTTACATATGCTCCCTATATGGTGTGACTGAAGTGTATATCGCTCTTTTACCGCCGCCGTGATAAGCGGGCAGGCAGGGGCAAGGACCACCGGCGCGTCGTCTGACGCGACTGTTTTTTGAGGCCTGCGGGCGCGTTGTCTACGCGACCGTTTACGAGGAATGACCCGGCATGAATATGCGTTCCATCACGATCATCGGTATCGTCCTGGCCCTGTTGATCGGGCTTTACGTCGTGATGCAATCCCAGATGAAGGGCTCGTCCATCACGGGCGCGGCGCCGACGCCCATCATCTATTCCGACCTGCTGGCCAAGGTGAATGCCGGCCAGGTCAAGGAAATCGAAATCCACAACGACGAAGCCACCGGCGTGCTGAGCGACGGCAAGACGCGCTTCAAGGCGACCCTGCCACCGCTGATGGGCGTCGCGCCGCTGCAGAACGCGCTGGATGCCAAGGGCGTCAAGACGACCTTCCAGTCGAACCGAACGCCGCTGCTGATGACGATCATCACCACGCTTCTGCCGGTTATCCTGATCATCGCCATCTGGATATTCTTCATGCGCCAGATGCAGGGCGGTGGCCGTGGCGCCATGGGCTTTGGCAAGTCCAAGGCGCGCCTTTTGACCGAACACAAGAACCGCGTCACCTTCCAGGACGTCGCCGGCGTCGACGAGGCCAAGGAAGAACTGCAGGAGGTCGTCGACTTCTTGAAGGATCCGTCGAAGTTCCAGAAGCTGGGCGGCAAGATACCCAAAGGCGCTTTGCTGGTCGGCCCTCCGGGCACCGGTAAGACCCTGCTGGCGCGTGCTGTCGCCGGTGAAGCGGGCGTGCCCTTCTTCTCGATCTCGGGCTCGGACTTCGTGGAAATGTTTGTCGGCGTTGGCGCCTCGCGCGTCCGCGACATGTTCGACCAGGCCAAGAAGAACGCTCCGTGCATCATCTTTATCGATGAAATCGACGCTGTCGGCCGCCATCGCGGCGCCGGTCATGGCGGCGGTAACGACGAACGCGAGCAGACGCTGAACCAGTTGCTGGTCGAGATGGACGGCTTCGAGGCCAATGAAGGCATCATCATGATCGCCGCCACCAACCGTCCGGACGTCCTCGACACCGCTCTGCTGCGTCCCGGTCGCTTCGACCGTCAGGTGACCGTGCCCAATCCCGACCTGATCGGCCGCGAGTCGATCCTGCGCGTTCACATGAAGAACGTCCCGCTGGCCGTGGATGTGAACGTGAAGGTCATCGCGCGCGGCACGCCGGGCTTTTCGGGCGCCGACCTTGCCAACCTGGTCAATGAAGCCGCCCTGATGGCGGCGCGCAAGGACCGCAAGCTGGTCACCATGCGCGACTTCGAAGACGCCAAGGACAAGGTGCTGATGGGGGCGGAACGCCGCTCGATGGCTATGTCCGAAGAGGAAAAGAAGCTGACGGCCTACCACGAAGGCGGCCACGCCATTGTCGCCCTCAAGGCGCCTGAAGCCGATCCGGTCCACAAGGCGACTATCATTCCGCGTGGCAGGGCCTTGGGCATGGTCATGCAACTGCCGGAAGGCGACCGCTATTCGCAGAACTTCGTCCAGATGACGTCGCGTCTCTCCATCCTGATGGCTGGCCGGGTCGCCGAAGAACTCATCTTCGGCAAGGACAAGGTCACATCGGGCGCCTCTTCGGACATCCAGCAGGCGACGCGTCTTGCCAAGGCGATGGTTACGCGCTGGGGCTATTCGGATGAACTGGGCCTGGTGAACTACAAGGACTCCGAGGACGAATACGGCGCACTGGGCCGCGATACATCCGAAGCGACGGCGCAGAAGATCGATGAAGAGGTCAAGCGCCTGGTCCGGTCCGGTTACGACGATGCCAAGCGCATCCTGCAGGAACACCACGACGGCCTGCATCGCCTGGCCAAGACCTTGCTGGAGCTTGAGACACTGAGTGGGGAAGAGATCGCCAAGATACTCAACGGCGAGGAGATCAAGCGCGACGAGACCACGGGTGTGGCGGTCGAGCTGAGCTCGAACCTGGCGGTGCCGGAGACCGAGCCGGTCGCGGCCGAAAGCGTCGCGGTCCGGATCTGAGCGGTACAACATTAAACGATGCGGGCAGGGGAAACCCTGCCCGTTTTTGTTTATGCGTTAACAATTTTCTTTTTTAATTTCGGCCGACAGGCGTCCGGCGCTGGTGGGCTTTTATCAACGAATCCAAACGAATAGGTACCGAGAAGCCTTACCGCCGGCTTAAAGGAATCGCCGTTCGTTATGACATTGTTAAGGACGTTGGGGTTTTTATGGCTTCCTAACATACAGGGGTCATGAGAACGCGACGTTCGCTGCCGTCCGGCGGCGCGGTGCTCCCGTGACACCCTGTTCCGGCTTTGCGGAACGCGAAGCCATTCGTGACGTGATGTGGAGATCCGACTATGCCGGCTGTCGTGCGTGGTGGCAGACGACAAGCATCGAAACCCGAGGCGGCGCCGAAGGCAAGCCAGGGCAAGGGTGCACCAAGGGGACGGGGGGCCGCGCGTAAAGCGTCGTCGCCCGGCGGCAAGCGCGCCATTATCGGCTCGGTGCCGATCCCCAATGAAGTTACCGCCTGGTTTTCCGTCATCATGGTCGTGAGCCTGCTGGCCGTCGTTCTGATGACCGGCGGTCGCGCCACGGCCCTGGGCCAGGGCCTGACCCGTTTCGCCGACGGCCGCCTGGCGGCCATGGGCATGAACCTGCAGCACGTCCGCCTGGAAGGCGTGTCCGACGCCGCTGCCCCTGATATTCAGCGCGTCCTTGAGATGAAGCGCGGCGATCCGCTGGCCCTGATGGACCTGGCCGCCGTGCAGAAGTCGGTCGAGAGCGTTGGCTGGGTCCGGCAAGTCTCCGTCCGCCGCCAGCTTCCCGGCCTGCTGGTCATCACGGTCGTCGAGCGCCCGCGCCTGGCTGTCTGGCAATACAAGGGCAAGAGCATGGTCGTTGACGACCAGGGCCAGATCATCCCGGAAGCGCGCGCCACCAACTTCCTCAACCTGCCGCTGGTCGTCGGTGAAGGCGCCAATGAACAGGCAGCCGGCATCCTCGAACTGATGAATGCCCGCCCTGGCCTGATGCAGAAGACCTACGCCCTGGTGCGCGTCGATACGCGCCGCTGGGACATCCACCTCAAGAACGGCACCATCGTCAAGCTGCCGGCGCTGAACCAGGGCGATGCCATGGCGCGCCTCGACGCCCTGATCACCGAGCGCCGCGTGCTCGACCAGGGTTTCGCCGAAATCGACCTGCTGGATCCGACCGCGTTACAGGTCGTTCCACTGGTTTCCCGTCCCACTCCGCAACCCTGATCGTTCCCCGCAGTATCCGCGCCCGAAGTATTCGCCCATGTCCCGTTACGAAGATCGCCAGAACGCCAAGCTGCAGGCCACCAAGGGGGCCTCCGCCTCCGGTCGCGCCGCCATGGCCGACGCCGCCGTTCGCCCGGTCGTCTCTTCGGGGCTGATCGCGTCGCTGGACCTGGGGGCTTCGAAGATCGGCTGTTTCATCATGCGCCCGGAAGGCGCGCGTCAGTCGGACCAGTCGATCCGCGTTGCCGGTGTCGGCTATGTGCAGTCCAAAGGGATCCGCGCCGGCGCCATCATCGACATGGAAGCGGCATCGCAAGCCATCGCCCAGGCCGTCGAACGCGCCGAAGCCATGGCCAATGTTTCGATCCAGGGTGTGCGCGTCGCCATTCCGGGCGCACAGACGGCGTCGCACCGCGTGTCGGCCGCGGTCTCGCTGGGCCTGAAGCCGATCACCGACGACGACCTCAACCGCGCCATCGCTTCGGCCCTGGCGCAGGTCCGCTTCCCGAACAGGCGGGCCATCCACCTGCTGCCGGTATCCTGGAGCGTCGACAGCCATGCGGGTGTACGCGATCCGCGCGGGCTGAACGGCCGCAATCTCGGTCTGGAACTGCTGGTCGTCACCATCGACGAGAACGTTTTCAACAATATCCAGCAATGCGTCAGCCTAGCCCATCTCGAAGTCCAGGCCATCGTGTCGGCGCCGCTAGCGGCCGCCGTCGCGTCTCTCGAAGAAGATGAAAAAGAACTGGGCTGCATCTGCATCGACATGGGGGCGTCATCGACGACTGCCGCCATTTTTGCCAACGGTACACTGATCCATGTCGATTGCCTGAATGTCGGCGGTAGCCATGTCACAGCCGATATCGCGCGCGGCCTGTCGACCACCATCGCCGGCGCCGAGCGCATCAAGACCCTGCATGGCTCGGCCATTGCCTCGTCGAACGAAGACCGTGAAACCGTCGAAGCTCCACCACGCGGTGACGATCGTGGCGGCGGCCCTATTGTGGTGCCGCGCTCGATTCTTAAGGGCATCATCGCCCCGCGCGTCGAGGAAACCTTCGAACTGCTGCGCGAGAAGATCAAGGCGTCCGGCGTCCAGATCGAACCGGGCGCGGGTATCGTCCTCACGGGCGGCGCATCGCAACTGGCCGGCGTGCGCGAACTGGCCGTGCGGGTATTCGACCGTCCCGTCCGTCTCGGTAAGCCGATGCGGGTGCCGCATCTGGGTGACGCAGCGGCGGGCCCATCGTTTGCGGCTGCGGCAGGCGTTATCCTGCGCACGCTCTATGGTCCGCGCGACGTCGTTCAGGTCCGCCGTATCATGACGGCCAAGATCGGTCCGAAGGATGCCCCGACGACCAGCCAGGGTGGCCTTATCCAGCGTGTGATCAACTGGTTGCAGTCGAATCTGTAGCTTGCAAAATCAGACCGCGTCCCAGAACTCGGTCTTGCGGGCATGCTGCGTTTGCAACTGCTTCACATAGGTGGCGTGGTCGGCAAAGCCCTTGAAATCATCAATCCCGGCGCTGAGTTTTTCGGCTTCTGCCAGACGATCCGCGGCGAGTTCGTAATCGATCGACCGTGAATTGGTCAACGTCGCCTCGACCATCTTCCGCAGTAGAAGCACGGCGGCCAGCGGATAACGCGCCCCCAGCTTTTCGGCCGCGATCGTCGGAACCTCGTCGTCGCTGCCGTCGATCGCATTGATACGGGCGACGACGAATCGCGAGGCGCGTTCAAGTGCCGGCCAACTGATCAGGAAGTCGAGCGCCACCAGGGCATCGGCTGCCTTGGCGACGAAATCCAGTGCCTCGTCCTCGGCTTCGATATCGTCGAAGTCGGGCAGGCGCTTGAGATAGGCCCGCAGATATTCCGGATTGAGCGACTGGTGAAAGGCATCCAGCCGTGCAACCTGCGCATCCGCTTTGTGGCCAAGGATTTCCAATGCCTGGATGCGCGCCAGCGTCCATTCGCGCGGCCGGACTTCGCGCAAGCCACTGCGGACATTGTCGAGCAGGGCCAATGCCTCGGCGGCGCGCCCTGCCGCCAGCAGGCGTTCGGCGACCTTTGCTGCCGTCGCCGGTACGCGCAGGTCGGATTGCAGGGCCATATAGGCTTCGACATCACCTAAGGCATCGGCGATATCCAGTTGCGCCTGATGCAGGATCTGCGCGCGGCTGCGACGCGCTATGGTGGAGCGCTCGAGCTTCTGGCGCCGCCAGCGCGAGATTTTGCGTGTCCTGGTAATCTTGCGCGCCTCGGGTTCTTTCGCTGCCGCCAGCAGTTGGACGCGCAACTGCTCCAGGCCGTCTGGACACAGGCGCGGCGCCAGATCGCGGATCAAGGTATCGCTCTGGCCGTAACCATTAGCCAGGATCGCATCGGTCAGCGGCTTAAGCAGGATGTCAGACGAGGCTTCCGCCTTTACGGCGATTTCGCCCTGGTCGTGCGCGGCCTGACGAAAGATTTCGAGGACTTCGCCGGAGGTGTCGGTGGTACGCTCCAGCACCGAGCCGCCAAGACAGATGAGCTGCCACATCAACTCTAGCGCTTCCGCCGGCGCGCCGACGGCTACCTGTTCGGTGATGAGCTTGCGCTGGCTGTGCAGGTCGGCTTTGAAGGCCTTGAGGCTGCGCCAGCCGATATTGTTCGTGGCCGCGCCGATTGAGGTCAGGCGTTTGCGGATCTCGTTGACCAGCTTGGCAGGGCTTTCGACGCCGGCCAGTTCCATACGCAGGCGCCGCTTCTGGTTGGCATTGCCTTCACTGATTTCGATCAGCAGGGCGGCGAGGCGCTCAGCGCCTAGCGCTTCGAGGTTTTTCTGATTCAGCGTGCTTTTGGAGGCCATGACACAGCATTACGCACAAACGACAGGATGGACATATCGTTTGTGCGCGATGGTGTGCAATGAAAACAATGCCTATTCGGCTGCGACGGCCGCCGCCGGGCTTGACAAGGCTTCCATACGGTAGCCGATGCCGGATTCCGAGGTGATGCTTTGGCCGAGATTGCCGGCGCGTTCCAGCTTCTCGCGGACCTGGCCGATATAGACGCGTAGATATTGTGTATCGTCGACGTGGGTCGGGCCCCACACTTCGCGCAGGATCTGCTTGTGGGTCAGCATCTTGCCCTTGTTGCGGACGAAGAACTCCAGCAGCGCGAATTCCTTGGGCGTAAACGGCACCAGTTCGTTGTTGATATGCACTTCGTGACGCGTCAGGTCGATGGCAACGGGGCCGTTCTCAAGGCCTTCGGGCTCGGCCTCAGGCTTGCGCTGGCGCAGATTGGCGTGGATGCGCGCCAACAGGACTTCGGCGCGGAACGGCTTGGTAACATAGTCATCGGCACCGGCGTTCAGGGCGGTCACAACTTCGCGGTCGTCGGCGCGGGCAGTCAGCACGACGATGGGGGTGTTGGAGAACTGGCGCACGGCCTTGATGACTTCCTGGCCGTCCATTTCCGGCAGCCCCAGATCGAGCACGATCAGGTCTGGCTTGGCCGAGATGACCTGGCGCAGGGCGGTCTTGCCGCTGTCGGCCTCGATGATCTCGAAATCCTCCACGCTCAGGAATATGCCGAGCATGCTGCGGATTTCGGCTTCGTCGTCCACCAGGAGAATTTTTGCGTTGGAATTCATAAGATTATGCCCGCCTCTAATACAAGGATACCTCAGTCCATAGGTCATGGCGGGTCATAAAGAGTCACTAGGGAGTTAATGGCCTAAATTATAAAGCGGCGATTATGGACGGGCACCGGGCGAGGATAGGAGCAGCTGACGGCGCTCATAAAGAGGCAATTATGAATGCCCCTGGAGCCGTCACGCCTGAGCGAGTGAAAGTCACACTTTGGTAATTTTTCTTAAAAATTATTACCAAAACGGCTTCAAAAACGCCCGACTCAAGTTATCGGGTAATCAATTGTTAAGCATATATGATGTCTCATTCATCTCTGCTATTAGGGGCGGATTCGGTGGATGAGAACTATCCGCTTTGTCACCCCCTTGTACGGGGAAAGCCCCTGGCTGAACGCCGGGGTCTGATTGGAAAGGTAGTCTGAAGCCATGGCTATTAGTCTTTCTGCGCCGCGCCACCAAGAGCTGAAGCCGCGCATCGTCGTCTTTGGTGTCGGCGGGGCTGGTGGAAACGCCGTCAACAATATGATCGAGGCCGGGTTGGAGGGCGTAGAGTTCGTCGTAGCCAATACGGACGCTCAGCAGCTGCAGTTTTCGCGTACCGAAGCCCGCATCCAGCTGGGTGTCGGGATCACCATGGGACTGGGCGCGGGTGCTCATCCTGAGGTCGGCATGACCGCCGCCGAGGAGTCGAGCGACACGATCGCCGAGCACCTGGACGGCGCACACATGGTCTTCATCACTGCCGGCATGGGCGGTGGCACCGGCACCGGTGCTGCGCCCATCATTGCCAAGTGTGCCCGTGAGCGCGGCATCCTGACCGTCGGCGTTGTGACCAAGCCCTTCACCTTTGAAGGCCGCCACCGTATGCGACTGGCCGATGCCGGCATCAGCGAGCTGCAACGCTACGTCGATACCCTGATCGTTATTCCGAATCAGAACCTGTTCCGTATCGCCAATGAGCGCACGACCTTTGCCGAAGCCTTCGGCATGGCCGACCAGGTGCTGCACGCTGGCGTCCGTTCGATCACCGACCTGATGGTCCTGCCGGGCCTGATAAACCTCGACTTCGCCGACGTCCGTTCGGTCATGTCCGACATGGGCAAGGCGATGATGGGGACGGGCGAGGCTTCGGGCGAAGACCGCGCCCTGCTGGCCGCACAGAACGCCATCCAGAACCCGCTGCTCGACGAAACCTCGCTGAAGGGCGCCAAGGCCGTGCTGGTGAACGTCACCGGCGGTCTCGACATGACCCTGCATGAAGTCGACGAAGCGGCCAACGCCATTTCGTCGGAAGTCGATCCGGAAGCCAACATCATCTTCGGTGCGGCCTTCGATCCGGCCCTGGAAGGTAAGCTGCGCGTGTCGGTCGTCGCCACCGGCATGGATGGCGTAGCCCTTCAGACTCCGCTCAACACCACTCAGGTCAAGACCCATACGCCGGCCCCGACCTTTGGTCTCGGCTATGCGTCGCGTCAAGAACAGCCTGCCCAGCAGCCGGCTCCGGCGCAGCCTTCGGCTCCGGTCGCTGAGCGTGCGCCTGCCCCGGCTCCAATCGCTGCACCCGTTGCGCCGCGTTCAAGCCTGTTCGAAGCCGCTCCGGCAGCCCAGGCGCCCGCGCCTCAGCCGGCCCCGGTCGCTGAGGAGTCGCAGGTGATCCGCAAGATCGTCGATCCGATGGCTATGGAAGACCTGCCGGCCGCTGCTGCGCCTCAAGCCGCGCCAGCCATTACGCCGGCGCCGCGCGTCGAGCCGCAGATCAGCCGTCCGGCCATCACGCGCCCGAACGCCTACGGCACGCAGGCCCCGGTTCAGCAGCCGGTCGCTCAGCAGTCCCGTCCGGCCGCGCCCGCGCCGGCGCCCCGCCTCAACACCGAAGAGGAGGGCCGCGAATCGTTCTGGCGCGGCCTGTTTCCGCAACGCCAACGCAATGATTTCTCGCCGATAGGTACGCCGCAAGGCGCGGTCGAGGACGAAGGCGATCGCTATCAGCCGGCACCTGCCAAGAGCAGCGTCTCGGCAAGCCCGGCCACCAAGCCGGTGGAGCAGCCTTCAGCCGATGCGGAGGATGATCTGGAAATCCCTTCTTTCTTAAGGCGCCTCGCTAACTAAGACCCTGTCTTCTTAGCGTTACAAACGGAAATACAAGTTCGTTTGAGGATAGGCGCCGAAAACCCTATAAATTAAGGCGAGGACAGGGTTGTCCTCGCTTTTTTATGCCCAGCCAACGGGGGCGAGGGCGCAGCAGGTTTCGCATCAACATGGTTACTGATCAGAACGAACAGACCCTGGCGCGCGCCGCAATCATCGCCGGCATTGGCCTGCATACGGGAGCCACGGTGCGCATGGTCGTGCGTCCGGCCCCGGCAGGTACGGGCGTGGTTTTCGTGCGTTCCGACGTAACCGATCGCGACAACCGCGTCGCCGCACTGGCGCACAATGTCACCCAGACGCGCCTTGGCACCGTCATAACCAATGACGCCGGCGTCTCGGTTTCGACCATTGAACACGTCATGGCTGCCTTTGCCGCCATGGGTATCGACAACGTCCATGCCGAACTCGACGGCCCCGAAGTGCCGATCATGGACGGCTCCTCGCTGCCGTTCGTCCAGATTCTCGACCAGGCCGGTTTCCGTCGCCAGGGCACGCCGCAAATGGCGATCGAAATCCTGAAGCCTGTCGAAGTCGTCGAGGACGACAAGAGCGCTTCGCTTGTACCGTGCGACCGCTTCGAAGTACGTTTTGAAATCGACTTCCCGAACAGCCCCATCGGTCATCAGGCCGTCGATCTGGTCATCACCGAAGACACCTTCCGCACCGAACTGGCGGCAGCACGCACCTTTGGCTTCCTGCAAGGCGTCGAAGCTTTGCGCGCAGCCGGCCTGGCGCGTGGCGGTTCGCTCGACAATGCGGTCGTCATCGATGGCGATACCATTCTGAACGAAGGTGGCCTGCGCTTTGCCGACGAATTTGTCCGTCACAAGGCGCTCGATGCCATCGGCGATCTGTACGTCCTGGGCATGCCGATTCTTGGCAGGTTTGAAGGAATCCGTGCCGGTCACGGCCTTAATAATGCCCTTGTTCGTGCCCTATTGTCGGCCCCGGATAGCTACCGTATCGTCACACGCGGCGCGGATCTGGCCGAAGTCGGCTAATTCTCCGGTTGGCGCGGGCCTTGCCCTCGTGTAGATGTATCCCTCACAAAACTTATGGCGAGGCGCTGGTATAAGGCGCCAGGGAAAAGGGTTATCTGGCGTGAACGCTGTACGGCTTCTCAAGACCTCCGCGGCTGCGATTCTGCTGGCTACGGTTTCCGTCACAGCGTTGTCCGGTTGCGCCGGCAAGGGCAAGACTGAGCATCTGGTCTATGAAGAGCGCCCCGTTGAACTGTTGTACGCGACCGGCATGGAACGTCTGGACGACAAGCAGTGGAAAGACGCCGTTCAGTTTTTCGAAGAAGTCCAGCGTCAGCACCCCTATTCGGAATGGTCGCGCCGCGCGATTGTCATGACGATCTACGCCAACTATCAGGGCGGAAGCTATCAGGAAGCCACGGCCGCGGCCGATCAGTTCATCCACCTGTATCCGGGCAGCGAACTGACACCCTACGCCTATTATATGAAGGCGATTGGTTCGTTCGAACAGATCGTCGATGTCGGTCGTGACCAGGCCTATACGACGTCGGCACTGGGCCTGCTGGGCGATGTCGTTCGCCGTTATCCCGATACCGAATATGCCCGCGATGCCCGCGTCAAGATCGACATGGTGCGCGACCAACTGGCGGGCAAGGAAATGGAAATCGGCCGCTGGTACCTGAACGACAACCAGCCGCTGGCAGCGCTTGGCCGCTTCAAGTCGGTCGCCACTGAATACCAGACGACCAGCCACACGCCTGAAGCCCTTTACCGCCTCGTTGAGGCCAACGAGACCATGGGCCTGCACGACGAAGCCGTGCGCGTCGGCGCTGTCCTGGGTTACAACTATCCGGGCGACCGCTGGTACGGTAAGGCCTACAAGCTGTTGACCGAAAAGGGCGAAACGCCTGCCGTCAAGCCGGACCCCAACGGCAAAAAAGGCCCGGAAGCGCCTGATACGAAAAAGAAAAAGGGCTGGTTCAGCTTTATGCGCCCAAACGTCTAAAACGTTCGGTACGTAAAAGTTCTCGATTTGTTCTTGATTTTCGCGGAAAATGCGCTTTAATGTACTGACTGCGGACAACTAGTGTGAGTCGTCCGGAATTTAACGGACGGCCCATATGCTGACCCGCCTGACTATTGCCGATGTTGTCCTCGTTGATCGGCTCGATCTGGATATTCGTCCCGGCCTCAGCGTCCTGACGGGCGAAACCGGCGCCGGTAAATCCATCCTTCTCGACAGTCTTGGTCTGGCAACCGGCGCGCGCGCGGATGCCGGCCTGATTCGTTCCGGCGCCAACCAGGCCTCGGTGACTGCCGAATTCGAGCTTGCGGCCAACCATCCCCTCTATGATTTTCTCGAAGAGCGCGGACTGGGCGTCGAGCCCGGCGAAGCCCTGTTGCTGCGCCGGGTTGTGACGCGCGATGGCCGCTCCAAGGCCTTCGTCAATGACCAGCCCGTCAGTGTAGCGGTGCTGAAGGCAATGGGCGAAGGCCTGCTCGAAATTCACGGCCAGCACGAAACGGTCGGGCTTTTGGATGCCCGCGCCCATATGGGCATGCTCGACTCCTATGGCGGCACCGTGGGGGAGCGCGCGGCGGTGAACGAGACCTTCAAGGCGCTGAAAGTCTTGAAAGACGAACACCGCGATCTGCTCAAGCGTGCGCAAGGCGACAAGGCTGAACTGGAACAACTGACAGCGCGGTTGCAGGAACTCGATCGTCTCAACCCTCAGGTTGGCGAAGAAGGGGAGCTGGCATCGGAACGCGCGCTGCTGGGGGCGGGCGAACGGGCGCTGGAAGACATTACCGAGGCACGTGACGCTGTCGGCGGCGATCAGTTGTCGCAACGCCTGGTCAAGGCCTTCCGCGCGCTCGACCACGCCCGTACCCGGGCCATCCAGGCTGGTGCTGTTGGCGAAGACGAGGTGCTGAAACGCCTGACCCTGGCGGCGGATGCGCTCGACCGTACCCTGATGTCGGCTGATGAAGCCTTGGCCCTGATGGACCAGGCCGCCGACAGTCTCGATTTCGAGCCGGGGCAACTGGACCGCGTCGAGGAGCGTCTGTTTGCCCTGAGGGCAGCGGCGCGCAAGTTGGGCGTGCTGGTCGATGATCTGCCGAAAGAACGGACCCGAATCGCCAAGGCGCTGAACGGAATCGAAGATCTCGACGCCCATATGGTGCGGCTCGACAAAGCGATTGCCGAAGCGCAAACGCGCTTCAACGCGGCGGTCGATGCCTTGCGTGCACGGCGTGTGGCGGCGGGCGATACTTTGGCGGCATCCGTCATGGCCGAACTGACGCCGCTCAAGCTCGACAAGGCGCGGTTCCGCGTGCGTATCACGGCGCTGGAACCTGAACGTTACGGCGCGAGCGGCGGTGACGCCGTCGAATTCGAGGTCAAGACCAATCCCGGAGCCGAATGGGGCGGCCTGGGTGTCATTGCCTCGGGCGGTGAACTGGCGCGGTTTGCCCTGGCGCTCAAGGCGGCTTTGGCCAGCCGTGGCGGCGATGAGGCGGTCTCGCCGGTCATGATATTCGATGAAGTTGACCAGGGTGTCGGTGGCGCCGTCGCCGATGCGGTTGGTCTGCGTTTGAAGAAGCTGGCCCAGACGTCGCAGGTCATCGTGGTGACGCACAGCCCGCAGGTGGCGGCGCGCGGCGACCAGCATCTCAAGGTCTCGAAGGCTGCCTACGTCTTTGAGGGTGGCGAAGGTGTGCGTTCGAGCGTAAACTGTCTGGATGAGGCGCAGACCCTTGAGGAACTGGCGCGCATGCTGGCCGGTGCGGAAATCACGCCGGAAGCGCGCGCGGCGGCACAGAGGTTGAGAGGCGCCGAACTGGTATAGGAAAGGCGCAGGCCGTGATCGGTCGTCTGATCTATTTCGTGCTTCAGTTTGTGGTGGTTGCGGCCCTGACCATTGGGGGGACCGCCGCCTACATTATTCACGACAAGGGCATGGTCTACGCGCATTCGGCCTTCTTCCTGGAAGACATGCGTCCGGCCTATCCTATGGCGCTGATCGCCGCGGGTTTGGTCTCGCTGGTGTGGATCTGTTACCAACTGACGAAAAAGTCGCTTGAGCGTGAGCCTTTCGATCCTGACACGTATTGAGCTTTGTGGCAGGTAGGCTGACTTACCCAAGTTAGGGATTCTCTCCATGACGCTCGACGACGCCCGCGTTGCGCACGCCGATCTGGCAGCCCAGGTCAAACATCATCGCGAACTCTACTACCGCGAAGAAACGCCGGAACTGACCGACGCTGAATACGATGCTCTGGAAAAGCAGCTGCGCGACATCGAGACGCAATTCCCCGAGTTGAGAACGCCCGATAGCCCGACCGAGCAGGTCGGCGCACCGGTGTCGGAAAAGTTCGCTCAGGTGACACATGGCATCCCCATGCTGTCGCTCGACAATGCCTTCGACGCCGAGGACATTGCCGATTTTGAGAAAAGCCTGAAACGCTTTCTGAAAATTCGCGAGGACGAGGTTGTCGCCTATGCTGCGGAGCCTAAGATCGACGGCCTGTCGTGCAGCATCCT
Source organism: Asticcacaulis sp. P4_H10 (assembly GCF_056400965.1). Lineage (NCBI taxonomy): Bacteria > Pseudomonadati > Pseudomonadota > Alphaproteobacteria > Caulobacterales > Caulobacteraceae > Asticcacaulis > Asticcacaulis sp. P4_H10. Next base: position 269,928 of record NZ_JBFUKH010000005.1, on the reverse strand, counting down.
TTATGTCGAGGGCAAACTGGTGCGCGCTGCGACGCGCGGCGATGGCCGTGTCGGCGAAGACATCACCCAGAATGTCAAGACGATCAAAGGCATCCCCCACACCCTCAATGGTTCCGGTTTTCCGGAACGGATCGAAATCCGCGGCGAGGTCTATATGCCGCTCGCCGAATTCGCCGAGATGAACGCCAAGGCGATTGCCGAAGGCGGGCGGACCTACGCCAATCCGCGCAACTTTGCTTCGGGCTCGTTGCGCCAGATCGACGTCAGCGTCACGGCGTCGCGGCCGCTGCGCTTTTTTGCCTATGCCTGGGGAGAGGTCAGCGATGCGGACTTCGTCACAACCCAGAGCGAGGCGCTCGAGCGCTTCCGCGCCTGGGGTTTTGAGGTCAATCCGAATTCGCGCCGGGTTGAAGGTACCGCCGGGCTGCTGGAGCTTTACGATCATATCGGCAAGACGCGCTCGCAACTGGGCTACGACATCGATGGCGTGGTCTATAAGGTCGACCGCCTCGACTGGCAGAAGCGCCTGGGCTTTGTGTCGCGCAGTCCGCGCTGGGCGATCGCGCACAAGTTCCCGGCGCAGCAGGCCCTGACGCGCCTGCGCGGGATTGACATTCAAATCGGCCGCATCGGCACGCTCACGCCCGTGGCGCGGCTTGAGCCTATCAATGTCGGCGGCGTCGTCGTCACCAATGTCACCCTGCACAATGCCGACGAGATCGAGCGCAAGGACATTCGCATCGGCGACATGGTCCGCGTCCAGCGCGCCGGCGACGTTATCCCGCAGATCGTCGGTGTCGAACTGACCGAGCGGCCCGATGATGCACAGGTCTATGAATTCCCGAAGCTGTGCCCGTGTCCGTTGAAAACCGAGGTCGTACGCGAAGCCACGGCCGGGGGCAGTGAGGGCGTGGCGCGCAAGTGCTCTGGTGACCAGGCCTGTCCGCACCAACGCGTCGAGTATCTGAAATATGTGGTCAGCCGCCGCGTGCTCGACATCGAAGGGCTCGGCGAAAAGCAGTTGCAGAAATTCTATGAAGACGATCTGATCAGGGAGCCGGCCGATATTTTCACCCTGGCCGAACGTGACGCAACAAATCTGAAAAAGCTGAAGGATCGCGAAGGCATGGGCAGCCAGAGCGTCCAGAACCTGTTTGCGTCGATCGAAAGCCGCCGTGACCTGCCGCTGGAACGCTTTATCGCCGCGCTCGGTATCAAGCACGTTGGCGAGACGACAGCGAAATTGCTGGCGCGGGCCTTTGGTTCGGAAGAGGCTTTCCGTAACACGCTGACGGCTGCAGCCGAGGGCGACGAGACGGCGCGCGAGGCTTTCGAGCACTTCGACCAGATCGGTCCGGTCGTCACCAATTCGGTTATCAGCTACTTCGCCCATCCTTATCAGCGCGCCATCTACGACCGCTTCCTGGCACAGGTGACGGTTCGTGACGCGGAAGTGGCTGCCGGCGATCACGAAATTTCCGGGAAAACCGTAGTGTTCACCGGCTCGCTGGAGAAGATGACGCGTGATGAAGCCAAGGCCCAGGCCGAGCGGCTGGGCGCCAAGGTGTCGGGCTCGGTGTCGGCCAAGACCGATATTCTGGTCGCCGGGCCGGGGGCAGGATCGAAGCTGAAGAAGGCCGCCGAGCTCGGGATCAAGACCCTGAGCGAGGACGAGTGGCTGGCGATGATCGCATGAGCCAGGTCGCCGTCGTCACAGGCGCAGGCAGTGGCATCGGCCGCGCGGTTGCCATAGCCCTCGCCGAAGCGGGCTTCACGGTTGTTCTGGCCGGGCGTCGCGCGCAGGCTTTGGAAGAGACCGCTGGCTTGGCTGCAAATGCCGTCGCGGTACCGACGGACGTCACAGATGAGGCGTCGGTCGACAACCTCTTCGATAAGGCCGTGGCGCGGTTCGGCCGTATTGATTTGCTGTTCAACAATGCCGGTGTCAGCGCGCCCGCCGTGCCGCTCGATGAGTTGTCTGTCGCCGATCTGCGCGCTGTGCTCGACATCAATGTCCTGGGCGCCATGCTGTGCGTGCGAGCGGCCCTGCGCGTGATGAAGGCGCAAAGCCCGCAAGGCGGCCGGATTATCAATAATGGCTCGGTATCCGCCTACGGCCCGCGTCCATTGTCGGCGCCCTACGTGGCCAGCAAGCACGCCATGACGGGCCTGACCAAGTCGCTGATCCTCGATGGCCGGCCATTTGGCATCACGTGCGGGCAGATCGATATCGGTAATGCGGTCACCGACATGTCGGCGCGAATGGACAGCGGCGTGCTTCAGGCCGATGGTCAGACGCGGCCCGAACCGCGCATGGATGTTGCCCATGTTGCGCGCACAGTCGTGCATATGGCAACCTTGCCGCCCGAAGCCAACATGCCGTTTGTTACAGTTATGGCGTCCGCCATGCCGCTTTATGGACGCGGCTAAAGCGGCGCGCAGACGGTTTCAAGCCAGCGACGAACTTCAGGCGACACGAGCGGTCCGATCAGTTCCAGTACGCGGCCGTGGTACCAATCCATGTAAGCGCGCTCCACAGGAGTCAGCAGCGTCACGTCGATCAGGTCGCGATCGATCGGCGCCCAGGTCAGGTTCTCGAAGCCGTGCATGGCGCGTTCGCCGCCCTTGGGGATGACGGCTTCGGTGACGAATTGCAGGTTCTCGATCCGGATGCCGAAGTCGTTTTCCTTGTAGAAGCCGGGCTCGTTCGAGACGATCATCCCGGTCTGCAAAGCGTAGCGGTTCAGCGCTTTTGAGATACGCTGCGGGCCTTCGTGGACGCCCAGATAGACGCCGACGCCGTGACCTGTGCCGTGGTCATAGTCAAATCCCTCGGCCCACAGGAACTGGCGCGCCAGGGCATCGAGATGCGTGCCCGTGGTTCCGGCTGGGAACCTGACGGTCGCCAGGGCGATATGACCTTTGAGGACCAGGGTGAACATGCGCTTGTGCTCTGCGCTGGGGGTGCCGATCGCCATGGTGCGGGTGACGTCGGTCGTGCCGTCCATGAACTGGCCGCCGGAATCGACCAGCAGCAGGTTGCCTTTCTGGATCGGGATATTGCTGTTGCTGTTGACGCGATAGTGGGGCAGGGCGCCGTGCGGCCCGAAACCGGAAATCGTGTCGAAGCTCAGGTCCTTTAGCCCGCCATGGGCGACGCGTAGCGCTTCCAGCTTCTGCGCCACTTCGATCTCGGACGGCAGGGTGTCTTGCGCTTCCGTTGCCACCCAGTGCAGGAAGGTGGTCAGGATAGCGCCGTCGCGGATATGGGCGGCCTTGGTGCCTGCGATCTCCGTCGCGTTCTTGCAGGCGCGCGGCAGCAGGCACGGATCGTCCTGCATCACAGGGCGGGCACCCGCAGCGGCCAGGGCTTCGAACCAGAAGGCCGATGACTGGCCGGGATCGATAAGCACGGCTTCCCCTTGGAGGGCTTCGAGGCTTTCCGGGATATCGGCGGGTGTCTTGACGCTGACTGCGTTGCCCAGCCATTCCAGCAGGCCCTCGGACACCTTGACCGGCTCGATGAACAGCTCGGCTGACCCGTCGGCCCGGAGGATGGCCTGGCCCAGCGGCAGGGGCGAGCGGATGACGTCACCGCCACGGATGTTGAACAGCCAGGCCAGGGACGATGGTGCCGTGATCAGCGCCGCGGCTACGCCATTGGCTGCCAGGCTGCTGGCGATCTGGGCACGCTTTTCGGTCGACGAAAGACCGGCATAATCGAGCGGCTGCGGCACGATGGTTGCGGCGGGCTGGGCCGGGCGGGCATTGCCCCAGGCGGCGTCAAGCGGGTTGACCGGCGTGGCCTTGAGCTTGACGCCCGACGCCTTGGCGGCGGCGTGCAGGCGGCTTAGGCTATCCGGTGTGATCAGGCCCGGATCGTAGCCTATGACGCTGCCGGAGGCGGCCCCCAGCAGCTCATCGGCCAGAGCCGCAGCGTGGAACTCCTTGACCTCGAAGACGGATGCGTCGGTCTGTTCGCGCGATTGCAGCGTATAGCGACCATCGGCATAGAGGACGGCGCGGTCCTTGAAAATGATGGCCGCGCCGGCCGAACCGGTGAAGCCAGATACCCACGCCAGGCGCTCATTGGCGTCGGGCAGGTATTCGTTCTGGTGCTCGTCCTCGTGCGGCACGATAAAGCCGTCCAGCCCTTGCGCGGCCATCTGGACGCGCAGGGCGGTGACATTGGCGATGCCCTGCGACGGATGAGTCGTGACGTCGTAGGTCTGGAAGACGGGGCGAGCTGAATCGGCGGTCATGGGATGTCTCAGGCAAGCAAAAGGCGATGGTTACACATATAACCACCGCCTCGCCAAATCCAGTGTTGTTGGATCAGTCTATTTTCTGAAGCGTCTTTAGACGCTGAGGCAAGCGCGACTGCGCGCCGCCGCCCGGCTAAGCGTACTAACGCTTCGCTCATTTAGCATTCTGCAGTGAGCCATGCGGCGCTTGCTTACTCAAATTGAATCTTGGTGATGTAATACGCCGGATAGGCATTGGCCTGGGCCTGGAACCAGATGCCGTTGATCGTCTTGTTGTCGGCGGCGAAGTCCTTCAAGGCAATCGACGCCGGCTGCCATGACTTGGCCTTGAGGGTGATCAGGCAGTTGGATTCCACGGCCTTGCCGTCGACCAGAGCCTTGATAGCCAGGTTTTGGCCGCCTTCTATTCCGCCATTGATGAAGAAGGTCAGCTTGGTATAGGGGGCGGTCGAAAACGGATCGTGGCCAAGGGCCAGGGCCGACCACGGATCGCCCTCGACCTTGATGGGCTTGGCACCACCGGCTGGCACCGAAAGTTCGGTCTTGGCCCAGCTCCAGTTCTGCCAGCCATTTTTCAGTTCGTCGTCATAGGCGACAAACGGTTCGGCGGCGAGGGCCGGCAGGGCCGAAGCCCCGACGGCGGCAGTTGCGGACGCAATAAGGCTGCGACGTGAAATAAGCATGAGATACTCCCCGGCATAGGAACCCTGCTCCCGTGCAAGGTTCTTTTATTTGATTTATTTAATCATGCCGCGTTGTCATACAAATGCAAGAGTTGGGATAACAGGCTACACTTTTTCCATGACGAGTGTGCACCAGGCGTCACGGTGGATGCGGCGGATCAGCCGGAAGCCATGGCTCAGATAGGCGCCCTTGACGAAGCGTTCCTGGGTGCGCAGCAGACCCGACAGGATGACCAGGCCCTTGGGTTTCAGAGCGCCGCGAATGGACGCTGACAGGCTGACCAAAGGCCGCGCCAGGATATTGGCGAAAACCAGATCGTAAGGCCCGTCCTGGCGCACCAGCTTGTGGCCCAGGCCGTTGGCGTAGACAAAATGCGCATTGGCGTTGTTGAGCTTGGCGTTTTCGTTGGAGATGCGCACGCTGATCGGGTCGATGTCAGTGCCGACGGCGACCTTGGTGCCGGTCCGCGAGGCGGCGATGGCCAGAACACCGGTGCCGGCGCCGACGTCCAGAACGCGCTTGAAGCCGCGCTTCTTGAGAAGGTCGCTATAGGCCAAAAGGCAACCGACCGTCGTACCGTGGTGCCCGGTGCCAAAGGCAGCGCCGGCTTCGATGCGCAGATTGACTGTGCTCACGGGCGCCTTGCCGCGATCGTGCATGCCGTAGACGAAGAAGCGTCCCGCGCGCACCGGCGGCAGGCCCGACAGCGCCATGGCCAGCCAGTCGGCATCTGCCAGCTTGTCGTGCGTGATGATCAACCCGTCAAAGCGGCTCAGTACCTCCTGAAGGCGCGTGTCTTCTTCCTCTGCGGTCGGGAAGGCGTCGATACGCCATACGTCCTTGTCCTCGTCTTCTTCGAGGATGGAATAGGTCACGGCTTCCAGAAGTTCGTCAGAGTCAATGGCCTCTGCGGCGGCTTCGGATATGGCACGCGGGCCACGGGCGACGATTTGTTGAGGATTATAGGTCATGCTGCTTTGCGGTAACATTGATTCAGCACCCGGACTACGTTACTTTTCCTTTTTCAGGTAACGATTCGGGCGCGTGCCAGGCACTTAAGGACGGACGATGGCGAGAGCTACCACAAAAACGAATTCCGGCGACAAAAAAACCGGGGCTGACGACATTGCTGCCGATGCAGGCGTGAAGAAGACGATTGCACGCAAGGCGCCGGTCGCCAAGGTCGATGCTGCGGCACCTGCCAAGGCGCCGGTCAAGGCGCCTGCCGCCAAGAAGGCCGCGCCGAAATCATTGGTCAACGACGTCAAGGCGGCTGTTGTCGCCGAGGCGCCCAAGGCCGTGAAGAAGGCGCCTGCCAAGGCTGCTGCGGTCGTGAAAACCGCGGCTAAGGCTGTGACGGAAAAGGCAACCGCCACGAAAACCGCAGTCGCCAAGACGGCTGCTGCCAAGGCTGCGCCGGTCAAGAAGGCAGCCGCCAAGGTTGCGACCAAGACCTCCGCAAAGGTCGAGGCTGCTGTCGAAAAGGCCAAGGACTCGCTTGCCGACGCCAAGGTCAAGCTCGACGAAGCCAAGGACATGGCCGCCGCCAAGATCGAGGAACTGAAGACCGCCGCCGAGCCGGCGCTGAAGGATCTGGGCGAAAAGGCCGAAGCCGCGCTGGACACGGCGAAGGCCAAGATCGATGAAGCGGTCGAAGCCGCCAAGCCGGTCATCGCCGAGGCTGCTGAAAAGGCTGACAGTATCACCAGCGATATCGTCGACAAGGCGCATGAAGTCACTGGCAAGGCTGCGGAAGCCACCAAGAAGAAGCCAGGCTTCTGGGCACGCCTGTTCGGCGCAAAATAACGTCACATCCTGCGGGTAACGCATTGAAAGCGGGCCTGACAGGCCCGCTTTTTTATTATGCCCGCGCCCTTTCAAGGCAGCGGGAAGGTGAGACACTCGATGCTAAACTGGCTCTATAAACCCGTTGAGCGGCTGATCGATCCATTCCGGCCGCACGACGATACCACCCCGCCGACCGGGTTGGTCGCCTATATCTGGACCTATCTGCGTCAGGTCTGGCCGGTGTTCGCGGCGGTGATTTTCGTCGGTCTGCTCGCCACCTGCGCGGAAATCATGGTCTTCCGCTTTATCGCCGAAATCATCGACATCCTGACGGTGGCAAAGCCGGGCGAGCTGTGGGCAAAGCACGGCTCGACCTTTGTTGTCATGCTGCTGACGGTGGCGATCGCCTGGCCACTGCTGGTCATGGCGCAGTCCCTTCTGCTTCAGCAGGGGCTGACCAGCAACTTCCCGGCCCTGATCCGCTGGCAGTCGCACCGCCACGTCGTGCGCCAGTCGATGACCTTCTTCGCCAATGATTTTGCCGGGCGCGTGGCGTCCAAGGTGGCCGACACGGCCTCGTCGGTACGCAACACGCTGGTGACGCTGAGCGATACGTTTCTGTACGTCGTTGTCTATTTCACCGGCGCCTTCGTCATGTTTTTCGAAGCCGATGTGCGCCTGGTCCTGCCATTGGTTATCTGGTGCGCCGGCTATGGCCTCATCTGCTGGCGGTTCGTTCCCTTGCTGTCGACAGCGTCGGAGGAGGGCTCGGAGGCGCGCTCGGCCCTGGTCGGTCGGCTGGTCGACAGCTACACCAATATCCAGACCGTCAAGCTGTTCGCAGAGCCGACCCGCGAGGACGCCTATGTCCGCGACGCTCTGGAATTCAACACGGCCAAATGGCAGGTCCAGCAGCGTCTGATCACCCGGCTCGACATCATGGTCAACTGGCTGAACATCGCGCTGCTGGTTGCAACGGCGGTCCTGGCCATCTGGCTATGGAGTCAGGGCGCTATCAGCGTCGGCGCCATTGCACTGGTCGGCGCCCTGACGCAGCGCATCCTCAATATGTCGGGCTGGATCATGTTCCAGGTGACCAGCCTGTTTGAGAACATCGGCACGATCCAGAACGGCATTGAGACCATATCCCAGCCGCACAAGGTTACCGACATATCCGACGCTGACACTTTGGCGATCGCGCGTGGCGAAGTCCGCTTCGATACGGTGCGTTTCGTTTATGGTGAAGCGGGGCAGGCGGCACTGGATGGCATCGACCTGACGATTGCACCGGGCGAAAAGATCGGCCTGGTCGGTCCGTCGGGCGCCGGCAAATCGACCCTGGTCAATGTCTTCCTGCGCCTGCACGATCTGACGTCGGGGCATATCCGGATCGATGGCCAGGACATCGCGCAGGTGACCCAGGATTCGCTGCGTTCGCACATCGGCATGGTGACGCAGGACACATCGCTGCTGCACCGCTCGATCCGCGACAATATTGCCTATGGCCGGCCGGAGGCTTCCGACGCGGCCATCATCGAAGCCGCGCGCCGCGCCCACGCCTGGGACTTCATCCCGTCGCTCCGGGACAATAAGGGGCGCAGCGGGCTGGATGCCCATGTCGGGGAACGCGGCGTCAAGCTGTCGGGTGGCCAGCGCCAACGCATCGCCATTGCGCGTGTTCTGCTCAAGAACGCGCCGATCCTGGTGCTGGATGAGGCAACCTCGGCGCTCGATTCCGAGGTCGAGGCGGCGATCCAGGACAGCCTGCTGGAACTGATGACGGGCAAGACGGTGATTGCGATTGCGCACCGTCTCAGCACGATCGCGCGCATGGACCGGCTTGTGGTTATGGAGGCCGGGCGGATCATCGAAAGCGGCACGCATGCGGAGCTGATCAGCGCTGGCGGACTTTATGCACGGTTATGGGCGCGCCAGACGGGCGGGTTTATTGCAGCTTAGGGCGATATGCCGAAACGGTCAGCGATTTTCGGCTAAACATCGCGACAAAGCAATAACGTGGCGACTATCTCAGTTGCTGCATCATGAAGGCATCGACCGCTGATGTGTAGGCCGAAGGTAGGCCGAGCTGGTGATTGATGTTGGCGTGATTGAGCTCCTGGGGCAGGACAGGTATCAGCTTGCCGGCAGCCGCGGCCTTCGCCTGAAGGCCATTGGCCTGGTCGCACGGCCTGTCCTTGCGCTGGCTGGAACAGACGATCATCATCGGCACCGCCTCAGGCGTCCACTGGTCCATGGGCGACGCTTTTAGCCAGTAGGCCTTATCCGTGCCGAATGCTTCGTCATAGAAGCCCAGATGCCGCCGCGACATCGCTTCGGGCACGTTCATCACGGCGGAGTCGAGTACGACCGTTGCCGCCCACTTTTGCCCTACCATTTCAGGTTTGGCCGATAGGAGCGCCACGATGTGCGCGCCGGCCGAATGCCCCATCAGGGCGATGCCGTCCGTTCGGCCGTTCCATTGCGTCGCGTGCGCCTGGACGAAACGCAGCGCCAGCGCCACGTCCTGTGCTTGTTCGTAAGCCATAATATCGGGCAGCATCCGATAATTGACGCTGACAAAGATGTAGCCCTTGGGCAGCCAGTACTTCAGCTTGTTTTCGATCGAGCCGGTATTCGCCTTGTCGCCGATCTTCCAGGCGCCGCCATGGACCATGACGATGACAGGCGCGTTATTCGCATTGGGAGGTATGTAGACGTCGAGCGATTGCAGCGCTGCTGAACCGTAAGCCAGGGTCTGCTTTGTCGCACCGGGCGCGATGGTCGCAAGATCCAGGGCGCTGCCCTCTTCGGCTTGCTTGGCCTGCATTCTGGCTTTCAGGCGATCACGCAGCGGTCCAGCATCGGCAGCGGGCGCGGTTGCGATCAGGGATAGCGCGGCGAGGGCGAGACAGGCGTATTTCATGAGACCTCCACGACAATGCCCTAATGGCATAGCCCGGAGGTCATGAACGATGGCTGAACGTGGCACTGACGCGCCTGTGCGCCACAGACAGCTATGCCAGTCTGAGCAGACCCGTCTTTTTCGTTGCACTTTACCGGTCGGGGTCTTAGGACAAACGCGCATTTCCAAGGAGTGACGCATGTTCGGCTGGGGCAAGAAGTCCAAGGACCAGAAACGTCCGCAAACCGGCGCCAAATTCGAGACGCCCGAGGTCATCCAGGCCGGGCCGTCCGGCAACGAGCCGCCATCCACTCCCCCGACGACCCCGGAGACGAAAATAATGTCCAAGACGCGTGTTGAGACCGATACCTTTGGCCCGATCGAGGTCGCTTCCGACCGCTATTGGGGTGCGCAGGCGCAACGCAGCCTCGGCAACTTCAAGATCGGCTGGGAAAAGCAGCCCCTGCCGATCGTGCGTGCGTTAGGTATCGTCAAGCGCGCCGCCGCCGAAACCAATATGGCGCTGGGCAAGCTGGATGCGAATATTGGCGCCGCCGTCATCCAGGCCGCCAACGAAGTGATCGAAGGCAAGCTCGACGACCACTTCCCGCTGGTCGTGTGGCAGACCGGTTCCGGCACCCAGTCGAACATGAACGCCAACGAAGTTATCTCGAACCGCGCCATCGAAATCATGGGCGGTGAAATGGGCTCGAAGAAGCCCGTCCACCCGAACGACCACGTCAACATGTCGCAGTCGTCGAACGACACCTATCCGACGGCCATGCACGTCGCCTGCGCCGAAGAAATCGTCCACCGCCTGCTGCCAGCGCTGCAAACCCTGCGCAATGCCCTGAACGACAAGGCCGAGGCGTGGAAGGACATCATCAAGATCGGCCGCACCCACACCCAGGACGCGACGCCCCTGACGCTCGGCCAGGAGTTCGGTGGTTACACCCAGCAACTGACCAATGGCATCGAGCGCATCCAGCAGACCCTGCCTAAGCTGATGCAACTGGCGCAGGGCGGCACGGCCGTCGGCACCGGCTTGAACGCGCCGATCGGTTTTGCCGAAGGCGTGGCGCAGAAGATCGCGTCGATCACCGGCCTGGGCTTCACCACGGCGCCGAACAAGTTCGAAGCCCTGGCCGCCCACGACGCCATGGTCTTCAGCCACGGCGCCATCAACACGGTCGCCGCCTCGCTGTTCAAGATCGCCAACGACATCCGCTTCCTGGGCTCGGGCCCGCGCTCTGGCCTGGGCGAACTGGCCCTGCCGGAAAATGAGCCGGGCTCGTCGATCATGCCGGGCAAGGTCAACCCGACCCAGTGCGAGGCCCTGACGCAGGTCTGCGTGCAGATATTCGGCAACCACGCCGCCCTGACCTTTGCCGGATCGCAGGGCCATTTCGAGTTGAACGTCTTCAACCCGGTCATGGCCTATAACTTCCTGCAGAGCGTGCGCCTCATGGCCGATGCGGCGGTCTCGTTCACCGACAACTGCGTCGTCGGTATCGAACCGCGCCTCGACAATATCAAGCGCGGCCTGGAAAACTCGCTGATGCTGGTGACGGCGCTGAACGGTCGCCTGGGCTATGATATCTGCGCCAAGATCGCCAAGACCGCCCACAAGAACGGCACGACCCTGCGCGACGAAGCGGTCGGTGGTGGCTATCTGACGAACGAAGAGTTCGATCAGTTCGTTCGCCCGGAAAACATGACAAAGCCGGGCTAACGCCTTGAGCTACGACGCCGAAGCGTTTCAGCAGCGGGGAGCGATACTGTTTCCCGCCGTGCTGGATGCCTGGGCGATAGCGGCGCTTGTCGATGCGCTTGAACCTGCCCTGGCAGGACATCGCCCGGGTAAGCGCCTGACCGGTGGAAGCTGGATTGACGTGCTGTCTGATGGACCTGTCGGTCGGGTCGCCGTGAGGCTGATCGGGCCTGCGGCGCGGCCGGTGCGTGTTGTTTTCTTCGACAAGACCCCGCAAACCAACTGGAGCGTGGCCTGGCATCAGGACCGCACCATTGCCGTGCGTGAACGCAAGGCGGTCGAAGGCTTCGGTCCCTGGTCGGTCAAGGACGGCATAGTTCATGTTGAACCGCCCATGGAGCTTCTCGAGGCCATGGTGACGCTGCGTGTCCATCTGGATGATTGCGGCGGTGACAATGGACCGCTGAAAATCCTCCTGGGTAGCCATCTGCTCGGCGTTGTCGCCGCTCACCGTGCCGCCGACCTGGCAGCGGACCTGCCGGTAGAGGTCTGCATTGCGCAGGCCGGCGACGTCTGGGCCTATTCTACCCTCGTCCTCCACGCTTCGGAGCCGGCGTCTAATCCCGGCCGCCGGCGCGTGCTGCAATCGATTACGCCGCCGTTGGGCTACCGGGTGGGCTGGAATGGCGCGGCCTTGATGAAGCAGACTCGCCAAATGGCGTGAGTGCGCTATAGTTCCCCGTCAACCAACGGGGGAGCTTTGACGATGCCGCGCTATGTCGATACGGCCTTGAGGCCAGGCGAAAAGATCATTTACGACGCCAAGGTACATTGGGCGATCTTCGTGACGCCCTTCATCCGCGTTATATTTTTTGCGATTGTGTTCGGCGGCATCTGGCTGTTCACCATGGCCGGCAAGGTTTTTGAACAGGCCGGCCAGAGCATCGATAAGGCGTTCCCGTGGCTTCCCTTCTCGCTTCCCGGCGGAATCTTCCTGCTGGTGCTGACGCTTACGGCCGTGGGCGGCTTCATTCGTGCGCTGATCTACTATTTCAATTCTGACTTTGTCGTCACGGACCGTCGCGTCATTGCCAAGTTCGGCCTGTTGTCGCGCACCACGTCTGAGCAGCGTCTGTCCAAGGTGGAATCGATCCACGTCTATCAAAGCTTCCTGGGCCGCATGCTGAACTTCGGCAATATTACTGTCACTGGCACGGGTTCGTCGGAAACCAAGTTCGGACCACTAGTCGATCCGGTAGCCGGCAAGCACGCCCTCGAGGAGCAACTCGACAAGGTGCGCGGGCACGAGGATTAAGCTTCGGGTTCCAGACAATGCAAAAGGCGCAGAGGGGGATCTCTGCGCCTTTATTCATGAGCGATATGCCGAAAAGTGTGAAGCGGTTTTCGGCATGAAAATCGCGCCAAAAAAAGTCCGGGCATGGTCCTGATTTAGATCGTGCCGATGGTGAGCAGGGCGGCGGCCATCAGCAGGGTCATGGCGAACAGGCCGGCGGCGGAAGCGATATTGAGGGTCATTGTGTAGTCTCCTTTGGTTGGTGTTGATGGAGACGTTATGCGCCCTCGGCGTGTGTAGTTCAAATTAATACCAAGTCATGAACTCGATTTAATATAATGATTTCAATGTGTTAATATTGCAATTCTGTAATGTTAGCAGGCGCAGCAAAAGCCGTGCAATCACAGCCGGTTGCAATGGCGCAAACAAAAACGGCGGCCCCGGGGGAGCCGCCGTTCGATATGATTTTGTAGGCGGTATCAGTTGCCGATATGCATTTCGCCCGAGCCGACCATGCGCGATTGCACCGGGCCCGTGGCCTTGACGATGCTGACATCGCCCGAGCCGTTATTGTCAATATTGACCGAGCCGGCGGTGCCGCCGAAGCTGACGTCGCCAGAGCCCGAACCGCGGATGACGAAGTTGCTGGCCTGGCCGTCATCGATATTGACATCGCCGGAGCCCGACATGTCGAGCGAGGCGGTACCCAGCAGGCGGCCGATACTGACGTCGCTGGCGCCGTTATTGACCAGGTTGAAATTGCCGCCGATATGCTGGACGCTGAGGTCGCCCGAGCCGTTTAGTCCGGCCTTGAGCGAGCGCACGACGCCGAGCGAGACATCACCCGAGCCCTGGTTCTTGACATCGACATCGGCAGCGTTCTGGGCGGAGACATTGCCCGATCCACTGACGGTAAGTTTCAGCGACCGGACGGCGTCGATGGCAATCGTGCCTGAGCCGAGGTTGTCGATAATGGCGTCACCGGCCTGAGTGACGCGGATATTGCCCGAGCCGGCGTCGATGATGTTGAGCGGGCCTGAGACCGGCGCGATTTTCCAGTTGCCACTGCCGTTCAGGATGAAGTCGAGGCTCTTGGCCGGGCCGACCTGACCGAAGACGTAGGCGCTGTCCTTGACGACGGCGTTTTGCGGCACGCGAACAAAGACCAGCGGCAGTTCATTGATATCGACCTGGCCGATGCCGGAGACGAAGACCGTTCCGCGCATGGGATTATCGCTGTCTTCGAAATTGATGCGCAGGTTCAGATTCATGCCGTGCGACTTGGACAGGTGGCCATTCAGGACGGTCGTCTGGCCGCGCTTGGACACCATCAGGGTCGGGACCTTGGCTTTGCCGTAGCGGACGCGGATATCGACATCGCTGCGCTCTTCCGGGGTCACGACGACGCGGGCGACCATGTCGCGGAATTCAACCTGCGGACCATCAGATAGCAGGCGCATCTGCGCGAGTGCGCCCGTCGACGCGGTCAGGGCCATGGCGCTGACGAGGCCGGCAGCGCCAAATTGCCAAAAGGATTTTACACGATTACGCATTGTACTCTCCAGGTGCCGGCGGGGCTCAGGGAGTCCGGGCGGCTGTTGTCCTAAGAATGCGGCTCAGGGAGGCTGAAATCAAATTAAAATCGAGTCATGAAGCAATTGTAAGAGTTGCCGTTACCTTAGGGAAGGGTTGAGCGGTTTCAGCGCTTATCCACAATTGTCTTGCCCACCGGCGCCAGCGCCAACTGCGCCAGTTGCAGGTCCTTGAGCGCAAAAGGAATGCCGATGATGGTCACGGCCTCGCCGATAGCGATGATGACGTGGGTGAGGGCGATCCACCAGCCGGCGAAGACAAACCATACGATATTCATGATCATGCCCAGACAGCCGGTGCCAAGGTCGCCTTCGCCGTTATAGACCTCGCGGCTGACAATTTCGCGGCCGAAGGGCCAGAAGACGAAACCGGCGATACGCCACGCCGAAAACGCCCACGGCAGGCCGACAATGGTCACGGCCAGGATGGCGCCGCCCAGAAGCCAGGCGCAGCCGGCCACGAAACCGCCGAAAATCAGCCACAGAATATTGAGCAACAAGGCCATAGGTATCTCCGAAGCGAAACCGGTCTAGGTTCCGGCGGGTGAAATTATAGGGCGTCCGCGCGCGGTGACATGTTAAATTTCGTTTATTCGAGTGGGCGGAGGCCGGTGGTACTGAGGCGCGTAAGACGCGTCGTTTCGCAGAATTTATACTTTTTATGAAAAGTGTTCAGGAAGAAGTTCGGTTTCTATCCTTACAAATTTCAGGATTTAGGGTCGTAAAGTTTTGCATATGGATGATAAATACTTTAATCGCATAGCGTGCCGGTATAGTATGTACAAGTTGTTGCGTTCGGTCCATGCCATCACGACAGCCAGTCCCATAAATGGGGGTCTGTGGAAGATTTCTCAAAAATGACAGAGATAGTCAATCTCAATAAGGCGCGAAAAGCCAAGCGAAAACAAATGCAAACCGAGACAGCGCAAAAGAACCGTGTTATTCATGGTTTGCCTGGTAAAGCCCGAAAACAGGAGCTTGAGACGCAAAAACGTCTTCAGGCGCAGTGGGAAGGAAAGCGTTTAAATACGCCTAGTCCAATAAATGGGGTTGACGAAAAACAATAAAAGTCCGCAAATTCGTACCACCTGAACGGCCAAGGTCAAATAGTACCAGGAAAACTAGGCGATGGCGGCTACGCAGGTGAAAGCAGGGGATGCAACACACATCTTGCCTGAGGGGGAGCAAAGGTCATGAATCCGGGAGAAAGTCATGCCTGGCCTAAAAAAACGATCGGTAAACCTGGCCGGACACGCCACATCGGTCGCCTTGGAACCTGAGTTCTGGGCGGTCCTTGAGACCATGTCAAAGGAGCGGCGAATCAGCCTCGCCGCGCTCATCGCAGAGCTCGACGGGCGACGCGGCGAAAGTCTGCTGGCATCATTTTGCCGGTTGTCTGCGCTGTCACACGTTCAGAATGCCGGACCGGCCAGGCGCAAACGCGCCTAGCCTTAGTTTGCGCGGCGGCGCAATCGACTGCACGACGGCCGGAAGCTCGCTTCCGGCCGTTTTGTCTGCTCTCCGCACAAATGCGCGATCGAAGCGATATGTCGAAACGAAGTTCGGCGTAGCCAAAAGTGTGCAGCGGTTTTCGACAAAATATCGTGACAAGCCAAAACTGGACATAAAGCCATTGGAGTGGAACATAAGGCGTACTAAATTGCACGGATGGAATCGATAACCACCAAGATCAGTGAACTGGCCAGCCCGCGTGGCGCGCCCAATGCCACCATGTTCGAAGGCCTCAACCCGGAACAGCTCGATGCCGTGCGCAGCACCGAAGGACCTGTGCTGGTCCTGGCCGGGGCCGGGACGGGCAAGACGCGTGTCCTTACGACGCGCATCGCGCACATCCTGCAGAACGGCCTGGCACGGCCGTGGGAAATCCTGTGCGTCACCTTCACCAACAAGGCCGCGCGCGAAATGCGGGAGCGTACCGAGCGGCTGATCGGGCCGGCGGCAGAAGGCTTGCGTAATCTTGGCACCTTCCACTCCATCGCGGCGCAGATCCTGCGCGCCAATGCCGACCTGGTCGGCATGAAGTCGAGTTTCACGATTCTGGACGATGACGATCAGGTGCGGCTGCTCAAGCAGATCTTCGAATCCGAAGGCATCGACCAGAAGCGCTGGACGCCCAAATCGTTCGCCTGGCACCTGGACCAGTGGAAGAACAAGGGGCTGTCGCCGGACAAGGTCAGGGGCGATGGCACGGAATTCGCCAATGGCAAGGGCCAGAAGCTCTATGCCATGTACCAGGATCGCCTGCGCATCCTGAACGCCTGCGATTTCGGCGACCTGCTGCTGCATAACCTCAGACTGCTGACCGAAAACCCGGACGTTCTGGAACGCTATCACGCGCGCTTCAAATATGTGCTGGTCGACGAATATCAGGACACCAATGTCGCTCAGTATCTGTGGCTGCGGCTGCTGACCAATGCGTCGCGCAACCTGTGCTGCGTCGGTGATGATGACCAGTCGATCTATGGCTGGCGCGGCGCCGAAGTCGACAACATCCTGAAGTTCGAACGTGATTTCCCGGGGGCCAAGGTCATCCGGCTCGAGCGCAACTACCGCTCGACGCAGCACATCCTGGCGGCGGCGTCCGGCCTGATCAAGGCCAACAGCGCGCGCCTCGGCAAGACTTTGTTCACGGACCAGACCGGCGGCGAGAAGGTGCGCGTGCAGGGCATCTGGGACGGCGCGGCCGAGGCACAGTTCGTTGCCGAGGACATCGAGCGGCAGAAGAAGGCCGGCCGCGGCTATTCGGACATGGCTATCCTGGTGCGGGCATCGTTCCAGATGCGGGCCTTCGAAGAGCGCTTCGTCATGCTGCAGATCCCGTATGTGGTCGTCGGCGGCCCGCGCTTCTTTGAACGCGCCGAAATCCGCGACGCCATTGCCTATCTGCGTCTGATTCAGTCGCAGGACGACGATCTGGCCTTTGAGCGCATCATCAATGTTCCCAAGCGCGGCATCGGCGACGCGACTGTCTCGAAACTGCTGCAGCAGGCGCGGTTGTCGGGCCAGAGCGTCATGACGGCGGTGCGTGACCTTGTCGAAACCGACGAGTTGCCGGGCCGGACCAAGACGCCGCTGATCGCCTTCCTGCGCGATTACGACCGCTGGGTGACCCTGTCGAAGTCGATGAAGGCCGAGACGGTGCTCGACACCCTGTTGACCGACAGCGGCTATTACGACATGCAGCGCGCCGACAAGACGTCGGGCCAGACCCGCCTCGATAACCTCAAGGAACTTGGCGACTCGATGGCGGCGTTCGACAATCTCGAAGCCTTCCTGGAGCACGTCGCCCTGGTCATGGACCTTGAGCGCGACAGCGGCCAGAACAGCGTCAAGCTTATGACCCTGCACGCCGCTAAGGGGCTTGAGTTCCCGGTCGTCTACCTGCCGGGCTGGGAGGAGGGCATCTTCCCGTCGCAGCGCTCAATGGACGAGGGCGGCCTCAAGTCGCTGGAAGAAGAGCGCCGCCTGGCCTATGTCGGCCTGACGCGGGCGCGCGAAGAGGCCAGGGTCAGCTTCGTCGCCAATCGACAGGTCTATGGCCGCTGGACGAACCAGATACCTTCGCGCTTCGTCGACGAACTGCCGATCGATAATGTCGAGGCGTCGTCGCAGACGGGCTATGGCAACCAGGGCTGGACGTCGCAGCAGTCGCGCTGGGACCGTGCGGGCTATGAGCCCAACTACACCAAGCGTGAAGCGCCCGCGGCCGGACCGGCGCACAGCAACATCAATGGTGTCGACATGTCACGCCTGGCGCCGAAATCGACGCCGCACCGGCTGCCGGTTGCTGCCAAGCCGCAGAGCAAGAACATCATCATCGGCGAACGCGTCTTCCACATCAAGTTCGGCTATGGTCTGGTCGTCGAGGCCGACGGCAACAAGCTGGTCGTCGACTTCGAAAACAGTGGTGAGAAGAAGGTGATCGACAGCTTTGTTGACAGAGCCTAGTGCATCTCGAAAGCAAGAATAGAGGGCATCATGAAGATTGTGGCCTGGGTAATCTCGCTATCGCTGCTGCCGATCGCGGTGCAGGCAGAGACCTTGACGCAATGGAAGCGCGTCGATCCGGAAAACACCCTGGTCGTCGATACGGCCGCGGGGCAGATGTTTATCGAGTTGCATCCCGAAGTCGCTCCAAAGGCCATCGAACGCATCAAGCTGCTGGCGCGGCGCGGCACCTATGACGGGCTGCAGTTCTGGCGCGTCGTGCCGAAGTTCGTCGTCCAGATCGATGTTGGCAATGCTGAAGGCGGCAAGACCGAGTTGCCGAACCTGGCGCCAGAGTTTCGCTTCCGCATACCGAAGACCACGACATATCCTGTAGTTGCGCACCCTCAGGGGCTTGAGGCCGGTTTTATCGGCGCCACACCATACGTCGCTGTCGAAAGAGGTTCCACCGCGACGCCGGCGCCTGCTGACGGCAGCCGTTCTGCCTGGGTCAGTTATTGCACGGGCGTCACCGGCATGGGGCGCGACGCGGGTAATGACACGGCTAATGCTGAGCTGTTCTTCATGACCGGCGCCTATCCGGCGCTCGATCGCCTGTTCACACCGGTCGGCCGCATTGTCTACGGCCAGCCGTTGCTGGACAACTTGCCGCCGGGCGAGCCGCCCGCGGCGCCGCAAACGCTGCGTACCATCCGGGTGCTGGCGGATGTTTCAAACGCACCGAAGGTCGAGGTTCTGGACACGACGGGCAGTGAATTTGCCGCGCGGGTCAAGGCGGTGCGTAAGGCGCGCGGCGCCGATTTTTCGGTCTGTGATGTCGCCGTGCCGTCGCGTGTTGCACCGTGAGCGAATGGATTACGCATGGCAAGGTGCGGGCGCGGGAAACCGCTGACGGGATCGAAATCCTGATCGACGGGCTGACGACGCAGGGCAAGTATTATAAGCCTCTGGTCTATGAGTTCTTCCGCAAGCAATGGAAGGGCAGCCGGGCGGCCTGGGGCGATCACGCCGTCGAAATTCGCATGGAGCACATTGGCGACCCGCCGTGGATGGATCTCGACAATCTGGCCAAGGCTTTGCTGGATGCGATCAAGGGTTTTGTCTTTCACGACGACAGCCAGGTGGCGCGATTGCTCGTCGAACGGTTTCCGGGGGAGCGCGAGCAGATTTCGATCAAGGTGTATGCGTTGAAGCGTTGACAACTTCCGGGGTGTGGGGGCCGCGACCCCACGAACCTTTCTTAATCCAAATAAAAGCCCTCGCCCTTTATGGGCGGGGCTTTCATTTGGAATAGGAAGACTTGGGGCCTCAGGCCCCAAACCCCGAAACCGTCAGCATCTCACGCAACGCCTTGCCGTTATCAATCGCATTGCCGTGGTAGTCATTGTTGAAATAGACCCACACCCGTTTGGCGCCGCTGTCTTCGATCCGTTTCGCCCAGTCAGCCAGTTCCACATCGGAATAGCGATAATCGTACCATTTGTCCGTGCCGTGAAACCGAACATAGATCTCGTCCGCCGTCCGGATCAAATCGTCAGGCAGCTTGGGGCCACTGGTGGCGCAGAACATGATGCCGGCGTCGCGCAAAGCCGCGTAGACCTCGGTATTCCACCAGCTGGCGTGACGAAATTCCACGACATTGCGCCGGCCGGGTTGAAGCTGTGACACGATCGACCGCAGCAGCTCAGGATCGTACTTCAGGCTCGGCGGCAGTTGAAACAGCAGACATCCCATATGCTCGCCCAACAGGTCGGCGACATAGCCGAAATCCTCGACCAGTCCGGCCGTATCCTGGAACCGCCGGACGTGGGTAATCAACTCATTGGCCTTGACGGTGAAGACGAATGGCGTCTCCGGCAGCCCCTTCATCCACGCCTTGACGCCTGCAACCGTCGGCCATGAATAGAAGGAGGCGTTGATCTCTACGGTGTCGAAGGTCTCCGCGTAATGTGGGAACCACTGGCTGGTCGGCATCTGACTTGGGTAAAACAGGCCCTTCCAGTCCCAGTAGAACCACCCGGAACAGCCGATATTCAGGCGCGGCAGTTTGACGGAAACAGGCGCGAGCGGATGCTCCAGCCGGTACTTATGCATCTTCTCGGCACGCATCGGATTGGCGGCGCGCTGCTTGGCGCGGCGTTCGGCGCGTTTGCTGAGTGGCTTATCTGTAGCGGATACAATGTCTGAACTGTTGTCTGCCATCTGCGCAGACTGCCGGTCAAAAAATCAAATCTCAATCGGACGCAAGCCCCGTTAGCGGCTCCAGGCCGCAAGTCCGCCCCACATCGCGATGACGATGACGAACAGCAGCCAGTACAGCACCAGCGCCCCGTGCAGGTATTTGCGCCACAGCGGCCAGTCGTCGCCATAGCGGCCTTCGGCATAGACAAAGACAAAGGTCCCTGCCTGGAAGAGCGTGCCGATTGACGCCAGCAGCGCTACCCACGCAGCAACCTTGACCGGTGCCGCCGGCCAGTCACTAAACAGCGAGGTGGCATCGTCGGACAGGCCCTCCAACCACTGCCGGAAGACGAAGATCGACAGCAGCCACAGCGCCGCCAAACCCAGCGAGATGATGGTCGCGCGCGCCTGCCATTCGGTCGGGCGTTCATTGCGACCCGGGCGCAGCAGCAGCGAAGCAAACACGGCCAGGCAGCTTAAGCCCATGCCGATGGTGAGGTTGCGCACGAATTCCGGGCTATGGAAAAAGCCGACACGCTCATAGCGGCTCATATTGGTCGCGGTCTCGAAGGCGCCGACCTTCGTACCCTGGGCGTCGAACAGGAAGTGCAGGCCGCCGGTCTGCGACGCCGGGCCCGGATCTTCGCTGTCCTGCGGATTGAAGAAGCCGCGCGCGGTCGAGGGCACGAAGGCCGACAGGCCGTTGCGTGTTTTCAGGATAAGGCGGCCGTCGGCATCGACATCGACTTCGACCGTGTTGATCAGGCGGGTAATCGCACCCTCCAGCCCGCTGTAGGCGCGCCGCGTCGAGACATACTGGCCCTTGATTGCGTTGTAATAGGGCTTATTCCGCTCATAGGCCTGCTCAGGCGTCGGCGTCAGAGGTGGATGGGCGGGAATGCCGGCCAGATGCTCGATCAGCAGGTTGGGATAGGAATCGGCCAATGGCGCGCCGGTCTGGGTATTGGTGCTGATGAAGATGCCGATATTCAGTTCGGGCACCAGGACCATGTTCGCGTTGAACCACAGGGTCGAACCGGCATGGCCGATGGTCGTGTGACCCGACGGCGCCTCGCGGATCATCAGGCCCGACGCCCAGCCATTGTAGCCTTCCGGCATCTTGAGCAGAGGTGTGCGGAAGGCGCGGGCGGAATCGGCGTTGAACAGTTGCACGCCTTCGTACTGACCATTGCCGAGCATCAGCGACATGAAGCGCGCCATATCCTTGGCGGTCGATGAGGCGCCAAGCGCGCCCGACAGTGGTGCCGCGTGATCGAAAGGCTGGGGCTCAAAGGTCGCCCCATCCCACAGGAAACCTTGCGACAGGCCTTGCGCCAATCCGGTCGACATTGGCGGCGGCAGGTCTTCGATGTTCGATGCCGGCAGGGCGTAGGGCTCGCGCAGGGTGGTGTGATCCATGCCCAGCGGCTGAAAAACGCGCGCTTCCATCAGGCTGGGCACGTCCTTGGCCTGGGCGGTTTGGGTCAGGGCGCGTGCCGCCAGGGCCGGGCCGAAATTCGAATAGGAGCTGAACAGGCCGGGCTCGCGGACCCGCCGGGGCTTGTGCTGGCGGAAATAGCTGTCGGGCCCTTTCAGGTGCGTCGCATTCAGCTCGAACAGGTGGCCAAGGCTGGTGTCCTCGAAACCACTGGTATGGCTCATCAGCGCGCGAAGGGTCAGCGGCTTGTACTTGGTCCTGTCGTCATAGACGTCGGTGGCGACGTAGGTGCCGATCGGCGCGTCCATCTTGATGCGCCCGGCTTCCAGTTCCTGGCGCGCCACGACCCAGGTGAATGTCTTGGTGATCGAGCCCAGGCGGAACAGGCTGTTGGCGGCATCGACGCGCCGCGCCGGCGAGGTGCGGTCATAGCCATACCCCTTGACCAGGACAGGGGTATTGCCCTGGACGACCGCGACGGTGACGCCCATGACGTGATCGCGCTGCATAAGGGCGCGCACGACCGAGTCCGTAAAGGTCTCGACGTCTTCGGCGCTGATGGGCGTAGAGGCATCGTGCGCCAGAGGCGCCAGAGTGGTAGATGCCGGCAGGGCGGTCGGCGGCGGCGCGGCCATGGCGCCGGGAACGCCGTTCACTGTCGGGAAGGTCGCAGGCGCGCCAACTGGCTGAGGGGGCGCTTGCGGCGTTACCGGCGGTGTGACCGGAGCCGCGACGGGCTGAAGCGGTTTTTGCTGTTGCGGGACGACCGGCACAGGACGCGGCGCCAGACCGGTTACCGTCGGTGCAGGCGCGGCAGTCGTTGTCGTCGAGGTAGCGGGGCGCAGCGGACGCGGACGACGCGGTGCGGCTGAGATTGAACTGGACGATGACGCGGCTGCCGGCGCGGGTGCAGGTGCTGGAGTTGCAGCAGGTGGTGCTGCCGGCGCCGCTTGTGGCGCTGCGGGCTGGGCCTGCGGCACAAAAGGTTTGAGCTCGGGCAGGGGACGGGCATCTTGCGGCACAGCCGGCCCGGCAAATGCCAGGAGCGTGGTCAGGGTTGCTCCGGCCAAGGTGCGCATAAGCGAAAAACGGGCGAGCGATGAAAAACGGGTCTTCTCGATGCCAAAAGCCTTCTGGCCTGCCGTAAAACGCCGCAACTTCATGTGTTTTAAGGTCCGCTGCTCGTCCGCCAAATTGCGTCCAGTCCTGACCGTGAATCTATGCGATTCTGCTCGGTTTTACCCGACTTTTTTGGCGTTGCCGCCGAAATCTATTTCTTGCGAAACTGGTCGAGCGAAACGATCTTGGGTGCGTCGCTCCCATCCTTGCCGTCCCCATCCTTGCCGTCTCGGGCCTCCCCGGCGGTCGCGACCGTTTCATCTGCGTCGGCCTCGCCGGCTGACGGGTCGAGGTCCTGGGTCAGGACCGCCGCATCATCGGCTTCGAACTCCAGCATGAACTGGGCGTGCGGATCGTGGAAGCGCGAAATCGCCGCGTACGGCACCGTGAGAATCTTGGGCACGCCACCAAAGGTCAGGGTAACGCGCATGAAGTCTTCGGCCACGCGCAGGTCGCGGAACTGATGCTGCAGCACGATGGTGATTTCGTAGGGATAACGCGCCAGCAGGTCGTCCGGGATCGATACCCCGGTGCCGCGTGTCAGGAACGTAATATAGAAATGGTGCTCACCGGGCAGGCCTTCGGGAGACGCCGCACGCAACAGGGCCTGGCGGATCACGCCACGCAGCGCGTTCTGGGTGATGGAGGCATAGTCCATCAAATCGACAGGGACCTGGTCTTCGGACATGGGCGGCAGCATAAACCTGAAGGGATTGAAGCGAAAGCAGGCTTATCACGCAGCCTGGAAAACGGAACTAAAAAAAAGCGCCGCCGGACAAAAATGCGTGAGAGATATAAATCCATAAATTTAATAGGGTGATTAAATTTTATGATAACGATTGCGTAACTATGTTTGCCTAACGTGCGCAAGGTTGAGTCAATTCGGATTTGTAGCTATGGTAGAAATTTCGCACTCTGATCTGTCCAATGCATCACGTCTCGTTTTCGCACGAATTGGCCAAGCCGATATTGTGGAATTGCGGAAGGTTTGGCCGCTGATTTCCCCGAAAATCCCTGACCTTCTTAACGGCTTTTACCGCCATATTGCTGGTGAACCCAGTCTGGCGGCAATGATTGGAGAACAGACCGGACGCCTCAAAGGCGCCCAGACCCGCCATTGGGAGGCTCTTTTCACCAGCGGCTTCGACAACACCTACTTCGACAACGCGGTGGTGATCGGCCGCACCCACCACCGCATTGGTCTGGCGCCGCGGTGGTATATCGCGGCCTATCAGTACATGCTGGATGGTATTGTGGACATCGTCACTGCGTATCATCGTTTCAATCAGCCAGCCGCCAGCCGCGGGCTTATCGCCGTCAACAAGGCGATATTTCTGGATATGGACGTCGCGCTGTCGACCTATCAGGAAGCCAGCGAGGCGCACATCCGTGAACGCGCCAAGGCAACCGATGACGCCATCGATGCTTTCCGGGGTGAGTTCAGCGGGGCGGTCGAAAGCTTCAGCACCTCCGCGGCCGACTTGCAATCGACGTCGCACTCACTCAATGAGGCCGTCCAGCAGGCTCAGGCCAGTTCCCGCGACGTAGCGGTGGTCGCTGATACGGCGTCGAACGATTCGCAGTCTGTTGCCGCCGCTTCGGAAGAGCTGTCGAAGTCCATACAGGAAATCAGTGCCCAGCTTAACGGCGCCTCGCGCAATGTTCGCGATATCGTCCATATGTCTGAAGCTTCCAACACCGAAATCAAGCAGTTGTCAGGCGCGGTTGACAAGATCGGTGAAATTCTAGGCCTCATCCAGGGTATTGCGTCCCAAACCAACCTGCTGGCGCTGAATGCCACCATCGAAGCGGCGCGGGCAGGGGATGCCGGCAAGGGTTTTGCCGTGGTGGCTTCGGAAGTCAAACAACTGGCGGCCCAGACCGCGCGCGCGACAACGGAAATCGTCCGTCATATCCAGGACATCCAGACCTCGACTGAAAAGGCGGTGACGTCGAACCGTGACATCATGACCGCCATTCACGGGGTCGAAACGGCGACCACCTCCATCGCAGCCGCGATGGAAGAACAATCCACAGCGACCAACGAAATCTCCAGTCGTATCCAGCATGTCTCGGACTCGGCGTCCCAGTTGTCGGAACATATCTCCAGCCTTGATGCTACCGTGCGCCAGACACGCGAAGCCACGGGACAGGTAGGAGGTTCGGCCCTGGAGCTGGACGCTCAGTCGTCAGCCCTCAGCAATCATGTCGAACGCTTCTTCCAGCGCCTACGGGGGTAATTTCGCTCACGGCCATTCGCTGTCGCGCGCTGCGGCGGATGTCCGCTGGTGGGACACTTTGCGTCGTTTTGTGAATTGAGTGGAAGTGGCAGGCTTCTGTTGCAAGGCGCCTGCCGGGCCCCGCCTAGAGGGCTTATTCCCTAGGAGTTTAGTTGGAACTGCTTTACCGCATTACGCGGCGAGAGCGTGTTCCGAAGCGAAGTTATCGTTCGCATTTAAAAAATGGGCCGATCGCGGGAGCCCATGCCGAGGGAAAGCTTCACCTTTACACGCCTGTCGATGCTGATCGGCCCCATAAACCCAATAGCCGGGAGAGATGGTGGAGCCGCCGGGAATCGCACCCGGGTCCAGTTCGCTTATTACGTGGGCGTTTATCCCCATAGTCCGGTTGCCCGGACACGACCAATATAGTGCGTCCCGGCCACAGTTGAAAGCCCCCTGTGCATCATCATGGGGGATAGCGTTGTTATTTTGATGGCTGCATGGCATAGGTTAACAACCGTCAGGAGGGCTTGGGTGGCGATCGATCTGAAATCCATAGTGCGTCCCGCCGTCATCGTCGCAGGCATGGCCGTGGCGATGGTCGCCCTGGCCCAGGATCAGGGTGCGACTTCGGCCCTGATGCGCGCGCCGTCTCCACAGGTCCTGCCGCCGGCTCAGGTCGACTGGAAGGCCGTCTCGGACTTCTATGCCCGCAGCCAGCCGCCCCAGATGCCCTATTCGCGCGTCAAGGGCTTCCTGGCTGAGCGTAAAGGCCTGGATGTCCTTGAACTTCCTGTCCTCTTGCCCGGCCCCGGTAATGCCCTGCCCATGCAGGAAGCGCGTCTGGTGGCGTTGGGCGAAGTCTATGACGTCGTCGTCCAGCCGTCGGATCAACCGGGGCTGACCGTTACCTTCTCCGGCACGCGCGTCATGTCCGAAGCCCTGCCAGGCAGTCTGTCGCGCCAGAAGGCGCAGACGGTGGCGACCCTGGCCGGTCCCGAACGCGTGCTGATCGATGCCTCCGAAACGGGATGGAGCGCGTCCTTCGTGCGTTTCGGCGTCCTCTATTCGGTCGATATCACCTGCGCCAGCGACATGACGGCCTATTGGTGCGCCGACGACAGCCGCGTCCGCCAGCTGGTGGCGGCTTCGACCGAGGTCGTGCTGGGCGAAAACGCCGAAACGGCAATGAACCGTGCGGGCTTCAAGCTGTCGCGCAATCCGCCGCCGCAAAATCCAGCCGGTACGGCGCCCCTGAACCGGGCGGTGCTGGCGCCCGCCAAGGCGTTGACCAATGAGCAGGCGGTGGCACTGAAGCGCGCCCAAATAGCGAACGGTACTGCCAAAGCCGCCAACAACCCGAAACCGCAATAACCGGCCGTATGGAGAGCTGATACATGGCTGGCAGGAAAGACAATAATAGCGGCATACTGATCATAGCCTTGCTGCTGCTGATCGCGGCGGTTGCGGCCTATATCTTCTACGAACAATCCAAGCCCGATCCGGCCAAGCCCAACAATCCGGCCGGGCCAGGCGAAAGCCACGTCGTCGACAGCGCGGCGCTGGAAGCGAGCGCATCCGTCTCCGCCACGCCGACCGCGACGCCGGATGAGGCCGCAGCGGCGAGTGCCGCCGCAGCCGGCTTCAGCTACCTGCCCAATGCCGAGTATCGCCCCGCCGTCTGGGCCGGCAAGGCGACGGGCAAGGGCTATGGCGACTTCCGCAACTGGTCGGATGAGATGTGTTTCCCACTGGCAGACGCCGGTTATGCCAACAGCCAGGTCTACGGGCCGGGCGGCGGTGGCAACGGCTCTCCCGTATCCGGAGGCTACAGCCAGGCGCCCAACTTCGCCTATCCGTGGGCCGACAATTTCTGCGAATGGCGCGATCGCGCCACCGGCTATTGTTCGGGCGGCAAGGGCCATGCCGGCCAGGACATCCGCCCGGCTTCGAACGCGCCCGACACCTACTGGGCGGTGGCGGCGGAGGACGCGGTCTTCGTGTCGTATGACTATGTCACCTTGCAGATCCGCGGCACGAAAGCGCCATACCGCGTCTATAACTACCTGCACATGACGCCGTCCTCGATCCAGATTTCGGCGGTGCCCGGCAACAATACGGTCAGCAAAGGCCAGAAGCTTGGCAAGGTGTCGAACTATCTCAAGGTCACCGGCAAGGACGGCGGCGGCAATCCGATCTTCAGCCGTGCCACGTCGCTGCACCTGCATTTCGAGATAAAGTCGGCCCAGGCCGAAACCCTGAGCAACGGCACGATCATCGCGGCCAACAAGCCGGTGTCGCCCTATTCGGCGCTGGTCTTAAGCTATCAGCGCAAGCTGGGCGGGATTGGCTGTAATTAGTCCAACACCAGTTCACGCAGTTTCAGCTCAGCCTGACGCTCGGCTTCGCGCTGGGCGCGGGCCAGCCGTTCGGCTTCGACGGCGCGCTCCTTGAGCACGGCCAGGGCCTTCCACACGCTGGCAACCTCGTCCTTTGCTTCGCCGGCTTCCTTCTGGACTTCCAGCGGCAGTTCATAGTCGCCCCTGGAGGTGCGGATGATGGCCGAAGCCAGGGCGCGCAACGGCTTGGTGATAAACTCGGCTATGATCCACAGCGACAGGCCGGCCATCATGGCGATGCCGGCCAGGCAGGCCGCCAGGAATTCGAACGCGCGCTGGCGGTTGAACTGGTCGGCGCGCTGCTTGGCGATATTGAGCTCGTTCAGGGTCTGCTGGACGATGCCTTCGACCTTGCCCTGGAAGGCGATACGGTCGTTGCGCGACCCCGTGGACCTGGCGTAGGCGGCTTCCATTTTGCCGGAGCCCGCCAGTTGCGCGACGTCCCGGCGCAGGGCGATGAAGGCCGCGACGTCGCCTTCCATGCCCGAAACGAGGGAGGCTTCCTTGCCCTTCCACTGCCGCATCAGACCTTCGAGCTCATCGAGGTTGCGGTTCAGTCCGCCGACAAACCCCTGCAACTCGGCGTCGCTGCGGGCGATGTAAAGGCCGCGCGTTTCCATGACGACATTGCTGACCAGATGATTCAGGCGTTCGCCGCGCCAGGCATTTTCGTAGGCGCGGTCGTAGTCGCGCATCATGCGGTTGTAGTCGCCTATGGTCGTCAGGCCAAGAAATGTGACGACGAGGGCCATGGCGGCAAAGCAGCCGACAAGGGCGAGAATTCTGGCACGAATGGACACGGTACGCTCCTGGCAGACAAGTCTGTCCTGCCAGCATAGCGGGAAATTATAAGCAAAACGTTAGAGCCGCATCTCCAGGCTCGGGCAAACAAAAACCCGGACCGCGCCAGGCGGTCCGGGTTAT
The DNA here is from genome assembly GCF_056400965.1 of Asticcacaulis sp. P4_H10. Lineage (NCBI taxonomy): Bacteria > Pseudomonadati > Pseudomonadota > Alphaproteobacteria > Caulobacterales > Caulobacteraceae > Asticcacaulis > Asticcacaulis sp. P4_H10. Next base: position 241,440 of record NZ_JBFUKH010000005.1, on the reverse strand, counting down.
GTTTTCAGTCGTGACGCGATGCTTACGACGCGACGCCATCCAGCTTGGTGGTGCGTTCCAGCTTGGGGCTGATCAGGTGGATGGCGATGACAGCGATCAGGTAGACCGAGCCGGCAATCCAGAAGATCGTCTTGTAAGACCCTGTCGTCTCCAGGATGAAGCCGACATTCTTGGACATCAGCATGCCGCCGATGGCGCCGCACATGCCGCCAAAGCCGATGACCGAGGCGACGGCCGCCCGCGGAACCGTATCCGAAGGGATGGTATAGACGTTAGCCGAGAAAGCCTGGTGCGCGGCCGTGGCGATGCCGATGATCAGGACCGCGGTCCATAGATCCTTGACGCCGTCGAGCAGGAAGACCGGCATGACGAACAGGGCAAAGATAAGCAGGGTCAGCTTACGCGACAGGTTGACGCTGACGCCAGCCTTGATCAGTGTCGAGGACAGCCAGCCGCCGGCGACCGAACCAACGTCCGACATCAGGTAGATGGCGATGATCGGCAGGCCGAAGCTCGACAGGTCCAGACCGTAGTTTTTCTTCAGCAGGTCCGGCAGCCAGAACAGCCATACCCACCAGATCGGATCGATCAGGAACTTGGCGATGGCGAACATCCACGTTTCCTTGACGAAGATGATCTTGCTCCACGGCACCTTGGCCGACTTGTCGGCCGGATCGCTCTGGATGAGGGCCAGTTCGGCAGCGTTGACCTTTGGATGCTCCTGCGGTCTGCGGTACATCAGCCACCAGGCGGCCAGCCAGATCATGCTGCCAAGGCCAGTGACGAAGAAGGTGGCGCGCCAGCCCCAGCCCAGGCCGTCCATCTGGACGTGGTAGCTGCCAAACGTCATGTTGACGCTGGCCAGGGTGATGAGCGGGACGGCGAACGGCGCGACGATGGCGCCGAGGTTCGAGCCGGCGTTGAAGATACCAACGGCCAGGGCGCGTTCCTTTTGCGGGAACCATTCGGCAATGGCTTTCAGGCTGGCCGGGAAGGCGCCCGATTCACCAATGCCCAGCGCGAAGCGGGCGACCATGAACTGGAAGGCGTTGCCGACGAAGCCGGTCAGGGTGTGCGAGATCGTCCAGATCGCGAAGGCGATGCTGTAGCCGGCGCGGGCGCCGATGCGGTCGATCAGGCCGCCAAAGGTAACGTAGCCCAGGGCGTAGGCTGTCTGGAACCAGAAGACGATGTCGGCATAGGTCGTTTCGGTCCAGCCCTGCTCAGGGCCGACCGTATCCTTCAGCAGAGCGAAGGTCTGGCGGTGGGTATAGTTGATGACCATCGCCAACAGGAGCAAGATACAGATAACCCATCTATACTTGCCCGGTTTCAGCGATGTCGCGGCGCTTGGGTCCTGCGGCATTCGTTTTCCCTATGTTTGCAACTTCTGTTGGCCTTTAATCCAGGTGTAACCTGTTTTTTTATGGCTGCATACTAGTCAGGAAATGACACCGGTGGCAAGTCAAATATAAAACAAAAATAGTGTAACAAATCATACAGTTGTTTCACTGGTAAAACCACTTTGCGTCAGCGATCAAGCCAAAATCCCGCGGGGCGGGAATCGTAATGTGAAGCTTCCTGCAGACTTTGCCGGGGCCCGGAGGTGATCGGTTTCCCGGTACGATTTGGCAGGCAGCGCTTGCGTCCTTGGTTAATCGGGCGCATAGTTAAACCTACGCGGGTAAAAAGCCCGCACAGGGGGAGCATGGCGGCCCGTCGGCCGCGATTTAATTGCGTGCCGCGTGAGAGCGATAAGGCCTGCACCCCACAAGCGGTTTCCGGTCATATTCGCGATAGAACCAGAGCACGGATCGGGGCGCAGCTTCCTGCCTTCCTTCGGTCCCGAATTCCCAAGTCCTCGTACCGCCCCGATCCGGGGTTCTTTTCAACCGAATGAACGGAGACGAGCATGCCCGATACCCTCGCAGCCCCGACAACCGGGGCCACCTATATCAGCCAGGACAGCCTGAAGATCTTTTACCGCTCTTGGTTACCCACGGGCGCGCCGCGCGGCGTGATCCTGTTGTGTCATGGCTTCAATTCCCACAGCGGCCAATATGGCTGGCTGGCCCAGCAACTGATTGTGGCGGGATTTGCCGTCTATGCCGGCGACATGCGCGGCCGCGGCCGGTCCGACGGCGAGCGGTTCTGGGTCGACCGGTTCAGCGACTATGTCGCAGATGTCGCAGGCGTGGCGGATATCGCGCGGGCCCGGCATCCGGCCCTGCCGTTGTTTGTCTTGGGGCACAGCGCCGGAGGCGTGGTCGGGGCGGCCTATGTCCTCGACAATCAGGACAAGGTGAAGGGCTTTATCTGCGAAAGCTTCGCCTATCGCGTGCCGGCCCCCCCCAGGGGGCCTGAGCCTGATCAAGTTGCTCAGCGGCGTGTTTCCGAAAGCACCGGCGCTGAGGCTCAACAATGCCCATTTCTCCCGCGATCCGGAGATGGTCAGGCAACTGAACAGCGATCCCATGACGCTGAACGAAACCCAGCCGCTGAAGACCGTTGCCGAAATGGTGCGCGGCGGCGACCGTCTGCGCGTCTCGTTCGGCAGGATCACCGTGCCGACCCTGATCATGCATGGCACCGCAGACAAGGCGACCCTGCCGTCCGGCAGCAAGGAGTTCTACCGGAACTCCGGCGCGACCGACAAAACCCTCAAACTGTATGAGGGCCACTATCACGACCTGTTTGCCGATAACGGCCGGGAGAAGGTGGCAGCTGAGACGATCAGCTGGATTGTCGGCCGTCTGGTTTGACACGATCAGGCCTGACCAGGCGGAACAGCAGATAGCCCGCCAGCCCGGACACAAGCGACCCCAGCAGGACGCCGGTCTTGACCGCGTCCTGCGCCTGTGGGGCGTCGGGGAAGGCCAGCAGTCCGATAAACAGGCTCATGGTAAAGCCGATGCCGGTGAGCACCGACACCGCATAGAGTTGCATCCAGCTTACGCCGTCGGGCAGGCGCGCCAGTTTTAGCCGGATCGCCAGCCACGACGCGGCGAAGACGCCGGCCTGCTTGCCCAGTACCAATCCGGCTGCGATGCCGAGCGGAATAGGCGCCAGCAGGGCTTCCGGCATAAAGCCGGCCAAGGACACTCCGGCATTGGCGAAGCCAAAGATCGGCACAATTAAGAACGCCACCGGCTTATGCAGCGTGTGTTCAAGTCGGATCAGCGGCGAATGGTGGTCGCCCTTCAGCGGGATGAACAGGGCCAATGCCACACCGGCCAAGGTGGCGTGGATGCCGGACTTCAGCACGAAGAACCACAAAGCGCCGCCGACCAGAAGGTACGGCCACAGGGCCCTGACTTTCAGGCGATTGAGTCCGAACAGCAGGCAGAGGCCAGCGCCGGCAAGACCTAGCCACAGCAGCGACAGTTCCGCCGTATAAAAGAGGGCGATGACGACGACGGCGGCCAGGTCGTCGATAATAGCCAGTGCGGTCAGGAAGATCTTCAGCGCCATCGGCACACGCGAGCCCAAAAGCGCCAGCACACCCAGGGCGAAGGCAATATCGGTTGCTGTGGGAATGGCCCAGCCACGCAGGGTTTCCGGCGTCGTGCGGTTGAAGAGGACATAGATGACTGCGGGCACGATCACGCCGCCGGCGGCTGCGATGCCGGGCAGGGCGCGGCGCGGCCAGTCTGACAACTGCCCCGTCAGCATCTCGCGCTTGATTTCCAGCCCGACCATCAGGAAGAAGACCGCCATCAGCGCGTCATTAATCCAGTGCAGGACGCTCAAACCTCCGACATAGATGTGCAGGGTGTGGAAGTAGGCGTCTGCCCATGGTGAGTTGGCGATGATCATCGCTACGGCCGCCGCGGCCATCAGGACGAGTCCGCCCGCCGCTTCGCTGTTCAGGAAGGCGGTGGTCATATTGATGGCTTTGCGGATGGCGTGCTTCATGGGAATGACCATAAAGCGTTTCCCGTCCGGACACAAAAAAATCGGCCCCGCGAGGAGCCGATTTTCCTGAAACTTGGTATTCGCTTTAGTGGTTGTCTCTCGGCAGGCCCATCGTCTGGGCGATGCGCTGGAAGTCCACCGCGTCTTCCAGGCAGGCGCCCGAACCCATCTGGCCGACATTGGCGCGCTGCATGGCCTGCCACGGAGTCTGGCTCTTCGGGAACTGGAAGCCGCCGGCGGCTTCGAGGGCCTCGCGGCGCGCCTTCAGCTCTTCGTCGCTGATCAGGACATTGACGCTGCCCTTGTTCAGATCGACGCGAACATTGTCGCCGCTCTTGAGCAGGGCCAGGTTGCCGCCTGCTGCCGCTTCCGGAGAGGCGTTGAGGATCGACGGCGAACCCGACGTGCCCGACTGGCGGCCATCGCCGATACAGGCCAGGCTGGTGACGCCGCGCTTGATCAGATAGGTCGGCGCGCGCATGTTCACGACTTCGGCCGCGCCAGGATAACCGATCGGGCCGGCGCCGCGCATGAACAGGATGCAGTGTTCGTCGATGCCGAGGCTCTCATCGTCGATGCGGTGGTGATAGTCTTCCGGACCGTCGAAGACGACGGCGCGGCCGACAAAGGCCTCTGGATCGTTCGGATTCGACAGGTAGCGTTCGCGGAACTCGGGCGAAATGACGCTGACCTTCATGACGGCCGAATCGAACAGGTTGCCGGACAGGACGCGGAAGCCCGCGCGGGTCTTCAATGGTTGGTCGAACGGCTTGATGACATTGGTGTCTTCGGTGACGGCGTCCTTGCAGTTCTCGCCGATCGAGGTGCCGGTGACGGTCAGAGCGTCTTCGATGATCAGGCCCTGGTTCATCAGCTGCTTGACGACCGCAGGCACACCGCCGGCATGGTGATAGTCTTCACCGAGATATTCGCCCGCCGGCATCAGGTTGACGATCAAAGGAATGTCTTCGCCGTATTCCTGCCATTCCTCGATCTTGAGGTCGACGCCGATGTGGCGCGCCAGGGCGTTGAGGTGGATCGGGGCGTTGGTCGAGCCGCCGATGGCCGAGTTGACGCGAATGGCGTTGATGAAGGCGTCCTTGGTCAGGATGTCCGACGGCTTCAGGTCTTCATAGACCATGTCGACGATGCGCAGGCCGGTCTTGTAGGCGCATTCCTGGCGATCGCGATGCGGCGCGGGAATAGCGGCCGAATAGGGCAACTGCATGCCGAGTGCTTCGGCCAGGCTGTTCATGGTCGTTGCCGTGCCCATGGTGTTGCAGTAGCCGGTCGACGGCGCCGAAGAGGCCACGAGCTTGATGAATCCCTGGTAATCGATCTCGCCGGCGGCCAGCAGCTCGCGCGCCTTCCAGACGATGGTGCCCGAACCGGTGCGCTGACCCTTGTACCAGCCGTTCAGCATCGGGCCGACGGATAGGGCAATGGCCGGGATGTTGACGGTCGCCGCCGCCATCAGGCAGGCAGGCGTTGTCTTGTCGCAGCCGATGGTCAGCACGACGCCGTCCAGCGGGTAGCCGTACAGGACTTCGACCAGGCCGATATAGGCCAGGTTGCGATCGAGACCGGCGGTTGGGCGCTTGCCGGTTTCCTGGATCGGGTGGACCGGGAATTCCAGAGGAATGCCGCCAGCCTCGCGGATACCGTCGCGGATGCGGTCGGCAAGGGCGAGGTGGTGGCGGTTACACGGGCTGAGGTCCGAGCCGGTCTGGGCAATGCCGATGATCGGCTTGCCAGACTGAAGCTCCTCCAGCGACAGGCCGAAGTTGAGGTAGCGCTCGAGATAGAGCGCGGTCATGTCGGCGTTCGACGGGTTGTCGAACCACGCGCGCGAACGCAAGGGAACTTTAGGCGTGCGCGAGGGCTTGCTGGAGGAGGTCATCAGGTCTTGGACTTACTTTATGGTGTAGAAGTGGTGGACGGTGGTCTGGGTGTATGTCTGGCCTGGGTCCAGACGGGTCGTCGGATAGGCAGGGTGGTTCGGGCTGTCCGGATAGCGCTGGGCTTCGAAGGCGACAGCCTGGTACTTGACCAGCTTTTGTGCGCCCTTGCCGGCAACGGTACCGTCCAGGAAGTTGCCGGTATACATCTGGATGCCCGGCTCGGTCGTCGAGATGGTCATGCCGCGTCCCGAGGTCTTGTCCTCGAGGGTGACAGCCAGCTTCGGCGTAGCCGTGACACCGCCACGGATGATGTAGTTGTGGTCGATGCCCTGGTTGCCGATGATGATCTGCGGGTGGTTCGACGTAACGCGCTCGGAGATCAGGGCCGGCGTGTTAAAGTCGAACGGCGTACCCTTGACCGGCAGTTCGGCGGTCGGGATCAGTACCTTGTCGACCGCCAGGATGGCGTCGGACTCGATCTTGACCGTGGCGTCGGTGGCCAGACGTGTGACCGGCACGCCGCCCAGGTTGAACAGCGAGTGGTTGGTCATATTGACCACGGTCGGCTTGTCCGTCGTTGCCTTGTAGCTGATCGTCAGGTCGTTGTTTTCATTGAGCGTGTAGGTGACCTCGGCCGTAACCGTGCCGGGATAGCCTTCTTCGCCGTCAGCCGAGACGTATTGCAGGGTGACCGAAGCGGCATCGGCGCCGGACTTCACGTCCTTGATGGTCCAGTTGCGCTTGTCCCAGCCCTTGACGCCGCCATGCAGAGCCGTGGCGCCATTGTTGTTCTTGGCGAGAGTGTAGGTTTTGCCGTCGAGCGTGAACTTGCCGCCGGCGATACGGTTGGCGTAACGGCCGACGGTGACGCCCGTATAGCCCGGTGTCTTTTCATAGCCTTCGATCGTATCATAGCCGATGACGATGTCGGCGGCCTTGCCGGCATTGTCCGGCACCATCAGGTCCTGCAGCGTGGCGCCGTAGGAGATGACGCGGGCGGTGACGCCCTTGGAATTCTTCAGTTCAACAGCCTGGACCTTGGTGCCGTCCGACAACGCGCCCCATTCGGCCTGCGTCGCCGTGGCGCCAGCGGCGGCTTCGGTCTTTTCGGCGGGCTTGGAACAGGCGCCGAGGGCGATCAGGGCGCTCAACGTACCGACAAGGGCAGCCTTCCTGAAGGCTGCGGTGGAGGTCATCATCATGGTGGCGGTCACTCCTTGAGATTGCGCTCCGCTCTTCCGGCGGGCGGAGTCACGTCATAACCCCCACCCATTGGTCAGACAATATAAAAATACTATATATCGCCGCTTGAGATCGCTTTTTGAGACTTTCGCGCCAATCTCAGTGCGCAGCGGCCTTTTGTGTGTCCTGAAGCGCCATGCGGATGAGTGATTCCATGCACCACCGCGCCGCGCTGCCGTCACCTGCCGCAATGGCCTCGAACACCCGCTCGTGGTCGGGGACAGGATCGCGGGTCAAGGCGTTATGGCGCGCCTTGTACCGGGTCGTCCAGGCGACCGCCGCTTCAATGGAACTCGACAGCGATACCAAGGCTTCGTTCTGGGTTGCGCTCATCAGCGTGCGGTGAAACTCGCGGTCAGCCTTGCGTCCAGCCTCGGTTTGCAGGGTTTGCTGCGCCATGATGTCGAGCGAGTTGCGCATGGAGGCTATGTCGGCGTTGGTCCGGCGCTGGGCAGCCAGATCGGCGGCCGCCGGCTCGGTGATCAGGCGCAGTTCAAACAACGCCTTGATGAAATCCTGACTCGGCTCGGTGTCGAACATCCAGCCCAGGACTTCGGGATCGAGCAGGTTCCAGCGGGTCCGTTCTGTCACGCGCGTGCCTGTCTTGGGGCGGCTTTCGACCATGCCCTTGGCGGCCAGGATACGGATGGCTTCGCGATAGGCCGAGCGTGAGATGTCGAGAGACGACGAGGAATCGATTTCGTTCGGCAGGGTCTCGCCGGACTGGTAGACGCCGCGCAGGATATCGACACCCAGGCGGTAAGCCAGGGCGCCATGGATGCGGCCCTGGTTCTGATAGGGTGGATTTTGTGACAGCGTAGGGTCGCTGCGCAGCGGGCGTGCGGCACTGCCCTTCAGGCGGCCGGAAGGCGGGGGCAAGATCGCGGACGGCTTTTTCATCTCGTTGTCATGCCACCTAAGGGACGGTTTGACAAAGCAATTTTCACCAAAGGTTCAGCCAACCCCTTCTTTTGTCTGAGTAAAAATTTTGTCCAGTCACGATATATAGGCCGTAATCGCCCTATGCCGGGTTGTTCTTCTGCAGGAAGGTGGTGACGTGATTTATGAACTCAATTCGCGACTTCTCGACCAGATGCCAGTTGTCTTCGGCCTTGAACTCAATGAACTCATGTGGCTTGCCAGCAGACTTCAGTGCGCCGGCCATCTTGCGGCTTTGCTGAATGTCTATACCGCTCTCCTGCTCACTGTGGATCAGCATGACGGGCACGGCCACCTTGCTGGCGTTCCGGGCAGGTGAGATCGCGGCCAGGTCTGTTTTTTCGCCGACCAGTTTGCGGAAATAACGATAGGACGGATCCGCATCATCGCCGACATTGGTCAGGCGATAAAGCTCCATGTCGCTGATCCCCGCCGACGAAATGGCGCAGTTGTAAATGCCGGACGCCAGGGCAACGCCCGCCAGCGCCGCATAGCCGGAATAACCGTTATTGCCAAATATTGCCACACGCGCCGGATCGACGATGCCCTGTCTGACGAGATGGGCGACGCCATCGGACAGGTCAGTCAGCATCTTGCCCGCCCATTCGCCGTTGCCGGCAGCGATGAAGGCCTCACCATAGCGGGTCGAGCCGCGATAATTCGGCTGTAATACAGCGTAGCCCTTTGACGCCAGGGCCTGAACGATCCACTCCAGGTCCAGGCTATCATTAAACGCCGGGCCGCTATGTGGATAGACGATCAGCGGCAAGCGCTTCGGGTCCTTGTTGGGGGGCAAGGTCAGATAGGCCGGGATATCCAGCCCGTCGGCGGCCTTGTAGGTAATGGCTTGCTTCTCAGTGACCCATTCGAGCGGAATTTGCGGATAGCAGGCGCCGATTTCCAAAGGCTTGTTGGTAGCGAAGTCGACATAGTAATAGGTGCCGGCGTCGTCCGGCCCTTCGCTGTAAAGAATGGTCTGCTTCGGATTGTCGCCCGTGTCTGTAATAAGCATCCGGTATTCACCCATTGCGGCCTGTGCCTTGCCGGCAATGTCGGCCCAGGCCGGGTCACTGTACTCGTAGCGTGGCCAGCCATCTCTCCGTATGAAGCCATTGTGGCGATAGGTCAGCGGGTCATGCGTGGGGGAGCGGTTGGTGCCGTGTTCGACGATGGGCGCCGAGACAATGCCATCCGGGGAAAGTTGATGCAGATCACTGATCTCCCCCTTACCGGGAATTGAAACGATCAAGCTGGCGCCGTCGGCGGCCATGCACCAAAGGACCGGAAAATTGCGCTCGACGGTGTAGCTGTAGATTTCCTTCCACGCGCCATTCTTGCGGTAATCTATACTCCAGCGTTTGCGCCGGTAGTCGTAGCAGGTCCGGGCCAGCAGTTCGCCTTCCGGCGTCACCGTCCAGCTAAAGGCGTTGGACGCGAAGTCCATTTCCCAGGATTTGGTGCCATCCAGATCGAAGCGGTAAAGGTGGACATAATCGTCATTGCTGTCTTTTTTGCTCGACAGAGCGACAAGTTGCGTCTTGCCTTCGTGCCGTATCTTCATCGGATAGTCGTACACGAATACGTTAAACACCGGCATGTTGGAGAACAGTACGTTCTGGGTGCCAGTGGCGAGGTTGAAGACCGTCGCCACCATGCGCTGTCCCTTATAGCCGCCGCCGGTCGTATAGCGCGCCGCCATAAGGGCCGTCACCAGTATGTGAGTCTCGTCCACCCAGCTAATGCTGGAAACATCAGAATTGCCCATATTGATGGACCGGGCATTTTCGGACGCCAGGTCCATGGTATAAAGATACTTTACGGCATCCTTTTCGGTCATGTAGCAAATCTGCTTGCCGTTGGGGGACAGGCGGACATAACGCAGGGCATTGGGTTTGGCCCAGTCCGCGGGGCTGGGCGCTGGCGGAAACGCAGGCGCGGGCTGAGCCCACAGCGTTGCAGGCTGTGCCGCCATAAGAATGCCGGCGCTTCCGGCTGCCAGCAGGTGACGTCTATCTATAGTATCGGTCATGGTGTCCCCCAAAGTTCTTCGCGGCAACCTTACCGGGTATGCTTGCGAGCGCAATGATTTTCAACCTAATCGGCCGGATTATGCTTCTGCAGGAAACTCAAAGCGGCCTCCATCATCGCGACGCGCGCGGTGCCGCGGGTTTCCCAGTGGTCCTGGCCCTTATAGGTGACAAATTCGACCTCTTTGCCAGCGACTTTCAAAGCTTTTTCCATGCGCTTGCTCTGCTCGATGGGGACGATGGTGTCATCGGTGCCGTGCAACAGCAGGATAGGGCAGGATGCTTTCGCAGCCTGTTTGACTGGAGAGATATCGTCATAGGTTTTGCGCTCGCCCATGCGGGTCTTCCAGATCAGGACCGAGGTCTCGCTGTCGCCCGTCTGCGTGTCGACATAGTCGATGAAACTCTTGGGATCGGTGACGCCGGCCACGGAAATTGCGCATCGGTAAATGCCAGGATCCAGTGTAGCGCCAGCCAGCGCCGCATAGCCGCCATAGGACGCGCCCATGATGGCAACGCGCTTCGGATCGACAATGCCCTTGGCCGCCAGATGGTGGACACCGTCGGAGATATCGGTCTGCATCTTCCGGCCGAATTCGCCATCGCCCGCGGCGGCGAAGTCACCGCCATAACCACTGGAGCCGCGGAAGTTCGGTTGTAGAACCGCGTAGCCGTGGGCAGCCAGAACCTGGGCCTGCCAATCGAAATTAATGCGGTCGCGGGCATATGGACCGCCGTGCGGCAAGGCCACCAGTGGCAGGTTTTTGCCATCCTTGAATGGCGGCAGGGTCAGATAGCCACGAATTTCCAGGCCGTCCGCCGCCTTATAGGAAATGGCTTGTTTTTCCGTGATCCATTCTTCCGGCAGGTCTGGATAATTGACCGCCACGGAAATGATGTCACCATTGGTAAAGTCACAGAAGAAGTAGCTGCCTGCGTCTCTGGCGTCTTCGGTATAGAGGATCATCTTCCGAGGATCTTCGGCATAGCTCTCGATGCGTGCACGCACGCCCTGGCCCAGGGCCTCGGGAAGTGCGTCATAGAGCTTCTTCATCAAGGGGTCGGTCCACTCATAGGTGAACCAGTCGTCATTGCGACTGAAGCCGGCCAGCCGCGTTGTCGTCGGGTGAAAAAGTGCACTGCGCGGCTTGTCGGCGCCGTCGGGATCAAGGGCTTCGCTCAAGACGCCGGCGGCCGAAATTTCGCGGAAACCGATCTGGTCTTCATTCTCACCGACATAGGTCCGGATCAGCACTGAATTGCCGTCGCGGCCCAGGCCCAACAGGTCAGGGTAGCTGATGGCCTCGCCCTTCTGGCTGTAGATACGTTTAAAGTCGGTCTTGCCCTTCTGAAGCGCGGTATTGAAATAAAGCTCCCACAGCTTACGGGTATCGTCGAAATCGGCGTAGGCGACAGGGCGGCCGTCGGGCGTGACAACGAATTCCTGGGTTGTCCGATTGCCGCTTATGAGCTTTTTGCCCGTTTCGGTATCGAACCCGAAGCTATAAAGATAAACTTCGTATCCCTCGGACATGAGGCGGTTAGATGCCGTGACGCGGTATTCGCCATCGACCTTGATACGCTGCATGTGGCCAAAGACGATCCCGTAGAAGTTATCCTCGCGCGAAAAAAAAGTCCGCACCTTCAAGGTCTCAAGGTCGATGCTGCGGCCCACAAGGAATTCATGCCGTCCGCCGGCAAACATTGGCAGGCTTGTCGTCGTCGATGTCGTCAATACGACGTGGTTATTGCTGCCCCACATCATGTCGCGGACCTTGGCGGGCCCCAGGCCGATGTTCTTTATCTTCTGGTCGGCAACGTCGAAATACATCAGGTAGTTGTTGTCGTTCCTTTGCGTCACCACGGCGACGCGCTTGCCGTCTGGAGACAAGGCAATATGATCGACAACCGGCGTCTGTGCGTAGATGGCGACAGGCGGTCTCGGCGTCGTAGGCACAGCCGGCTTGGTTGGTGCAGTGGTGTCTGCGGTTTGCGCCTTCGCAAACCCAGGTAAGGCGGCGGCTGCCGTCAGGGCTGCGGTCACGCCAAGGACGCCGCGACGCGTAACAAGCTTCAACATTTCAGATAATCTCCCCCAAACGCCTCGGCAAAGAGTAGCGCGATGCGTGCGCCTTCGCAAGATTCGCCCGAGCCGTCGGAGACAGGAAATTATACGGCAGGATTATGTGGCTGTCTCAATGCGCGCGATCCATGTGCACTCAGTATTCCACCCCCTTGCACGTGATGGATGGGCGTATCAGTTGAACTGGTTCCTAAACCAGGTCATCTGCCGCTTGGCGTAGTTGCGCGTTTTTTGCCGCGCCAGTTCCAGCGCCGCGTCCAGAGTCATCCGGTCTTCCAGATGGGCAGCAAACTCGCCGAGCCCCAGCACGCGCATGATTGGCCAGTCTGGACGCAGGCCGCGCTCCATCAGGTCGCGCACCTCGTCGAGCGCGCCATTGTCCAGCATTGCCTGAAGCCGCTCGTCGCAACGGGCATACAGCCGGTCGCGATCCGGCGTCAGAATTTCCAGTTCGTAGGAAGTGTCGGGCAAGGCGGGCGTCGTGCGATCCTGCCATTCGCTCAAGGCGATACCAGTTTGCAGCCACACCTCCCAGGCGCGAGTCAGGCGCTGTCGGTCATTGGCGAGGATGCGTGTCTCGGAACGTGGGTCGGCATGTTTCAGCTTTTCGCGAAATATTGTCTCACCCATGGTCTCATAGTCGCTGCGCGCCCGTTCCCGGATGGGCTCGTCAATTTCAGGAATCTCGGCCAGGCCGTGCACCAAGCTGTTGAAATAGAGACCGGTGCCGCCGGTGACGCAGACCGGCCGCCCGCCGTCGCGCGCCGCGTCAAGAATGGGCAGGGCGGCGCGCAGCCATTCACCCGCCGACCACAGGGCGTCGGGCGGCAAGTGGCCATAGAGGACGTGCTCGGCCCTTGCCATGTCGGCGGCGTCCGGCCGTGCCGTTAGAATCGGGACATCCGTATAGAGCTGCATGGAATCGGCATTGAGGACCAGGCCACCGGTCTTTTCGGCCCAGTCCAGCGCCTTGGCGGACTTGCCAGATGCCGTCGGCCCGGCCAGCAGATAGATCGGTGCGGACACGGCGGATTAGCCCTTTCAAGCGCATCTTAAAGCGCCTATGTGACGGGCGAATTTACCAGCGTCAAGAAAGTCTGAGATGCTCGACCGCGATACTGTGCTCAAAGAATTGAACCGCATCACCGATCCGGCCACGGGCCGGGGGCTCAGTGATGCCGGCATGGTGCGTGGGCTGGTGGTCAGCGAGGACCGCGCCGGCTTCATGCTGGAAGTGCCGCAGGACCTGGTGGCGCGCTACCAGGCGGTCCAGCAGGCGGCCGAAAAGATCCTCTCCGGCCTGCCTGGCATCCAAAAGGCGCAGGTCGCCCTGACCGCCGAAGCGCTTGGTACGCCGCCACGCGCAAAGTTGTCGGATCGCGCCGTCAATGACGGCAAGCCGAAGGCGCCGGTGGCCTCGGCGCGCCCCGATCATGTGCGCCACGTCGTCGTCGTCGGATCGGGCAAGGGCGGTGTTGGCAAGTCGACCGTATCGTTGAGCCTTGCGCTCGGTCTTGCCGCAAACGGAATGAGCGTCGGCTTTCTCGATGCCGACATCTATGGCCCATCGGCGCCGACTCTCCTAGGCTTGCGCCGGCCGCCGGAGTTCGGAGATGACAAGAAGATGGTGCCGTTCGAAGTCTTCGGCATCAAGGCCAATTCGGTCGGCTTTCTGGTCGATGCCGACCAGGCCATGATCTGGCGCGGGCCGATGGCATCGCAGGCCCTGACCCAACTCCTGACCCAGACGCGCTGGGGAACTGAAGAGGCGCCGCTCGATGTGCTGATCGTCGACCTGCCGCCCGGCACCGGGGACGTACAACTGACCCTGACGCAGAAGACGGTGATCGACGGGGCGGTCGTGGTGTCGACACCGCAGGAAATGGCTCTGTCGGATGCGCGTCGCGCCATCACGCTATTCGAAAAAACCGGAATCAAGGTGCTCGGCGTTGTCGAGAATATGGCCTATTTGAAAGGCCCTGATGGTTCGGAGATGGAAATCTTCGGCCGTGGCGGCGCGAAAGCCATGGCGGAACAGGCGGGTGTCGCCTTCTTTGGGGAAGTGCCGCTCGATCCCGCTCTGCGCCGGGGCTGCGACGAAGGCCAGCCTGTGGTAGCGGTTGACCCCGATGGCGATGTCGCGGCCAGGTTCCGTGCAATGGCCGTAGCCATCCAGAACACGTTCAACGCAGGCTAGGCACCAACTAAGCGAACTTCGTTATTTACGAATGTGATTGAGTACGCGTATTATGGCGGTGTTTTTACACCGTTTATTTCCGCTATTTCATAAAGCCTGGGGAGGCTATCACCATGCGTTCGTCCTCGCGCGTCGCCGTCAGCCTGATCGTTCTGTCGCTTTTTGCCGGTCAGGCCGGTGCTGTATCAAAGCCCGCGGCCAAATCGGCTGCCAAACCCGCCGCCGCCGGAAAGCCTGCTGCCAAGCAGATCGTCACGGGCCCCGTCACCACCTACTGGGTCGATACCAAGACCAATTCCGGCATGACGCTTGGCGGAGCAGGCGGCAAGCCGTCGATGGGCGCGATCATGAACATGATGAAGGGCGGCGACAATGTTTCGCACTCCCTGAACCTGCGTCTGGGATCTACCAATGCCGCCCCGGCAGAAGCGGTCGGGACGCACCTGCCGCCTGTGGGACTGAATGGCGGCAAGCCTCTGCCGCTCTACTGGAAGCCGGCGAAGGCCGGACCGGTCGAGACGCCTGAGCACGCGGCGCCCTCAACCTATGAACCGCCAAAGGGCAAGATCCTGATCTTCTGGGGCTGTGGCGACCACGCGCCGAAGAACCAGCCTGTCGTGCTCGACCTGTCGAAACTGACCGACCCGGCGGCGCGTGTTGAGATGCTGAAGCAGATGGTCCCGGCAGGCAGCCTGACACTCGACAATGTCGTCGGGCCGCTGCCGTCAACCTCGAAGGGCTACACCGAATGGCCCAATGCCAAGAACACGAAGCTGTTCGAAGGTGACGATTCGATCGTCGGCGCCCATACGGTCAAGGCGGCTTTTAGCCCGGACGTGAACTTTACGCTCGACCAGTCACAGGACTTCCTGCCGCCGGTCAATGTCACCGGCAACAACAAGAGCGCTTCGGGCTCGGTGCCGCTGGCTTGGTCGCCGATGGCGCGGTCCAAAGGTTTCATCGTCACGGCCGTTGGTGGGGGCCAGGACAATACGGTGGTGATGTGGACGTCGGCCGAGATGCAGACGGCATTCATGGGGCTATCGCCGGAATATCTGACGGCCAATGACGTCGAACGCCTGCAGGCCAAGAAGGCCCTGCTACCGGGATCGGCGACGGGCTGCACCGTACCGGCGGAGGTCGGCAATGCCGCCCAAGCCTTGATGTACGGTGTGACGGCGTATGGCGGCGACACGGTTCTGTCGTATCCGCCGCGTCCGGAGGATGTGAATACGCCGTGGAATATCCAGTGGCAGACCAAGGTGCGTTACCGCTCGACGACCGGTGGCCTGCTCGGCCAGGATATGGGCATGGCTGCGGCGTCGCAAGACAATGGCAAGACGGGCGAAAAGTCCGGGGATAAGAAAAAGAAGAAGAGCGGCATGTTCGGCGAACTCGTCAAGCAGGGCCTGGGCGGCGGCTTGATTCCGTAATCAGGCCTTCCGGTCGTAAACCTTGAGCGTCCAGGCGTAGTCATCGCCCTCGGCTTTTTCGAACGCCTCTTCGGAGCTTAGCGTCCATTGGCTGTCGTCGATCGCCGGAAAGAATGTATCACCTTCGACCGTCGCATGGACCTGGGTCAGGTAGATGCGCCCAGCCTTGGGCAGTAATTGTTCGAAGACATTGGCGCCGCCGATGATGCAGATCTCGTCGGCGCCGTCATCGACGGCGTGTTCACGGGCGATATCGAGGGCTTCGAACAGGGTGTTGCAGACGATGCCGCCTTCGGCTTCGAACTTGAGATCGCGACTGAGCACCAGGTTCAGCCGGCCGGGCAGGGGCTTGCGCGGCAGCGAGTCCCAAGTGTTCGAGCCCATGATGATGGGCTTGAACTGGGTGATTTCCTTGAATTTCTTCAGGTCCGAGCGGATATGCCACGGCAGTCCGCCGTCCTTGCCGATGACCCGGTTTTCGCTCATGGCAACGACTAGGGCGAGGCGGACCTGTCTACCGGCGAGGCTCATACCGCCACCGGCGCCTTAAGCGCGCCGTGTGATTGATAGTTTTCAATGGCGAGGTCCGTGTAATCAAAGCCGAACAGGTCGGTCTTTGGCGCCAGTTTCAACGTCGGGAAGGCCATCGGCGTCCGCGTCAGCTGGGTCGTCGCCTGCTCGACATGGTTCAGATAGAGGTGCACGTCGCCGAAGCTGTGCACGAAGTCGCCGGGCTCTAGGTCTGCGGCCTGCGCCACCATGTGGGTCAGCAGGGCGTAGGAGGCGATATTGAACGGCACGCCCAGGAAAATATCCGCCGAACGCTGGTAAAGCTGGCAGGACAGCCGGCCATCGGCGACGAAGAACTGGAACAGGCAGTGGCACGGGGGCAAGGCCATGTCGTCGACCTCAGCCGGGTTCCAGGCCGAAATGACGTGGCGGCGCGAATAGGGATTGGCCTTAAGATTGCGCACCAGATTGCTCATCTGATCGATGATTCGACCGTCGGGCGCGGCCCAGGACCGCCATTGCTTACCATAGACCGGGCCCAGATCGCCGTTTTCATCGGCCCATTCGTCCCAGATGCTGACGCCGTGATCGTGCAGATATTTGATATTGGTGTCGCCACGCAGGAACCACAAAAGCTCGACCGCGATCGACTTGAAATGCACCTTCTTGGTCGTCAGCAGCGGAAAGCCTTTGGCGAGATCGAAGCGGATCTGCCGTCCGAATAGGCCCAGGGTTCCTGTGCCCGTCCGGTCTTCGCGCCGGACCCCATTGTCCATGATATCGCGCAACAGGTTGAGGTACTGGTATTCCGGGTGATCAAACATGCGTCCTGGCCTCTTGCCCTCGCTCCTGCCCATGTCATGGGAAGCGGTGGAGGGGTATCTGTTTTTAGCCTAAAGAGGATCGGCTTTGTACGATTCTTTTCGGTGATCTGCCATGACCCTGCCTGTTTATCACGACCGCGACTGCGACCTGTCGATCATCCGCAAGCGTAAGGTGCTGGTCATCGGCTATGGCTCGCAAGGTCGGACCCAGGCGCTCAACGCCCGCGATTCCGGCGTGACGCAGATCAGGGTGGCGCTGAAACCGGGCTCCGCGACGCGCGCAAAAGCCGAGACCGATGGCTTCGACGTTGTCACTGTGGCGGACGGCGTCAAATGGGCCGATGTTCTGGTCATCCTGACCTCGGACGAAGCGCACCAGTCGCTGTTCCGCGACGAGATCGCGCCTGGTTTACGCGCCGGTCAGGCGCTGATTTTCGCCCATGGTCTGTCGGTCAATTTCGGCCTGGTGACGCCGCCAGCCGATGTCGATGTCCTGCTGGTGTCCCCCAAGGGTATCGGCCCGCGTATCCGCGACATCTATGTTGCAGGCGAGGGCGTCTTCTGCCTGTTCGCCGTCCAGCAGGACGCCACGGGCTACGCTAAGGCGCTTGGCCTGTCGTTTGCGGCAGCCTTGGGCTGCGGCCGCAAGGGTATACTGGAAACGACCATGAAGGCCGAATGCGAGAGTGATCTCTTCGGCGAGCAGGTCGTGCTGTGCGGCGGGACACGCGACCTGGTGACCAATGGCTTCCAGACGCTGGTCGATGCCGGCTATCCGCCCGAAGTCGCGTGGTTCGAAACCTGTTATGAGCTCAAGCTGGTCGTCGATCTGCTCTGGGAGCTGGGCATGTCGGGCGGCTTTGCCAAGATCTCCAACACGGCCGAGTATGGCGCCTACCTGACCGGCCCGCGCATTATCAATGACACCTCAAAGGCGGCCATGCAGGACGTGCTGAAAGACGTGCAGTCGGGCGACTTCGTCCGCCGCCTGATGGCCGATTACGATGCTGGCAGCCCGGACCTATTGGCGCGGCGCGAGGCCTTGAAGGACAATCTGCTCGACCGGACCAAGGGCTATCTCGACGGCATCTCAGCCGCCGGAGCTGAAAAGCGCTAGCCCCGCCATTATTCGAACGCCTGGCGGGGCTAACGCAAATAGCTATTGGTTATATTTCTCGTCGAACCTGTCTTCGCTCATGAAGGCGTAGATAAGGAATTCGATGAAGGCGATACAGGCAGGAACCAGAGTCCAGAAGAACAGGAGATAGACCACGCCCCAGACGGTCCGTCCCAGATAGAACTTGTGAACGCCAAAGCCACCCAGGAAAAACGCCAGCAGCATGGCGGTAACCTTGGACTTCTGGTTGCCGGAGCCGGTCTTCTTCATGACGATGATGTGTTTCGCAGCCTTGTCGTCAATTTCGAAGTCGACAAGCTGGCCTTCCCTCGGCATCTTGTTCTCGGACTTCCATTCGAGCATCACGAAGTTGTAGCGGTTTCCGTCGTGGCCGCTGATCAGGCCGGTGTTGGTTTCAGGCTGAAAACTTAGGACAGTCCCCTGCATTTCGCTCCCCATTCAAAGACATGTGACGTGACCTCGTACACAAGGTCGAACGAATTGGCAACAGTTGCGGCCTGTCCTTACCAATTCAGGTCGTGCGTGCCGTCGAGTATCGCTTCGACCTCATCCGTGTGCTTGCGGACACCGTTATCGTGCAGAACCAACGGCGGCAGCAGACGCAGCGGCGCGCGGCCCAGCCGTTTGGCGCGGACGATGACGCGTTTGGCCTCCTTGTCGGCGAAGGGCTGGATGGGCCGGACTATAAAGGAGCCGGCCTTTTCGGACAGGCCGCCCAGGATATCGCCTAGCCGGTCGGCGCGATGGATAAAGATGATGTCGCCGCCGTCCTTGACTGCTGCCAGCGCAAAGTCGAGCCAAGCGCCGAGACCATCATCCGCGATCCACGCCGGACGTTTGGCTTCGTGCGGTGCACGCAGGGTATCCGGATCGTCGAAATAGGGTGGGTTGGAAAAGACAAGATCGAAGCGGGGAAGTGCAGAGGGCTTGTCATCGACAGCTTGGCCCCGCCCACCGCCTGACGGCGGTCCCCCCTCCCCATAAATGGGGAGGGCGAAGAGGGAGCGATAGCCTTGTCCGATATCACCTTCGATGATCGCGACATTGTGCATCGCATTCAAAACCACGTTACGGCGGGCGAGATTGGCATAGACCGGTTCGCGTTCGATACCGGTCAGGTCCAGGTCCGGACAACGCGCTTTCAGCGATAACAAGGCGCCGCCCGCGCCGCAGCCCAGCTCCAGGGCGCGCAAGGGTTTGCGCCGTTCACTGATCACACCTGCACACGCGGCCGCCAATAGGGCGCCATCCATGCCGATACGATAGCCCTTGGCCGGCTGCATCACTTTGACGCGCTGCCCCAGGAGATGCGTAAATGCCTCAGATGTGTCAGACTGTAGCGTGTCGTCGCGGCTTTCGGTTGTCATACGCTCTTCGATGACTAAATGTTGCCTTAAGGCTTAGACAGGCACCTGTACCACGGTGACGAATAAAAGCCACGGGGCATGGACTATACCGCTCGGGCGGTTTATGGCCTTGCCATATGTCAGGAGTAAACGCTTTGGATTCGGCCAATATCGACGCAGTACGCAGCACGACGCGGGAAGCTTCTCCCCCGAAGGCCGACGTACGTGCCCTGGTAAGCCTGACCGACCCGGACATGGTCGGCGTCAACGCGCTGATCACCGAGCGCATGCAGTCCGAAGTCCCGACCATTCCCGCCCTGGCCGATCACCTGATCGCCGCCGGTGGCAAGCGTCTGCGTCCGCTGTTGTGTGTGGCTGCGGCGCGTTTGTGCGGCACCGATAATATCAATCATTATAAGCTTTCGGCCGCCGTCGAGTTCATCCATACCGCCACGCTTTTGCACGACGATGTCGTTGACTCGTCAAGCCTACGCCGTGGCAAGGTCGCTGCCCACCTGATCTGGGGCGCGCCGTCATCCGTACTCGTCGGCGACTTCCTGTTTGCCCGTGCTTTTGAGCTGATGGTCGAAACGGGTTCCCTGCGCGCCCTCGACATCCTGTCCAAGGCCTCGGCCGTCATCACCCAGGGCGAGGTGATGCAGCTTATGAAGGCCTTCGATCTCAACCTGTCGCAGGACGATTATATCGAAATCATCTCGGCCAAGACCGCTGCTCTGTTTTCGGCTGCGTCGCAGGCCGGCGCTGTTGCCGCCAATGCGCCGGAAGCCAAGATCCAGGCGCTTTACGATTACGGCCTCAATCTCGGCTTGGCCTTCCAGATCCAGGACGACGTCCTCGACTATCAGGGCGCCGCAGCCGATCTGGGCAAGAATGCCGGTGACGACTTTGCCGAAGGCAAGTCGACCCTGCCGCTGCTGCTGGCCATGGAAGCCACCCGCGCCACCGAGGCGCCTTTCTGGGAACGCACGATCGGCAAGCGTCAGCAAACCGACGGTGATTTCCAGCACGCCCAGACGCTGATGCGGACTTCCGGTGCGCTCGATGGTGCGCGTGCCGTTGCCGAAGCCTATGCCGACAAGGCGCGTGCGGCGCTGAGCATCTTCGAGCCCGGCCCCTGGCGCGATGCCCTCGAAAGCCTGGCGCTCTATAGCGTCGAGCGCGAAAAATAGGCGTGCGGGCGCAAGCGGCCGCATCTCCTTCGCCACTGCCGCCGCAGGCTGCTGCCCGCAGCGAGGAAGCCCGTTTCTTCGAACTCGATATCCTGCGCGGGCTGGCGGCGATCTTCGTCGTTGTCTTCCACTATAAGCACTTCCTGCTCAGCAACTTCGAGGTTTTCGACTACCGGCATCTGCCGTTCGAAGTGCTGTTGACGCCGGTCTATGTCTACGGCCAGCATTTTGTCGAGCTGTTCTTCGCCATATCGGGCTATGTCTTCTTCTGGCTCTATGGTGATGCGGTCGAAGGACGTCGCCTGAGCGCGCGCAGCTTCTTTTCGGCGCGCTTTGCCAGGCTCTATCCGCTTTACCTCGCCATGTTGCTCGCGGCGGTTTTCCTTCAGGCAGCCCACAATGCGCTTTACGGCGCGCCCTTTATCTACAAGCACAATACCGTCGGCGACTTTGTTCTCAGCCTGTTCATGATCCAGCAGTGGCTGCCGGGTGCCGAGCAGACCTGGAACGGGCCGTCATGGTCTTTGTCGGTCGAGCTGTTTCTCTACATCGCCTTCTTCGCCGTTGCGTTTTGGCGCGGCAATAAGCCGGTGGTATTGGCGGCCATCGTCGTTGCCGGGCTGGTCTTCAAGCATATTCAGGCCGAGCCGGTCAGCGACTTTTCGCGCGGCGTGCCGAGTTTTTTCCTCGGCGGGCTTGTCTTTCATGCGGTGCGCTTTCTCAATCATGAGGCACAGGCGGCATGGCGCCGGCGTCTCGACACAACCCTGAAATGGCTGGTGCCGGTCCTGTGGGGGCTGACCTATATTAGGGCCCAGCCGCTGATCTGGGAGCCACTGACGGTAGCTTTGAAGCTATCGCCGCTGCCGATCTTCAACACCCTGACGATCGAAGGCTTTGTCTACGGCCTGATGCCTCTGACCCTGCTGGCGCTTGGCTTGCGGCGCGAAAACTGGCGGCATCCCTTGCTGTCGCTGGAACGCCTGCGCAGCGTCGCCTGGATCGGCGACATCTCCTACTCGATCTATCTCATCCATTTCCCGCTGCAGGTGGCGGTCATGCTGGTCATGGGCCATTTTACCTGGGCAGATCGCGTGGCTATCTTTGCCTCGCCGCTGACCTTCCTCGCCTTCCTGGCCGTCGCCATCGGTCTGGCGCGCCTGAGTTTCGTCTGGTTCGAGATGCCGGCGCGCGAATGGCTGCGCCATAAACTCCGCCGGCCACAGACGCCGATGTAGCGCGGGTTTCCGCCGCCTGATAAAGCTGAAATGAGATTCGCAAGCGGAGACGGTGCAATGGCTGATACGGGTGTTTTTGTCGGGCAGGCCGAAAGCGGCGACAAGCTGCCGCAAGTCCTTTTGTACACCCGCGCCAACCGGCACGGCCTGGTGGCCGGCGCGACAGGCACCGGTAAGACGGTGACGCTTCAGGTCATCGCCCAGGAATTTTCCGATGCCGGCGTGCCTGTCTTCGCCGCCGACATCAAGGGCGACCTGTCTGGCGTCGCCATGCCGGGTACACCCAATGAAAAGCTGCTGGCGCGCGCTGAAGGCATGCAGCTCGATCTCAAACCTGTCGCTGCGCCGGTCATCTTCTGGGATCTGTTCGGCAAGAAGGGCCACCCGATCCGTTCGACGATTTCGGAGATGGGACCGCTGCTGCTGGCGCGCCTGCTGGAGCTGAACGACACCCAGGAAGGCGTGCTGAATATCGTCTTCCACGTCGCCGACAAACAGGGCCTGCTGCTGCTCGATATCGCCGACCTGCGCGCCATGCTCAACCACGTGTCGGAAAACGCCAAGACGATCAGCGCCGAATACGGCCAGGTCGCGCCGACCTCGGTCGCTACTATCCAGCGCGCCCTGCTGCAACTGGAAACACAGGGGGCCGATGGCTTCTTCGGTGAACCCGCTCTGAAGCTGAGCGACCTGATGCGCACGACGCCCGATGGGCGCGGCTATATCAATGTGCTTGCCGCCAATCAACTCATCGAAAGCCCGCGTCTCTATTCGACGTTTTTGCTGTGGCTGATGTCGGAGCTGTTCGAAGAGCTGCCCGAAGTCGGCGATCCCGAAAAGCCCAAGCTCGTCTTCTTTTTCGATGAAGCCCATCTTTTATTCCGCGAGGCATCAGCCGCCCTGCTGCAGAAGATCGAACAGGTGGTGCGCCTGATCCGGTCCAAGGGCGTCGGCATCTATTTTGTCACGCAAAACCCGGCCGATATTCCTGACAGCGTGCTGGCCCAGCTCGGCAACCGCGTGCAGCACGCCTTGCGCGCCTACACGCCGGCGGAACAGAAAGGCCTGAAGGCAGCGGCGCAGTCCTTCCGCCCCAATCCGGCTTTCGATACACAGACCGCCATTCAGGACCTCGGCGTCGGGGAGGCGCTGGTGTCGCTGCTCGATGAAAAGGGGCGCCCGACGATTACCGAAAAGACGCTGATCCGTCCGCCGGCGTCACGTCTGGGGCCTGCCAATGATGCCGAACGAGCGCAGATCATGGCGTCTTCGCCGGTCGGGGCCTTGTACGATACGGCAGTGGACCGTCAATCTGCTTATGAGGTCCTGACCAAGCGCACGACGGTGACGGCAGCGCCGGAACCTGAGCCAGAACCCGAAGTTGAAGTTGAAGAGGATCGCGAAACCAAGACCGAAGAACGCGCCCGCTTGGCCGAAGAAAAGCGCCGTCAGCGCGAGACGGAGCGCACGACGAAGCAGGTAACGTCTGTGGCTGTGTCGGTCATTCGCTCGGTTGGCGTCGCGCTGGGGCGGGAGTTGATCCGGGGCATGTTCGGAACGGTCAAGCGCCGACGGTAGTTCTCTGAATATGAGATAACTCGGCACGGCGTGTGTTTCTTCCTTCGGAAAACCCCTCACCCTAACCCATCGCTGGCGAAAGCTATACTTTCGCTGGCGCTATACCCCTTAAATGGGGCGAGGAGACTTTAGAGCGATGCCGTGCTCTCTTCCCTTCTCCCCACGGAGAGGGGAGAAGGTGGGCCAGCTTTGCTGGGCCGGATGAGGGGTTGTTTCCGCGCAAAGAGCAGCGGGAGCGCTTTAACTCTTCAAATCAAACGCCACATCTCTCGGCCGTCGCGTCAAGCTCTCGCCGCCGTCGACCGTGACGACTTGGCCGGTAATGCTCGGCGTCTCGATCAGGAAGACCGCAGTGCGACCAAGATCCTCAATCGTGCAGGTCAGTCCAAGCGGCGTATCCTTCGCAGCCGCCTGAAAATCCGCTTCGGTCTGGTCGCCGCTCGGCAGCACCAGTCCCGGCGACAATCCGACCACACGCACCTTGGGCGCCAAGGCCATGGCCAGAGGCTGGGTCAGCGACGCCAGCCCCATCTTGCCGGCCGTGTAGGAAAAGAAATCCGGATTGGGATTGCCGACCTTCTGATCGAGAATATTGACGACCACCTGACCATTGGCTTCCGCCAGAGCTTTCGCCAGGAACACCGGAGCCGTCAGGTTCGATGCCAGATGCCGTTGCCACAGATCGTCAGTCAGGGTCGTCAGACTGTCAAACTTGAACAGCGAGGCACAATTGATCAGCACGTCGATCCGGCCGAAATGCGCAACGACCGCCGGGATCAGCCCATCACGCTCTAACGGCTTATCCAGATCGGCGGCAAAGGTCTCGACTTCAAACCCGGCCTTCAGAAGATCGGCCTTGACCTCTGCGGCCTCGGTCACCGACCGATGATAGTGCAGGGCGATCGTATAGCCTTGCGCGGCCAGGAAGCGGCACAGACCGGCGCCAACACGCCGCCCACCACCTGTTACCAGGACAACGGTCATGCCAAGAACACTATCATGAGGGACGATAACGCGCCGTTTCGACGCCGGCGCTTTGGGTATCTGGAAAGATATCCGGCTTGATGATGCGCGCCTTGCACGCCAGCACCAGTGGATTGGAAAAGGCCGCAGCCATCAGGTCGTCGAGCAGGGTTTCGAGCAGCTCGACGTGCGGCTTGTCCTGCCAGGCGACGACGGCATTGCGCACCAGGTCGTAATCGATGAACTCACCCGGTTTCAGCCGGCCATATTGCCAGACGCTGACCAGCAGGCGATTCGGTCGCTCATATTCGAAGGCGTGCAGCCCGCAGCGCACATGGACCTCTATGGTCTCAAGCACGGCTGCGGTGTAGTCGCCCTCAAGCATCAGTCGATACGGCCAAAATCGACCAGGTTGAAGATCGCGACGACGACAAGGAAGGCGGACATGATGGCGATGGCGACCATGGGAATACTCCGGAAGCTATAATGTCCTCCTGTTAGCTGCCTTGGGGCGACGACACAAGTCTCGACTGAGAAATCTCTATTGGCGGCTTGCCATTATTGCTGCACCGCGACATGGTGCCGCCTATGACCGACACAAAATGGCAGGACTGGAAGCGCTGGGTCGAGCCCTATACGCGGCCATTGTTCTTTACGCATTCACGCTTGACGCGCGGGAAGACGCTCGGCGTGCGGGGCCTGGTGCTCGATGAGCGCGGTCGCGTCCTCCTGATCGAGCATACCTATATCCAAGGCTGGTGGCTGCCGGGCGGTGGCGTCGATCGCGGCGAGACGACTCAGGCGGCAGTGGCGCGGGAACTGCGCGAAGAGGCGGGCGTCAATCCGCTGGAGGCGCCGAAACTGCTGTCGATCCACTCCAATGAGCGTTTCTTTCCGGGCGACCACGTCCTGCTGTTCCGCGTCGATAAATGGGAAACGGTCGAGCGCACCTCGCACGGCGAAATCCGCGACGCTGCCTTTTTCGATCTCGACAAGCTGCCGGATAATATCAACGGCGGCAGTCTCAGGCGAATCAACGAAGCCCTGCGTGGGGCGCCCGTCGATCCGACGTGGTAGTTACTCGGCGGGCGGAAGCGGCCGGGCGGCGACAGAACGCAAATAGCCGGTGACGCGCGTAAAGGCAGGACGGAAGACCGGCTTGCGGTTGTCGAACGCCTTGATCAGGTCGCGGGCCCAGACGCGCGACGGCTTTTCGAAATAGTAGTGCGCCAGGGCCGCGATACCCAAAGCGGCGGCGACCGAGATGGCGACCCAGGCCATCTTCGGGATGCCGGTGCCGACGCCCCAGACCGGGAAGGATTTGAAGATCACCTTCTGGATCAGGTCGTGCACCAGATAAAGCGCGAACGACACGACGCCCAGCCAGTGCAGGACAGGCGTGCCAAGGGCGTGGGCGACGCGGCCCTGGTCGTGGCTCAGCGCCATGATCAGGACAGTGAAGACGCCGATCAGCCACAGGTCGGTCTGCTTGAGCGCCAGCAGGAAGAGGGCCAGCACGAGCATCACGCCGGCGGCGCGCGCCGGGATCAGATGTTTGAAGCGGAAGGCGACGAGGCCGATATAGAAGGAGGCCAGGCAGCGCAGCGTCGTGCCCGGCGCATAGGAGTGGACGACGTCCAGTTTGCCGATCGTGCGGTGCGAGTGCGTGAGCCAGTAGGGGCCAAACGCGATCCACACCAGGACGGCGAAGGCAGCGGCGACACCGAGGACCGCATAGCGGCGCGGTGTGCTCAAGCCCAGCCAGACGCCGGCGGGGAAGAGCAGATAGGCCGCCCACTCGGTGCTGATCGACCACGACGGCGGCACGATCGAATAGGCCAGGCCCCAGACGTGCGTCATCGTCAAGTTGAAGGGCAGGGCGCGCAGCACATTATCGTCGAAGCGGTAGGTATGGCTGAGCACGGTGGTGATGGCCACGGCGGTGATCACGGTGATCAGCAGGTACAGCGGATAGATCCGCGCCAGGCGCAGCAGCAGGAACTTGCGGAAGGTCTTGAGGTCGAAGCCGTTGCGGAACATGTGGCCATAGATCATGGCCATGACGAAGCCGCTGAGAATAAAGAACAGGTCGACCGCCATATAGCCGTGACGGATGAACGGGCGCACCGCATCCGGAAAGGCCACAAGTCCGTTGGCGTGGAACAGCACGACGTACAGCGCTGCGATGCCGCGCAGGCCGGTCAGGGATCTGATCTCGGATCGGAATGCGGCTGGCGCGGATGCGTCGGCGGACATGAAGACTCTTAAGCAACAGGGATGCAGCCGCACCATGTAGGCAAATACGCGTCTGACGCAAGTGCGAGATCACGCCGCCGTGAACAGAAATTGTTACAGGTTGCGTAAAGGACACGATGTCTTGCATTTCCGCGGGCGCGGGATCATGTGTCTAAGGGAATCGCTGCTGACAGGTTTGGCGGCGGAAATGTGTAGAAAAACAAGAACCCCACCACCATTGGCTCCGCCAATGGTCCCCTCCCCATCGCTCCGCGACAGGGAGGAGTGATCGCGCTCTTTCTCTCCTCCCTGTGCCGAAGGCATGGGGAGGGGGACCGCGCCGTGAAACGGCGTGGTGGTGGGGTTTCTTTAAAAGGCCCAGTACGCTTTGAGCGAAGAGATCATCATCGACATCCCCGATCAGGGACCGGAACCCCAGCCCGACGCGCCCTTGATCGGCGCGGCGCTGATCCGGCGCGAAGCCTCGCTGGCGCCCGATGCGCCGGGTGTCTACCGCATGCTGGGCGTCGATGGCGAGGTGCTCTACGTCGGCAAGGCCAAGAGTCTGAAGCGCCGCGTCCTGCAATATGCGCAGGGCCGCGTCCATTCCCAGCGCATCGGCCGCATGGTCATGCTGACGCGCGAAATGGTCCTGCTGCGCACCCAGACAGAGGGCGAGGCGCTGTTGCTGGAAGCGCGCCTGATCAAGGCCCTGCGCCCGCGCTACAATGTCCTTTTGCGTGACGACAAATCCTTCGCCGAAATCCTGGTGCGCAAGGATCACGAGGCGCCGCAGATTTCCAAGCACCGCGGCAGCCATTCTATCCCTGGCGACTATTTCGGGCCTTTTGCCTCGACCGGCGCCGTCAACCGCACGCTCGACACCCTGCAAAAAGCCTTCCTGCTGAGGACCTGCACGGACTCGGTCTATGCCTCGCGCACCCGGCCATGCATGCTGCATCAGATCAAGCGTTGTTCAGCGCCGTGTACCGGCGTTGTCTCCCTCGAAGAATACGGCGGGCTGGTCAACCAGGCTGCGGACTTCCTGCGCGGCAAGAGCCGCGTGGTGATCGAGCGCCTGACGCAGGAGATGATGGTCGCCTCGGACGATATGGAGTTTGAAAAGGCTGGTCACCTGCGCGACCGCATCCGGTCGCTCAACCACGTCGTCATGTCGTCTTCGGTCGACCTGCAAGGCGAAGAGGCCGACGTCTTCGCCGTCCATTCCGAAGGCGGCGCGGCCTGCGTCCAGGTCGTCTTCTTCCGGGCGGGGCAGAACTGGGGCGACCGCGCCTATTTCCCGCGCGTCGATTCCGAAGATACCGAGGGCGAGATCCTCGATGCCTTCCTGGGCCAGTTCTACCAGGACCGCCAGATACCCAAGCTGGTCCTTGTCTCGCACGCACTGACTGAGCCCGACCTGATGATGGAGGCCCTGGGTTTGCGTGCCGGCCGCAAGGTCGTCGTCACAAAGCCCCAGCGCGGCGACAAGGCCGATGTCGTCCACAATGCGCTCAACAATGCACGTGCTGCCTTGGGCCGGCGCATGGCCGAACAGTCGGCACAGTCGCGTCTGCTGCAAGGCGTAGCCGAGGCCTTTGGTCTGGAGCGGCCGCCGATCCGCATCGAGGTATACGACAACTCGCACCTCGGCGGCACCCATGCGGTCGGCGGCATGGTCGTTGCCGGCCCCGAAGGTTTCATGAAGGGGCAGTACCGCAAGTTTACCATTCGCGATCTCGACGCCAAGCCGGGGGACGACTACGCCATGATGGCCGAGGTCTTCCGCCGGCGCTTCATGCGGTTGATCAAGGAAAAGGACTTGCCCGAAGGCGAGAAGGGCTTTGGCCGGCCTGACCTGGTGCTGGTCGACGGCGGACAGGGGCAACTCGACGCGGTGCTGGCGGTTATGACCGAACTGGGTGTCGCGGACATCAAGGTGATCGGCGTCGCAAAGGGGCCGGACCGCGACGCCGGGCTGGAGCGCTTCTTCATTCCCGGGCGATTGCCCTTCATGCTGGAGCCCAAGTCGCCGGTCCTTTATTACCTGCAACGCCTGCGCGACGAAGCGCACCGGTATGCCATCGGCGCCAACCGTCAGAAGCGCGACGCGGCCATCACCAAGAATCCGCTCGACGAGATCGACGGCATTGGCCCGCGCAAAAAGCGCGCTTTGCTGGCGGCTTTCGGTTCCGGCAAGGAAGTGTCGAAGGCGCGCATCGAGGACCTGCGTCAGGTGGCCGGTATCAATGAAGCTCTGGCGCAGAAGATCTATGGTTTCTTTCATGGTGAGACTTGATTTAACCACGGAATAGACTGAAAGGCGCTTCCGTGCCTTTTCCGTGCCGCCTCGCAACGCGAGGCTTTCCGTGTTTTTCCGTGGTTAAATAAGGCAAGTGGGCTCACCCGCAGGCGCCTCATATGCTCAGCGCCTTTTCTTACGCTATTGAATATAAAACGCTTCCGTTGACGGCACTGCCCCGGTTACAATGGCGCAAAGCCAATCCCGAAAGCGCTGCCCAATGACCGGTGAGAACGTCAACCCCATCCCCAATGCCCTGACCGTCATCCGTCTGATCGGCGGCGTTGTGATGTTCATCTTGCTGGCCGGGGCCGTCGGCGGTATTCCGTTCCTCAACGTCACGCCGGAAACCCTCTATGCGCTGCAGCGCTGGGGCGTTTACACCTACATGCTTGCAGCCATCACCGACCTTCTCGACGGCTGGCTGGCGCGCAAGCTGCACGCCGAAAGCCGCTGGGGGGCGATTCTTGACCCGATCGCCGACAAGATCCTGGTCTGTGGCACTATTCTGGGCCTGTTCTGCATCAAAACCGGCGACCCGGTCTTCGCGCTTCCGGCCGCGCTGATCCTGTTCCGGGAATTCGGTGTCAGCGCCCTGCGGGAAACTGCCGCCGCCAAGGGCGTCCAGGTGCCGGTCAGCTTCATGGGCAAGATCAAGACCACTTTGCAACTGGTCGCATTGGGTGCGCTGCTGGTCACCGAAAGCTGGTCGGCCTTCGATCTGCCGCCCGACTTCTATGACGACGCCTTTGTCGTGTCGAACCTGGCCCTTCTGATCGCCGCCATTGTTTCGCTGTGGTCGGGTCTGGCCTATTTCTACGCGGCGCGAAAATCGCTTTAACGCGTAAGTCGCTCTAATTGTTCGATTACGAACAGTCTGGCCATGGTTTTTTAGCACCACGTAAAAAGTCCATACTTGGTTACGCCGATTTAATTAGACCTTTGCGATAAAGTCGCAGATGTTACCGGCCACACCCTGTGCCCTCTTTAAGTGGTATTATGTCCCTAGCCCTATCCACCCTGCTCTATGAATGGCGGCGGTATCTCGCTGCCGTTATCGCCCTGGCTTGTGCCGGCCTTCTTGTGCTAGCCATGACCGGCATGTTCATGGGCATGGCCAAGTCGTTCACGGCCACAGTCGACAAGTCGCCGGCGCACCTGATTGTGCTGCCGCCGCAGGCTGATGGCATTTTTGGTGATAGCGGCCAGCCGCGCCGCATGATCCCGCTGGTTTACCAGCACCCGGAAGTCGCGGAAGTTCAGCCGATGATCATGAACTTCGCCTTCTGGTCAAACTTCCCCAAGGAAGGCCAGCCGCCCAAGGGCGATGGCGTCCGCGTCGTAGTGGTCGATCCGATCAAGGGGTCAACAACGCTGCCCACTGACTTTTCGGATGAAGTCATCCAGGCGCTTCAGGAGCCGTACGCGGTTATCCTCGACCGTTCGAGCCTGGGCAAGCTGGGCGTTCAGGTCGGCGACAAGGCCAAGATGAACGGTCGCACCGTCACGGTCGCCGGTGTCGTCGACGGCTATCCCAACATGTTCAACACCCAGGTCTTTACCTCCTTCCAGACCGCCAAGCTGATCTATGTGTATGATGATGGCCCCCGCATCGGACCACTGCTGGTCAAGCTGCGCGATCCCAGCCGCGCCAAGGAAGTTGCGGCGGAACTGACGGCAATCGGCAATGGCCAGTTCAAGGCCTGGACCCGGGAACAACTGTCCGCCAGCTCGCAGCGTGGCATCCTGAAGGAGGGCGGTATCGCCATCATGATCGGATTCATGACCTTCGTGGGCATCGGCATCGGCATCATCATCACCTGGCAGACCCTTCAAGGCGCCATCATGGCCAATATCAAGGAGTTCGCGTCTCTGCGGGCCCTGGGCGTGTCGATGGGCTCGTTGCGGCTGATCATCATGGAACTCAGCTTCTGGGTCGGTATCGCCGGACTGGGGCTAACAGCCCTTCTGGTCCTGGGTGTCGGCGCGCTGGCAAAGTGGGGCGGGGTTCCCATGGACTTCCCGCTGTTCGTCGATATCCCGGTCGGCATCATGCTGATGCTCATCTCCATCGTGTCGGGCCTGATTTCGCTCGGCGTTCTCAAGAAAAGCCAGCCTGCGGACCTTCTCAGATGACAGCCAAACTCGCATTGGATGCCAAGGGCCTGTCCAAGGGCTACAAGATCGGCAAGCTCAAGCAGCAGGTCCTCAAGGGTGTCGATTTCAACGCCTGGCACGGCCAGGTCACCATGGTCATGGGGCCGTCCGGCTCCGGCAAGTCGACCCTGATCGCAGCCCTGTCCGGCCTTATGAAGCCCGACGAAGGCGAGGTGATGGCCTTGGGCGAATCGCTTTGGAAGAAGAAGCGCGCCAAGATCGACAAGTTCCGCCTCGACCACTGCGGCTTTATCTTCCAGGGCTTTAACCTGTTCCCGGCGTTGAACGCCACCGAGCAGGTCGAGCAGGTCCTGAAATACTGCAAGGTCCCCAAGGCCGAAGCGCATCGCCGCGCCAAGGAAGTCCTGGAAACGGTCGGTCTCGGCCATCGCCTGAAGCAATATCCGTCCGAACTGTCGGGTGGTGAAAAGCAGCGCGTCGCTATTGCCCGCGCGCTGGCGAAGGAACCGCAACTGTTGTTCGCCGACGAGCCGACCTCGGCGCTCGATTCAGTCAGCGGCCAGGTGTGCATCAAGCTGCTTCACCAGGCAGCCAAGGAACGTGGAGCCGCGGTGGTCGTCGTGACTCACGACCCGCGTCTCGAAGCCTACGCCGACCGCGTCATTCATATGGAAGACGGCCACATACTGTCGGACACGATGGTCAACCCGCCGGCTGAATAAAAACATGCAAGAGAAAATCCCGATGTCCCGCAAATTTATCTCCGCTACCGCCGCCAGCATCCTGGCACTTGCCCTGGCCGGCGCTTCGCTCACCGCCTGCCAGAAGCCCGGCGCGCCCGGCGGCAAGCCCGGCGACCCCAAGGCTGCCGTCAAGGCACCGCCGTCACCTTACGCCGCGATTGCCGCCGGCAAGATCGACGTCGAAGGCGGGGTGATCGAGGTCGCCGCCC
The DNA here is from genome assembly GCF_056400965.1 of Asticcacaulis sp. P4_H10. Taxonomy (NCBI): domain Bacteria; kingdom Pseudomonadati; phylum Pseudomonadota; class Alphaproteobacteria; order Caulobacterales; family Caulobacteraceae; genus Asticcacaulis; species Asticcacaulis sp. P4_H10. Next base: position 209,309 of record NZ_JBFUKH010000005.1, on the reverse strand, counting down.
GCCGCCCCGGCATCGTCTCCGAAGTCTATGTCCAGGAAGGCGAGATGGTCAAAAAAGGCCAGATCCTGGCCAAACAGGAAGACCGCGACACGCTTCTGGCGGTCAACAGTGCCCGTGCCAGCGTTTCCCAGGCGCAGAGCCAGTTTGCCCTGACCCAGGTCACGATCAAGACGGCCCAACGTGAATATGAGCGCCTGGCCAAGCTGGCGCCGTCGAACTTCGTCGCCCAGCAGAAACTCGACGCGGCGCGCGACGCCATCGATACGGCCAGCGCGACGCTGGGTACCCAGCAGGCCGCTGTCGCCACGGCACGCGCCCAGTTGGCCCAAGCCGAGTACAACCAGGAACTGACGACCATCCGCGCGCCGATGGACGGCAAGATCATTCGCCGCTACGCCCAGCCGGGTATGGGCGCTTCAACGCTCAACGTGTCGAACATGTTCGACCTGGAACCGTCTATCCCGCACATCGTCCGTTCGGAAATCGTCGAAAGCGCCATTCCTTCGGTCACGGCCGGCCAGGAAGTCGAGATCATCCCTGAGGCGGACCCCTCCAAGATGTATGTCGGCAAGGTCATCCGTATTGCCGCTACCTTCGGCGCGCGCAAGCTGAAGTCAGATGGCGGCAACGAAGCCAGTGACGAACGCGTCGTCGAGGTCGTCGTATCGGCCGACAACACGCCCTTCCTGATCGGCCAGCGTGTGCTGGTGAAGTTCATGAAGCCGGGCGAAAAAGCGGGCATCAAGCGCGAAGCGCCGAAGCCGCCCGAAAAGAAGTAGGCAAACGCACATACGAATGAGACCGTCCCCTCGTGGCCTGCGCTGCGAGGGGATAATTTTAATCCGTCCGTGTTATGCAGGCTGGGTGAAAGCCGCGAGTGTTCCGCAATCATCTGCCGTCAGCCTGTCGTCAGCCCGTCTGGGTGTCGCCAGTCTCGATGTGCTGCGCTTTGCGGCGGCCGCCTTCATCCTCATCTACCATTACGGCATGAATGCGCCGATCGAACTGGAACGCATTCTGCCGGTGTTGGGCCGAGGATGGCTGGCCACGGACTTCTTCCTGATGCTGTCGGGCTATGTCCTGTCGCGCGCCTATGGCGACCGTCTTGCGACTGGCACCGTTCGTCCGGCGCAGTTCTTCCTGCGCCGTTTCGCGCGACTGTGGCCGCCACACATGATCGTCCTGCTGGGCTTCGGCGCCTTTGTCCTGGGCTGCACGGTGGCGGGCTTTCCGGCGGGCCATGCTGACCATTACAGTCCGATCGGCTTTGTCGCCCAGGCATTCCTGGTCCACGGCTGGGGAATGTTCGATGGCCCGGTGTGGAATGTTCCGACCTGGACCCTGTCGGCCCTGCTGGTCTGCTACGTCCTCTATAGTGTCTATGCACCGGTGCTGCGGACCCTCAGCCATCCTGTTCTCATCGTGCTGGCACTCGCGGTCCTGACGGGGGCGCAACTGGCTGCGGCGCATTTCGCTCACCGCGCCCTGGCGGACCTGCCTTACGCCTGGGGCCTTTTGCGCGCCGTTCCGCTTTTCCTCGCCGGCAATCTGATCGAGCGTGCGACGCGCGGCTGGCAGATCGAACCGCCGGCCTTCTGGACCGGTCTGGTCGTCAGCGTCCTCTGCGTGGTGCTGCTTCAGCAGGTGCCGCGTACAGTGTTGACCGATGGTGTGGGCCTGCTGGCCCTGGCGACCCTGATCGCCCTGTCGGGCGCAGTGGCCCTCTCCGAGGGTGCGATGTCGCACCAATTGGGACGCGTGTCGTTCTCGCTGTTCCTGACCCACTCGCTGGTTGGCGCACTATGGTTCGGCCTCAGCCCCCGGCTGATCGGCCTGCTGCATATGCCGGTCATAGCCCAATGGGCCTTATGGGCGGCGGGTGTCGCCACCGCCCTGGTCATGGCCTTCCTGTTCGAAGCCCTGATCGACCGCCCGCTTAGCCGGTATGTGTCGAAGCTGAGCTTTATCCGGGGCGAAGCTTAGACGGCATCGAGGCCAATGTCGAAGTTCGGCGCTGAATGCGTCAGGGCACCGACCGAAATAACGTCCACGCCGGTTTCGGCGATAGCGCGCACCGTCTCAAGATTGACACCGCCCGACGCTTCGAGGATCGTCTTGCCAGCCGCCAGCTTGACGGCTTCGGCGTACATGTCGAGGCTGAAATTATCGAGCAGCAGCACGTCGGGCTTATAGGGCAGGGCCTCTTTCAGCTGCGAGATCGAGTCGACCTCGATCTCGATCTTCATGGTGTGGCCGACCCCGGCCTTAGCGCGTTCCATGGCTGGGCCGACGCCGCCGCAGATGGCGATGTGGTTGTCCTTGATCAGGATGGCGTCATCCAGACCGTAACGATGGTTATGGCCGCCGCCGCACTTGACGGCGTGCTTCTGCAGCGCTCGCAGATTGGGCAAGGTCTTGCGCGTACAGGCGATCTTGGTCGCCAGGCCTTCGACCGTCTCGACATATTTCGACGTCAATGTAGCGATACCGGACAGGTGGCACAGCAGGTTCAGCGCCACGCGTTCGGCGGCCAGGATGGCGCGCGCCTTGCCTTCGATGCGGGCCAGCACATCGCCGGCCTTTACCGCGCTGCCATCCGGCAGCAGGGTTTCGAACCGGATCTGCGGATCCATCATCGTCATGGCCAGGCGGGCGCAGTCGATGCCGGCGCTGATGCCGGCTTCGCGGGCGCGGAACTCGGCCTTGAAGCGCGCCTTGGGCTGGATGACGGCCGAGGCGGTCACGTCGCCGGCGAGGCCCAGGTCCTCGCGCAAGGCGTCGCGAACGACGGGTTCGATCAGTAGGTCAGGCAGGCCGGTGATATACATGCTGTCGCGTCCCCATGGGTGGTCTTTTGGACTTCCGCCCAGCGCACATAGGTCCGTTCACCCTGCGCCGCCGTTTGCGGATAATCGCTGCGGTAATGAGAACCGCGACTCTCGTGACGATGCAAGGCGCAATCGGCAATCAGGCGTGCATTTACCAACGCCAGCGCCCCTTGGTAGCGGGCTTCGAGCTCACCGATCAGCTTTTGCAGGGTCTTGAGGCCATTTTCATCGCGGACCACACCAGCATATAGGCTCATGGCTTCGCGCAGGCGCTTGAGATCGGCGGCATCGAGTTGCGGTGGGGTTTCGGGGCGCAGGGCGGCCTTGACGTCGGGCGCGAACATCTCGGTATCGACGGTGCGCACAGCCTGGCCGACACGTTCACCGAAGGCAGCAGCTTCGAGCAGGCTGTTGGACGCCAGCCGGTTGGCGCCATGGACGCCTGTCGAGGCGCACTCGCCGGCAGCATAGAGGTGCTTCAGCGACGTGCGGCCGTGAATGTCGGTCTTGACGCCGCCCATGTGATAGTGGGCGGCGGGGGCCACCGGCATCAGCTGGGTGCGCGGATCGACACCGGACTCCATGCATGAGGCAAAGACGGTCGGGAATTCTTCGGGGAAGTGCGCGCCGATGGCCTGGGTGGCATCGAGAAACGCGCCCCGGCCTGATGACCGCGCCTTGTGGACGGCGCGGGCGACGATGTCGCGCGGCGCCAGCTCGCCGTCCGGGTGGTCTTCCAAAGCAAAGCGGACCCCCTTGCTGTCGACCAGGATCGCGCCTTCGCCGCGCAGGGCTTCGGTGGCCAGAGGGGCCGGATCCTTGCCGAAGTCAAGGCCGGTCGGATGGAACTGGACGAACTCGGGATCGGCGATAATGGCGCCGGCCAGGGCGGCCATGGCCATGCCCTCGCCACGGAGATTGGCCGGATTGGTGGTGACGGCGAACAGGCCGCCCAGGCCACCGCTGGCCAGCACCACAGCCGGGGCATAGACCTCGATTCGGCGCCCCTGATAGTCGACCAGGGCGCCGATGACGGTGTCGACATCGGACTTGATCAGGCCCAGCGCGAACGCGCTTTCCCATATGTCGATGTGCGGGGAGGTGAGGGCGGCGTTGACGACGGTTTCCAGGATCGCCTTGCCGGCCAAGTCGCCGCCGACACGGGCTACGCGCGCCAGGCCGTGGGCGGCTTCGCGGTTGAGGATAAAGCTGCCGTCGGGCTTGTGGTCGAAGGGGGCGCCCATGTCGTTGAGCTTGCGAACAACGCCCGGTCCCATCTCGGTCAGGGTTTTGGCGGCCAAGGCATCGACAATGCCCGCGCCGGCGGCGACCGTGTCGGCTTCGTGGGCTTGGGGCGAGTCTTCCGGCGAGAGGGCTGCGGCGATCCCGCCCTGCGCCCATGCTGACGAACAGGCTTTCCCGAGCGCGACCGGCGCCAAAACCAGCACGTTCTGCGGGGCGGCATTCAGCGCGACCGACAGACCGGCCAGGCCTGCGCCAATGACCAGCGGACCTTTGTGGATATGGACGTCGTTGGCCATAATGGCCTCCTTCCAAACTCCCTCTCCCTGCTTGCGGGGAGAGGGTTGGGGTGAGGGGCTAACGGAAGTTGATACGCACTCCGGCCCTCGGCAGGTGTTTCGGACTAACTAATCATCTCGACATCGACGTGATGCCGGGCCTTGACCATGTCGTAACGGGCGGGCTTGTCGAGCGGCGGCATGTCGATCATGCGCTGTACGGCCAGGGCGGCGCGCGGGATGATGGCCGGATCGACTGTCACTTCGAACTGGTGCAGGCGCAGGCTGTCATAGATGCCTTGCAGCGTAATGCGCTTCATGTGCGGACACAGGTTGCACGGCCGCAAGAACTCGACGCCCGGCGCATCGGCGGTGACATTGTCGGCCATCGAGCACTCGGTAATCAGCACGACCTGCTTGGCCTTGGATGACGTGACATAGTCAGCCATGGCGGTCGTCGAACCGGTGAAGTCCGAGGCGGCGATGACGTCCGGCGGGCATTCCGGGTGGGCCAGGACTATAGCGCCAGGGTGGGCCGCGCGGACATCGGCGATGTCCTCGGCATTGAAGCGCTCATGGACCTCGCAGGCGCCGGCCCAGGCGATGATCTTGATATCGGTCTGGCGCGCGACATTCTTGGCCAGGAACTGGTCGGGGATCAGAATGACGCGGTCAGTGCCCCATTGCTTCGCGGCCCATTCGACGACCTGTACGGCATTCGCCGAGGTGCAGCAGATGTCGGTTTCGGCCTTCACATCGGCCGTGGTGTTGACATAGGTGACGACGGGCACGCCCGGATAGCGCTGCTTGATCAGGCGAACCTGCTCGCCCGTAATACTGGTCGCCAGCGAACAGCCGGCGCGGAGATCGGGGATCAGAACGGTTTTTTCCGGAGCCAGGATCTTGGAGGTCTCGGCCATGAAGTGCACGCCGCCCTGAACGATGATCTGCGCGTCCGATTTGGCGGCTTCGCGCGCCAGGCCTAAGGAATCTCCGACATAGTCGCCGACGCCATGGAAGATGTCCGGCGTCATGTAGTTGTGCGCCAGGATGACGGCGTTCATTTCCTTTTTCAGGCGATTGATCTCGGCGATCAGCGGCGCCTGGAGCTGCCATTCCAGCGGCGACACCTTTGACTTCAGCTTTTCCCAGATGGGCGCTGTTTCAGCCGCGACCTGAGGCGTGAATTCAAAGGGGCGGGCGGTATCGGCCATGCCGGTCTCCTGTAAACACTTATGCTCAATTTCAGCATAAGGTGGTCATAAGATAGTCCCGGCGCTGCAGGATGCAATAGGGAATATGTATCGAAGCTTCACGAATTATGACAGTTTGATCCACGAAATTTCCTTGCGTCATCTATTGAATCCTTATGCGGACAGGACATATCTGAGGCATTCAAGCCGCACCTTGCGGCGATCTTTTGCCAAGACCGCTGCACAATTTTCGGCATATCGCTTTGTGAGAGGAGCCCTGAACCATGCCTGATTCAGCCAAGAAGGCCGTCGACACCGACAAGGCCGTCGCCCACGAACTGTCCAAGGTCCTGGCCGACAGCTTCACCATCTACCAGAAGACCCACGGCTACCATTGGAACGTGCGCGGACCGAACTTCCGCGGTCTGCACCTTCTGCTGGAAGAGCAGTACACCGAAATCTGGACGGCCATCGACGAGATCGCCGAACGGATTCGGGCACTCGATCAATTCGCGCCCATGGGCCATGGCGCGCTTGGTAACCTGACCTCGATCAAGGATGGCGACCCTACACTGAACGCCGAAGGCATGCTTAAGGACCTGATCGCCGGCCACGAAACGACGGTTGCCACGCTGAAAGCAACAGCCGAAGCCGCTGAGGAAGCTGGCGACCTGTCGACGGCCGACCTTGCGACCCAGCGCATCACGGCGCACGAAAAGCATCGCTGGATGCTGAAGTCGACCCTGAACGCCTGATCGGAGGGCACTTTAGGAAAAGGCGCCCGCAATGCGGGCGCTTTTTTATTATCACGAATCCGTGATAATTCGCTGGACAGTTTACTTTGAACGTGGTTCATTTCCCATCGAGGAGATGCTGTCATGCAGATGTTCCGTAAAGGCCTGGTTTGGAAATTGCCCGTCGCCTTGCTGTGCGCCTGGTTGTTGGCGGTCGTTTTCACAGCGCGACCCGGTGACCGGGCAATCTATCCAGCTCGCGACAAGGGCGTGACCATTTACGTCCTTAACAACGGCTTCCATAGCGATGTTGTCCTGCCGGGCGATCGGGTTATGGCGCGCGGTGGCATGCTGGCCGAAGCCGGCAAGGCCGGCGGCAGGCATAGGTGGCTGGCTTACGGCTGGGGCGACAAGGGCTTCTATACCGCCAAAGGCGTGTCATTCGCGCGGATGATCGACGGTCTTCGCGCACTGTTTTGGCCTGGCAATCCTTCGGTCATTCGGGTCTATGGGTTTGACGCGCCGCCCGAGCACGCCTTTGTCGATCCAATCGCCACGCCCGTTGTCATTTCCGAAGCCGGGTTTGCTGCCTTGGCGCGGAGCCTGGAGGGGTCTTTCGTAGTGCAGGCTGGCCAGCCGGTGGACGTCGACCTTACCACGTCCGATAGCATGTTCTTCAAGAGCCGCGAGCACTTTTCCATTGCTCGGCTCTGCAACAATTGGACGTCAGATCAACTGGCGGCGGCAGGTCTGCCCATGACACCGATGATTGACGGACTGGCGCCTCTGCTGGCGCTTGACCTGGGCATGCGGTCTGGCGTGAGCAAGCCCTGATCCTCTGGACAGCGCCCCCGCTTTCCAGCACAAGGCGCCATGGTTTTCATCACGCCGAAGATTTCTGTTCCCGATGACGAGCTGCACGAAAGCTTCGTGCGGTCGTCGGGCGCCGGCGGCCAGAATGTCAACAAGGTGGCGACAGCGGTCGAGCTGCGTTTCTCGATCGAAAACAACTGGACCATTCCCTATGACGTCAAGCAGCGCCTGACCAAGCTCGGTGGACGGCGCGTGACGCAGGAAGGGGAACTGGTGCTCTTCGTCCAGGTTCACCGTACGCAGGATATGAACCGCAAGGCGGCGTTGGAGCGTTTCGTCGAACTGGTGCGCAAGGCCGCCGAACCGCCGCCGCCGCCGCGTGTCAAGACAAAGCCAACCCAGGGATCGGTACGCCGGCGTCTGTTGGGCAAGTCTATACGCTCGACCGTCAAGGCCAATCGCGGTAAGGTCGGGGAAGACGAAGACGGGTAGTCGCGCTTTCCAAAAAGCGCGACAAACAATCAGCCGAAGACCGGCCGGCCGAACAGTTTGCGGCGAATGGCGAACCAGCCGAAACCGTAGACAACAACGACGAGCACGAGGGCGGGGAAGCGGACATCGACGCCGGTCTGGACGCCGAAAAAACGCGCGATCAGGCCGACCATCGACGACGCCAGGCACAGACCCCAGACGCGCAGGGCCAGGTTCAGGTGGCTGGGGTCGCGGCGCTGCAACCACAGTTGGTAGAGATGCTCCTTGTGCGATTGCAACAGGTTCTTGCGCGTACGAGCGCGTAAGGCCAGGGTCAGGACGACATCGACCAGCAATGGCGCCAGCAGGAAGCCGCCGAACCACACCGATCCGACATTATAAGCCTTGAGTTGCAGGCAGGCGCCGCCGATCAGGGCGCCGGCAAAAAAGGCGCCTGCGTCGCCCTGGAAAGCCTTGGCCTTGCCTGGGTGTTGAAAGGGCAGGTTGAACGGCAGAAAACCCAGGTTGGCGCCGGCGGCACAGATGCAGATCAGGGTCGGTATGCCGACAAAAGCGCCGGTGAGGCTGGATGGCGCCATCAGGACGGCCAGAAGGGTGATGACCAGAAGCGCAATGATTTGTGACCCGAGCGCAAGGCCGTTGGAACCGTCCATGAAATTGATGGCGTTGATGCACAGGACCAGCCAGGCCGCGCTGCCCAGGACGCCAATCGGCCACCAGACATCCAGGGCGATGCCGAAACCGAAGGTCAGGGTGTCGACGCGGTACATGTAGCCAAAGGCAGCACACAGGGCGATTTGGATACCCAGGCGCAGCTTGGCGGGCAGGCCAAGGATGTCATCCGTCGCGCCCGTCAGGCCCACGAGAATAGCGAAGCCGAACAGGGCTAGTCCATCCTTGCCGCTGCCGGGAATATGACCGGGAGACAGCCACAGGATCAGCCCTGTCGCAAGCGCCGTCGCCGCCATGACGGCCAGGCCGCCGCTGGTTGGCGTCGGTTGACAATGCATGCCGCGCTGGCGCGGTTGGTCGACCGGCCCCCCGCCTGTCACGAGCATGCTAAGCAGCATGGCGGCTATGGCCGCGCCCGCCAGGCCGGCGAAAAGCAGGCCCGGTGCAATCAGCCAGACTTGGGGGATAAGATTGGTCACGGCAATAACGCGTAAGCACACAACGTCGCGCCTTCCTTCCCGATAATGGGGAGGAAGGCGGACGCTTCAGTCTTGGAAATGGAGAGCCGTGGCACAGACGCGACGTTTACAAAACGTCTGATCTTACTTCAGCGCAGCGCAGAAGCGCTGAATACGCGAACAGGCTTCGGTCAGGACCGATTCCGACGTCGCGTACGAGATGCGGAAGAAGGGCGACAGGCCGAAGGCGGCGCCGTGCACGACAGCGACTTCTTCGGTTTGCAGCAACTCACCGGCGAAGTCCTCGTCCGAATTGATGATCTTGCCCGACGGTGCCTGCTTGCCGATGCAGCCGGCGATCGACGGATAGACGTAGAAGGCGCCTTCCGGTGTCGGGCAGTGGATGCCCTTGGCGTTGTTCAGCATGGCGACAACCAGGTCGCGGCGCTTCTGGAACACCGAGGCGCGCTGCGGGATGAAGTCCTGCGGCCCGTTGAGCGCTTCGACGGCGGCCCACTGGGCGATCGAGCACGGGTTCGAGGTCGATTGCGAGATGATCTTGGCCATGGCCTTGATCAACGGCTCAGGACCCGCGGCGTAGCCGATGCGCCAACCGGTCATCGAATAGGCCTTCGACACGCCGTTCATGGTCAGGGTGCGGTCGTACAGTTCCGGCACGACCTGGGCGATCGTCGTGTACTTGAAACCGTCAAAAGTCAGGTGTTCGTACATGTCGTCGGTCAGGATCCACACCTGCGGGTGCTTCTTGAGCACTTCGCCCAGCGCCTTCAGCTCGGCTTCGGTATAGGCTGCGCCCGACGGGTTGGACGGCGAGTTGAGGATGACCCACTTGGTCTTTGCCGTAATGGCGGCTTCGAGCGTTTCCGGCTTCAGCTTGAAGCCGGTCGACATTTCGCCGACCGCGAAGACAGGCGTGCCGCCGGCCAGCAGGACCATGTCCGGATAGGACACCCAGTAAGGCGCCGGGATGATGACCTCATCGCCGGGGTTCAGCGACGCCATCATAGCATTATAGATGACCGGCTTGCCGCCAGGCGAAACGCTGACCTGGGTCGTCTTGTATTCAAGGCCGTTTTCGCGCTTGAACTTCTCGACGATGGCCGCCTTGAGTTCAGGGATGCCGTCGACGTCGGTATAGCGTGTCTCACCGCGCTTAATCGCCTTGATGGCGGCATCGCAGATATTTTCGGGCGTGTCGAAATCCGGCTCGCCGGCACCCAGGCTGATGACCTTCTTGCCTTGACGGGCCAGTTCTCTGGCCTTGGCCGTCACGGCCAGGGTGGGGGAGGGCTTCACGCGCTTCAGCGTGTCGGATTCGGAAAAGGATGCCATCGGGTTGACCTTAGCCTGGGGATTGGAGGTGCCAAAATGCAGGACCCTCTTTACTCGCCCAATTTCGTTTGTCCAACCGTCATCGCTCATCTTTGCCAAAATCTCTTGCTAAGGGCCGGGAGTTATCCCAAGTGTAGCCTCCCTGCCATAGAGGGTGTGCGATGCACAATGATTTACAAGAGATGTGGCGCAAGCTGAGCGGATTTTTCGTCCATCTCGATGCAAAAATGTATCGCGCCATCGGTGCTTCGGTTGTTGTTTTAGCCCTTGTCGTCCTGACACTGCTCGTCAGCCGGTCGGAATGGGGGCAGTTGGCCCTGCTGGCGCTGGAAGACTGGATGGCAGGTTATCGCAACTCGCCGATGGCTGTCGTGATCGTTACGCTCGTCTTCTGCGTCTCGGCCCTGTTCGGTGCGCCGCAGTTCATCCTGGTGGCCGCATCGGTCCTGGTCTTCGGGCCGATCTGGGGCGGGCTGTATAGCTGGGTCGCGACCGTCACGTCCGCGGCCATGACCTTCTATATGGGGCGGTTCATGGGCCAGGGTCTGCTGCAGAAGTTCGGCGGCAATCATGTCGACAAGCTGTCGGGCTATATCGGCCGCAACGCCTTTTCGGCGTCCTTCATCATCCGCAATCTGCCGACCGCGCCGCCGATCGTCGTCAATATGGCCTTCGGCGCCACGAAAGCATCCTTCCTGGCGTTTCTCTCCGGCTGCGCGCTGGGCAGTATTCCGAAGATCCTGCTGGTCGCGATCCTGGGCGGGTCCTTGACGGCCTTTCGCGGTCCGGACGGCTGGAAGACGGGCCTGCTGCTGGCCCTGCTGGCACTCGTGTGGCTGGGCGTCATGATGGGCGCGCGCAAGCTCTATCTGGCGGGCAAGGATCGGGGCTGAACGGCCAAAATCCGGACAGATTTCACGTAGTGGCGTGCGGTCACGATTCGTGCTGATCAAGCCCCACTTCGACACCTAAAATAAAAGTGATTTCAGTGTGCGAGACCCTTTGATTTATAAGGGAAAACGCTAAATTAACCAATTGGCTTGTAACTTGAAACCAACTTTTTCACCAAGCCCCTTGAAATTCATCTGAGATACGGGCAAGTGATGGCTTTCTACAAGGTCACGCCTGCGATTCAAGCCCCTGAATAAGGCTTGCCAGCGCGCAATCTTACCCTTCGCTTCTCCCCCAATCCCGGCCTCCCACACTTTCGGAACCCAAGGCAGTTTAGTCCATGTTTAAGTCCCTTTTCGGCGGTTTTTCCAACGATATCGCTATCGACCTGGGTACGGCCAATACGCTTATCTATATGAAGGGCCGGGGCATCGTGCTGAATGAGCCGTCCGTCGTGGCACTGCGCAATGTCGGCGGTATCAAGAGGGTCCACGCTGTCGGCATCGAGGCCAAGCAGATGCTGGGCCGCACGCCGGGCCACATGGAAGCCATCCGCCCGATGCGCGACGGCGTCATCGCCGACTTCGAAGTCGCCGAGGAAATGATCAAGTACTTCATCCGCAAGGTTCACAACCGCAAGGGCTTTGTGAATCCCAAGGTGATCGTGTGCGTGCCTTCGGGCGCCACCGCCGTCGAACGCCGCGCCATCAACGACTCGTGCCTCAACGCTTCGGCCCGCCGCGTCGGCCTGCTGGATGAGCCCATGGCGGCTGCTATCGGCGCCGGCCTGCCGATCCATGAGCCGACGGGTTCGATGGTTGTCGATATCGGCGGCGGCACGACAGAAGTCGCGGTTCTGTCTCTGTCGGGTATCGTCTATTCGAAGTCGGTCCGCGTCGGCGGCGACAAGATGGACGAAGCCATCACCAACTTCATGCGCCGCAACCACAACCTGCTGATCGGCGAAACGACCGCCGAACGCATCAAGAAGGACATCGGCACCGCCCGCGTCCCGCACGATGGCGAAGGCATGGCGATCGAGGTCAAGGGCCGCGACCTGATGCAGGGCGTGCCGCGCGAAGTCCGCATGTCGGAGCGCCAGGCCGCCGAAGCGTTGGCCGAGCCGGTCGCGCAGATCATCGATGCGGTCAAGGTTGCCCTGGAAGCCACGCCGCCGGAACTGGCGGCCGATATCGCCGACAAGGGCATCATGCTGACGGGCGGCGGCGCGCTGCTGCGCGGGCTAGACGTCGAAATCCGTGATCAGACCGGCCTGCCGGTATCGGTCGCCGAAGACCCGCTGTCGTGCGTGGCCATCGGTTGCGGCCGGGTGCTGGAGCATCCGCGCTGGATGAAGGGCATTCTCGACGCCACCTTGTCATAATTGGTCATAATGGCGTCGCGGTCCGGTCGTACTTGACCATTACAGCGACGCCTGTCTGACGAAACGTTCGATTGCGAGGGGATAGCCGCAGGTTTGCTGTCCGAACAGTTCCGGTCCCCGGCAGGGGCCAAGGAAGTACTTAAGTGGCTTACGGGGACAACAAGCACTTCGAGCATCTTAAACTGCCCGTGACCTGGGCGGTGATGGCCATCGTCGTCGGCGTCTGCATCTTTGCGGCGCTGATGCTGCTGGGCGACCGGCGCGAAGAGGTCGAACCCAATACCTACGGCGACCGCTCTGCCTTCGACAGTGCCGCCAAGCCAGTGAATGGTGCTTTGGCCGCGCCCGTCCACGTCGTTGGCGCCGGCACCAGCTGGCTCGACGACTATCTGTTTGCCGCCAGCGAGAACCGCACGCTGAAAAAGCAGGTGGCGGAACTGCGCCAATACCGCGACGCATATTTCGTTCTCAAGGACGTCAATGAGCGCTATGAAAAACTGCTCAACCTGCGCACCGAGCCGGCGGTCGAAGCTGTTACGGCGCGGTCTGTGTCGGTGACGCGTGGGCCGTTCAACAATAACCGCCTGATCGACGCCGGCGCCAGCCGCAAGATCACCTTCGGCAACCCGGTCATCACCGACCAGGGCCTGGTTGGCCGCATTGTCGGCGTCAGCCCCAGCGTGTCGCGTGTACTGATGGTTACCGACGTCACCAGCCACGTGCCGATCATGGTCATGCGCACCGACGCCCGCGCGATGATGAAGGGCGACGGCGGTTGCTGCCCCAAGCTGGAATTCATCCGCGGCAAGAATGTTATCAAGAAGGGCGACCAGATCCTGACCTCAGGCGACGGCGGCATCTTCCCGCGCGGCCTGCCGGTAGGCGAGGCCGACCAGGGCGTCGACGGCGTGTGGCGCGTGCGTCTCTATGCCGACCGCGCACCGATCGACTTCGTCAAGGTGCTATTGTTCAAAGACTTCTCGCGGTTGCCCGACGCTGACCAGTTGCTGAAAACGCCGCCGGTCAGTGACCTGCTGCCCCCGCCCGCCCTGCCTCCGGTCGTACCGGCTTCGGCCAGTGCAGGCATTAGTTCCAGTGCGGCCGTTACTTCGGCCACGCCAGCAACGGCAACTGCCGTTTCGGCTTCGTCGGCCGCTTCGCGCACCGTTGCGCCCAAACCGAAGCCGCGCCCCGCCGCGTCAGTGTCTGCATCGTCGTCTCAGGCGGCGCCTGAACTCCGACCCTTTACGCCCCAGCCTTCAACGCCCCCGCCTTCAACTCCTGCTGGGGGCGCCAACTGATGAAAGCGCCGCTTGACCGGGGTTTGTTCCGGCAGCGCCCCAAGAAGGCGACCATCAGCCGCAATCTGCGTGGCTCCATCGCCTCGCGCGTCATCGGGCCGTGGGAATGGCTGTTCATGCCGGCCCTGCTGGCAATCGCCATAACCATCGTCCTGGCGACGCCGATCCGCATCTTTGGCCTGCACCTGCCCGAACCCGTCATGCCGCTGGTCCTGGCCTTCGTCTGGCCGCTGGTCCGGCCATCCTATCTGGCGCCACTCGTCCTTGCGGCGCTTGGGCTCTTCCTTGACGTCTACTGGTCGGCGCCGCTCGGCTTCTACACCCTGACCCTGATGATCGTGTACGGCGCTCTGGTCACGGTGCGCAGCTACGTCGCCGGCCAGGACTGGCGCGTCGTCTTCGGCATCTATATCGTGACAGAGATCGTCTTTTTCGCCATGGGTGTCATGCTGATCGCCCTCGATACAGGCTCAGTCGTCCGCCTGATCGGTGTCGCCGAACAGCTAATCGCCACGACGCTGCTGTTCCCGGTCGTGCCCTATATGCTGGACAAATATGTCCACGCTGACGTTCGCTTCGGGTGATAGAGATGATATCGCTCACGGCTAATTCGCTGCGCTCATGCCTCCGCGAGGGCGGCGAATTGTCGCCGGCGCCCGGTCGGGCGCTGACGCCTCACCGAAGTGAGGCGTAATATGGCCGAGCCGTCGATCGTCTTTACCGATGTCAATGAACGCCAGGGCGCGTTTCACCGCCGCATCTTCATCCTGGGCGGAACGGTTGCGCTCGGCCTGTTCGCGCTGACCGGCCGGTTGGCACACCTCCAGGTCCTGCAGGGTAACAAGTACCAGAAACTGTCGGCCGCCAACCAGTATAATTTCCGCCTCATCCCGCCGCCGCGCGGTGACATCCTCGACCGCAACGGCAAGGTCATCGCGGGTAACCGCCCGTCCTTCCGCGTGATGATCGAGAGCAACGAAGTCAAGAATATCGACGACACCCTGGCGGAGGTCTCCTATATCCTGCCCCAGGCGGTGACCAACCGGCGCCGCATCCTGCGCGATCTCAACCAGAACCAGCGCTTCGTGCCGACCATCCTGGCGTCGGACCTGAACTGGGAGGACTTCTCGCGCGTCAGTCTCTACGCGAAGGACATTCCGGGCGTCGTCGCCGACATGGACCAGCTTCGGGTCTATCACTATGGCGGCGCCTTCAGCCACGTCATCGGCTACGTCTCCAAGATCAACGCTAAGGACCTGGCGCGCGAAAAGGCCCGGCCGGACTACAACGAGGCCGAAGACAAGCTGCTGAGGCACCCGTCCTTCCGCATCGGCAAGACGGGCATCGAACGCTCCTACGACGCGCAGCTGCGCGGCACGGCGGGCGGGCGCAAGGTTGAGGTCAATGCCGAGGGCCAGGTCGTAGCCGAAGACCCCGCGGGCATGATCCCGCCTAAGCCGGGCCAGGACATTACCCTGACGCTTGACGCCGATATCCAGATGCGTGCCCTCGAAGTCTTTGGCGAGGATTCTGGCTCGGCGGTCATGATGAACGTCCAGACGGGCGAAGTCCTGTGCATGACCTCGACGCCGGCCTTCGATCCGAACCTGTTCGTGTCGGGCATTGCGGGCGACGCCTACGGGCTGCTGCGCGACTATGAACGCCTGCCCCTGCTCGACAAGGCGGTCGGCTCGACCTACGCGCCGGGCTCGACCTTCAAGATGACGACTGCCCTGGCCCTGCTCGACGCCAACATCAATCCGGCCGAGCGCGTCCATTGCAGCGGATCCTTCTATTTCGGCCGCCGCTTCGGCTGCTGGAAACCCGGCGGCCACGGTTCGGTCGACATGGTCGGCGCCATCAAGCATTCGTGCGACGTCTACTTCTATTCGATGTGCAATCGCGCCGGTATCGACCGTATCGCCCGCGCCGGCCGTAAGCTGGGCCTGGAGCACATCTATCCGGACCTCGGCATCGAAGGCCAGAAGAAGGGCCTGCTGCCTGACCAGGAATATGTCCGCAAGTACCGCAAGAAGGACCCTGTGTGGCATCCGGGCGAGACCCTGTCGGCCGCTATCGGCCAGGGCATGACCCTGGTGTCGCCTATCCAGCTGGCGACCTATGTTTCGCGCATCGCCAACGGCAAGAAGGCGGTCGAGCCCTATCTGGTCAACAAGATCGGCCCCGAACTCGAAGACCACATGTCGAAGTTCAAGACGATCGAGATCCCCGAAGCGCACCTTGCCATCGTCCGCGATGGCATGAACCGCGTGTCGAACGACGCGGACGGCACGGCCTATCGCCAGTCGCAGCTCGACCTCGGCCCCAATATTCACATGGCCGGCAAGACCGGCACGGCCCAGGTGCGCGGTTACGACAAGACCGGCATCCGCAAGGCCAACGAGTGGAAGTACAAGGATCACGGCCTGTTTGTCTGTTACGCGCCCGTCGATCAGCCGAAATACGGCCTGGCGGTCGTCGTTCAGCACGGTGTCGCCGGCGGACGGTTCGCGGCGCCCAAGGCGCGTGAAATCATGCGCCTGGCCCTGATCAAGGACCCGGAGATCCGCAAACGCATTACCGGGCCAGTCAATACCGCGATCGACACCGGCAAGCTGAACGCAGATGCTTCGGCATCAACGACAGCCGAGGTCGATGTGCCGGTCGATACCACAGCGCGGGCGGATTAAAGCAATGTCCGAAAAAGTGTGCAGCGGTTTTTCGCCAGACATTGCGATAAAAGAAAAGCGCAGAGCAGGCCTTGCGGCGGCGCCGCAAGGGCGGGTCTAGGAGTAGATTATGGTCGATTCAGCCCTTTCCCGTCCCGGTCAGCGTGAACGTTATGACTCCAAGGTCATGCAGATCAACTGGGTGTTTGTCGTCTGCCTGATCGGCCTGGCCAGCATTGGCCTGCTTTTGCAATACAGCGCTGGAGGCATGAGCTGGCAGCCCTGGGCCTATCGCCAGCTGATCGTCTTCTGTATCTGTCTGGTGCTGACGCTTTGTCTGGCCCTTGTCGATCTGCGCGTCTGGCTGTGGATCGCCTATCCCGCCTATGCTGTGTCACTGCTATTGCTTGTTGCCGTCGAAGCGTTCGGCGACGTGCGCATGGGCGCCCAGCGCTGGCTGGCGATCGGCAGTTTTGCCTTCCAGCCGTCGGACCTGATGCGGATTTCCATCGTCCTTGGGCTGGCGCGCTTCTACCACGAAGCCTCGGCCAAGGAGGCGAACTTTTCCTGGAAGCTGATCTTTCCGACCCTGATGATCGGCGTGCCGTCGGCCCTGGTCATGCACCAGCCCGACCTCGGCACCGCCTTGCTGATCGCCTTTACCGGTGTGGCCGTCATGGTTCTGGCCGGTCTCAACTGGAAGGTCATCGCGGGCTGCGCCGCTGCCGCAGCGGCAGCCGTGCCGGTCGCCTATCAGTTCGTCCTGCACGACTATCAGCGCAAGCGGATCGACGTTCTGTTTAATCCCGAAGCCGACCCGTCGGGCGCCGGCTACCACATCCTGCAATCGAAGATCGCCATGGGTTCCGGCGGGCTGCTGGGCAAGGGACTGGGGCTCGGTTCGCAGTCGCAGTTGAACTTTTTGCCGGAAAAGCACACTGACTTCATCATGGCTGGCGTCTGCGAAGAACTGGGCTTTGCCGGCGGCTTTGCCGTGTTTGCGCTAGCGGGCGCCATCTTCTTCATGGCGCTGCGCATGGCCTCGACCTCGCACTCGCACTTCGGCCGCCTGGCTGCCGGGGGCGTGACTGCGACCTTCGCCTTCTACGTGCTGGTCAACGGCGCCATGGTGATGGGTCTGGCGCCGGTCGTCGGCGTGCCCATGCCGCTGGTCTCGTACGGCGGCACGGTCATGCTTTCGCTGATGACGGGTTTCGGTCTGATCCTGGGCGTCCACGTCCACCGCTATCAGGAGCTGCCGAGGCAGCAGTCCATTTTCGCGCGCTTCGAGTAAAAGCCCTGAAATTGGTGATCTGGTGCGTCGCTATCGCTTGCCTGTACTCAAGTACAGGCGGCGCTCAGCTCCTGCCATCTCATCCAATTTGAAGGCTTTTACGGCCAGGAGCGCGCTACGGCCAGTCGGCTATAACTCAACTCAAGGCTCCGGATTTCCGGGCAGTTTCGGGAGGCAGCTTAAAGCCCTGGCGTATAGGTCGTCGCGCTGCCTGAGAAGTTGGCGGTCTTGATTTCGCGGCGCATGCGCGGGTCGAATGAAATATGTACCCACGTCCCTTCCTGGATCAGCTGGTCGAAGCGGATATTGCTGGCCGCGATCTTATGGCAGATCTGCAGCGGCGTGCCGAACTGGCGGCAGACGAAATCGACCGCCTGGCCGCTCATATGCGCGCTTGTCGGCGAGCCCTTGATCAGAGCATTGAGTGCCGGGCTGCGGTAGCCGCTGGTCACCGTTATCGGATAGCCCAGAAGCTCGCGTACCGCGTCCATCTGGTTGGCCGTTTCCCGCAGCTTTTCCAAAATAGCTGCCGACGGCGTGTTGTCGATCTGCTGACGGGCTGCCGTCGAGGAAAAGGTCATCTCGTCCAGCGAGAAATAGCGACTGAGCATGCCCGGCGGCAGGGCAGATGGTGGTGCGGGTAATGGCGGCGGTGGGCTGGGCAAGGCCACGGGGGCCGTCACTTGCCAGAGACGCCGTGCCTTATCGGTCAGCACCCGGCGATCCGCCAGCCCGTTGTCGCCGCCATTGATCAGGCGCGTCACCAGGCCAACATCGTCCTGGTCGGCGGCGGCATTGAGATTGTTCATCTGCCAGAAGGCTGCCGACGCCAGGGCGGCGATGGCCGGCTGCTCCAGCAGTTCGGGCCGCTCGGTCAGGGGCTGGCCTATGCGGTTGCCGCACAGCTCGTAATTGGTGCGGCCGGTGACCATGATGAAGCCGCGGCCGATAAAGCGGGCGCCGTCGCCGGGGTTCACATTCCCTAGCCGTCCGCCGTAGATATGTTCGGCGATGGCGTCCTTGCCGGCATTGACGAGCGCCTGCGCCTGCTCGAGGGTCGGAACGCGCTTCTTGAACACCGCCATCAGGGTCTCAGGGCGGTAGTTGAGGTTTTCGACCAGGGCGCGGAACCCTCCCGATTCATGGCAGAGCTGGGCCATGAAATGCGCGACCCGCAAAGGCGTCGTGACGCCTGCGCGTTCGAGCACGGCGTCCAGGGCGGGGGCGTATTCCGCCGCCCGCCGCGTCGTCGGCGCCAGAGCCAGAAGGGTTTCAGGCGTGATGATTGCCATGGCGATCAGGCGTCGCGCGGGCGCTGGTTGGGATCAACCGGCAGATCGTCCTGCAGGACAACGGCGACCTGGCTATTGCTAAAACTCAGGAAAGGCTTGGTTTCCTGAACCACCGGCTGTGGCGGAGCCAGCGTTGCCGCGATGGCCGCCAGTCCGGACACGGTGTCTTTTTGACCGTCACCGCGCTGGCCGCCGCCATTGGGTTTGAAGGTCGAACGCACCACCATCAGCTTGCTCAGCACGTCGAACCAGAAGGGCGCGCCCAGGGTCACGGCAAAGGCCGTCATCACCCAACCCATGATCAAGGACACGAAGGGCAGGAAGTTGAACAGCGTGTTGTCGCCGAGTCCCGGCGTGCCATAGTAGAAGTTGACGACCTCCTGCCAGGCGCCATTGACGGACGACGCGACCTGGCCGGTCCAGCTCTGGCTGTCCTTTGCTGTGACCGTCAAAAGGGCGACCGCCTCCGGATCAACTGCGCGGGCCTCTTCGCGGGCAAACAGCCGTGCCATTGCGTCACGCGTCTGCTGCGTCCAGCCCAGCGGCAGGCCCAGCTCGTTCAGCGGGTTGTTGCCCAGCGTCTGGAGCTCACCGGTCTGAAGCTGGCCGGCGGCGTGTTTCTGGTAATAGGCCTCGGCCGCCACTTCGACGCCTTTGCGTAAGGTGGGGCTGCGGTAAAGCGCATCGGCGATGACGACAGTGTTGACGTTCAGTATGACACAAGCCGCCAGGCTGACCCAGAACAGGAAGGTTTGCGTTTCCAGGCGATACCAGCCCGAGACGCGGTCCATGGTGGCGTTGAACCAGCTTTCGAGGAAGACACGTGCCTTGTCGACATCGCCGCCGGCATTGCTCACGGCGAACTGAACCATGCGGGCCAGGCGCGGATTGCCCAGTTGACGCGATCCGTCCATGACCGCGTTGAGGCTGACGCCCTGGTCGGTGCCTAAGCCGCCGCGTTCCGACAGCATGTCGAGCAACACATAGGCAAAGTGCGAGCTTGGCACGTAGGACGGCATCGACCGGCCCTGAAGCGGGTGGCGCTTGGGCGGGATGGTGTAGCGGCCGCGATAGAGCGACATGATCAAGGGGTGATCGTAAAAGGCCTGAAGGACTTCATAGCCCTCGATTGTCTTTGTCTTGGCTTTGGTCTTGCCCTTGGGCTTTTCCACCGGGTGATCGCACAAAAGTTCGATCAGGCCCTTTTCCAGGTTGCGGGAACGGCGCTTCATGAAGCCTTCGAAGGCCTCGCGCGCTACGGTCGCGAGCACGCTCATGAGCAGGTAGACGAAGACAAGCCCCGCCGCTACGTCCAGAGATTCTGGCAACAAACTTCCCACGCAACCCCCGGGGAGCGCGTCAGTCCTTTGCCCCAAATGCTGGCCATACCTGCGCTCACAAACACCTTAACAACAATTAACCATACGGCAAGACCGCCGTTATGTTGTTATGTGATCAAGAAGCGGGTGTGGCTTTTTGCCCTCAGCGGATATGTTATTTTGCGAGTAATGCCAACGCTTCGTCAGCAGCGGCGACAAGGCCGTGCAATATGCCGTCGTCGCTCGACGAGTGGCCGGCCTTCCTGACCAGGTTGAAGCGCGCTTCCGGCCAGGCCTTATGCAGCTCCCACGCCGTCGTCATCGGCGTCACGACGTCATAGCGGCCCTGGACGATCCAGGCCGGCACGTCTTTCAGACGGCGGATATTCTCCAGAATCCAGTTGTCAGTCTCGAAGAAGCCGCCGTTCTTGAAATACCACGACTCGATGCGCGCAAAGGCGATGGCGAAGTCGGGATCGGAGAATTTCGAGCCGGCGTCCGACGGCCCTTCAATCGACAGGGTGTCGCCTTCCCAGCCGCTCCAGGCCAGCGCACACGCCCGCTGCACCGCCTTGTCGGAGCCATTCAGCCGCGCGATATAGGCGTTGAGCAAATCACCGCGCTCTGCCTCAGGGATCGGCGCGATGAAGCGTTCCCAGATGTCCGGATAGATGTGGCTGGCGCCCTCCTGATAGAACCAGTCGAGCTCGGATTTGCGTACCAGGAAGATGCCGCGCAGGATCAGGCCCAGCACACTGTCGGTATGTTTCAGGGCGTAGGCCAGCGACAGGGTCGAGCCCCACGATCCGCCAAACACAACCCATTGGCGGACGCCCAGCTTTTCACGTAAGCGCTCGATGTCGGAGACGAGGTGCCAGGTCGTATTGTCTTCCAGCGACACGTCCTCGGAGGCATGCGGCGTAGACTTCCCGCAGCCGCGCTGGTCGAAGAGGATGATGCGGTAACCGTCCGGATTGAAGTACGAGCGCAGGTTCGCCGAGATGCCCCCGCCCGGGCCGCCGTGCAGCACGACGACCGGAATGCCGGCCGGATTGCCGCACTGTTCGTAATAGATCCGGTGCTTGCCGCCGACTGCCAGATGACCGGTATCATAGGGTTCGATGTCGGGATAAAGACCCCGCGGAGCCGCGCCGGATCGGGATTTCGAAGTCATGGAAGAATTTACAGAATCGATCATGGTCTTTAGAAAATAGCGGCGCACCTGTGTGTCTCAAAGTTTACGCCGCAAATGGCCGCCGCCACAACCCCCAATCCACCGAACCCGTTGCTGACGACATCCGCTCGCCAGGCAGGTTTCTATGTGCTGCTGTTCTCCATGACCGGCGCTAACCTGCCGTACATGCCGGTGTGGCTGCGCGATCAGGGGATCACCGCGCAGCAGATCGGCGTTATCCTTGCCGTGCCCCTGTTGCTGAGGTCCCTGAGCGGTCCATTGAGCGGCCTGTGGGCCGACCGGTTCACCCTTTACCGCACGCCGATGGTCTGGCTGGCGGCGGCGGCCTGCCTGTTCTACGCCCTGATGGGGCTGGGGGACGTCTATGGCCCCTGGCGCTTTGTGGCGTTTCTGATCCTCTATGCCTGTGCCTACACCTGTTCGACCAGTATCAGCCCGATGCTCGATTCGATGACCCTGCAACTGTCGCGCAGCCAGGGTTTTACCTACGCCATCCCGCGTTCGGTCGGGTCGTTCGCCTTTATTATCGCCGACGTCGCCATGGGGTGGCTGCTGCTGGTCCTGCCGCCGGACATCATCCTGTTCTGGGTGGTGTGCGCCGTCGGCCTGATGGCCATGCTTGGGCGGATCGTCCTGCCGCCCGAACCGCGTCAGGATCGCAGCCATTTGGCAACGGAGACGCGGGGCTCAGGCTTCGCGCGCTTGAAAGTCCTGCTGGCGACGCCCGGCCTGGCCTGGCTGTTCATGGCCATTGCCTGCCTTCAGGCCTCGCATAGTTTCTACTATGCCTTCTCGACCCTGATCTGGAAGGAGGCCGGCCTGTCGCCGGTCTGGTGCGGCAACCTCTGGGCGATCGGCGTGATCGGTGAGATCGCTTACATGATGCTGGGCGAACGCTTTCGCCGCTTCATGGGGCCGTGGCGGATGATCCTGCTGGCGGGCGCCGTGACAGTCTTCCGCTGGAGCCTGATGATGTGGGACGCGCCGCTGTGGCTACTGGCGGCGTCGCAATTGCTGCATATATTCAGCTTCGCCGCGACCTATATGGCTGGACTGGAACTGGTCTACCGCCTGACACCCAAGGGCTATGAAGGCCTGGCACAGACGATCAACGCCGCCTATTCCAACGGCGTGATGATGGGGTTGGGGACATTGGCTTCGGGGATGGCCTTCGCGCATTTCGGCCTGCATGGCTACGGCGTCATGGCGGGGCTGGCAACGGTCGGCTTGCTGTGTGCGGTCAGGCTTTATCGGTTGCGCCTGAGGTTAACCCCATAGGGCGGGTGTCGGAGGATGCAGGATGGAGCCGGTGACTTCCAGCCCATGATCGCGGTCGCGCGCCAGCAGCAGCGGCCCATCGAGATCGACGAAGTCCGCGCCCTGCGCCACCAGCATCGCTGGCGCCATGCTGAGCGAGGTTGCGACCATGCAGCCGACCATGATCTCCAAGCCGACTTCTTTCGCTTCGGCTTTCAGGGCCAGGGCCTCGGTCAGCCCACCGGTCTTGTCGAGCTTGATATTGACACAGGCATAGAGTCGGGCGCACCGCGCCAGTTCGGAGCGATCGTGCAGGCTTTCGTCGGCGCACAGCGGCACAGGACTGTCGAAACCCAGCAACTGCTCGTCCTCGCTGACCTTCAGCGGCTGTTCGATCAGCTTGACACCGAGCTTGGCGAGGTCCGGTGCGATGCGGACGAGATCGTCGAAACTCAGGCCTTCATTCCCATCGACGATCAGCCGGGCATTGGGGGCGTTGGCGCGCACGGCTTCGACGCGATCGAGATCGTTGGCGCCGCCGATCTTGAGCTTGAGCAGCGGGCGGCGGGCATTGGCAGCGGCCTGCTGGCCCATGACTTCGGGCGTAGCCAGGCTCAACGTATAGGCTGTCTTGAGCGGATCGACCCGCTTTAGTCCGGCGGCCTGCCAGGCCGGGACGCCGCTCTGCTTGGCGCGCAAATCCCATAGGGCGCAGTCGAGCGCGTTGCGTGCCGCGCCGGGTTTCATCAGGCTCTGCAGCGCATCAAGGGTGAGTCCGGCTTCGACCTGATTGCGCACGGCTTCGAGTTCGGCCAGGGATGCTTCGATGCTTTCGCCATACCGCGCATAGGGCACGCTTTCGCCGTGGCCGATATGGCTGCCATCCGCGACTTCGACGTAAACGACGTGGGCTTCGGTCTTCGATCCGCGCGCGATGGTAAAGGTGCCCGCGATCGGAAAGGTTTCAGCGCGAAGGGTAAGTTTCATTAAATGATATCAGCGATCGCCGCGTCGATCAGCAGATAGGCGCGGCCCTTGTCATTGCCGAGCACTTCTTGCAGCCCGCGCGACGCATCCTTGGACATCAGGGCAAGATTGACCTGCTGGTCGTAAGCATTGACGAATTCAGACGCGTGCTGACGCAGTACGGGATCAGACATCATGCGTCGGTTCAGGCGGCGGACGGCCGCTGGCGCGATGCGGCGCACCAGGTTACGCGCGCCTTCGTTGTTTTCGGCCATGATCGAGGTGATCATTTCATCTATGCGCGTGCGGCTGAGAAGCGATGCAGCATCCACGCCCATGGCGCTGACCTCACCGACCATGACGTCATCGAGATCGTCGTCGAAGTCGGCGTCGACAGGGGCTTGCGGTGCCGTGCGCGCGCCGGTGTCCGCAGGGATTTCAAGGGGATCGCGCGGAGGATTGCCGTTGCTGTCCATGCCATTCAGTAGATCGCGCCATGACCAGCCGTTCGATTCGTTGGCGCGGCTTCCCTGGGGCTTTTGCCCCTGAGGCGACTGACGCTGGGGCTGCGGCACGGGTGTCGGGCGGGTTTCCGCGGGCAGCGGCGTCAGGCGCAGGCGAGACGTCTCACGCGCCGGCTGCGGGGCAGGCGTTGGACGCGGCATCGCCTGGGGGTGTGGCGCAGTCGCGCGCGGCAGGGCGGGCGGCGGGGTACGGGGATCGCGCGTGACGGACTGGGGCGCCGGTGCTGACAGGTGCGCGGAGGAGAGCGGTTGATCTCCGGAGATAACGCCCATCAGGCGCACGGCTTCGGTCAGCATGTCGTAATTGCGGCGAACGCGGTCCTGGAAGGCGCTGTCGACGGCTTCGGTTTCGAGCGCGGCCTTGCGCGCCGCCGCCGTCATCGCCGCCAGGCCTTCTTCGACGGCGCTGCGGATTTCGTGCAGGCGGTCCTGGGCCATCAGCGGCAACTGGTCGGCGCTGTGGGTCAGTTCATTGAGCGCCTCATTGACCTCAGCGATAGTCTGCCGCGTGTGGGCAAAGCTGTTGTCGAGCCGCTCGGCGGTCTGGTCGCCGGCCTGGTTGATCAGTTCGGCCGAATCCTCGATCAGGCGGCGTGCAGCGGAAAAGCGCGAATCGAACACCTCGTCGGCCTTCTTTGAGGCTTCGAAGATCGATTCGTTGAGGCGATCGACGCGGCCCTGGGCCGTCTGGGCAGCTGTATCGGCGGCCTTCTTGGCGTCGCTGGCAGCCGCCGTCAGTTGCTCGAGCGAGCGGCGCGTTTCGCTGATCAGGTCGTCGCGGGCGTCGGCGGCCATGACCGAGATGTTGGACAGGGTGGCGTGGATGCGCGTTTCGAACGAGGTGCGTTCATTCTCAGCAACACCCAGCACGGCGCGGAACTGTTCCTGAGCCGACTGCACGATATCGCGCAGGACGTCGACGCCGCGCGCCGAAGTCTCACCCAGATCGACGGTGGCGACACGAGTGATGGCCAGGGCCTCGGTCAACTGAGCGCGCTGGTTTTCGATGTGAACGGCAAAGTCTTCCTGATCGGCGCGTAGGGAAAGGGCGGCAGCGACAAGGCCGGCGCGTTGCTGCGACAGGCCTTCCTCGACCGAACGGATTTGGCCGGCGACGCCCGAACCGGCCGTTTCCAGCCGCTGGGTCTGACGGTCCAGGTCTTCGCTGATCAGGCGGGCATTGGTCGAGACATCGTTGGCGGCCGTCATCATGTCCGTAGCGCGAACGGCCAGGGTGGCCTCGGCTTCGCGCAACTGCGTTTGCGCCAGGTCGGAGGCATCGGCAACCATGCGCGCCTGACGATCGACGACTTCGATAATGCCGTTGGCCTGCAAGGCCAGTTGCTCGCTCATGCGTGCCACGGCTTCGCGTTCGTGCTCCATGGCGCGCGTGACGCTCATGGTGGTGGCGCGGGCGATATTGGCGGCATCGTGCAGGCGGTCGGTCTCACTCTTCAGCTTGGCCTGCAGTTCGGTGATGTCGACGTGTGCCAGGCGGACGGCGCGGACGGCGTGATCGACCTGAGCGCGCAACTGATCGACCAGTTCGTGCGTCTGCATGGCGGCCGAAGCCGCCGGCGCCAGCATCGAATCGGCCAAAGCTGCTGCGCGGGCGGATTGCCGCGACAGGGCTGCGGCGTTGCGAAGTGCAAAGGCAGCGGCGAAGATCAGGCCGGTCGGGAATACAGCCAGGAAGCCGATCACGATCAAACGGAAGGGTTCGACGGCGAAGGCACCGCTATTGTTCTGAGCGCCCAGCATGAAGGCGGCCAGGCCAGATGCCCATAACAGGCTGATGAAACCGGTCGTGCCCCAGAAGAGCAGGGGCGAGGCGCCCGTGGCCTTAAGTACCCCTTCAGGCTCGACACGCGGTGTCAGTTCGCGGCGCAGGCCCGGCTTGGCGTCGTCCTGCGTCGCGGTGTCCCTGGGCTCGAAACGCGCCGGTGGCATGTCCGGCGCCGGCGGCGGCGAAAAGTCCATGGCCGGCGGCGCGTGCGGGATGTCGAGATCGGCGGTCGCTTCGGTATCCAAAGACGTCGTCAGGGGCGCTTCGAGCAGGTCATCGGCAGGCGAATCCAGGCCTGCATCCACGCTGATGTCCGCTTCGGTTTCAGAACCGGCTATGCCTGTCTCCAGGCGCGTTCTTGTGCGGGTACCGGAGGTGTTCAAAGGGGGGCGTCTCGATTTCATCTAACAGTCCTGCAACCCCGCCGCTTCCGCCAGAATACATATCTCCGGCATCGCCCCGACAGGTTCTCCCATCAGGCGAAAGCTATCTCTAACTCACGTGCAAGGCAAAGGAATTTGTCAGAATCCCGCGTTCCGGAAGCGCGAATCCTATCCTTTCACGGACAATTAACGGCTGCGACCTGTGCGGCTCAGTACATGAACTTGCGCGAATCAGGCGTCGCCCTGGTCGGATGACGGCGCCATGGAGTGATTCGCGGACTGTTCGGCCGGCACAGGATCAGGCTGGGCGGTAATTGCATCCTTGTCGGCGCCAAAATGCAGGAAGGCCGCCGACACCAGAAGGGCGATAAACGCCGTGATCATGTCGATGAGCGAAGCCATTTCCGCGTTTACCCCTGAGCGATATGCCGAAAAGTGCTAGCGGTTTTCGGCAAAATATCGCGACAAAACAAGAATCTTATTGCCCTGAGCGCTTATGGCGCACGCATAGGTGCAGTGCAAATAAAACCATCACAATCGATGACGCGATATTAACCCTGCGGCAATTCGGTCACTCGGCGGGCGCCGAATCGTAGCGGTTCGGCCCCGGTTTGGCGTTGGCGTTCAGGTTGTACTGGATAAAAAGGCTGTAGCCGACCATGGCCAGGGCGGCGAGCGCGCCATAGCCGCCCAGGCTGAAGGCCAGTCCGACGAGAGGCTGGGTGAGCTCCCACAGATTCCACAGAAAGCGCATCAGGCCGCCTTCATAGAGCGCACCCATCAGGACCGTGCTGGCCGTGCCGATGACAAACAGGGTGAACAGCATGATCGGCCACAGCAGCCATCCCGGCAGGTTGCGGTCGTGCAGGCGCCGGATGGCCAGTTGTGCGTCACGATACTGCAGGTAGAGCACGCCGGCGACGACGACCGCCACAACGGCCAGCGACACATAGGTGTTCTGCTTGGTGAAGCCAAGCACTACGCCGGCGCCCAGTATGACGGCGATCAGTGAGGTCACGCCGATCTTGGTCTGTGCCGCGCGATAATCCTGACGGCTAAGGCGGCCTTCGGTGTTCCATCCCAGCTTCAGCATATCCATGTTCCCGTAACCCCGTTAACCAAGTCTAAGCCCAAATCTCTTCGGCTGTAAACGGGTGTCGCCGCCCGGCGGGAAGATTAGCCTTCGAGGATTTTGGGCTTGGGCAACGGATTGCCGAGATTATTGCTGCCATACCTGTTGGGGCCGCGCGTCCCGGGAACGAACAGCAGCAACAGGTGCGCAACGATGATGGCGCCGCCCAGGATCATCCCGATGGTGGCCAGCATCTTCGGCTCAAGATTGAATTCTTCCAAGGGAGGGACAAAGCTAAAGACAACATTGAAAATGATTTCACCAAACAGCGGTACTGCCAGGATCGCCGGCAGGTTCAAGTCGTGGAGCCGTTTGGCGTAGATACAGAATTGGCCGTAGAGCAGTGGCAACACCACCAACGCGAGGTAAATGGCGGGATATTCCGAAATATAGGACTGGGCGGTGTCGCCCAATACGGCCGAAAATGCCAGTAGCGGCCCCTGGATAACGACACTGATGATGCCGAGAATCGCGCCGTATATGAAATAGGTCAGCCGGTCGATCCGGCCCTTCGGATCAAAAATGTCCTTGATACCTAAGGATAAATAGCCTCGACGCATAATGTCCCCCTGCGCTGCCGATGACGCAGGAAACCACGTAATGCCGTTATTGTAAATCAGCCGCGGTGGCGCTCACGCAGGACATCGAGCACGGCCTCCAGCGATGTGTCGCGCGCCATCAGCAATACCGTCAGATGATAAAGCAGGTCGGCGGCTTCGCTGTGCAGTTCGTCGAGATCGCCGGCGCGGCCGGCCAGCGCCGTTTCCAGGCCTTCTTCGCCGACCTTCTGTGCGATCTTGGCAATGCCCTTGTGCATCAGCCGTGCCGTATAGCTGTCGGCCGGATCGGCGGCGGCGCGGTCCTTCACGATGGCCGCCAGATGACCGAGGAAGCCGATGCCCGGCGCGTCTTCGTGGCCAAAACACGAGGTCGTCTTGGTGTGGCATGTCGGGCCTTGCGGCCGGGCATAGACGAGGAGGGCGTCTTCGTCGCAGTCGGTCAGGATTCGGTCGAGTTTAAGCGTGTCGCCCGAGGTTTCGCCCTTAGTCCACAGACGCGATTTCGAGCGCGACCAGAAGGTCACCAGACCGCTGTCCAGCGTGTGCTTCAGGGCGTCGGCATTCATGTAGCCGAGCATCAGGACCTGGAGCGTATCGGCGTGCTGGACGACGGCGGGCACCAGGCCGCCTTCCTTGGCAAAGTCGATCTTCGCGATGTCGGCGATCGTCAGCGGATCGGGCAGGGTATGAGCGTCTGGCATGGTCGTCCTTGGATAGATACCCCTTCACCACTTCGTGGTCCCCCTCCCCATTGTCATGGGGAGGAGAGGGGCGCTTCTCCTCCCTAGCGAATGCCTGCCGGCGAGGCTGGGGAGGTGGCATTCCTTGCGGAATGACGGAGGGGTAGTCTTTACAGTCTCACGGCAATCCCGTCCCCGCGCAATTGCGCTTTCAGGTCGGGGATGGCGATGATTTTCTTGTGGAACACGCTGGCGGCCAGGGCGCCGGAAACGTCTGCCTGGTCGAACACGTCGCGGAAGTGCTCGGGCGCACCGGCGCCACCGGACGCCACCAGCGGGATGTTGAGCTTGTCGCGTACCAAACGAAGTTGGACGATATCGTAGCCCTTGCGCACGCCGTCCTGGTTCATGCAATTGAGAACGATTTCGCCTGCGCCACGGCTTTGCGCTTCGATGACCCAGTCGAGCGTCCGGCGGCCAGCCTGGCGAATCTTGTCAGGATCGCCGGAGTACTGGTGGACGTAGTAATCGTTGTCCATTTCTCGTGAATCGATACCTACGACGACGCATTGCGATCCGGCCATTTCGGCCAGTTCATTGATCAGATCCGGGCGTTCCAGCGCCGGCGAGTTGATCGACACCTTGTCGGCGCCAGAGTCGAGGCATTTGACCGCCTGTTCGGCCGAGCGGATGCCGCCGGCGACACAGAACGGAATGTCCAGCGCGCGCGCGATGTCGCGCACCCAGTTGTAGTCGACCGTGCGGCCCTCGGACGAGGCGGTGATGTCGTAGAGCACCAGTTCGTCGGCGCCTTCGTCGCGGTAACGCAGCGCCATGTCGACGGCGTCGCCGAGGACTTCGTGACCGACAAACTGCACGCCCTTGACGACCTTGCCGTCCTTGACGTCGAGACAGGGGATGATGCGTCTGGCCAACATGGTTCTTATCCGACGTTCAGAGCGGCTTTGAGATCGATCAGACCTTCATAAATGGCCTTGCCGACAATGGCGCCGTGGACGCCCAAGGCCTTCAGATCATAGAGATCCTCGACCGAGCGCACGCCACCGGACGCCTGGATTTCCAGGTCGGGACGTGCCTTGCGCAGGGCCTTCATCAGTTCCATGTTCGGCCCCATCAGCATGCCGTCGCGCGACACGTCGGTGACGAGAATACGTTGGGCGACATTGACGGGGTATTCGTCGAGCACGCTCCACAGCGAGATGCCCGAGCCCTCCGTCCAGCCATGCAGCGCCGCGTCGAAATCACCGTCTTCGGTCGGCAGGACGTCGAGCGCCAGGGTGATCCGGTCCTTGCCGAAATCGCGCAGCCATCCGCGCACCTCTTCGGGGTTTTTCACGGCTGCGGAGCCGACGACAACGCTTGAGACACCTTCATCAAGAAGGGTTTGCACGTGTTCGCGCGTACGCACGCCGCCGCCGGTCTGGATCTTGGCGCGCGACGCCTTTGCCAGGCGGCCGATCAGTTCGTGCTGCTGCGGCGATCCGGCCTTGGCGCCGTCGAGGTCAACGATGTGGACCCACTTGGCGAACTCTTCGTTGAAGAGATTGAGACGTTTAAACGGATCGGAATCGTAGCGCGTCACGGCGTCAAAACGCCCTTGCGTCAGGCGTACGCATTCGCCGTTGATCAGGTCGATGGCAGGATAAAGGATCATAGCTCTACAAAGTTCTTCAAAATGTTGGCGCCAACGGACTGGGAGCGTTCGGGGTGGAACTGGCAGCCCCAGACATTGTCCTTGCGAACCATGGCGGCGAATGGCGCCCCGTAAGTCGAGGTGGCGAGCGTCCAGTCATTGACCGGACAGACATAGGAGTGGACGAAATAGGCGTAGTCGCCGTCTTTGACGCTTGCGGTCAGCGGATCGGCTTTCGTGACGTCGAGCTGGTTCCAGCCCATGTGCGGCACGACCATGTCGTTGCTGGCCTCCATCTTCGTGACGAGACCGGGAATAAGCCCCAGGCATTGGACATCGCCTTCGGTCGAACCGTCGAACAGCAGCTGCTGGCCGAGACACACCCCCAGCAGCGGCACGCTCAGGCCGCGAATGGTGTCGAACAGGCCAAGCTCATGGATCCGCGACATGGCAAAGCCCGCAGCGCCAACGCCCGGCAGGACAACCTTTTTCGCGCCGGCAATCTCGGCCGGGTCCGACGACAGCTTGGCTTCGGCGCCCAAGCGGTCCAGCGCAAACAGGACAGAAGCCGTGTTGGCGCAGCCGAGTTCAATAACAGTGATCATGACTTGAACTCCGTAGGCAAGTTCCTTCCTTCCCCGTTTACGGGGAAGGTGGCATGGAGCGTAGCGAACGTGACGGAAGGGGGAAACCCTGCTTCCACCTGCATCCCCCTTCCGTCTGCTCGTAAACTCGCAGACACCTTCCCCGTAAACGGGGAAGGAAAAGGTAGGGTTGTTTCAACAGGGCCCATCACGCCAACATTCCTTTTGTCGACGGCAGGGCATCGCCTTCGATGCGCGTCGCCTGACGCAGCGCCCGGCCCAGAGCCTTGAAGCAGGCTTCGGTCTTGTGGTGATCGTTACCGCCCTCGACTTCGACGTGGATCGAGGCGCCGAGCGTTTCCGACAATGATCGGAAGGCGTGCGAGGTCATTTCGGTCTGGTAGTCACCGATGTGCGTCGATTGGAAGTTGCCCTTGAAGACGCAGAACGGCCGGCCGCCGAGATCGACCGACACCTTCGCCTCGGTTTCGTCCATCGGCAGGACAAAGCCGAAGCGCGCCATGCCGACCCGGTCACCCAATGCCTGTTTTAACGCCTGTCCGAACGCCAGCATGCAGTCTTCGACTGTATGGTGTGCATCGATTTCCAGATCGCCATCGCAGGCCAGTTGCAGCGAGAAACCACCATGAGTCGCGACCTGATCCAGCATATGATCGAAGAAGCCGACCCCGGTGTGAACTTTGACGGGTTTGGGCTCGTCGAGATTGACGAGAACCGAAATTTTCGTCTCCTTGGTGTCGCGCATGACTTCGCCGATGCGTGGCGCGGGTCCGTCCATCAAGACGTCCAACGCCTTTAGAATGCGGTTGTTCGTCGCCTTGTCACCGAGGGCCAGCAGCAGGCCATTGGCTGTATTCTGTGTCGACAGGCCCAGCTTTTTCAGCGCGGTCTGCGTCTTCAGCAGGTTGACCGGGCGCAGCAGCATGAACGGCCCATCATTGAGGTCGAAGCTGTCCAGTTGCGGCGAGCGCGCCAGCGCTTCGCGCAGGCGGGCCTGTTCGCTGCGGATCAGGTCGATGCGCGCCTGGACGCTGAGCGCGCGCGACGGCGAAAGCGCCGCTTCGGCGGCGCGCACCGACAAGGTCGGGATCGGGTGTCGCTCGCAGAACTTCAGCAAACCCTGGAGCGTCTTGGTATTGGCGATCAAGGAGCCAACGCGCGCGCCGGCCATGCCAAACAGATAGGACAGGCTTTTCAGCACTACGACATTCGGCTCTGACACGGCCAGTTCAACCATGCTGGCGGCGCTCGAGGCGTCGAAATAGCTTTCGTCGATAACCAGGATCGACGGGAAGATATCGACCGCCAGGGTGCGCGCCTTGACCAGATCCCACGCCTTTCCGTCGGTCTGTTGCGGGTTGTGGACGAGGTAAAAGCCCGCGCCCTTGGCGATGGTGCCAGACGCCGGCGGCGTGCGCACGGTCAGGTTATAAACCGCGCTCAGGTCTTCGAGATAATGATCGGCCGGCGCCCAGATAAACTCATGGCCATGCGTGCGCAGGCGGCGCATCAGCACTTCCATGGCATGTGAGGCACCGCGCGTGACCATCAGTTGATGGGCTTCGACGCCGTAAAAGGCGGCCATGCGCTCGCGCAGAGGTTCCAGCGACGGCGGCAGCGACTCCAGTCCGGAGCCGGAAGATGACAATGAGGAAAAGGGTGAGTTGAACATCGGTTATAACTCAGCGTTCAGGCGGAAATCGGCAGCCAGGGCGTGGGCTTCCAGTCCTTCGAGCCTCGCTAAGCGGGCAGCGGCAGGCGCAATCGCTGCGGCGCCTTCGCGGGTGGCTTTCTGGACGACGAAGCTGGTGAGGTAGGAGCGGACGGTGATACCGTCCCAGGCGCGCGCGGCGCCGTCGGTCGGCAGGACGTGACTGGGGCCGGCGGCATAATCGCCAAAGGTTTCCGCGGCGTAGGTGCCGGCGAAGATTGTGCCGGCGGCGGTCAGCTGCGGAATGACGGCGTCGACGTCTGCGACCTGAATGGCCAGGTGTTCCGGGCCGTAAAGGTTGGACACCTCGGCGGCTTCGGCCAGCGACGAGGCGATGAAAAGGCGGGCCTGATCAAGCGACGCCTTAGCGATGGCGGCGCGCGGCAGGCGTTCGACCTGCGCAGTAACTTCATCAGCGATGCGGGCAGCGATATCCGTCGACAATGCGACGAGGATCACCTGCGCGTCGGCATCGTGTTCGGCCTGGCTGAGCAGGTCGGCGGCGACCAGTTTCACATTGGCCGTGTCGTCGGCGATGACCAGCAATTCCGATGGGCCGGCCGGCATATCGATGGCCAGACCCGATACGCGCTCCGTGGCGTAGCGCTTGGCTTCGGCGACGTACTTGTTGCCCGGGCCGAAGATCTTGTCGGCGGCCGGCAGGCCTTCGAGGACGCCTAAAGCCATGGCGGCAATGCCGTGCGCGCCACCGACGCGCCAGACGGTGTCGAGACCGGAAGCGGCACCGGCGGCGATCATCATCGGGTGGATCGAGCCGTCTCTTGCAGGCGGCGTGATGCAGATGCGGTTGGGCACGCCAGCGACCAGGGCAGGCACAGCCGTCATGATCAGCGTCGAGAACAGCGGCGCCAGACCGCCCGGCGCGTAAAGGCCGGTGGTGGATATAGGACGATAGACGCGTTGCAGGCTCAGGCCCGGCTTGGGGGCGATGATCGGACCGTCACCCGGCAGTTCGGCCTGTTGGAAGGCGCGGACATTCTCGACCGCCAGTTCCATGGCTGCCAGGTCTTCGGCCGTCAGTTGCGCGCGAGCGGCATCGACCGTCTTTGCATTTAAACGTACGGCGTCCGGCGCATGGCCATCAAGTTTCACCGCCCAATCGGTCAGGCCGGCAAAGCCGCGGGCTTCGACATCGTCAAAGATCTCGCGCACGCGCTCCAGCACGCGCGGATCACGGCGGTTTTCCGGGCGGCTGAGTGCGGTTTTGCGTTCCGCTGCACTGAGGTCTTTCCAGACAAAGGTCTTCATCTATTTCATCATTTTTTCGATCGGCAGCACCAATATGGCTGATGCGCCGGCGGTTTTCAGCTTGTCGAGCGTGTCCCAGAAGACATTTTCCTGACAGACCGCATGGACGGCCACCGTGTCGTCGCGCCCGGCCAGTTGCATGATGGTCGGGGCGTCGGCGCCCGGGATCATCTTGATAATCTCATCGAGATGCGCCCTGGGGGCATTAAGCATGACGTACTTGGCGCCGGTCGAAGCGACCACGCCGTCAAAGCGGCGCACGACCATGTCATACGTATGTTCTAACTCGGCAGGTGGGGCGTGTGGCGCCTTGATCAGCACGGCTTCGGATTTGAGCACCAGGTCAGTGGCGCGCATACCGTTGGCCTCGAGTGTAGCGCCGGTCGAGACCAGGTCGCAGATGGCGTGGGCGATCTTCATGCGCGGGGCAACTTCGACGGCGCCGCGCATTTCGATGATTTCGGCGGTGACGCCATTCGCCTTCAGCCACTTGCCGAGGATGTTGGGATAGGAGGTGGCGATACGCTTGCCTTGCAAGCTTTGCGGGCCCTCATAGACGGCGTCGTTCGGCACGGCGATCTTGAGCGTGCACGACCCAAAGCCGAGACGCATGACGATCATCGATTCGATGTCTGCGTCCGGGAAGTGTTCGCTCAGGACGTTCAGCCCAACGATACCCAGTTCGGCAACATTGTCGGACACAAAGGTCGGGATGTCATCATCGCGGACGCGCAGCAGTTCGATCGGCTGGTTTTCAATTCGGTACAGCAGCTCATTGGCGCCTTTCAGGACGCGCAGGCCCGCGCCGGAGATCAGCTCCAGCGAGCGGTCGGCCAGTCGGCCCGACTTCTGAACGGCAATACGGAGTCTCGGTTCACTCATTTTAGGTCTTTCATTCGGTCCAGCACCAGCCGGTAACCCTTATGTGGCATTTCGCGCAGGAACCTGGCGACGCGTGTCACGGTCGTAGTCGATGCGCCGGTGCGTTCGGAGATTTCGCGATAGCTGAGCTGGCCTTCGTCGAGCAGCCGCGCCACCTTGAAACGTTCGGCGAATGCGCGCAGTTCCGCTGGCGTGCACAGGTCGTCGAGAAAGGCGCGAACCTCTCCGGCGTCCTTGAGCATCAGAATGGCTTTCGCCACCGCATCTCTGTCTTCGGCACTGTCGCGCATCTGTACCAACGTGTTAGTGTGTTATCGTGCTGATACAGATGCGGGCGCGACTTGGCAAGCGGTTTCCAAAGCAATGTCCGAAAAAGTGTGCAGCGGTTTTTTCGTTAGACATTGCGACAAAGCAAAAACTCAGCTTCCAAATCTTTGCTTAGCGGCCAATCCCAGACCACTGGCGACGCTGGAGAAGCGGTCGCCATAATGGACGCGGGCATTTGGAAAGGCGGCGCGCATCGCAGCTTCGAAACCGGGCAGGGCGGTCGAACCGCCCGTCATGAACAGGGTTTCGATCGCCTCGGGTGCAAGACCGGCGCGCGCAGTGACGGTGTCGATCGCGGCACCAACGACCTTTTCGACATCGTTGTAAGTGGCGCCTAAAAGCGCAGCTCTGCCGATAATGTGAGTCCACCCCTTGTCTACCGCGTTGAGGTCCACCGTGGTCATTTCCGCGTCCGACAAGGCGATTTTGGCCAGTTCGACACGGTTGGCGATCTCATGGCCGGCATGGTTTTCCAGCACGGTCATCAGGCGTTCCGTCATTGAGCGGTCAACCGCCTGATGGTGCAGTTGCCGGACACCCAGCATCGTCTTCTGCGTATAGAGGAAGTTGATCAGGTGCCAGGTCGAAAGCTGATGATAATACAGGCCAGGCATCTCCAAACCGCCCTTCAACTGGCTGCGATAGCCGAGATCACGCATCAGGGTGGCGAGACTGAGCCGGGTATCGAAGTCCGTGCCGCCGATATGGACGCCGCCATTGGCCAGGATATCTGAGCTGTCGGGCGCCAGTTTCAGCACCGAAAAGTCCGACGTGCCGCCGCCGATATCGGTGACGAGGACAGTCTCGGCGCCTGACAGCCGCGATTGGTAATCGCGCGCCGCCGCCAAAGGCTCGTATTCAAAGGCGATATCTCGGAAGCCTTGCGCTTCGGCGATGCCGCGCAGTTCGGCTTCGGCGCGGGCATCGGCAACGTCGTCATTGTCGACAAAGCGCACGGGACGGCCGAGCACGACCTGATCGATCGCGTGACCGGCAAAGCCCTCGGCACGTGTCTTCAGTTCGGCGATATACATGCCGATAATGGCGCGGAAATCCTTGCGGCGATTGCCGACTTGGGTGGTCTCGCCGATCAGGCTGGAGCCGAGGATCGACTTCAGCGCGCGCATCAGCCGGCCGTCATAGTGGTCGAGATATTCCGCCACCGCCTGACGGCCAAAGCGCGTCTCGCCGGTCTCGAAATTGAAGAACAAGGCCGACGGCAGGGTGACAGAGTCGCCTTCGATCGGCACCAACTTTACATTTTCGCTCTGTCCCACGCAGACGGCGGAATTGGACGTACCGAAATCGATACCGCAATAGGGTCGGGACATGGCTTGCAACGCGAGACGGAGGAGGGG
This sequence comes from Asticcacaulis sp. P4_H10, assembly GCF_056400965.1. NCBI lineage: Bacteria > Pseudomonadati > Pseudomonadota > Alphaproteobacteria > Caulobacterales > Caulobacteraceae > Asticcacaulis > Asticcacaulis sp. P4_H10. The sequence continues at coordinate 172,807 of NZ_JBFUKH010000005.1, read as the reverse complement.
CGCGGTGTTTAGCGCTGTCGCCGCCGAAAAGCGATAGGAAATCGAGCCACAAAAGCGCTTTAATCCGTGCCTAGCGTCGCCGCCAAACGGGAGGGTGTCATGCGGATAACGATCATCGGTCTCTTGCTGGGGCTTGCTGCGCCTGTAGCCCTCGCAGAGGTGCCAACGGACAACCCGCAGGTCTCCGCGCTGGACAAGGTGGTGCAGACGGCGTCGACCAGCTTCTTCGCCGACACCTGCCATGTCGGGCTCGCCATTGGCGTCTATGACCGGGGCGCGGTCAGCTTCTATAATTACGGCACGACATCCAAGGTCAAGCCCGCCCTGCCGACCAGGGACAGCCTGTTCGAGATCGGTTCGGTCACCAAGACCTTTACCGGGACCTTGGTGGCCAAGGCCCTGCTCGACGAAAAGATGACCCTGGACGCCGACTTCAGGACCTATCTGAAAGGCGCCTATCCCAATCTGGAGATGAACGGCAAACCGATCACCTTGCGCACCCTGGCGGCCCACACGGCCGGGATGCCGCGAGATATTCCCAATAGCGACGATCTGTTCAAAAATCCGGATTTCGAAAAGTTGCCGGATCAACTACAGGCGCGCGAAAGGGCTTACGACCGCGCCCGCTACCTGAAGGAACTGCATGACGCACGCCTGGTCACTGAGCCAGGCCAGACGATGAGCTATTCCAATATCGGGACCAAGCTGGTCAGCTTTGGTCTCGAAGACGTCTACGGCAAGCCTTACTCCACGCTGCTCCAAGATCAAGTCTTCAAGCCGCTGGGCATGACGGATACGGGCCTGACAGTATCGTGGAAAAACAAGGGCCGCAGGGTGCTGGGCTATGGCCCCACCGGCAAACCTGCACCTTATGTCTTACCAAATCTGGGCGCGGCGGGCGGGCTGATTTCCAGCACATCCGACATGGTGAAATACGCAGGCTGGCATCTGGATGAGACCAACCCGGTGGTACGAACGGCGCACACGGTCATCCACGGCGATGAAAAGACCTACGGCGAAGCGCTGATGTGGCAGGTGATCACCACCGAAGGCGGTGAACGCAAGCTATGGCAGAGCGGCGGTGTCTTCGGCATGTCAAGCGCGACCATCCTGTTCCCGGACGCCAAACGCGCCTACGTCCTGCTGGCCAATGATGCGTGCTTTGATACCCAGAGCCAGCTTCAGACGCTGGCGCTTTCGGTTCACGCCGCCCTGAAGTAGCTCAAATCTCGATCAGCACGTCGGGCAGTTCGTTGGGGTTGTTGGCGTCCGGGGGGAAATGCCCGGCCAGCGCCGTGCCGCAGGCCGCGACCGCCTCTACGAAACCGGTCGTCAGATCCCCGGCCTTGATGTGCTTCAGCAGCACCGCCACCGTGTCGTTCCACAGCGCCTTGTCAACTTTTGAATAGATGCCTTCGTCGGCGATCACTTCGACAAAGTGTTCCTCCAGAGCGCAGAAGATCATCACGCCGGTGCGGCCGGCGGTCAGGTGCAGGCCACGCGCATAGAACTGTTCCATCGCCTTTTCGTGGGCCTTCTTCAGGCGCGTTGCCTTCGGCGTCAGCCACAGTTTGAGGGGCGTGAAATTGATAAGCGTCCAGCTTATGGCGAAGACGACGACCTGCAGGGCGGTCAGGCCCAGTGCCATCTCCCACGTCGCGTACTGGCCGCTGACACCGATGCTGTGCCAGCCAAGCACGCGGCTGAGCAGGGGCTCAAGCCAGGCATGCGGCATCAGGCCCATGCCGGCGGTGACAAGTGGCGCCAGAAGCGTCAATGCGGCTGCCCAGCCAATCGGTGTGGCGCTGTAGTCCAGCGCCTTGCCGCGCACGACGCAGGTGATTTCGCCGGAGGTCGTGGTTTCGGCCTGGGCGATGGCCGCGTTGACGCGGGCGTGGTCGATTTTCAGCTGTGACATGTCCGCTTCCCCTACCAGCTACCCGACGAACCGCCGCCGCCGAACGATCCTCCGCCACCGGAGAAGCCTCCACCGCCGAACCCGCCGCCGCCGCCTCCGCCGCCGCTCCAGCCACCGCCGCCGCCACCGAACAGGTTGCCAAGCAGGAACCACGGCAGCCAGCCGCGCGAGAACAGGATGAAGATGATAATGATGAAGATGATGACGCCGAGCGGCAGGCCGTGTTCGCGGCCCTCGGGCTGGACGTTTGCGGCCGCCTGCGCCTTTTGGATGGCGACGTTGCGGTCGATCGACAGCTGCTGGATGATGGCGTCCGTGCCGGCTTCGACGCCGCCGTCATAGTCGCCCGACTTGAACTTCGGCAGGATGTCGCCCTGGATGATCATGTGCGACATGGCGTCGGTCATGACCGGTTCCAGGCCGTAGCCGACCTCGATACGCACCTTGCGATCATTCGGCGCGACGAGCAGGATCAGGCCATTGTCCTTGTAGGTCTCGCCGGTCGAGGCCTTGACCTTGCCGCTTTGGCCAACGCCCCAGTGGCGGCCAAGCTTATAGCCGTATTCCTCGATCTCGTAGCCCTGCAGGCTGTCGACGGTGACCACCAGTACCTGGTCGGTGGTAGTGTCTTCCAGACCCTTAAGCTTGAGTTCAAGGTCCTGCTCGGTCGCGTCGGACAGGATATTGGCCTGGTCAACGACGCGCTTGCCGCCGTGATCCGGGAACTTCGGATCGGCCAGCGCCGCCGTGGCGATCCACGCCAGCGCAAAGACGATAAGCGCGAGCCAGGGCAAGGCCACCCGGTTCAGGCGGGTTTTATGCAGGGAAAACACCGTCATGGCTGAGTGGCCTTGTTTTTATGAATTCAGTGAGCCGAGGCCGGAGCAGCGGGGGCTGCCGGCTGGGCCGGTTGCGCACCGATATCCGAGAAATCGACGGTCGGAGCGTTTGCGGCGGCAGGGGCTGCGGCAAAATATTCCATCGGCTTCGACGAACCGTACATGGTCTTGGCCCAGATAACGGTCGGGAAGGTGCGCAGAGAGGTGTTGTAGTCCTGAGCGGCGCCATTGTAGTCACGGCGCGCGATGGCGATGCGGTTTTCCGTGCCTTCCAGCTGGCTTTGCAGGGTCATGAAGGCGGCGTTCGACTTCAGGTCCGGATAGCGTTCCTGGATGACCATCAGGCGGCCGAGCGCCGACGACAACCCATCCTGGGCGGCTTGGTATTCCTTGAACTTGGCCGGATCTGAAACGGTCGAAGCATCGACCTGGGCGGTGATCTGCGTCGCCTTGGCGCGGGCTTCGACGACGGCGGTCAGGGTGGTACGTTCCTGGGCGGCGGCGCCCTTGACGGTCGCGACCAGTTGCGGCACCAGGTCGGCACGGCGTTGATACTGGTTCTGCACTTCACCCCAGGCGGCTTTACCGGCCTCTTCCTTGGTCGGGATGGTGTTCATGCCACATCCGGCCAGGCCGAACGCCAGGGCCGCGCCGGCAGCAAGACCGGCCACGAGACGGACAACACGCTTCGAAATCATTTGGGACTCCCTCTGTGACACTATGGGCAGAGAGCATATGATACGCCCCCCGCATCAGTCTTGATGTGGGTGGTCATAAACCATTTTGAAAGGCCTAGGAAGGGGATTGGTTAGTCGTCTGATCTCAGCCTTGACAAGCTGGCCCGACGCGGCCGGATGGCGATGGTGCTTTGTCGTCTCGACAGTGGCGTTGATGACGATCGCCGCTGTTGCCGGCCTGTCAGGCCTTGCGCACTGGCAGCCGGATTTTACGGGCTGGCCGGTACGTCTGGGCATGATCGTGCTGGTGCCCGCACTGAGCGAAGAACTGATCTTTCGTGGGCTGCTGACGCCGACGCGCGGTGAGAGTCGATATGACTACGGGTGGCTCGTGGCGGGCCTCGCAGCCTTCGTTCTTTGGCATGTGGTCGAGGCCCTGACCTTTCTGCCCGGCGCCGCCTATCTGTTTCTCAGGCCGGACTTTCTCGTCTGCGCCGCGATACTGGCGGCCGCGTGCGCCGCCATGCGCTATCGCACCGGATCGTTATGGCCGGCGGTCCTTCTGCACGGTGTGACGGTCTTCGTCTGGCAAACGGCCCTGGGCGGGCCGGGCGTCGCCCGCCTGATGGCGGGTTAATTGCGCAGGTCCTTGTGCATCACGTAGTCGGTAAAGCCGTAGGCGCCGATGCTGACGGGTACTTCGCGGTCGATATTGAACCCGCGGCGCAGGCAGAAATCGATCACCATGTCGTGCTCCTTATGCACGCAGACCGACATGGCCTGGGCCGGGGCGAAATAGTCCTGGACGGCCTGGACCAAAGCCTTGCCAAGGCCGAAGCCGCGATAGTCCGAGAGTACGTAGAGCTTGCTGATCCAGACGCGCGCATCTTCCATGTGGGCGGCGATAAAGCCGACGTCGCGATGGCCGACGCTGATAACCCAGTAGATATGGCCTTTTTCGGTCATGTCGTATTCCAGCACGTCGAGGTCGAACAGGCTGGTCAACATGGCGTCCATATGGTCGGGCGCGATGCGGTGGTGGTGGCACTTTGGCCAGATTTGCAGGGCCAGGTCACGGACAATATCGAGTTCGGCAAGGCTGATCGGCCGGGTACGGGGCGTATAGGGCATTTTGTCTCCCTGTTTTCTCTACTGGGTACGGCAGGTCGGTACATCGCAGGTCAGCACCGTTAAGGCGGCATTAACCGTGTTAACAGCGTATTAATTTGTACCATGGAAGGGATTCGCCGGACAGGCGAGGCACGCTCAAGTCACGCGTTTGTTTACGCGCGGCGTAAAGACGTGAGCGTCAGCGCGCGGTTAGAATTACTGATGCAACAACAGGTATCGTGAAGCATCGATAAACCAATACCGGAAACGGCATTTTAGAGTGCTTTCTGCATTACATAGTCGGTAAAGTCGTATGGCCCCATGGTGACAGGAACCTCGGCTTCGACTTGAAAACCCGAGCGCAGATAGTAGTTGATCGCCGGCGTATTGTCGCGATTGACGTACAGCGCCATGTCCTGGATCGTCAGGGACTGGAAGTGCGCCAGCGCGGCCTCGATCAGCGCCTTGCCCAGCCCCAGGCCGCGATGATCGTCACGGACGTACAGCTTCTTGAGCCAAAGCCGCTCGCCGTCGCGATAGGCGGAGGCATAGCCAACATCGGTATCGCCGTGGCGCACGACCCAGAAGACGTGGCCCTGCTCCAGCATCTCGCGTTCCAGCGCGTCGGTGGCGTACAGCACGGCCAGCATGGCGTCCACACGGTCGGGGCCGATAATGTTGCGATAGCACTTCGGCCAAATGACCAAGGCCAGTTCGCGCACGATTTCCAATTCGTCGACGCCAATTCTGCGGACGCTCAATGTCGTCATGTCCGGGTCTCTGTGTCTCGTTCTATGGGGCTTATTTTTTGTAACTATGGGGACAAACGAACCGATTTCCAAGACTTAAGGGCGATTTTTGCGCTAAAAGCCGGCGGAACTGGGCTTTGGAGGGGAAAATGAAGCAATGGATCGCAGCCACGGTGTGCCTGCTGCTGGCGGCCTGTACCGGCGATCATGTCGATACGGTCGATCAGGCACTGACCTATTGCAATGCCCGGCCCGTGGATAAGCTGAACGATACCAATGCCAAGGACCTGTTCTGCAAGGGCCGAAAGGCCGAAAAACCGGCGGAAATTGCCTATCTCAAGAAAAGCGGGGAGATGGGCTATGCGCCGGCCCAGATCTATCTGGGGTACAGCTATCACCATGGCGAAGGTGTCGCGGCGGACGGCCCGCAGGCGTTGAAATGGTATCTGATGGCGGCCGAACAGGGCTCCGCGGAGGCGCAGAACCAATATGGCTACGTGCTTTTTTACGGTGATGGCGTGCCTGCGCAGCCGGAAAAGGCCGTACCCTGGTTCCGCAAGGCAGCGGACCAGAACTACACCCACTCCCAGACGCTGCTGGCGGAGGCCTATTACGATGGCGAGGGCGTGGCGAAGAACCACGTCGAGGCCTTCCGGCTATATAGCCTGGCAGCCGACAACAACCATTCCTACGCCATCTTCATGACCGGCATGCTCTACATTCGCGGTCACGGCGTCGCCAGGGACGAGGCCAGGGGCGCGCGATTGGTGCAGAAGGCCGCAGAAATGAACATCATTGACGCCCAGGTGGAACTGGGACGGATTTATGAAAAGGGCATCGGTGTTGTGGCGGATGATAGTGCGGCGCTGATCTGGTACGAAGTGGCGGGCATGAACGGTCAGGATACGGCGGACGAAGTGGCCGCGATCTCGGCGCGCCTGTCGCCTGAACAGGTCAAGCAGGCAAGCGCCGACGCTGAAATCAACCTGACCCAGGCAGAACGCAACGCAGGCTGACTTAAGCCGCCGACGGCAGGTTCAGCGCCTCTGCGACCGCCTTGTAGGTGATCTGGCCGCCCGAGACGTTCAGTCCGGCGCGCAGGTGCGGATCGGCGGCCAGCGCTGCCGAGATACCCATCTGCGCCATCTTCACGACGAAAGGCAGGGTGGCGTTGTTGAGCGCCAGGGTCGAGGTCCGCGCCACGGCGCCCGGCATATTGGCAACGCAGTAATGAACGATGTCGTCGACAATGAAGATCGGCTCCTGGTGCGTCGTCGGATGCGAGGTCTCGAAACAGCCGCCCTGGTCGATGGCGATGTCGACCAGCACCGCGCCGGCCTTCATGGTCTTGAGCATGGCGCGGCTGATCAGCTTGGGGGCGGCGGCGCCGGGGATCAGCACGGCGCCAATTACTAGATCGGCCTCAGTGACGGCCTGGGCCAGTGCGGCGCGCGACGAATAGGCTGTCTTGACCCGGCCGCCGAACATCTGGTCGATTTCGACCAGTTTGCGGGCATCGACGTCGAAGACAGTGACGTCGGCGTGCATGCCGGCGGCCATCTGGGCGGCATTGATGCCGGAAACCCCGCCGCCGATGATGACGACTTTTGCAGGGGCTACGCCGGGCACGCCGCCGATCAGGACGCCACGGCCACCGAAGGCCTTATGCAGATAGGTCGCACCGACATGGACCGAGATGCGGCCGGCGACTTCCGACATGGGGCGCAGCAGCGGCAGGCCGCCCTGGGCTTCGGTGACGGTCTCATAGGCGATGCAGGTCGCGCCTGACGCCATCAGCGCTTCGGCCTGCGGCTTGTCGGCGGCAAGGTGCAGGTAGGTGAACAGGGTCTGGTGCGGCTTCAGGCGTGCGCATTCGGGCAGTTGCGGTTCCTTGACCTTGACGATCAGTTCGCCGGCCGCAAAGGTTTCCTCTGCCGTCGGGAGAATATGCGCGCCGGCAGCGACGTAGTCTGAGTCGGAAAAGCCGATGGCGGCGCCGGCCTCGGTCTCGACAAAGACCGCGTGGCCAAGGCGCGTCAGCTCGGCGACAGAGTTGGGGACCAGTCCGACGCGGTACTCGTGAGTCTTGATTTCCTTCGGTACGCTGATCTTCATGGCGGTCGCTCCAAACCGGTTGAAAATGAAATTATAATCCTGTTCCGATGGCAAATTTTCGAAACTTAATGATTTGCCACGGCGACGCGTTGGAGATATTCTCAATTTCATGGCTGGCAGCGATAAATTTTCCGATCTGGACTCCTTTGACCGCGAGTTGATCAAGATACTGCGCGGTGACGCCCGTGCGACCTCAGCTAATCTTGGGGAAGCGGTCGGTCTGTCGCCGTCTGCCGCCCATCGCCGCGTCAAGATTCTCGAGCAGAAGGGCGTGATCACCGGTTATCGCGCCGTCATCGCCGAGAACGTCCAGGGCAAGCAGGGTACGGTCTTTGTGCATGTGACGCTGCAGGACCAGCGTCGCGAGACCTTCGAGAAGTTCGAAAAGGCGGCGGTTGCCTGCGCGGCTATCGAGGAATGCCACCTGATGTCGGGCGAGGCGGATTATCTGCTCAAGATCGTCCTGCGCGAAAGCCTGTCTTATGAGGACGTCCATCGCGATGTGCTGTCGACCATGCCGGGCGTATCCAAGCTGGTATCGCAGTTCTCCATCCGCACCGTTAAGATGGGTTAAACGCGATCTCGCATCAGGCCAGATATCAGGCCAGATATCAGGACTGGCCGTCGACCGTTTTCAGAATTAACGCGCGATCCTTCGCGGACAATTTGTCGGCGGCGTCGAGCAGCATGTCCTCGGCGACCCCTTGCGCGGCATTGGTCTTGGCGCGCAGATCCTCGAACCGTTTCCTGGCTTCGGCGCGGTTGTAGTTGGGGCTGGCGATGTAACGCGCCAGTTCGTGGCGGGCCTGGTGGGCCTCTTTTAGCCGTGTGTGCAGCAGCGGACGCGTCTGTTCCAGGCTGGGGCGGACGGCGTCCTGCGACACTTTCGGCAATTGCTGGATATGCTGTTCGGTAAGCGTGACCGGGGCGGGTTCTGTTTTACGCGCGTGCATGCGCAACAGAGCCGCACCCTGTACGAGATTCAATGCGATAAGGACGGCGATCACGCCACCGATGGCCAGGCGATTGTTCATATAGCGGCGTCCGCCATCAGCGCCACGCCGGCGACATTGACCGGGGCGTCAGAGGGAGCGCTGCCCAGCCCGAAACCGAGCAGCAGGCAGGCCATGCCGGCCGCCAGCTTGTAACCCAGGCCGTAGCGCCAGTCCGACAGGCCGCGCGTCAGTTGATTCATGAGGGCTTCCGCCCACGGACGCGTCTGGGGGTGCGCCATGGCGCCGCGCAGCATGCGATCCGCAGCCGCCGGATCCATGCCGGGCACCTGCCATTGCCGCAGGCGGGTCTTTAACCGGTCGTCTTCACTCGTCATCGCTTAAACTCGCTTTCAGGGCCTTGCGGGCGCGAAACAGAAAACCCTCCAACTGCTTGAGGTTCAGGGACATGATGCGCGCCGCCTCAGGCTGCGTAAAGTCTTCATAGTAGCACAGGACGACCGCCGTCTTTTGCTGTTCGGGCAGGACGGCGACCGCGGCGGCGATGCGCCGGGCCTCGAAGCTGCGTATCCAGCCAGCATCGCTGCTTCGGTCGGGGTCGGCCAGGTGGTCGCTGAAGGTCTCGATATCCTCGGCGTCGGGCGGGCGCCTGCGCATGCGGTCGAGCGCGCAGCGGACGAGGATGCTGTAAAACCAGGTGGAAAAGGCGGCGCGGCCGGCATCGAAACGCGCGGCGTTGCGCCAGACCTTGGACAGGGCATCCTGCACGGCCTCTTCGGCGTCTTCGCGATTATGCGTGATGCGAAAGGCAATGGCGTGGCCCTTGGCCATGTGGCGGCCAGCCAGCAGGCGGAAGGCGAGGGCGTCACCCCGTGCCACCCGTGGCATCAGGTCGGCGTCAGACGGCGAAACCGTACTGGCAGCGCGCGTGGGACGAGCCGCAGGCGGGGTAGACAGGTCAAGAAAAACGCGGATAGCCTGGGACATTGGGGATACGCAACCTGCGTGGCGCTTGGGGTAAGGCCGGGAGACCGCACCACGCAGGTTTTGAACTCCGCTTGTGGCGGAATTAGGCCGGCTTTTGTGCGGTCTTTTCGGCCGTCTTGTGATGCTTGTGCGCCTTGGCCGGCTTTGCTGTAGAGGCAGCCGGCGCCTTGGTGGCCGGGGCCGAAGCCGGTGCAGCGACGACGCTGCCGGCCAACAGGGCGGCGGCGACGAACAGTGGGGCGGCGATCAGGGTCTTCGAGGTCATGAGCGTGTATTCCTTTGGGGGCCAGAGCCGGCGGGCATCATCGTCCGCCTGTTTCTGATACGCACGGTTTTCGCGTTCCCCCCTGCGGACGGAATAAATTTTTTTGCATGACCTCAAAAGTGCAATGAAAAACCCCCGAAGGCCCAGCCTTCGGGGGTTTTCGAAGTCCCGGTCTCCGCCCTGCAGGCGGTCGTCCGGGCCTTGATTATGTTTGGATGAGCCTCACTGCAGCATGGGCTCCACGACTTCATGTCGCATGAGTGACTTGATACGCTCGATTTCTTCCTTCAGCTTGAGCTTCTTTCGCTTCAGCTCGCCAAGGTATAAGGAGTCCACGGAGGGTGAACGCTCTTCGCGGGCTATGATGGATTTGAGGGATTGATGACGATGGTCGAGTTCGCGCACTCTCGCTTCAATGGTCATGAGGTTATCCTTCGCTTCGCGCCGGACACTGCGTCCGGCCCACGTATGGAACACCCGTAAACGGCGAATGTAGAATCACATTGAGTTACATAAGCATCACAGAAACGAGAGAAACTTGGTTAGACAAAGCTTAAATGCTTATTGTCCGTGCCCTGTATAAAGAAAATGACAGAAAATAAAGTAACACAAAGACTTACTGTTGCGATTAGCGGCGCGTCCGGAGCGATTTACGGCATCCGGGCGCTAGAGATGTTGCGCCGTGCAAGGATCGAGTCGCATCTGATCGTCTCCAAGGCGGCAAGCCTGTCCCTGACAGCTGAAACCGACCTGTCGCTGGCCGACGTCCATGCCCTGGCCGACGTGGTGCATAAGCCCGCTGATATCGGCGCCTCGATCGCTTCGGGCTCGTTCCGGACGCTGGGCATGCTGATCGCGCCGTGCTCGATCCGCTCGATGAGCGAAATCGCGACCGGAGTGACGTCGTCGCTGATCAGCCGCGCCGCCGATGTCTGCTTGAAGGAGCGCCGCAGGCTGGTGCTGATGGTGCGCGAAAGCCCGCTGCACCTCGGCCACCTGCGCACCATGGCGGCGGTGACGGAGATGGGGGCGATCGTCGCGCCGCCCATGCCGGCCTTCTATACGCGCCCGCAAAGCCTCGACGAGATCATCGACCAGAGCGTGGCGCGCGCGCTCGACCTGTTCGGCATCGAGACCGGTATGAAGCGCTGGGGCGAGGACGCCAACCTTGAAGGTTCAAGCCTTGACGACTGACTTCTGGGAGTGGGCCCTGAACGCTTACGGCCGTGAGGACGTGGCCGAGGCCTGCCTGGCGCTCCAGGACGATCACGATCAGTGCGTACCCCTGCTGTTATGGGCGGCATGGCGGGCGAACGATGGAGTCGGCGTCGGCGCAGCCGAAGCGGTGAAGGCGGCGGGAATCGCCCGTGTCTGGGCTGATGAGGTTGTGGGACCTCTGCGGCAGGTGCGTCGCCGCCTGAAGAGTGCACTGGAAAACGGTGATGACGCGGTGCGGCTGCCGCTGCGTGAAAAAATAAAGGGGCTGGAACTGGAGGCCGAACGTGCGCTTATGCACCGGCTAAGCGGCATCTCCGAAGAAAAAACTCAGGTAAAACAAAAGTTTGTCGACGCCCTTATGGCGGCCGCGCGGGCATGGGCGACGGAGGTGCCAAAAGAGGGCCTTAACCGCCTTGCCGAGGCCCTTACCAAGGCGTGATTTTTGCGTTATGATGGCGGGGTTCGGGGCGCTTACAGGCGTCTATTATGTCCTTATACGTCAACCCCTTAGGGCAGAGAGGAGTCGTCTTTTATGCACGACGACAGCAACATCCGCAGTTTGCGCGCCGGCGACGGGCTGCACCTGATCAAGACCGAGGGGGATGTAGCCAAGGGCGATGTAGAAAGACGTGTGGCGCAACGCCGTGACGGTGAGCCGGTTCTGGGCCTGGTGCCCCATATCGAACTGGCCCAGGCCGACGACCTCGATCCAACGGTTCGCGAACTGCCGATCAATGCCGAGACTGTGGGGATGCGCAACCAGGTTGCGCTTCTGAAGCAGGAGCACAAGGATCTCGACGAATCGATTCTGGCTCTGGAAGCTGTGCCTCTGCCGGATCAGATTTTGATCGCCCGCCTGAAGCGCAAGAAGCTGGCCGTGCGCGACAGGATCTCGAAGCTTGATGACAAGATCAATCCGGACATTATTGCCTAAGGTGCTTGAGACGCAAAAAGGCCCGCCATCGCAGACCGATGGCGGGCCTTTTTATTTTCGCCGGCTTAGGCGGCCAGGGCTTCATCCACGCTGGCGCCGATAAAGGTGGCTTGAATGCTCAGTTCCTTGTCCAGCCACACAATATCGGCACGCTGGCCGATGCTGAGGCTGCCACGCGCAGCGCCAAGGCCCAGGAATTCCGCTGGCGCCGTAGCGGCCATGATGGCGGCATCGACGATCGACGCGTCCGCCAGTTGAATGGCATTGCGGACGGCGGTGACCATGTCGAGGTCCGAGCCCGCCAATGTCCCATCAGGTCCTACGCAGACGCCGTTCTCGACGTGGATAGTCTGGCCGTTGAGCACGAAGGTCTTGGTCGCTGAGCCGACGGTCGGCATGGCGTCGGTCACCAGCATGAAGCGGTTGGCCGGACGGGTGCGCAAGGCGACCTTCAGGACCGGCCAGTCGACGTGGTGGCCGTCCATGATCAGGCCAGAGAAGCTATCAAGATCTTCCAGCGCTGCGCCGACAACGCCGGGCGCGCGGTGCAACATGGGCGTCATGGCATTGAACAGATGGGTAAAGCCGGTAACGCCTGCCTTGAGTGCTTCGACCGTCTGGGCATAGGTCGCATTGGTGTGGCCGGCGGCGATAATGACACCGGCGGCGCGCAGTTCGGCGATATCCTCGGGCGCGCAGCGTTCCGGAGCCAGCGTCACCATGGTCTTGCCGCGCTTCAGGCTCTTGAGCAACGCCTTCGATTCGGCATCCAGGGTCCGGAACAGGTCGGCATTGTGGATGCCTTTCTTTTCCTTGGAAATGAACGGCCCTTCGATGTGGATGCCGAGCACGCCCGGCACGCCGCGTTCGACGGCTTCCTCGGTGGCGCGCATGGCGCGGTCGATGACGCTCAGCTCATCGCTGATCAGGGTCGGCAGATAACCTGTCGTGCCGTAAGGGCGATGGGCCCGGCCGATGGCGGCGATACCGTCAGCATGGGTGTCGTCGTTGAACAGTACACCGCCACCACCATTGACCTGAGTGTCGATAAAGCCAGGCAGCAGGAATCCGCCGCGTACATCGATTGCGTCGCCGCGTACCGTCTCGCCCGGCAGGATCTGGGCGATAGTTTCGCCTTCGCAGACGAGCGCCCCCTGGACGATGCCTGAAGGCGTAACGATCTGCGCGTTGTTGAATACCGTCTTTTTCATAGTCGTCCCGGCTGAAAGCCTTGGAAAATTAAAGGGTCTTTGTGACCTTGTTGAGGTGCGGCGGGCTATCCGGATCGAGGCCGCGCGCGACCGACAGGCTGTTGGCCAGGCGGTAGAAGCTCTGGATTTGCAGGATCGGTTCCAGCGCGGGCGCGGTCGCAAGCGCCGGCAGGTGGATGGCGCCTTCAAGCGCCGCGCCGTCCGCCACCATGACCTTGGCGCCGCGCGACACGAATTCGGCGGCAACTTCGCGCACGCCTTCGCCGGCGATATCAGAGGTGGTGAAGGCCAGGATCGGGAAACCATCATTGACGATGGCCATCGGGCCGTGGCGGACTTCGGCCGACGAGAAGCCCTCGGCATGTAGGGCGCAGGTCTCCTTGAGTTTCAGAGCCGCTTCCTGGGCCACGGCGAAGCCATAGCCCCGGCCGATGACGAACAGGTTGCGCGCCTCGGTCAGCGCGGGCAGGGCCGGCGTCCAGTCGAGTGCAAAGGCGGCCTTGAGCTGTTCCGGCAGTTCCGCCAGGGCGTCGCTCAACGCGTCATCGCCAGCCCAGCCGGCGGCAATGGCGGCCAGGCCGACCAGCGACACGATATAGCTCTTGGTCGCCGCAACCGACTTTTCCGGACCGGCCTTCAGCGGCAGCAGTTCGTCGGCCAAAGCGGCCAGCGGGCTTTCCTCGTCGTTGACGAGCGCGATGACAAAGGCGCCGGACTTCTTGTGCGCCTCGACGGTCGACAAAAGGTCGGGCGAACGGCCGGACTGCGAGATGGCGATGCACAGCGAATCGCTGGCCACGACGGGTGCGGCATAGATCGACGCAACCGACAGCGCCGCCGAAGAGGTCGGCACGCCCGTAAGGGTCTCGATCAGGTACTTGCCGAAGGTCGCGGCGTGGTCCGATGAGCCGCGCGCACAGGTCGTCACCGAACGTGGCGGCTGGGCCTTCAGGCGCGCGGCGATGCGCTTGAGCGTTTCGCGGTTGTGCGTCAGGAAGCGCTGCGCTGCGTCGCCGGCTTCGGCGCTTTCGGCGAACATCAGGGTGGATTCGGGCTTCAACATGGGCGGCTTCAACATGGCGTCATCGTGTGGCATTCGTTATTCCTTGGGGAGGTAGATCGGAATGAAGAGATCATTCCGATCTTTTTTTGTTTGGCGCGATAAAGGCGAAAACCGCTTTCACTTTTCGCCATATCGCTTGTGGGGACTCAGCCTAAGTCGTTCAATTCGGCGACGACGTCGTAGGCATCCCCACGGTAGTAGGATTGGGTAAATTCGGCCGCGCGGCCATCGGCCAGGAAGCCACGGCGTTCGATGAACAGGCCGGCGTCGCCGGGCTTGATGCCCAGACGTTCCGCCTGGTCGGCAGTGAAGTTGATGGCGCGCAGGCGTTGAAGCGCGCGCACCGGGCGGTGACCGGTCTTCTCCAGCGCCTCGTAGAGCGAGGCGCCGACCATATCCAGCGCGGTCAGGCAGTAGCCGGGAATGGTCGAATATTCGAGCGCCATGGTCTGGCCGTCGGCATAGCGCAGGCGGTGGAAACGATAGACCATTGCGCCGGGCGACAGGCCCAGCGACAGCGATTCTTCCGGCGTGACAGCGCCGGCCGACTTGGAGACCCATTCCGAATGGGGCTTGCGGCCACGCGACATCATGTCTTCCGAGAAGGAGGACAGTTTCGAGAAGCTCTTTTCGACTCGGCTGGCGACAAAGGTGCCGGCGCCACGGCGGCGCGTCAGCAGGCCTTCGGTGACCAGGCCGTCGATCGCCTTGCGCACGGTGATACGCGAGACGTCGAAATCCTCGGCCAGGTCGCGTTCCGGCGGGATGGCGTCGTCCTGATGCAGCTGGCGGCTCTGGATGGCCTCACGCAGGACGCGCTGCAATTGCAGATACAGAGGAGAGGGGTCGTCCTTGGCCAGGCGGCCAACGGATTCAGCAAATGACATCAGGCGTTTCCATGTTGTCTAGATTGGTTGTCTTCCCGGTCAGGCAACTCATTGGCGGCCACCTTGACGTAACGTCGTTTCTATCGATTCCAGCGCGGCGCGCATAGTCTTGATAAGGTTTTCGTCCGTGCCGCGCTGACCGGCGCGCAATTGCTGGGCCAGCCAGTCGCGATCGTTTGCGGCCGCGCCGGGGACAAAGGCCGGGGCGGCGCACGAGGCATGCAGGCTGCGCACGCCACCAGACAGAACGATTTCGGCGGCATTGTCATGCGTGACGCCAACGCCTGCCAGAATTTCTATGCGGCCGGCGGCTTGTGTTACCAGGGCTTTCAGGCCGTCCACGCCGTCGCGGGCTGTACGTGCGCCACCGGCTGTAAGGATGGTTTTCATGCCAAGACCGATGACGGTTTCAAGCGCTGCGCCCTGATCGGGCGTCAGGTCGAAGCTGCGGTGGATGGCGGTTTCAAGGCCTGCCGCTTGGTCGCACAGGATTCGTAAAACGCTTTCGTCAAGCTCACCGGACGGATGGTTGGCGCCGAAGACGACGCCGGCCAGGCCAAGTGCGCGTACCGTATCGATGTCGGCGCGCATGGCGTCGAGCTCATCGCGATTGTAGGTGAAATCGCCGCCGCGCGGCCGGATCATGACGCGTGTCGGCACGCCGCAGCCTGCCGCGATCTGCATCAGTCCAATGGAAGGTGTGACGCCGCCGATAGACAGGGCCGAGCACAGTTCGATCCGGTCAACGCCGGCGGCCGCGCCTGAGCGCACACCGGCCGCCGTATCGGTGACCAGTTCGAACAGGATACAGGCATTGATGGGACAAGCGCTGTCCATGGCTCAGACCTCAACCGGCAGCGGGGTCATGCCGTTGCCGATGCCGTTTTCATGGCCGTGCGCCATCAGGATCGCGCCATCGAGTGCATCCAGTTCCGGCTCGGCCAGGATGGACGCGGTCCACGGCGCCAGCCACGGCGCCATCGGCTTGGCCATGCCACCGACCAGACAGACCTTGGTGCAGCCGAGTTCGTTCAGACGGTGGATATAGCGGCCGAGGTCCTGCGACGATTGTTCGACCAGGGCGACGGCGACCGAATCGCCTTCGTCGGCATGGAGCATGGTCAGCGGCGCCAACTGGCCGAAGTCGCGCGGCTTGGCGGTGGTGACCCAGTGGACGATGTCCGCCGGATGTCCGCCGAAATGTGCGATCACCGCGCGGGTGAAGTTGGTGGCAGGCGCCAGTCCGTCCCAGCCGTTCAGGGCAGCGCGGATGGCCTCGCGTCCCAGCGAGGCCGCGGAACCGGCGTCGCCGACCTCGAAGCCCCAGCCGCCGACAGGATGGCCCTTGCTATCAACCCAGGCATAGGCTGCCGATCCTGTGCCGGCGATAAGCAGTCCGCCGTCCCGTCCCGAAAAAGCGCCCAGGCATGCCGTGTGCGCGTCTGTGGCGGCGTCGATCCGGGCAAAGCGCGGCCCGCCCTTCACCGTCTTTTCCACGTCTGACGCGTCGGCGATCCCTGCCAGCCCGAGGCCAATGCTGATCCGGTCCCACGACATCGAAGGCTGCTCGGCCTGGCTGAGGGCCTGGTCGAGCGCGGCCAGGATATTGGTCCACACCAGGTTCAGGCCCAGCCGGATATTGCCGGGGCCGCCTTCGGCCTGGCCCAGCAGGCGGCCGGAGGCGTCGCGCAGGCGGACGCGGCAATGGGTGCCGCCACCGTCAACGCCGGCGAAGAGCAGGGGGGTATTGGAGCTATTCGAGACGAAAGACATGAGCGAACCTTAGGCTTTCTTGCCCTTTGAGCCGGCAAGCAGGCCGAAGAACAGGATATAGGCGTAGCAGACGACCATCAGCGCCATGAAGACGAGCTGGAAGTCATAGTGTTCCTTGAGGAAACCATAGAGCGCCGTGATGACGCCGCCGCCTGCGATGCCCATGACCAGGAAGGCCGAGCCCAGTTCGGTCAGCTTGCCCAGGCCCTTGATGCCCAGCGGGAAGATGGCCGGCCACATCATGGCGTTGGCAAAGCCAAGCGCGGCGACGAAGCCGACGCTGACATAGCCCTTCGTCAGGAAGGCGCCGATCGTCAGGACGATGCCGAGGATAGCCGACCAGGTCAGGTACTTTTCCTGGGTGATGAAGCGCGGGATGGTGATCAGGCCGACAATATAGCCAACGATCATCGCCACCAGCGTCGCCGAGGTGAAGTACTTGGTGACGTCGAGCGGCAGGCCGAAACTGTTGCCATAGGTGGCGATGGCGTCGCCCGCCATGACCTCGGCGCCGACGTAGAAAAAGATCGCCAGGAAGCCGAACAGCATCTGCACGATGGCAGCCCCGGAGCCCTTGCCCGAATCGGGATTGGCGTCGTCACCCAACGCCGGCAGGGGCGAGAACCAGACAAAGACCGCCAGGGCGACAAGGAAAGCCGCGACAATCAGATACGGCGTGTGGATACGGGCCGCGAAGGTGTTGAGGATGGCGTCGCGCGCTGCGGGATCGTTGGCGGCGGCTTCGACCTGGGCGGCCAGGTCGCCGATGCCATGCAGGATCAGCGTGCCGACGATGATCGGCGCCAGGAAGCCCGCGCCCTTGTTGAACAGGCCGAGCACGGCGATACGCTGGGCGGCGCTATCGATGGGGCCCAGGACCGAGATGTACGGGTTGGATGCGGTCTGCAGGATCGACAGGCCACCGCCGATGATAAACAGGCTGGTCAGGGTGCCTGCGAAATGTCTGCTGGCAGCGAATTGTGCGAAGCAGGCGGCGCCGATCGCCATGACGACTAGGCCCGCGGCCATACCACGCTTCATGCCGATCTTCTTGAGCAGAAACGCTGCCGGGATCGAGAGGAAGAAGTAGGACAGGTAGAAGACCGATGGGACCAGAAGCGCCACGCTGTCGCTGACGTGAAAGGCAACCTTGGCAAAGGTGATCAGCGGGCCATTCAGCCAGGTCACAAAGCCAAAGATAAAGAACAGCAGGCAGAACAGAAAGACTGCGCCCCAGGGCGTTTTTTGTGGTGTTGCGCCGGATGCGGTTGTGGACGGTGTCACTGGCATGGGTTTTCTTCCTCCCCCGATATAATACCAATTGGCATAAGTGGTATGGCTTATTTGAATCCAAATTGCAATCGATGTAATGCGGAATCTAACATCAGCCGTCCATATCCGCCAAATTAATGTTGTTTCCTTAATTTAATGGGCCATTCCAACCGTTTCCGCGACATTATTATCACAAAGCCTGTGGGATTCATCCCTTTTGCGCTGCGGCGAAAAAATTAAAGTTGACACTTTTTTAAATCCAAAGTTAGCGTCCGGTCCCAAGATAGGTACTTTAATGGTCCCATATGGTATCGTGGTGGTCTGCTCTGGTGCCTGTCGAGCAGAGTAATGCGGCATACAAAATCGGGTTTTTTGGGCTGGCCTATGCCGCAGGCGAGCGCAAATTAGGGAAAGCATCACATGAATTTCAAACGTCATATCCTCATGACAAGCGCCGTGGCCTCGATCGCTCTCGGTCTGTCGATGGGCGCCGGCGTGTCCGCGGCCCAGGCCCAGGACAGCGCTTCGGACACCGACGCGGTCGTCGTCACAGGCATCCGCAAATCGCTGCAAAGCGCGCTGAAGCAAAAGCGCAATTCGGACCGCGTGTCCGAAATCATCACCGCTGAAGATATCGGCAAGTTCCCGGACAAGAACGTTGCCGACTCGCTGGCACGCGCCACTGGCGTCAACGTCGTCACCGGCTCGGCCAATGCCGGCGGCTTCGGTGAAAACGAGCGGATCTCCATCCGCGGCACTGACCCGACGCTGAACCTGACCCTGATGGACGGCCACAATGTCGCGACCGGCGACTGGTTCGTCCTGGATCAAACCAATGGCGGCCGTTCGTTCAACTACACCATGCTGCCCTCCGAAGTCGTCGGCACGGTCGAGGTCATCAAGGCGTCGTCGGCAGACCTGCCCGAAGGTGGCATCGGCGGCACGGTCGATGTCCACGTACGCAAGCCGCTGGATATGAAGGCCGGCCAGTTCAACATGTCGGCCCAGGCCATGTATGCCACGCTCGCCGAAGAATGGACGCCCAACGTATCCGGCATGTATTCCTGGCGGAACGACAACAAGGACTTTGGCTTCCTGATCGGCGGCTATTATGAGAAGCGCCAGTTCCGCCGCGATGGCCAGGAAGTCCTGGGCTATGGTGCGGTCGCCAACTTCGCCGGTTCGGGCAAGACGCTGAACGTGCCGTCGCTGATCGGCTCGGCCTACTTCACGCAGGAACGCGTCCGCAAGGGCGGCAACTTCATGATGCAGTGGAAGTCGGACAAGCTCGATCTCGCCTTCTCGGGTCTCTATACGCACCTGGCGGCCGACAACGAAAACCACAACTTCATGCTGTGGGGCTCGAAGCTGGCCAGCCAGACGCCGAACAGCTACACGGCGACGGGTGATTACGTCACCTCGGCGACCTGGGATGCAACCAAGGCCGCCGCGGCCGGTGGTGCGATCGTCCAGGATGATATCTTCCGCAAGGCGCACTCCAGCACCTACGTGCTGAACCTCGACATCGGCTATGATTTCACTGACAGCTTCTCGATGAACGGCCAACTGGGCTTTACCTCGGGCGAAGGCGTCACAGACGACACCGCCGCGTGGGAAACCTATTGGGATAATGTTGGCGCCAGCTATACGCTGGGCAAGGTGACCAATGTCGCCTTTGCCGGCCTGCCGACCGATCCGGCCTCGGCCGCTTACCTGAACAACAAGTTCAGCTGGTCGTGGGGCGGCACCATCAAGTCGCCGGACAAGGAAGCCTACGGCAAACTCGACTTCAAGTACGACCTGAACAGCGGCATCTTCAAGGCGATCCAGTTCGGCGGGCGCTTTACCGACCATAGCCGCGTCCTGGACTACCTGGCCTATGCCTGGGCGGGTAACGGCGCCAACAGCGGCACGTCCGCCGTCGATCTCGGCAGCGTGTTCAAGGGCGGCATGACGCCGGACAACTACGCTGACGATCTGGGCAGCATCCCCGGCTACTCCTACGCCGACGCCGATGCCGTCTACGCCTTCCTGGACGCCAACAATGGCGGCCGTCAGTTCGCCTTCTATCCGCCGGCGAGCTTCAGCGTCGAGGAAAAGACCACCGCTCTTTACGCCATGACCAAGCTGGCTGGCGACAACTGGCGTGGTAATGTCGGCCTGCGCGCCGTTCAGACGAAAACGATGTCCACGCAATGGTCGGGCAATGCGCCGGTCAAGTCGGTGACTAACGTTTTTGGCTCGTTCGGTTCGGAAACGACGACGAAGGAATACTGGGACTATCTCCCCAGCGCCAACTTCACCCTCAACGCCTCCGACACGCTGGTTATCCGCGCCGGCGCCGCCAAGGTGATGACGCGTCCGGGCTATGCCCAGCTGGCCGGGGCCTTCTCGCTGGTCGACTCGAACCTGACCGGTTCGGCGGGCGGCAATCCAAACCTGGAACCGTACCGCGCATGGCAGTACAACCTGGGTGCGGAATGGTACTATGCGCCTGAGGCCCTGCTGTCGTTCGGTGTCTTCAACCTCGACATCGACAACTACATCACGACCGAGACCTTCACGCAGTTCTTCAAGACCATCCAGACGCCGAACGGCGCCAACTTCACGATTTCCGGCCCCGCCAACGGCGGCAAGGCAACCGCAAAGGGCTTCGAGTTCAGCGTTCAGCAGCCGCTGGACTACGGCTTCGGCTTCATCTTCAACTACACCTATGTCGACGCTAAATACGACAATGGCGATCCGCTGGATGGCAATTCGAAGAACACCTTCAACCTGACGGGTTACTACGAAAACGACGCCGTCACGGCCCGCCTGGCCTACAACTTCCGCTCCAAGTTCAACTCGGGCAAGGATCGCGGCACGGTCATGTGGCAGGACGACTTCGGCACGCTCGACGGTTCGTTCAGCTATAACCTGAATGAGCACGTCGCCCTGACGCTCGACGCCCAGAACCTGCTGGGTGAGAACCTCTACTACTTCGTCGGCACGCCGGACATCCCGCGCGCCTTCTACGACAATGGGCAGTCCTACTATGTCGGCTTCCGTCTGAAGTACTGATTTGTAACAGCGTAAACCGGGCCGGAGCGTTGCACCTCCGGTCCGGCTGTCTTGCCTTCTTCCCGTTTTTGCCTCGCGGCTCCCCTCTTTCGCCGTGCGGCACATCCGAAGCCCGTGCCATTCGTATATCGGTTGTGGCAGGCGCCTGGTCCGTGTGCTGTCTTTGTGTCCATCTCCTGATGGTGAAAGACCAGGACGAAGCCCGCCATCGCACCGGATGCTCCCGATGCGGTTTTCGGATTTACTCATGAGCAGGTCCCACCCAGTGGACCTGCTCTTTTTTTAAGACGCTGCCCGAAGCCATGTCTATGCTTTCAAAACCCTAAGGGAACCGCCGATGGCCTTTGCCCGCCCGTTGATCGTGTCGTTGGCCGTCCTGGCCCTTGCTGCGCCAGCCTTGGCTGCACCAGCGCCCGCAATTACGCCCATGCCGGCCCGGATGACCGTTTCCGAGGGCGCCTTCGTCCTCAGCAACGCCACGCGCATCCATGTCCCCGCTGGCGATGCCGAACTGATGTCTGTCGCCGAATATCTGCGTGACACGCTGAAGGCCCAGCGCGGCCTGAAGCTGAAAATCACTACGGCCGCCCCGACTGAGGGCGTGGGCGTCATCCGCCTGACTCGCATCCAGACCCTAGTCGCCGAAGACAACGAAGCCTATCATCTGACGGTCGATTCCGACGGGGTGACGATCGGCGCTGTCAGCCGCGCAGGCGCCTTTTACGGTGTCGTATCGCTGTGGCAACTGGCGACGCCCGAAGCCGGAAAGGGCAAGGTGGAGCTTCCTGCCGTCAGCATCTTCGACACGCCGCGTTTCAAATGGCGCGGCCTGATGATCGATTCCGCGCGCCATTTCCAGACGCCCGCCGACATCAAACGCATTATCGATGCCATGGCGTCGCAGAAACTCAACATTCTGCAGTGGCATCTGACCGACGACCAGGGCTGGCGTCTGCACATCAATGCCTACCCGAAGCTGACCGAGGTCGGCGCGTGGCGGCAACCGGCAGGAGCGGCGGGATTCGACAAGAGCGGCAAGCCAATAGGTTACGGTGGCTTCTACACGCAGGAAGAGGCGCGTGACGTCGTCGCCTATGCCGCCGCGCGCAACATCACCGTCGTGCCGGAAATCGACATGCCGGGCCACGCCACGGCCGCCATCACCGCCTATCCGGAGCTGGGCACCGAAGGCACAAAGCCTAAGCAGGGCATGTCCGACTGGGGCGTTTATCCCAACCTCTACAATATCGACGACAGAACCTTCACCTTCCTGACGACGGTGCTGGACGAGGTCATGGCCATCTTCCCCAGCCCCTACATCCATATCGGCGGCGATGAGGCCATCAAGCCGCAATGGGAACAGAGCCCGGCGATCCAGGCGAAGATAAAGGCGGTGGGCCTGAAGGATGAGATGGCACTGCAAAGCTGGTTCATCACCCGCATCGGCAAGCACATCTCGGAGAAGGGCCGGCGCATGATCGGCTGGGATGAGATACTGGAAGGCGGCATAGCGCCCGACGCGACGATCATGAGCTGGCGCGGACTGGATGGCGCGGTCACGGCGGCGAGAATGGGCCACGATACGGTGCTGTCGCCGGCGCCCGACCTGTATCTCAACCATCGTCAGAGCCTGTCGGGTGATGAGCCGCCGGGCCGGGGCAAGGTCGTGACGCTCAAGGACTATTACGGCTTCAATCCTGAGCCCACCGCGATTGATCCTGAGGCGCACAAGCATATCCTGGGCTTGCAGGCCAATATCTGGACCGAGCACGCGAGGACGACCGAGCGCGTTGAACGCCAGGTCTTTCCGCGCCTGACCGCCCTGGCCGAAGTCGGTTGGAGCGCGGCCGATGTGCGCACATGGGATGGCTTCGCTAAACGCCTGCCAGCCAATCTTAACCGGCTGGATAAGCTGGGCATTCGTTACGATAAGGCCGCGTTCGATGCGGTGCCGGAGCTTTCGCCAGCTGATGGTGGCGTGACGGTCGGGCTCAGCCGCAGCCTTGAGCTCGGGCAGGTGCACTACACGACCAACGGTAAGGCGCCGACGGCGGCATCGCCGGTCTATGGCGCGCCATTGACCCTGGCTATGGGCACGAAGCTGACGACGCGCACCTTCCTGGATGGTCAGGCGCTGGGGGCGCCCAGGACATTGATGCTCAGCCAGGCTGCGCTTGAGACACGCTCCAGTCAGCAGATGGGGACATGCGATACCAAGCTGGTGCTCAATCTCGAAGACGATGGTGGTGAACGCGCCGTGGTCCTGACCGATATCCTGCATCCGTGCTGGCTGTGGCGGGGCGCGGATACGTCGAAAGGTCTGGCAATCACGGCCGAGGTCGGCAGCCTGCCATTCAATTTCCAGCTCGGCAATCACCCTGAGCCGCCGAAGGTCGATGCGCCGGTGTCGGAGGCCGGCGAGCTGAACGTCCATCTCGGCACTTGTGAAGGTCCAGTCGTTGCGTCCCTGCCGCTGGGCGATGCGGGCAAGAACAGCGGGATTTCGGTGCTGAAGGGAACTATTCCCGCGACGACCGGCACAAACGACCTGTGCTTCGGCTTCGGCCAGAAAACCCCGCCGCCGCAGTGGGTGGTAAAGAGTATCAGGCTGACGGCGCAAGGGAAGTAAGGAAGAGGCCCCGCCCACCATCTGCTCCGCAGACGGTCCCCCCTCCCCATAAATGGGGAGGGCGAAATATGTGCAATTCCAACGTCTTGTTATACAGGTGCGACGGAAGTTAGGGGTAGGTTTGTCACTATCAAGCCGATCTTCGCTCTCCCCATTTATGGGGAGGGGGGACCGCCGTTAGGCGGTGGGCGGTGCCTCTTTCTAAAATCTAAGCTTCGTTCGCGTACAGACTATAGCCCAGCGCCTCGACGACCGGCGCAATCTGCCCAAACCACGGCGACAACTGGCGCTCGTAATGGCGCCAGCGGCTGACCGAGCGATCGTTCAATGGCTTAGACACCTGGGCATAGGACGGCGTCGGCGCATGACGGCGGTTTTCATGGAAGCGCAGCGTCGCCTCGTCGAAACTCAGGCCGCACCAGTCGAGCACCTGCTGCGTCACGGCTTCCTGATTGGCGATGAAGGCTTCGTAGTGCACGGTCAGGACGGGATGGTCCAGCACCTCATCGTAATGCGCCGTCAGGTCATGCATGGTCACCATATGGCGGATGATGCTGTCGATCGCATAGCCGCTGTTGTGGCCGTGCGTCAGGTTATGCGACAGCATCGACACCGCCACGTCCAGCGGATGACGGATCATACGTATGATCGGTGCGTGCGGGAAGGCCAGGCGGATCAGCGGCAGGTGTGCGTCATTGAGCGGCATCTTGTCGGTGAACAAAGGCCTGGCGTCGCGCGTAATCCCATAGGTTTCGGCGCGGCCGAGATAGTGGTCTCGCATCAGCCCCGGAATGTGGTGATAGTCGGCGGCCTCTATATGCACCAGCCGCTGCGGGAAGGCGTCCGTGCCAGGCAGGACGTTTTCGAGCAGCGCCCGCCATTCGTGCACGAACGGCAGTTCTCCGCCCGCTGCCACATCCGGGTGGCTGTTGAGCATCTGCTCGATCATCGTTGTGCCCGATCGCGGGAAGCCCATGATAAAGATCGGTTGCGGGCCGGAACGTGCGGTGGCGCGGGGCAGGCGGCCGAGCGTCTCGCGCGTGAAAACCGACTTCAGCGCCGTCGCTTCGGCTTCGACCTGGGCTGCATCGTAATGCGCGCCCATTTCACGCGCCAGCCGCGCCTTGGCCTGGACAAAACCCGTCCACGCCTCTTCATGCCGATCAAGGCGGTCGAGCAGGCGGGCGCGGTCGAGCTGCGCCGCGGCGCTTAAGGGGCCGCGCTTGTCTATCAGCTCCAGCGCATCCTTCACCTTGTCGCCGTTGCTGAGGTACAGCGCGCGCAGCAACGTAAAATCCTCGCCGGTCTTCTTGCCGGCCTGTTCGGCGCGGTCGAGCCACAGCCAGGCATTGATCATGTCGCGCCTTGCCTCATAGACACGCGACAGGTGGGCCATGGTCATGGCCTGCGGCTCCATCCGGCACGATTGCAGCAGCAGTGGTTCGGCCTCGTCGAGCCGGCCCTGGTTGTAAAGACAGAGCGCCAGGTTGATCAGCAATTGCGGGTGAGGACCGGCCAGTTCCAGGGCGCGGCGATTGTGGAATTCGGCCGCCGGCAGGTCGTCCTTTTCACCCAGGATAACGGCCAGTTGCAGGTGTGCCTGCGGATCGTCGGGCCGGGCGATCAGGGCCTGGCGCGCGGCGGTTTCCGCACCCTTGCGGTTGCCTGCACCGTGCAGCAATTGCGTCAGGTCGTGCAGCGCCCACGGGCAGGCCGGATCGTAGCGGATGGCCTGGCGCATCGTCTCCTCGGCGCCCTTGACGTCGCCGCGCGCCTGAAGAATCACGGCCTTCAGCTCCAGGGCATCGAGATCGTCGGGGTGTTCTTTCAGGCGCATGCCACACAGACTTAAGGCCGCCGAAAAGTCGCGGGCTTGATAAGCCTGTCGGCCACGAAGCACCAGGGGATGTGCGACCGGAGTGGGTTGGAGCAGAGACAAGGGACGCGCCTCACGGAACCTGTAAATACCACGGTTACACTAGGCAGATTCCCTGTAATGCTCAAGCATTGCTTGCAGAGGCCGATTTGCCCTTCGAAAGCGGTAACCCGAATAGCGGCCGCAATGGCGATATTGCCCTGACAATCAGGTAGCTGAGCCAGCATCCTCCTGCGGTTGCGACGATAAGTATCGTCGCCTCGATGGCGATCGGCAGGTGCAACCGGTTGAGATTATAGGCAAAAACGACGATCAGGGTCTGATGGACAATATAGAAGGGAAAGATGGCTTCGGTCAGTGTCCGGCGAAGTGGGCCATCGGCATGGACGAGATGGCGCCTGGCAAAACCCAGCAGGGCGAACATCATGAAGACGGCCTGGCAAGCTTCGAGGAAGGTGCCGACGACCCAGGCGATTTCGAGCGGCATCGGCAAGGCGTTCGCGTAGTAGAGGTGACGCAGCCAGCTGACGGCCGCATAGGCGACGAGGCCGATGACGAGGCTAAGCCAGCGTGATTTGGCAGCGATATCGAACAGGCGGTCGAAACGTGCCGACAGCGCCCCCAGCAGGAAGAAGCCGAAGGAATGGGTGTGTACGGTCCAGTCGCCGACCAGGGCGTGGGTGTCTTCGAAGCGCGGCTGCATGACCGCTTGTGCGAACCAGTAAAGCGCGATCGGAATGGCGAAATAGACGGGGGCGGGCAGACGCGTTGCCCAGTTCAACGGGATGCGCTTCAGCACTGGCCACAGGGCCGCGAAGACGAGGCTGTAGACCAGCAGATAGACGACGTACCACAGGTGGTTCCAGGTGGGGACGGTCAGGCAGCCTTCGTGGTCGCACCAGCCGGAGTATCCCGTCAGGTACTTACCGTAGAAGTCGAGATATCCGGCTGAGAAGTGGATATCCGAGACGATCTCGTAATAGCTCTGCGGCGGGACGATCACCAGCATGCCGAATAGAAGCGGCCAGAACAGGCGGGTGAACCGCGAGCCCGCCAGCCGCAATGCGCCGAGCTTGCCGGCGAGGAAGACGGTGGCCACGCCCGATATGAAGAAGAGCAGGTCGAGCCGCCACGGATTGACCAGCAGCATCAACGGTTCGATGGCGGGACTGGCGTGGTCGCTTTTCACGTGCCAGCCCCAGGTCACGTAGAACATGCCGATGTGGTAGAAGATCAGAAGCCCGAAGGCGATGATGCGCAGCCAGTCGAGGTCGTAACGGCGGGTGGTAGAGGTCGTCATGAAAAGCTCCCGTGGATGTCTTCCTCCTGACACGCCGCATCTTTTGCGCTAAGCTCGCATACACGAGTGGATTTGAGGCTGGGATGAACGGGGAGACGGCTGGGACAGGCGGCGGCGGGCCAGGGACGAGCGGGGAGCGCTTGCCGTGGCAGCGCTTCCCGCTGCTTTTCGGTGTGTTGGCCGCATTCCTGATCTTCGTCTGCAGCGTCAATGTCTCGTCGAACCTGATTGAGGATCCGCCTGGCCATCGCAGCTTCCAGGTCTGGGAGCCGTTCCTGTGGGAGGTCTCCAGCGTCGCTGCCATCCTCGTCCTGTTTCCACTGGTCTGGGTGGCCTATTGGCGCCTATACTGGCGCGGCCGGCCGCTATGGCAGGCCTTGGCCATCCATGCCGTCATCGCCGTGCTGTTTTCGCTGGGGCATATCGGTATCATGGTTGTGATCCGGGTTGCCGGATACGCATTGGACGGCGCGCGCTATGACTTCGCCCGGGGCGATCTGGGCCTGCAACTGATCTACGAGATGCGAAAGGACGCCGTCAGCTATTTCGTCCTGTTTGGCGCCTGCTGGGTTCAGGACCGGCTGATAACGCGTCAGGCGCCGCCACATAGGCCTGGACGCCTAGAGGTGAAGGCCGATGGCCGTACACATTATCTGGACCCGACCGATGTGCTGGCGGTTGAGGCAGCCGGCAACTATGTCGAATTCCATCGCATTGGAATAGACAAGGCGCTGCTGGTGCGGGGGACGCTCAACCAGTTCGAGGCGGAGTTGAATCCGCATGGTTTTGTCCGCATCCATCGCTCAAAGCTGATCAACTGCAGCCGCATTGCCGGTTTCGAAGGCACGCCGTCGGGTGACCTGCGTATTCGTATGACCGACGGCCGCGAAATCTTCGGCAGCCGCCGGTATCGCGAGAATCTGGAAAACAAGGCGGCTGTGGATCGGGCGTGAAGGGTTAACCACGGACAGGCACTGAAGGGCGCTGCGCGCCGACACGGAAGAGGCACGGAATTCGAGCTTGAACGGCTGGGTTTGAGTGCGTGAAAACGATCAAAGATTGGTCCACAGATTACGAGATTGCTAGATTTATCCGCGTTTGCGGAACTACAGCGCGCCGCGACCTCAAACAGATGACGGCGCTATGCGCCGTCGGGAAATGCAACAGGGGCACTTCACTATCCATCTGAACGGACAGTCTGTGCTAATCTGGGTAATCTGTGGACCACACCTTTGCGTATAGGTCACACGCTCAGGCTCAGATATTAAGCTCGAATTCCGTGCCTTTTCCGTGTCGGCGCGCAGCGCCTTTCAGTGCCTGTCTGTGGTTAAGCCTTTTAGTTGCAACACAAAAAACGGCGGGTCCGTAAAGAACCCGCCGTGAAGTCTTGGTTTTGGGGAGTTACTAAACTCGCGTACGCCTACTTCTTGGTGATACGGTCGAAGACACCGCCGTAATCGAACTGTTCCTTCTGGACCTTGGCCCAACCGCCGAAGTCCTGGATCGTCGCCAGCTTGGTTTGCGGGAAACGGTCGGCATATTTGGCGGCCACGGCCGGATCGGTCGGGCGGTAATAGTTCTGCGCGACGATCTCCTGGCCCTCGGGGCTGTAGAGATAGTTCAGATATTCCTTGGCGACCTCGGTGCTGCCCTTCTTGGCGGCGACCTTGTCGACGACGGCGACCGGCGGCTCGGCGAGGATCGAGACCGACGGCACGACGATCTCGAACTTGCCCTTGCCGAGCTTGTTGACCGACAGGTGGGCTTCGTTTTCCCAGGCTATCAGGACGTCACCGACGCCACGTTCGACGAAGGTGACGGTCGAGCCGCGCGCACCGGCATCGAGCACCGGCACATGTTCGAACAGGGTCTTGAGGTATTCTTCGGCCTTGGCGTCGCTGCCATAGGTCTGCTTGGCCCAGGCATAGGCGGCCAGATAGTTCCAGCGCGCGCCGCCCGAGGTCTTGGGGTTCGGCGTAATGACTTCGACGCCGGGCTTGATCAGGTCGCCCCAGTCCTTGATGCCCTTGGGGTTGCCGGCCTTGACAAGGAAGACGATAGTCGAGGTGTAGGGCGACGAATTGTGCGGGAATTTCGTCTGCCAGTCTGCGGCCAGCAGGCCAGATTTCTGTGAAATCGTGTCGATGTCGCCGGCCAGGGCCAGGCTGACCACGTCCGCGTCGACGCCGTCAATCACGGCGCGCGCCTGGGCGCCCGAGCCGCCGTGGCTTTGGCGCACCGAAACGGTCTGGCCGGTCTTGGCCTGCCAGTGCTTCACGAAGGCGGCGTTGTATTGCTCGTACAGTTCGCGCGTCGGGTCGTAGGAGACGTTTAGCAACTCGACCGCTCCGGCCTTAGTGGCGGGCTTCTGGCCGCAGCCGGCGGCGGTAAGCGAGATGGCGGCGAAGGCCAGAAGTAGATGTCTGCGTTGCATGAGATGTGTCCTCTGTGCGGGCGATGGCGGAAGATAGTGGAAGTTTGTGGATGGGGCCAGTCGTTAGCTGGCGGTGATGCGGTCGAAGACACCGCCGTAGTCGAACTGTTCTTTCTGGACCTTGGCCCAGCCGCCGAAATCGCGGATGGCAACCAGAGGGACATCAGGGAATTGGTGAGCAAATTTCGCGGCAGTTTCGGGATCGCCCGGCCGGTAGAAGTTGCGCGCGATGATGTCCTGGGCCTGCGGGCTGTAGAGGTGTTTCAGATAGGCCGCAGCGACCTTGGTCGTGCCCTTCTTTTTCGCCACCGAATCGACGACGGCGACCGGCGGTTCAGCCAGTATGGACAGGGACGGAACGACAATCTCGTACTTGCCGGCGCCCAGTTTGTTCAAAGACAAGTGGGCCTCGTTTTCCCAGGCGATCAGTACGTCGCCAACTTCGCGTTCGACAAAGGTCACGGTCGATCCGCGTGCGCCCGAATCGAGCACCGGCACATTCTTGAACAGCGTCTTGAGGTAGGCCTGCGCCTTGGCTTCGTCGTTATTGTAGGTCTTGAGCGCCCAGCCATAGGCAGCCAGATAGTTCCAGCGGGCGCCGCCACCGGTCTTGGGATTGGGCGTGATGACCTGAACGCCGGGCCTGGCGAGGTCACCCCAGTCCTTGATGCCTTTGGGGTTACCTGCCCGGACCAACAGGACGATGATAGAGCTGTAGGGAGACGCATTGCGCGGGAGGCGCGACTGCCATCCGGCGTCCAGCAGACCTTTTTGCGCAATCCTGTCGATGTCGTCGGAGAGGGCCAGGGTCACCACGTCGGCGTCGACACCATCGATGACCGAGCGCGCCTGCGCCCCTGAGCCACCGTGGGATTGCCGGACCGTGACGTCCTGACCGGTTGTGTCCTTCCAGAAGCGGGAGAACAGTTCGTTATATTCGATATAGAGTTCGCGCGTCGGGTCGTAGGAGACATTGAGAAGCTCCAGACCCTTCGCAGCGGGTTTGGGCGCGCAACCGGCGCCCACAAGGGAAAGGCCCGCACCGGCAAGACCGGCCGTCAGAAATTTACGGCGAATCATATCGGCGCGGGCAGTCGTCATTCTAGAAGCTCTTCCGGACGGTGACGCCGAAGGTGCGGGGGTCACCCGGCTGGCCGAAGATGGCGCCGGAATTGCCCTGCTGGATGGTGAGGATTGTCAGATACTCTTCATCGAAGGCGTTCTTGATCCAGAAGAAGGTATCAAGACCGTTGGGCGTGCGGTAGCCGAGGCGGAAGTTGGCAACCGTCGAGGCTTCGATAACGGCGTATTTCGACACCGAGGCGTCGGAGTTCCAGTCCGAGCGGTAGTTGGCGTCGCCGCTCAGGTATGCCTGGCCGTCGATACCGTTGAACGGCGCGTCGATCGTGTAGTCGAAGCCGAAGGCGCCGGCCCACTTGGAGACGCCCGGCAGTTGCGTGCCGGAAAGATCGACGATCGAGTTGCCCGAAGCCTGCAGTTCCAGCGGCGCCGGGGCGTTGGCGAACGACGCATACTTGCCGTCGGTATAGGCCAGGGCGCCGTAGAAGCTGAGGTTATCCGAAGCGCGGAAGCGGGTATCGACTTCGAAACCGTTGACCTCGACCTTTTCGACATTGGCCAGGTAACCGCGGACGGAGCCGAGGCCGGAGTCGACGACATTCGCCTGGTAGTCCTTGATCGAGGTGGTGAAGGCCGCGACGTTGACGGTCGCACGGCGATCGAAGAACTGCGACTTCAGGCCCACTTCGAAGGCATCGACCTCTTCCGGACGCAGCACGGCGCTGGCCAGGATCGGGTTGCCGGCGGCGTCGGTCGGGATGCCGGCCGCATTGATGCCGCCCGACTTGAAGCCCTTCGAGTAGCTGGCGTAGGTCAGCACATTCGGGGTGAAGTTATAGGACGCGCTGAGCAGGCCCGACGGCTTGGAGTCTTCGACGTCAGCCGTGTAGGAATAGGTGCGCGAGATGCCGTTCTTGGCCGAAATCAGGGCTGCGTTCGTCGTGGCGAGACCGCCAGAAGCGATCTGCTCGTAGATCTGGCTCTTCTTTTCGGTGGTGTAACGCAGGCCGGCGGTGACGCTGAGCTTTTCCGTGGCCTTCCAGGTCAACTGACCGAAGGCGGCCAGTGAGTCGGTGTTCGACACCGCATGGATGTTTTGCGTGTAGCCATCGAGCAGGTCGGTCGGGACAGCGACGGCCGGCGTGCCGGTCGTGTTGCCGATCAGCCAGCGCGCGGCGTCCGCACCCCAGGCTTCGGTGCCATTGGTTTCGACGCGCTGCGTGAAGGCATAGAGGCCAACGACCCAGTTGAGGGAACGGTCGCCGTCCGATGCCAGGCGGAATTCCTGGCTGAGCTGGCGCTGTTCCGACGGGTTGGACGAACGGGTGCGGATTTTCAGCGAGGTATAGTCGCGGTCGTTCTGCGGCCACCAGTTCCACGCACGATGGGCGGTGATCGAGGTGAAGGTGAGGTCGCCGAGGTCCCAGTTGACCGTGGCCGAATAGCCCTTCACGCGCTGCTTGGCCTGGATTTCGCCATCGACGTCGACCAGGCGGTCATAGACGTTTTGCGAAGCGGGCGTGTAGCCGGCCTGGGCGGCCAGATAGGGGAACTGACGATTGGCGTTACGCAGGGTCGCACCATTGCGGACATAACCCTGTGTATTGGCTTCCGGGTCGGACAGCGAATAGTCGCTGGCCAGCCTGACGCTGAGATTGTCCGACGGCGTGAACAGCAGTTGGCCGCGCAGGACCTGGCTGTTCAGGTCGTTCTGCTTGGTCTTGGTCGTGACGTTGTACAGCAGGCCATCGCGGCGCGTCGAGCCGAACGAGATGCGGCCAGCCAGCCTGCCGTCAATCAGCGGTCCGTTCAGGGTCGCCTTTGTCTGCACAAAGCCTTCGCTGCCGAGCGAGACTTCCAGGTTGGCTTCCGGCTTGAAGGACGGGGCGCGGGTGATGATGTGGATGGCGCCGGCGGTGGTGTTCTTGCCGAACAGCGTGCCTTGCGGGCCGCGCAGGACTTCGATGCGCTCGATATCGACCAGGTCGATCAGGGCCGAGCCCGGACGGGCATAAAAGACTTCGTCGACATAGATACCGACACCCTGTTCCAGGCCGTCATTGGTCAGGCCGATGGTCGAGCCCAGGCCGCGGATCGTGGTTGCCGTATTGCGCGGGTTGGAGGTAATCAGCTGGATGGTTGGCTGATAGCGCTGAAGCTGGTCGATATTGCTGACGCCGGTCTTGTCGAGTTGTTCGCCGCCGACAACCGAAATGGCGACGGGGACGGTCTGGACGCTTTCCGAACGGCGGCGGGCGGTGACGAGGACTTCGCCGTTGGCGTTGTCGGGCAGGATGGCGTAGCCGGCGGCGGTCGCGTAGGTCGGTGCGCCGATCAGGACGAGGCCCAGGGCGGCGCTGAGCGCGGTACTGGCCAGGATGTACGATTTCATGGAGGATATTCCTATGGTCATGTGCACATCACCTCCAGTAGGTCTGGTCAGCGACTTTGTTGTTTTTGTTTGTGATTTGACTGAGGTTGCGAAGCTCAGCCCGGATTATTAAGACAGCTCTCTGGCTTCCTTGCTTGATCGCTCAAGACAGGCTTTCGCGCTTTCTTGCGTGATCGCTCAAGACAAGCTCTCGCTCAGGGGCTTGCCCTTGACATCGAAGCGCACCTTTTCGCTGCGTTCGATCTGGACGACGCGGGAATCGTGGATGACGATTTCCAGCGTGCCGAAGCGGATTTGCTGCAGGCTCTGCAGGATGTGACGTTCGATGTCGCTTAGTTCGGCGACATTTGGGCGCGCGGGCGCGATGGACGATACACTCATGTGATCCTCGTCTTTGAATAGCGGTGAAACTGTGAAATCAGACGGTGTTAGGCGGCTTTTACGCCGATAAGATCGGCCAGACATCGGCCGTCCAGAATGCCCGACATGGCGTTGCGCACATCCAGCATGACGTGGCGCAGGCGGCATGTCGCTTCATCCCGGCAGTCTTCGCACTTCTGATAGGCGGTCAGCGAAGCGCAGCGGATAGGCGCCAGCGGACCGTCGATGATACGGATAATGTCGCCAAGAAAGATGTCCTTGGGCGGCTTGGCCAGGAAGTAACCGCCGAAGATCCCGCGCTTGGAATCGACGATACCGTTCTGGCGCAGTTCCTGGAGAATATTGTCCAGGAACTTCTGCGGGATGTTTTCAGCTTCCGCGATCTGCTTGCTGGGCAGCTGGGGAGCATCACTTTGGGCCATATAAATAAGCGCCTTCAACGCGTATTTGGCTTTCATGGATAGCATGTGTTGCCTCTCCCGCTGCCGTAATCAATCTACACTGATTTAATATGATTTAGTCCAAACTGTGTCAATTGACTTTAATCTCTACTAGATTGGTTTATATTAAGCCTCGAGTTTAGAATGGCTAATCAAACCACAAATCTATGAGGCTCTATTAAGCGCATGCAGGGGGGCGATCTCCTGAAGTATGTGAGAAATTAAGTTTTATAAATGAAAGGTAGCGCTATCATTTTTGTTGACGGCACTGTCCTTTCGTGTGAGCTTGGAGCGGGGACTTCCAATATCGCGTCGTAACCGGGAGGTGCCGCGTGTGCGGGAGCGACCGCAGGCGTGGAGGTTCAACGAATTGAGACCTGGCCCGAGAGAATGTATCGCCAAGACCACGAAATTTGATAAGTAATGATCAAGTTGCTTGAGACCGGACGCCGTTCCCTACGGCGGAGTTAGCCAACAGAACATTCGTAAGGCCAAGCCTTCAAGTCCATGACTTGAAGGCTTCTTTTTGTTCGGTTGATAAAGGATCAAGCGAAGGCGTAGACCTTGGTCGGGCGGACAAACACTTGGTCGCCGGCGTGCAGGGTCGAGGCGTCGGAGCTGTGGGCGTGCTGGGTCTCGTAGACCGTGCCGTCGCCAAGGCGGACTTCCAGGCGCAGGTTGGCGCCGGCCGGCAGAACCGACAGCACCTTGCCGGCAAAGCCCGGACCCGTGCGCGACACTTCGCTGTCGAAGGGACGGAAGCGCACGGTCACCTGGCCATCGGCGGTCGAAGACACAGCCGGCACCGAGAAGCCGTCAAATGCGACCTTGCCGCCCGAGAGATTCCCTTGCGCGATATTGGCGTGACCCAGGAAGTCGAAGACGAAGGCGGTCTTGGGCTGGCGATACAGCTCCAGAGGCTCGCCGATCTGTTCGATCTCACCGGCCTTGAGCACGACGACGCGGTCGGCGAGGTCGAGCGCTTCTTCCTGGTCGTGGGTCACGAAAACGGTGGTGACGCCCGTTTCGTCGTGAATCTTGCGCAACCAGCGGCGCAGGTCCTTGCGGACCAGGGCATCGAGCGCGCCGAACGGCTCATCTAACAGCAGCAGGCGTGGCGAGATGGCCAAAGCGCGCGCTAGCGCGACGCGTTGCCGCTGGCCGCCGGACAACTGGCTGGGGAAGCGTTTGCCGAACTCTTCCATCTGGATGAGGCTCAACAGGCTGTCGACCTTGGCCTTGATGTCGGCCTTGGACGGACGCTCCTTGCCCGGACGGACGTCGAGGCCAAAGGCGATATTCTGGGCGACGGTCATGTGACGGAACAGGGCGTAGGACTGGAAGACCATGCCGATGCGGCGTTCGCGCGCATTGAGCTGCAGGAAGTCTTCGCCTTCGAAGGTGACCGAGCCCGAATTCGGCTGATCGAGACCGGCCAGCAGACGCAGCAGCGTCGTCTTGCCTGAGCCCGATGGGCCCAAAAGCGCCAGGAACTC
Source organism: Asticcacaulis sp. P4_H10 (assembly GCF_056400965.1). NCBI lineage: Bacteria > Pseudomonadati > Pseudomonadota > Alphaproteobacteria > Caulobacterales > Caulobacteraceae > Asticcacaulis > Asticcacaulis sp. P4_H10. The sequence goes on along the minus strand of NZ_JBFUKH010000005.1, from coordinate 137,748 downwards.
ACGCGGGCGCGCTTCAAACGACACTTCGTGCAGGGCAGCGAAGTTGGTGAAGCTCTTGGAAACGTTTTGAACAATCAAAGACATAAACTTCAGTGTCTCCGGTGGGCGGCCAGTTCGCCGGCAAAGCGCCACTCAAGCAGGGTCTTAAGAACAAGTGTAATCAGGGCCAGGCCCGTCAGGATGGAGGCGCAGGCAAAGGCCGCGACCGATTCATATTGATAGTGCAGGATTTCGATCTGCAAGGGCAGGGTGTTGGTCAGGCCGCGGATATGGCCGGACACGACGCTGACCGCGCCGAATTCGCCCATGGCGCGGGCGGTGCACAGCAGGACGCCGTACAGCAGCGCCCATTTGATGTTGGGCAGGGTAATACGGAAGAAGACGTCCCAGCCGCGCGCCCCCAGCGTCACGGCGGCGACTTCCTCGTCGGTGCCCTGGTCGATCATCAGCGGGATCAGCTCGCGCGCCACGAAGGGCAAGGTAACGAGGACGGTCGCCAGCACCAGGCCGGGCAGGGCAAAGACAATCTTGATGTCATGGTCACGCAGCCAGCCGCCGAACCAGCCATTGGCGCCGAACAGCAGGATCCAAACCAGGCCCGAAATGACCGGCGAAATGGTGAAGGGCAGGTCGAGGATCGTCAGCAGCAGACCCTTGCCCTTGAACTCAAAGCGCGTGATGCACCATGCCGCCGCCAGCCCGAAGACGGCGTTGAGCGGCACGGCGATGGCCGCAACCAGCAGGGTCAGCTTGATGGCCGCGATTGTATCGGGCTGAGCCATGGCGGCCATGTAAGGCGAAGGCCCGTCTTTCAACGCTTCGACAATGACGACGACCAGCGGCAGGACGATGATCAGGCCCAGCCACAGGAGGGCGGTGGCGGTCAGGCCGATGGCGCCGGCGGTCCTGGGCAGGGCAGGGGCGCGTGCGGTCATTTCGCGGCTCCCTGGCCACGGCTGGAAATCCACAGCTGGATCATGTTGAGCACGATCAGTACGCCGAATGACATCATCAGCATGATCAGTGCCACGCTGGCGGCGCCGGCATAGTCGAATTCCTGCAGCTTGATGATAATCAGCAGGGGGGCGATTTCGGTAACATTCTGCTTGTTGCCGGCGATGAAGATAACCGAGCCATACTCACCGACAGCGCGCGCCAGCGACAGCGAAAAGCCCGAGATCAGGGCCGGCGTCAGGCCCGGCAGGATGACACGAAGGGCGGTCTGGAACGGCGTGGCGCCAAGCGTCCGCGCGGCTTCCTCGACCTCGGCGTCGAACTCGGCCAGGACGGGCTGAACGCTGCGGACGATGAAGGGCAGGCCGACAAAGACCAGGGCGATGAAGATACCAAGCGGCGTATAGGCAACCTTGATGCCGAACGGCGTCAGAAGTGAGCCGATCCAGCCATTGGGCGCATAGAGTGCGGTCAGTGCGATACCGGCGACGGCCGTCGGCAGAGCAAACGGCAGGTCGACCAGCGCGTCCATCAGGCGCTTGCCCGGGAATTCATAGCGCGTCAGCACCCAGGCGATGGCCAGGCCGACGAACAGGTTGAGAAAGGCGGCGGCCGCCGCGACGCTGAAGCTCAGGCGCAGGGCTGACAGCACGCGTTCGTCGGTGAGGTTGAACAGAAAGCCCTGCAGACCGTGCTCCCACGGCCGCGCCGCCAGCGCCGCCAGCGGGATCAGCACGATCAGCGACAGATAGGTCAGGGTGACGCCCAGCGACCACTTGAAACCCGGCAGAACCTGGGTGTGCAGGCTGGTCTGTGGCGGCTTGAAGCCTTCGGGCACAGGCGCGCGCGCGGGCGTTGCGGATGACGTCATGCGTGACCTGGATCAACGAAAACTGAAACGCCGGCGGAAAGCAAACTCCGCCGGTGGAGTATGGGCTATACCCCACCCACCCGGCGGCGTCATATCAGAAATCATCGGCGCTTTCATCAGAGTCTCTAACCCATACGCGTGATAGGCGCGTGACCAGGTTTAATTACATAATTTCACTAAAGCGGGTCCGCAATGAATGATAAGGTCAACAAAAGCCAACTAAAGCGATAACTTTCAGATGATGTTCAATCGGCGTGAAATGGTTGTCGGTGGTATTGCTGCGCTGACAACGCCCTGCATGGGTGCAAGCACTGGGGCCGAGGTGCATATTGCCCGTATCGAGCGCGGAGGCCGTGCCGGTGGCGGTGAACTCGCCGCGTTGCCGATAGATGTAATGATGCAAAAGCTGGGCGTCCCAGGCATGAGCATCGCGGTCGTGCGGGATACTCAGATCCATTGGTCGAAATGCTATGGCGTCCGGGATGCGGCGTCTCGCGCTCCTGTCACGCCGGCCACGCGATTCCAGGCCGCATCGATTAGCAAGCCTTTAACCGCGATGGCGGTGCTTCGACTGGCCCAGGAGGGGCGTATCCGCCTGGATGGCGATGTCAACGCCTATCTTCGGAACTGGTCCCTCAAAGCTTGTCGGGACTGTAAAGGCAAGCCCGTAACCCCCCGATCCCTGATGGGCCATGTCGCCGGCGCAGAAGATGGCTTCGGTTTCCCTGGTTATCCGCCCTCGGTCCCTCTGCCGACGCTAGTCGATATTCTGGAGGGGCGCTCACCGTCGGTCACGGGGGCTGTGTCGTTTACGCGCCCGCCCTTTGAAGATTACAAATATTCGGGTGGAAGCTACGTCGTCATTCAGAAGATGCTCACGGACCTCACCGGGCGCCGATTCGAGGACCTGATGCACGATCTGGTTCTGAAGCCGCTTGCCATGGAGAACAGCACGTTCGAGCAGCCGCTGCCTTCAAAGATCGCGGCCCTGGCTGCGACAGCGCATTCGGCCAACGGCAAGCGCATGGATCAGCCGTGGCACGTATACCCCGAACAATCGGCGGCAGGCCTCTGGACAACCGCGACAGACCTGGCTGCAGTTGTTATCGAAGTGCAGCGGTCCGTTCAGGAAGGCGGCGGCAACCTCCTGCGCCCGCAAATGGCACGCGAGATGCTTACGCCGATCGGTGTGGGGCCTTTCGGAGCTGGGTTCAGACTGGCCATGATCGGTGACGAATGGTATTTCTATCATGGCGGCAGCAATTGGGGCTTCGAGGCTCATGTCAGAGGACATCTGCGCAAGGGGTACGGTGTTGCTATCATGACTAACGCTCAGGAAAGCGGGGCCAGGCTGATTAATGAGGTCGGAAGCCGGTTGGCGGAATCCTATGGCTGGGACAGCGCCCCGAAGTGAACATATATCGCATCCGAAAATTCAGTTGATAGTGGGGCGTCTTTCAGCGCAACGCTTGCGGAAGTGCCTAATGCGAAAATACTCGTAAGTAATTATCGCCTCACGTGCCGGAAGGTTATTCATATTAACAAATATTAATTTGAAGTTTAACAATCATGATATACGTTTTTCTGTGCAATTTCTTGCATTTGGGGGAATTATGTTTCCCAAAATGATCGGCGGCGCATTGTGAAAGACAAAATCGACAAAATCAGGGCGACGCGGCGGGCTTTCCTGGGAGGCGCCACCGGTACTTCGGCAGCGTTCTTCACCAGCCCAGTCAACGCAAAACCGGCGGGTGCCGGCTGGGCTGTCCCATCGGATTTTGCCTCTCATCTGGCAACCCTGGTTCGCGCGGCCTGTGTGCCAGGCTTATGCGCCATACTGGTTCGAAATGGCGAGATCGCGTGGGTCCATGCCATAGGCGTGACCAAGGCGGGCACGGCGCAAAAGGTCGATGCGGACACGATATTCGAGGCGGCTTCGATCAGTAAAGCTGTTTTTGCCTATATAGCCTTGCAAATGGCTGATCAGGGTATTCTTGATCTCGAAAAGCCTTTGGTGGAGTATTTTCGTCCTGAATATCTGCCGGCGGATCCTGCGCTGGCGACCATTACAGCCCGTCACGTTCTGACGCACACGTCAGGACTTCCGAACTGGGGTGATGAGAACAAGCCGGAGTCCTTTACGCTTCAGTTCGAGCCTGGAAGCCATTTCAGCTATTCCGGAGAGGGCATTTTCTGGCTTCAACTGGTCGCGGAGAAGCTAACCAATGAAGGCCTGGATGTGATCGCAAGGCGCCTGCTGTTCGAGCCAGCAGGCATGACAAGAAGCACATTCGCGGCTTATATCGACGATCCTAATGTCGCATGGGGGCATGTCGGGGGACGAGTGGCAAAGAGCCAGGGATGGCGGGATGTTTCAGGTTTTGTCAGCCGTTTAGCGGCAGAGTGGGGCGAACCGGTCAGGAACTGGACACAGGCAGATTGGGTGAAGGCTGGCGCCAGCGCTGATCCAAAATCAAGCCCGCCCAAGAGGGTACGCTTTACCAATGCGGCGTCCAGTCTATTGACAAGCAGCCAGGACTTGGCGCGATTTGCGGTTTTGCTGTCGGGGCGCCGCCGCGCCCCTTGGCAGGTGAAGGAAGCTACCAGGCTTACGATGGTATCGCCCCTTGTCGCCGTGCGTCAAAACGTGCCGCACTGGTGGGGCTTAGGCGTCGAGATCGAAAACGGGACTAGGGGGCGTCGTGTCGGACACGAGGGGAATAACGACGGGCGCTGCGCCGCCTATCTGGCAACCGAACCTGATAGCGCAGATGCACTGGTGGTCATGACCAACGACGGCGCAGGGTTTGGCGTCTATCAGCGGATGGTTCAGGCCATCACGGGACGCGACCAATTTTCATTTATAGCCAATGAAAGCCCGCCTTTGGATATTTAGACAACTCACATTTTCTCTAAGGTAAACGTCCGATCCACACAGGATGCTTACCTTATTCCATCATAAACAAGTTGGAAGAAATGCAGAAAATCATCAACAGGAGATGTGAGTTGAGATCAAATTAATTTCTTTTAAAATGAATTCGCCAAAGAAATATTGTATAATGCTTTTCGATCGAAGCAATGGAAAATCTCTATGCGGGGTTAAGCTCAATGGAGAAAAATTATACATAACAATTTTTGATAATAATAAAGCTGGAGTGTGTCACTACTAAACATTTTTGTATGATATTTATAATTATCCCCCAGCAATTCATGACGACGGCTCGACAATATACCTAGATTTTATGCTTCGCCACAGCGGTCGCGGCTGCGGTTATGTCCCGCGCCGCCGCGACGGCCGTGGCAAAGCAGGCCTGAAGCAGATAGCCGCCGGTGGGGGCTTCCCAATCGAGCATTTCGCCGATGGCGTAGACGCCGGGCAGGGCCCTGAGTTCAAAGTCTGGCGTGAGGCCTTCAAAGCGGATGCCGCCGGCCGAGGAAATGGCGCGGTCCAGCCCCTGCATGGCCGTCAGGCGTAGAGATACGGCCTTGATGTCGGCGGCTTTCGTTTCATGTACCAGGCCGATGGCGGCGGGCGACAGGTTGAGCGCCTTACGCAGGCGGTTGGACAAACTGTCCTTGGCGGAGGCGCGGCCGAGTTTCGAAGCTACCTGGCCGGCATTCATGTCAGGCCGGAGATCGATCGTCAGGTCGGCGTGGCCCTCACGGGCGATGGCCTCGCGCAAGACGCCTGACAAGGCATAGACAGCGCTGCCTTCGATACCGGTACGCGTCAGCATGGCTTCGCCGCGTACGGTTTTGCCACCGAAGCTGAGCGCGATGTTCTTAAGCGGCAGGCCTGCGAATTTCCCGGCGAAATGCGCGGTCCAGGTCGTCACGAAGCCGGCATTGGCCGGCCTGAGCGCTGCGATTTCGACGCCTTTGGCCTCCAGCACGGGTACCCAGCCACCGTCGCTGCCGAGCCGCGGCCAGCTTGCTCCGCCCAGAGCCAGGATCGTCCGGTCGGCTTTGACGTGCGCTGTTCCGTTCGGCGTATTGAACACAAGCGCTTCGCCGTCCCAGCCGCGCCAGTCGTGGCGAGGATGGATGACGACACCCAGGCCCTCCAGACGGTTCAACCAGGCCCGCAAAAGCGGAGAAGCCTTCATGGCCTTGGGGAAGACGCGGCCCGAGCTGCCGACAAAAGTCTCGGCGCCCAGGCTGTCGGCCCAGGCGCGCAGGTCTTTTGGCGTAAATGCATCCAAAGCGGGCTTTAGCGCAGCGGCGCGTTTGCCGTAGCGGCTACCGAACCGGTCCATCGGTTCGGAATGGGTGAGGTTTAGCCCGCCGCGGCCCGCCATCAGAAATTTACGCGCGACCGACGGCATGCGGTCGTAGACGGCGACGCGTGCGCCGGCCCCGGCGAGGACTTCGGCAGCCATTAGGCCGGCGGGGCCTGCGCCGATAACGACAACAGAGAAGGAGGGGGGTAACGACATCCGGTCGTCATAAACCTGCCTGCGGCATGCGCCAACGGGCCATTTCGCGCTTTTTACGATTTTGCCCGCGAACAACATCGCAAACTGACCACCCGCTCAGAGATAATCCTATCTGTGTAATTTGGCACAGAAGGAACAAACCTATGAAACGCCTTGTAATCGTGTCGCTGCTTTGTCTCGCCCCGCTCATGGCCACCGCCTGCCACACCGTCCAGGGTGCCGGCAAGGACGTCACTTCTGTCGGCGAAGCTATGGAAGACGCCGCAAAGTAAGTTTAATTCTACCCGGCAAATGGCTCAGAAGGGTGATCTCGGCAAACCCGAAAAAGCGTGTTATGGACGCATATCTCAGTGAGAGGAGATAGAGTCTATGAAACGTATTGTGGTTTTTTCCCTGATCGCCCTTCTGCCTTTGATTTCGGCCTGCAACACCATCAAGGGCGTCGGCAAGGACATCACCTCCGTCGGCAACGCGATGGAGAACGCGACGAAGTAATCTCTTTTGAGATTCTCGTCAGCCAGGCCACCTTAACGGGTGGCCTTTTTCATGGGCGACGCCTGGCGCTGCTGCGCCATCAATAAGCCAAGAACCCTTTCCATCACTATCGTCTTCAATAACAGTAACCTTTGGGACGAGGGTGCAATGGGAAGGCTGATCGATCGCAGGGCGTTTTGGGCCGTCATTCCTGCCTTGAGCCTGGCCGGCTGTGCCCGCAGCCAGGTGCCCGTGCAGGGCAAGGCGGCGCTGTTGCTGAAAGGCGCCCACAGCCAGATTTCGAAGACACTCGCCTACGATCCGGCCTATACGCAGCTTGCCTATCCCAATGGCGATGTGCCGCTGAAGAAGGGTGTCTGCACTGACGTCGTCATCCGCGCCTACCGCGCCATCGGCATCGATTTGCAGCAGCGCGTCCATGAAGACATGGCGGCGCATTTCGCGCTTTACCCGAAGACCTGGGGGCTGAAACGGCCCGACAGCAATATCGACCATCGCCGCGTGCCCAATCTCCAGGTCTTCCTGACGCGCTTTGGCCAGAGCCTGCCGGTCAGTCAAGATCCGGAGGACTACAGGCCGGGCGACCTGATCACCAACCTGCCCGGTGGGCGCACCCATATCGCCATTGTCAGCGAGGTCCGCTCGCCCCTGACGCAGCGCCCGATGGTCATTCAGAATATCGGCTTTGGCGCCCAGCTTAACGACGACCTCTTGACCTACCCGATGACTGGGCACTATCGATATGGAGTATAGGAAGAGGGAACGGGCATGACATTCCGGCGTTTCATCGCCTGGATCGCCGAGAAGCTGCTGGAATGGCAGCTGTTCATCCTGCTTTTGCTTGGCGTAAAGTTCTTTTTGCCGACAGACCTCAACAGCTACCAGACCTTCGACACATTTATCGCCGGGGCGCAGACCCAGTGGTACGCTTCGATCGACGAAGCCGTCTTCATGACCGACGCTTTTATGAATGGCTCGTACACGGCCTATGTCTGGAAGACCTGGGTGGCAGCCGGCTGGCTGGTCGGCATCCACGTCTATTTCTGGAGCTTCTATATCTTCACGTCGATCTTTGCGGCCTTACGCGGCCCAAGAGGCTATATGCCGCGCGCGATCCTTGCCTTCCTGATCAGTGCCGGGATACTGGCCTGGCGGCAAAGGGCAATGTTCGACATCCAGGCGCTATATTTAAGCGGCGCTCTGCTGGCCGGCGGTCTGGTCGTAGTGATGATCTCGACGGCGTTCGGCGATTTCCTCGATGCCCGCATGGCCGGGCAAAAGCCAGCGCGCCCGGCAAAAGGGCCGTCAGCGCGCGGCCGCGTACGCCTCGATTTCAGCCATTAGCTGCGCCTTGCGCTCAGGCGTGGCGAACGATCCGGCGATGCTGTTGCGCGCCAAGGTCAGGCAGTCTTCGCGGCTGATCAGGCCCAGTCGCGTCAACGCCTTGAAATTGTCGTTCACATAGCCGCCGAAATAGGCCGGATCGTCGGAATTGATCGTCGCCTTCAGTCCGTATTTCAGCATCAGCGGGATCGGATGGTCGCGTAAGCTTTCTACAACGCACAGCTTGTGGTTCGACAATGGGCACACCGTCAGGGGCAATCCCTCGCGGACGATGCGCGCCACCAGGTCTGGATCTTCCAACGAGCGATTGCCGTGATCGATGCGGTCGATCTTCAGCACGTCCAGCGCTTCATAGACATAGTCCGGCGGGCCTTCCTCGCCGGCGTGGCAGGTCAGTTTCAACCCCATGTCGCGCGCCCTGGCAAAGACGCGGGCGAACTTCGACGGCGGATGGCCGACCTCGGACGAATCGAGCCCGACGCCCAGAATCCGGTGGAGATAAGGCTCTGCCATCTTCAGGCTGTCGAAGGCGGCTTCTTCGCTGAGGTGGCGCAGGAAGCTGTGAATGATCGACACCGACAGACCCAAAGCTTCGGCGTCTTTTGCCGCGCGCAGCAGGCCTTCGATGACGACGGAATAGGGGATGCCGCGATCGGTGTGGGTCTGCGGATCGAAGAAGATTTCGGCATGACGGACGTGATCGGCGGCCGCCCGCTGGAAATAGGCCATCCCTAAGTCGTAGAAATCTTCCTCTTCGCGCAGCACATCGGCGCCCTGATAGTAGATGTCGAGGAAGTCCTGCAGGTTCGAGAAATCATAGGCGGTGCGCACCGCTTCGACGCTGTCGAATGGCAGGGCGATGCGGTTGCGCTGACCCAGCGCAAACATCAGTTCCGGCTCCAGCGAGCCTTCGATATGCAGGTGCAGTTCGGCCTTGGGCAGGGCGGAGACGAAGGCATCGAGGGAAGCTGTGCTTTGCGTATCGGGCATTAATCAAACCTTTGACGAGATAGGCTATCACAAGCACACTCCGTCTGTTTTGCAAAGCTGGGTTGGTCCGGGTTTTGCATCCTGACAGGCGAAAATGGGCGGACATGGCTCGCCTGACCGATTAGGGGACACTAACCGCGATGACACCCGAGACGCCCGGCGCCGGATCGCCCCAGATTGCAACGCCTGCCTTAAGTGCACCGAGCGCAAAGCTCGTGACCTGGGCGTGGCGCGGCGTGGCGCTGCTCGGTTTCGGCCTTTACCTCTGGGCCTGGTGGGCGGTGTGGAAGCTGGTCGAACCTATGGTTCCCGACGAAATTACCGTCAACCTGGTGGTGCGCAGCATCACCGTCCATGAAATCCGTCACAAGGTGTTGGACGCGGCCTCGCTTATGGTCGCCCTGATCCCGTTCGTCCTCTATGTCGAAGCGATAATGGTCGGCTGGGACAAGAGCTCGGTGCGCCGCATCCTGTTCGCTCGCACAGAAAGCATCAAGATGGACCTGGCCTGCCTCGCTGCCGGCCAGACACCGCTCATGCAGCTTATCGGCAAGGTCCTGACCTTCGGTCTTTCGGCCGGCTTCGGCGTCTGGATCCACGACGCATTGTCCAAGGCCGTGGGCTTCGACATCGGCCTCAGCGCCACGCCGGAAATCGTCCAGGTGTTTGTCTATTTCTGGCTCTACACCTTCTTCGACTACTGGACCCATCGCATCGACCATACCTATTTTTTCTGGCCGCTGCACCGCTATCACCATTCGACCGAAGACTTCTGCGTCATCACCTCGCTGCGTTCGCATCCGGCGGCTTTCCTGGGCGTCTTCATCATCAATGCGCCGATGGCGATCCTGGGCGCGCCGATCTCGGTCATGATTTCGGTCAATCTGGCCGTCACCACCATCGGTCTGCTGATCCATTCGGGCATCGATTCTGACTGGGGCTGGTTCGGCAAGTGGGTGATCCAGTCGCCCAACCATCACCGCCTGCACCACATCCTCGACTACAAGACGCACGGCGTCGGCAACTTCGCCATCGCGCCGGTCTGGGACCACCTGTTCGGCACCTATAAGGGCGAGGCTGGCCCCAGCCTGGCCATCGGCGTTGACAAGCCGTTGTACCGCCAGGGCTGGTTCTTCTTCATCGACCTGTTCCGCGACTATTGGGACTTCGTGAAGACCTACGGTCTGTTTGTGGTCGGCAAGCGGCGCATCGACTAGGCCTTCAGAGGCGTGGACGCCTCGGCTTCCGGTGAGCCCACCCAGTGCAGTTGTGGCCGCTCGGGCAGGTCTTCGGGCATCCGGATATTGCGCACCAGGCCAATGGTCTCCAGCCTTTTGAGGAACCAGAAGCCGGGATCGGACTGGCCGTCATACAGGCCAATTTTCGCCGAGCCCGGAAAGGCGTGATGGTTGTTGTGCCAGCTTTCGCCCATGGTAATCAGCCCGGCCAGGGCGACATTGCGTCCCTGCACGCCGGCGCCGCGCACATGCCAGTCATGCGCTTCGTTCGTGTGCGCCAGGTGGCCGATCAGCCAGTGGCCGCTTACCGTGACGGCGATCTGCGCGCACACGCCCCAGAGAACCCAGGCCCAGCCGCCGAGCGCGAAGAACAGGATGGCCCACGGAATGTGCTGCGCCATCCAGTGGCGGTCAATGAGCTGGTAAAAGCGGTCATTGGCGACTTCGGGTTCGATGACGATGCGCGGTGGCTTTGCCAGGCGGATATCGCAATGCATCTGCCAGATGGCGTCGATCAAGGGCGGCTGGCGGTGGGAGAAATAGTCGTGGCAGTGGCCCTGGCGCTGCGCCCAGTCGCGCTGATCGTGGGTGCGAATCAGGGCAAAAGGCCCGCCAAGTCCGACCAATGTGCCCATATAGACCATAAACCGCTCCAGCCATAACGGGCAGTCAAAGCTCTTGTGGACCAGGCGCCGATGCATGCCAACGGAGTGTCCGACGAGCAGGACCGCGACCGTCTTCACAACGAACAGAAGAATAGCGCCCGGCTCGAAAAAGAAGATGAGGCCGGCGCATGTGCCGGTATACATGCCAATTAAGAATAACGATTTGGCGGGCGACCAGACGACCTTGCCGGTCACGGCCTCGGCCTCAACAGTGGTATCGATGCGTGCGATGTTTTCGAACATAATGGAGCGGCCTCCGGCGCGGCTTGACGGGAGTTGGGAACGCATATACATTTAGCTAACAAGCTAATCGTTATGCTGATAAGAACATTTAGTCAATACGCTAATTGACTAAATGTTATCGTGACTGGAACATCCATGCGTGTGGTGAAGACCTTCGAAGCCCTTGCTTCGGAACCGCGGTTGAAGATTCTGGCCTATTTGTCCAAGGCCTCAATGACCGCCGGCGAGATCGCCGAACGCTTCGACATGACCAAGCCGTCCCTGTCCAAGCACTTGAGCATCCTGGAAAACGCGGGGCTGATCAGCAGCGAAAAAAAGGGCAAGTTTGTCCATTACAGCATCGTCGCCGACCACATCGCCAACACGCTTGACGGCTACCTGCAGGAAGTCTGCCCGGTGCGTGGCCCGCTGCGCAAGGAAAGCGAGAAGCAGGCCGGAAAAGAGCCCGAAGCGAAATAGAGACTAGCGCTTCTTCTTTTTTGGCTTCGCGGCCTGGATAGCGTGACCCTTGGCCAGCACGCGCGTAAGCTCGGCTTCGTCGATCGCTGGCAGGCGCGTCAGCACTGCGGGAAAACCGCGATAGTGGGCGTCATCGAAGAAAATGTCTGGCGCTGCCTCGACCAGGAACTCCTTGTGCTCGAGCGTGCAACTGATCGCCAGCACATCGATGTTCGGCCAGCGCTTTTGTTTCGGCGTATCGCGCTGCATGAAGGTCCAGGCAAAGCCCCGCTCGCCGACCGAAAAGATCAGGCGTTCGTCTGTCGAATCATCGACCGCGCCCGGCAGGGTCATGGCGATGCGCCGGGCCTGTGCGGAATCGACCATTATTTGCCGACGGCGAAGCGCTTGCCGTCAAGGCGCCGGAAGCGCGCGGCATTGCTGGCTGGTGGATAACCGTAGACGCGTAAAGGGTGCGCGTGCAGGTGCATGTCGATTTCAGCAAATACCAGCGTAGCCAAGGCCGTCACCATAAAACGCATCGCTCACCGGTAACACCGTTGTCCTTGGAAATACAGCGCAGGATTTTATGTCGCGATCCAGCAAACCTGATGCATCCCTTGCAAAATTGCGTCTAGCCTGACGGTGAAAAAAGGCATCGCCGGAGCGCAGATGCACGAGACCAGCCTGACAGATATCGACCTTGCTGAGCCGGCGGTTGCCGACACGGTTCCGCGCGCCCGCATGGCCGGGCAACTGGCGAAAAAGCGGTTCTGGCTGAGCGACTTCGCCTGGCACGACGGGTGTCTCGTCATCAGGAAGACAGGCGTCCGCCTGCACATAACCGCTGCATTGCTCCATGAGATGTGTCAGTGGGCCATTTATCTGGTCGTTCTTAATTGCATGGCGGCCGGAACCTACCTGCAGAGGCGTCGGCGTTTACGTATCTGGTTCGCGCCGGATCAACCGCGCCCGTGGTATCTGTTGCGGGGCGCGGCGATGTGGTCGGGCATCGACCTTACGGACCAGGAGAACGACGCCGACGCGGCCGTCTATTTCGATGACAGCACGACCGGTGCGCCACCCGCGACATCCTGCCCCCGGCGCCTCAATCACGCCTGTACCGATATCAGCAAAAGCCACGTCGCGGCCGTTTTTGCCGAGATATTCGGCTATCCCCTCAGTGTCGATCCGATGGCGGTACGCGGCGAGATCGTCGAAAAGCCGGAAAAGAATGGAGTCCATGGCGGTCGCATCGTTATGGCACCGCTACTGCCAAGGCCGGGGTTTACCTATCAACGCATCATCGATACGCGCGATGATAACGGTTGCTGCCGCGACCTGCGTACGCCCATGGCCGGAGGCGCGCCCGTTGTCGTCTGGGTCAAGGTCAAGACAGCTGAGGGGCGGTTTTCAATCCATAACCGCAGCGCCTGGCTGGCGGATCCCGCTGAAATCTACTCCGCAGAGGAGCGGCGTCTTATCGGCGCCTTTGCCCAACGCATGGGCCTTGACTGGGGTGGGTTGGATATCCTGCGTGATCGCGGTGACGGTCGCATCTACATCGTCGATGTCAACAAGACAGATCTTGGCCCGGTCATCGCCCTGCCGTGGCGCGACAAGCTGATATCCATGCACCGCCTTGGAAACGCCTTGCGTGCGCTGGTGACGGCAGAGGTGTTTTAAGGCCCTGTGAGCCACGTCCCGATGGCATCGGCCAGGAAGTCGGCGACGCGGCGGATACGGGCATTGCTGCGCACCTCTTCGTGCATGACCAGCCAGACGGGCAGGGCGGGCAGCGCCATGCCGATCCGGTCGTCGACCCGTTCCAGATGGGATTGCTCACGGGCCAGTCGAACCTGGGCAAAGCCGAGACCGGCCCCGGCATTCATCAGCTGCCAGCCGACCACCTGATCATCGCAGCGCACCGGAAACTGATGGCGGGTGACGGTGAAGCCGTATCCCGCAAAGCCCTTGATAATGTCCTCGGAGCGATCGAAACCAAGGACATCGTGATGCAGCAGGTCTTCAAGCTGCTCGGGTCGGCCCATGCGGTCGAGATAGTCACGTGTGCCGTAAAGCCCGAGCGGCGTTTCCCCAAGGCGCCGGGCGATCAAAGCGTTCTGCGTCGGGTCGAACATGCGCAAGGCAATGTCGGCGTCGCGGCGCAGCAGGTTCTGCGACAGGTCCGAAGCGACAATCTCGATCTGGATCAGTGGCTCAGCCAGACGCAGTGCCGCAATCATCTCGGGCAGGACAAAACTGGCCACCATCTGCGACGCGGTGATCCGGACCGTGCCTTCGAGCGTTTCGGCCTTGCCCTGGGCCTTCAGGGCGAGGTTGTCAGCGGCGGCGCCCATGGCGCGGGCGTCGTCAACCAGTCCCAATGCGGCGTCGGTCGGATCGAGCCCGCGCACCGACCGGCGGAACAGGCTGACGCCTAGCGCCGTTTCCAGTTCACGGACATGGCGGCCAAGTGTTGGCTGGGTGGTGCCGATGCGCGCGGCGGCAGCCGATAACGAGCCGGTATCGACAACAGCGAGGAATGAGCGAAGCAAGGTCCAGTCGAGCATATCTATTCAAATTTGCATGGATTGTATGCGAATTATCGCAAATTACATACATAAGTAAATGGATCATTGTGAGTCTTGTCAAGCCCAGGAGGGCGAACAAGGAGATGCAAATGTCTGGACACGTTACCGGAGCGCCGCGGACGCTTCTTCGCCTCGAAGGCCTGATCGTCTTTTCGGCCGCTATCGCCGCCTATGGCCGGTTTGTCGCTCATGATGGCTGGGACTGGATCTGGTTCACGGCGCTGTTTTTAGTCCCCGACCTGTCGATGATCGGCTATCTGGCCGGTCGCAAGGTAGGGGCAGCGCTCTATAATCTCGGCCACTGGTACGGTGGGCCCATCGCCGTGCTGGTCTGGGCCGTGATGAGCGGCAATGAAACGGTCTTAAGTCTTGGTCTGATCTGGGTCAGCCACATCGGTTTTGACCGCGCGTTGGGCTATGGCCTGAAATACGCCAGCGGTTTCGGCGCCACGCACCTGAAGACGAAGGGCAAAAAGCCCTGCCGTAACGAAACTGTCGCGCAATCGATCTTCCAGGAGGTCGAGGCATGAGAACGGTTCTTGTTCTGGGCGCCCTGGGCGGCGTCGGTCGCGCGGTGGCGCAAGCGTTCGCCGGCAATGGATGGCGTGTGCTGGGGCTGGTCAGGCCCGGGCGTACGGGTTTGCCTGAAGGCGTCGTCCCGGTGATCGCGCCGACTGACGATCCCGCAGCCGTTGCGGCTGTCACCGGACCGGTCGATGTCGTCTTCAACGGTCTGAACTTGCCCTATCCGGAATGGTCGAAGTCGCTGCTGACGCTGTTCACTCAGGCCGCGGATATCGCCGAACATCTGAACGCACGTCACATCTATCCGGGCAGCGTTTATAATTTCGGCGTCCGTATGCCAGCGGAACTGTGGCCCGACACGCCGTTCGCGCCGACCACGAAGAAGGGCCGTATCCGTGTCGCAATCGAAGCCATGCTGAAGGCGCGCGCTGATGCGGGACGGCTTAAAACCATCGTCATTCGTGCCGGGGACTTCTTTGGCGAAGGTGCGCCCAATAGCTGGATGCGTGCCCTTGTCGCCAAGGATTTAAGCAAGGGTGTTATCACCACGCCGGGGGCTTACGACACGGTTCATGCCTGGGCCTTCCTGCCGGATCTTGCGCAGGCAATCGTCCGTCTGGCTGAGTCGGAGGGACAGCTTGGTGCCTATGAGCTGTTCCACTTCGAAAGCCACAATGTCACATTCCGGCAACTTGCGAAGGCCGGGGAGACAGCGGTAGGCCGCAAGGTCCGCCTGAAGCGCATGCCGCGCCTTGTCTTTCATGTCATGGGCTGGTTCAGCGCCTTCATGCGCGAGGCGATCGAGATGCTTTATCTCTGGGACGTGCCGCATGCGTTAAAGGACGAACGACTGGAGCGCACCATAGGCGCCTTACCCCATACGCCCCTGGCCGAAGCGCTGAAACGCAGTCGCTGAAAGCAGAAAAGGCGGGAGGTATCTCCCGCCTTTTTGGTTTAGCCTTCGCCGACCAGGGCCGTGTCGAGCGTTCGACCATCCGTCTCCCACAAGGCTCCGATGTGCTTGGCGACCGGATCGGGGAAGATGTAGTCGTCGTCGGCTTCAAGGCCCTTCACGATTTCCGACGCCGCGTGTTCCGGCGTCGTCTTGTCCATCGGAATGTCACGCGCCATGTCGGTATCGATTGGACCGGGATAGATGCCGACGACGCGGATACCCTTGTCCTTCAACGTGACGCGCAGGGTCTGGGTCACCGACTGCAGCGCGGCCTTGGATGCCGAATAGCCGGCCAGGCCGGGGGCAGAAGTCAAGCCGACGACGCTTACCACATTGGCGATGGTGGCGCTGCCGCGCGCCTCAAGCTGCGGCGTGAAGGCGCGGATAACGCGTAGCGTGCCGTAATAGTTGGTGTTCATGTCGCCGCTGATCAGCTCGATGGGGCTGTCGACGAAGTTGTTAAAGGCGGCGGTACCGGCATTGTTAAGCAGGATATCGACATCGGGCGCGGCCTTGGCGGCGGCGTTGACCGAGGCGTCATCGGTGATGTCGAGGGCTATGGGAACGATACGGGCGTCGTTAAAATCGGGCAGGGACGACGTGTTGCGGGCGGCGGCGTATATCTTGGTGACGCCGGTCTTCAGCAGTTCGCGGACGGTGGCGGCGCCGATGCCGCGGTTTGCGCCGGTCACGAGGACGGTTTTGCCTGTGAGGATGGACATGATTTTCAAGCTCCGAAGGTTCGGCCGGATCGTTGTGGAGGCGGCGCAAAAAAGTAAACCGATCTGTTTACATATTCGTATGTAGACAGATCGGTTTACTTCGTCAAGGGGAGCGCCTATATAAAATTCAATCGCAAGACTTTGTTGGAACTCGGGCGCCGCGTGGGCTTGAGCCAGCCTTGCCCTTGCCGATCCGCAAGCGGATCGGAGTTGCGCGGAGCGAAGCTATGGACAAACCCTTGCCCCGTCAGGATGTGAAGAAGCAGGAGATACTGGATCAGGCCCAGCGTCTGTTCTGGTGCAGCGGTTTTCACGCCACCGGCGTCGATACCGTCCTGGCCGATACCGGCATTTCCAAGCGCACCCTCTACAAATATTTTCCGTCGAAAGAGCACCTGATCGAGGCCGTCCTGGATCAATATGCTGCGGCGGTCGAAGGTGGCCTGTTCGCGCCGGCCTTTGCGCGCAGTGCCGATCCGCGTGAGCAGATACTAGCCCTGTTCGATGTGCGCCGTGAGGCGATGGAGTGCAGCGCCTTCCAGGGCTGCCTGGCGATCAAGGCCGGCCAGGAATATGTCGGCAAGCACGCCGGCATCGAGGCGCGCAGCCGGGACTCGTCGCTCTATATTGAGGCGCGTTTCGTCGACCTGTGTCGCGCGGCCGGACTTAAGGATGCCGAAGAGGTCGGCCGCCAGGTCAATCTTCTGTTCCAGGGCGCGGTCATGACTGCCCAAATGCGCCGCGAGACGGACGTTTTCGACGCAGCCAAGGCCAGCGTACGGCGGCTGCTAGAGCTGTAGATCCATAAATTTCCCATGCCTTGCCGATAAAAAACGCAAGGCTAAGATCGTCCGATGACGGATCATAGACCTCACGAGACATTGCCGGTTGCGGCCCTTTTGATCCTGGCGGCCGGGCAGCTCGATGCCTACACCTACGTCGCGCATGGCGGCGTGTTTGCCAATGCCATGACCGGCAACATCGTCTTCATGACGGTGCGGTTCACCGACGGCGACTGGCACAGGGCCATCCCGTTTATCGGTCCGCTTGTCGCCTATGTACTGGGTGTGATGATGGCCGCCTGCCTGAAGCGACCGCCCTTGCGCCACCTGCTGCCGCATCCGGCGGAGTCCGCCCTGGCGCTGGAAATCGCCTTTCTTATCATTGTCGCCTTCCTGCCGAACAGCGTGCCCGACATGTTGATCGTGTCAGGTATTGCCTTTGTCGCAGCACTTCAGGCTACGGCCTTTACTCGCATCGAATCCTTCGATTTCACCTCCGTGACGATCAGCAGCAATCTGCGCCGTTTTGCCGAAGGCTTCATGGCGTCAGTGGTCTTCGACGAGGACGGCAAACCGCGGCGGCAATGGCGGTTCTTTCTCACCATCGTCCTGTGCTTTATCGCCGGCGCCTTGATGGGCGCATTTGCCTCGGCGTGGTGGCGGGAACAGGCGGTCTGGCTACCTGTCGTCACGCTCAGCATCGCCTTCGCGCTTTGTCTGTCCTGGCGCAAACATCTGTCGTCCGTCCGGCCGGAACATTGATATGCCAGGACTGGTGATAAGGCTTTTCAATAGTCGCATACCGGCTTACCTTGACACACGCGAGTCCGTTCGCAGAGTGCGCCTGTCATGCCGTTTCAAAGCGATGCCATCATAGGGAAAGCCGTTGGCCGGCCGGTCCTGCGCGGCATTGCCTGGCTGAGGCGCGAGATCCAGACCAGCCCCATGTGGTTCATCGTGCTGGCGGCGATCGTTGGCCTGTTCGCCGGCGCATCGGCAGCGGTGATGGGGCACATTTCGCACGCCGTCCAGGTCCTGCTTTACGGCTTCTCTCCCGATCTCCGTTTGAGTGAATTGCCGGCGCTGGAACCGTGGCGGCTGTTGGCCCTGCCGTTGGGCGGCGCAGTGCTGGGCGTAACGCGCGTGATCTTCTCCAAGCGCCGCGCGCCGATCGATGCCGTCGAAGCCAACGCCCTGCATGGGGGGCGCATCCCGGCGCGCGATACCGGCGTAGTGTCGTTGCAAACCCTGATCTCCAACGGCTTTGGCGCTTCGGTTGGTCTTGAAGCAGCCTACGCCCAGATGGGCGGGGGCATTGCTTCCAAGATCGGCCAGTGGCTGGACCTGAAGCGGGCCAATCTGCGTACGCTCGTGGGGGCCGGTGCGGGTTCGGCGATAGGCGCTGCGTTCGGGGCGCCATTGGCCGGCAGCTTCTATGCCTTTGAAATCGTGCTCGGTGGCTACACGGCCTCGGCCCTGGCGCCCGTGGCGGCGGCCTCGCTGACCGCCGTGGTCGCGGCGACCCTGCTCGATATCGAGCCCTTCGTCATTGCTTCGACTATCGGCCGGGAGATTCCGCTCAGCAGCTACCTGCTCTATGCGCTGCTTGGTGTTCTGTGCGCCGGCGTCGGCATTGTCATCGTCCGCGCGGTCGCCAGCGCCGAGACACTGGTGCGCAAGCTGCCGATCGGCGAGATCTGGCGGCCGTTCGTCGGAGGGATATGCCTGATGCCCCTGGCCTGGATGATGCCGCAGATCCTGTCGTCCGGCCACGGCGCCATGCATCTCTATCTTGATCACCAGACCTTGATCGTGACCCTGATGACGGTGTTCGCGCTCAAGCTGCTCGCTTCGATCCTGTCCCTGGCGTTTGGATTCCGCGGGGGCTTGTTCTTCGCTTCGCTATTCCTGGGCTCGCTGCTGGGGGCGTCGTTCGCGCAACTGATCAATGCCGTCTATCCGGCGGCTGGCCTCGACACCACCAATGCCGCCCTGGTCGGCATGGCGGCGCTGGCCGTGGCCATAGTCGGCGGGCCGATGTGCCTGTCGCTGATGGTGCTTGAAGTGACGCACGACTTCGCCCTGACGGCGGCGGTGGTGACGGCGTGTCTGTGTTCGAGCGCCATTGTCCGTGAGCGTTTCGGCTATTCGTTCTCGACCTGGCGGCTGCACCTGCGAGGTGAGGCGGTGCGGACGGCGCGCGATATCGGCTGGATGCGCGCGATGACCGCCCGAACGCTCATGCGCAAGAACCACACGACGCTGAAGGCTGCAAGCACGGTGGGCGACCTGCGCAAGAAGGTGCCCCTGGGCTCGACAAGCCGCGTACTGCTGGTCGATACGGCCGGTGATTATCGCGGCATTGTCCAGACTGCCGAGGCCTATGCCGACACCTACGCGCCCGATGTGCCCTTGTCGCATCTGGCCAAGCAGACCGACGTCTACGTCCGGCCGGACATGGATATCTCCGCGATCCTGCGGGTATTCTCGCACTTCAGCGTCGATGATCTGGCTGTGGTCGATGACCACCACAAGCTATTGGGCTTCGTGTCGGAGAAGTATGTCAACCGTCGCTATGTCGAAGAGCTGGAACAGTCGCAACGCGAGTTCTTCGGGGAGTAGGCCCCGCCCACGATCGTTAAAACAGGCTCAGTGTTTGACCGCTTTTACCCTCATCAATTCGTGTCAGCCGGAGCGGCGTAGATGCCGTGAGATTCACCGGTCGCATCCGCATCCAGTCTTCCCAATGATCCGGCCCAATCACAACCGGTTCGCGCGTATGGATGGCCGACATGTCCGCGCCCGCCGCCCGCGTCAGCAGGCTGAAGCTGAACACCTCGCCCTCTAAAACGTCTGCCTGGTCCCAGATGCCGGCAAAGGCCAGGGGCTGATTATCGGCGCGGGTGATCCGCCACTTAACGCGATCGCTTTTCGGGCCCGACCACTCAAAGAAGGCTTTGGCCGGCACGACGCAGCGCCGATACCGCCACGCGCCCTTGAAGGTGGCCTTGCTGGCGACCTCCTCGATACGGGCGTTAAAGGTCGTGGCTGTCCAGTCGCGGATCGACTTACGGTACCACAGCGGCACCAGCCCGAAACGCATCGTCGCCATCTCGATGCCGCCATGATCCGGATTGGCAATGATGCAGGATGCCCCAAGCGTCGGCTTGACGATCTGAGTTTCCGCAGGGCCTTCCAGCCGCATCTCGTCCATCAGCTTGTTGGCAAAGATCTGGGCTTCGAACTGTCCACACATGGTCTTACTCCGCCAGAATCGTTTGTACGCGTCCGCGCATGGCCGGCACGATTTCCGCTTCGAACCACGGATTGCGGCTGAGCCAGATACCGTTGCGCGGGCTAGGATGGACGAGGGGCAGCAGGCCGTCTTGCACATAGTCCTGCCACGCGCACACGGTTTCGCCAAGCGTCGCTTTGCGCCTGTCGCCAAGATACCGCGCCTGGGCGTGGGCGCCGATCAGCAGCGTCAAGCGAATGCAAGAGAGCGTGCCTAAAACACGGTCGTGCCACAGCGGCGCGCATTCCGGCCGGGGCGGATTGTCGCCGCCCGATCCGCGTCCCGGATAGCAGAAGCCCATGGGCACAATGGCGAATACCGCCGGATCGTAGAAGGTGTCGGGCGTCACGCCCAGCCAGTCGCGCAGGCGTTTGCCCGACACATCATCCCACGGAATGCCGGACGCATGGACCTTGGTGCCAGGCGCCTGGCCGACGATCAGGACACGGGCGCGCGGATCAATGCGCACCACAGGACGTGGCCCAAGCGGCAGATGCGCTTCGCATAACCGGCAGGCGGTAATTTCGGAGAGAAGGGTAGGGATGGTCACGGATTGGCTGGCGAGCCCTTACTATGGTAGACAGCATATGGGAACGAAGGGGGACAACATGAAGCGCGACGCTTGGATTTTTGCCGGCCTTGTTACGGTCACCGTCGCGGGCGTGGTCTGGCTATTGGTATCTAAGACGATCGAAATCGAGGTGACGCTTCCCGAGCCTGTGTCATCGGCCTCGGCGCCTTCTTCTTCTTCTTCTTCTGCTGCTTCGAAGATGAAGTCATTTCCGCCCACCAGTGCGTCTGCATCTTCGCCCGTACCCCCGCCCAAGCCGGTATTGCCCCCGCCGAACCTCTATACCTCGAAGGACGGGGTACAGGTTCGTGACAGAGTCATCAACCTGACCGGCTATTACTTTCCGGAAACCGAGGTGCGTTCAGGCAAGTTCCAGCTGGAGTGGCTGGCGTTCGGGACAGAAGAGGAAATGGTGGCGCTTGAACAGAGGGGGCAAATCCTCCCGACCTATACTCCCATGATGGTCGTGTTCGCCGATATGACCAGCGATGAAATCGAGGGTGAACTGGGTCCTTACCGCAAGAACTCGCCTCGTGCCTTCTGCAAGACCTATCGCATTACGCGTGCCGCGCTCCACCTTGAATGCAAAGACCCTCAGGTCGGCAAGGTTGTCTTTTCCGGAAAAATCGATCGGGCTTTTGCCGCCGGGCAATCCAACGACAACACATACGTTGACGGCACTGACCATGCCGTCATTACCGGTGACCTGACCGTCGGCGGCCATGTGTTTCCCAAGGTCAGTTTCCGCTATTGGGTGGGCGACTAAATCCGCTTTTCCATCTCTTCCAGTTCCACGCCCTTGGTTTCGGGGAAAATCTTTGCTACCACGACCAGTTGGATAAGGGTGCAGATCGCAAAGAAGACAAACGGCAGGGCCTGGGTCTTGGCGGCGATGACCGGAAAGGCCGCCGCGATCAGGGCATTCATGATCCAGTGGGTGGCGCTGCCGAGGCTCTGACCGGTGGCGCGCACCGGCGTCGGGAAGATTTCGGCCAGATAGACCCAGATCACCGCGCCCTGGCTGAAGGCGAACGACACGATAAACAGGAGCAGCATCCACAGCAGGAAGTGTTGTCCCTGGCCGGTCGCCATGATGACTGCGACACCCGCCAGCGCCACGCTCACACCGGCCGCACCGGCGACCAACAGGGTCTTGCGGCCGAGCTTGTCGATAAAGCTCATGCCGATGACGGTGGCGGTCAGGTTGGCGCCGCCGACGGCAATCGACTGCCAGTCGGCCGACAGCCGGTCGAAGCCCGCCGCCGCGAAGATGTCGTTGAGATAGTAGAGGATGGCGTTGATGCCGGTCAGTTGGTTGAACATGGCCAGCAGGATGGCGAAGATTATTGGCTTCTTGTGCTGCGCCCACGACAGCCTGGCTGAGGTCTTGGCGTCGGCAGCAGTGAATTCCGCGACGGCCGCCGAGGCATCGGCGACGCCTAGCTGGGTCAGGCTGGCAACGGCCTCTTCGATGCGGTTCTTGGCGGCCAGCCAGCGTGCGCTTTGCGGAATGGCGAAGAGCAGGATCAGGAAAAGGGAGGAGGGGGCTGCGGCGATGCCGAGCTTCCAGCGCCATACATCGTCGCCGCCGATCAGCGACGCGACGGCGAAGTTGCTGACATAGGCCATCAGGATGCCGAAGACGATGTTGAACTGAAACAGCCCGACCAATGCGCCGCGCCGGTTTGCCGGCACGATCTCGGCGATATAGACCGGCGCCAGGACGGAGGATCCGCCGACCGCCAGGCCCAGGACGAAGCGTGAGATGACAAAGGTGTTGAGATCGGGCGCCAGTGCGCAACCGAGCGATGACACGACATACATCAGGCCGATGATGCGTAAGGCATCGCGGCCGCCAATGGCGTCGCCCAGCCGCCCCATGAACAGGGCGCCGACAAAGGTCCCCCACAGCGCCACCGATACCGCCCAGCCTAACCCTTGCGCATCGAGTGCAAAGACGGTGCGGAGCGAATCGGTGACGCCGGAAATGACGGCGGTATCGAAGCCGAACAGGAGTCCGGCCAGGGACGCAATCGTAACGCTCTTAAGGTTGACCTGAGCCATATGTTTCTTCCCGTGCTTATTTCTTATATTTGGAAGAAGTATTCGGCTCAGATCGCCCTAAAGTCAAATCGCGGGTTCTCGCAAAGCGCGCGCGGCCTCCACCATGTTGACGAGCGCCGGTTTGACCTCGTCCCATTTGCGGGTTTTCAGGCCGCAGTCAGGATTGATCCATAGCTGCACGTCGTCCAGCCGCTGGCGCGCCAGCGACATCAGTTCCACCATTTCGCTGACGTCCGGCACACGCGGGCTGTGGATGTCGTAGACGCCAGGCCCGATCTCGTTCGGATACTTTTTCGACTTGAAGACGTCGAGCAGTTCCATTTTCGAGCGCGAGGTCTCGATGGAAATGACGTCGGCGTCGAGCGCCGCGATCGAATCCATGATGTCGTTGAATTCCGAGTAGCACATGTGGGTGTGGATCTGGGTTTCGTCGGCGACACCTGAAGCGGTGAGGCGGAACGCGTCCCCCGACCAATCGAGATAGTGCTGCCAGTCGCGGCGGCGCAGGGGCAGGCCTTCGCGCAGTGCGGCTTCGTCGATCTGGATCATCTTGGCGCCGGCGGCTTCCAGGTCCTCAACCTCGTCGCGGATGGCGAGCGCAATCTGGCGGCAGCTTTCCGAACGCGGTTGGTCGTCACGGACGAACGACCAGTTGAGGATGGTCACGGGACCAGTCAGCATGCCCTTTACCGGCCTGTCCGTCAGGGATTGCGCATATTTCCACCATTCCACCGTCATGGCCCTGGGGCGCGACACGTCGCCGAACAGGACCGGCGGGCGGACATAGCGCGAGCCATAGGATTGCACCCAGCCGTGCTTGGTGAAGGTGAAGCCCGACAGCTGCTCGCCGAAGTATTGCACCATGTCGTTGCGTTCGAATTCGCCGTGCACCAGCACGTCGAGCCCGACCTCTTCCTGCCAGCGGATGGCGCGCTCGGTTTCTTCGCGCAGGAAGATTTCATAGCTGGCATCGTCGATCTGGCCCTTGGCGTGGGAAGAGCGCGCCTGGCGGACCTCAGCTGTCTGCGGGAAGGAACCGATGGTCGTCGTCGGGAAGGCCGGCAGGTTGAAGCGCTGACGCTGGACGGCGGCGCGGGCGGCAAAGGCGCTCTTGCGTTGGGTGTGCTCAGCTGTGACAGCCTTCAGGCGGTTGTCGACGGCGCGGTCGTGGACCTTGCGGGAGTTCCTGCGCGCGGCGGCGGCCGAGGTCGATTGGTCGAGCGTGTCCCGCACGCTTTGGCGTCCTTCGGCCAGGGCCTTCGACAGGGTGTTGAGTTCGCTCATCTTCTGGACCGAGAAGGCCAGCCACGAACGGACATCGCCATCGAGCGCGTCTTCCTGGTCGAGGTCGATCGGCGTATGTAGCAGCGAGCACGACGGCGCCAATTGGAAACGCCCTGCGCCATGAGCAGCGATGACGGGTTCCAGCGCGTCGAGGATTTTCGCGAGGTCGGCGCGCCAGATGTTGCGGCCGTCGATGACGCCCAACGACAGGACGAGGTCTTTTGGCGCCTTGGCGAGGACGGGTGCCAACTGCTCGGGGGCGCGGACGAGGTCGATATGCAGTCCGGCGACGG
This sequence comes from Asticcacaulis sp. P4_H10, assembly GCF_056400965.1. Lineage (NCBI taxonomy): Bacteria > Pseudomonadati > Pseudomonadota > Alphaproteobacteria > Caulobacterales > Caulobacteraceae > Asticcacaulis > Asticcacaulis sp. P4_H10. The sequence goes on along the minus strand of NZ_JBFUKH010000005.1, from coordinate 112,989 downwards.
GCAGGGCGACGGCGACATCGAGGTTTTCCTCCAAGGCGCCGAAATAGCTGGCGACGAGGATTTTCAAACCCGGTACGTCGCGGGCAAAGGCGGCATAGGCCTTTTGCAGCGCGGCCGCGGTGGCGACATTGCCGTCGAGCACAAGGGCGGGCTCATCGATCTGGACCCACTCGGCACCGGCGTTCTTAAGACCCTTCAGAATCTGGACATAGACCGGGATCAACTGATCAATTAGCGACAGTGGATTAAAGCCTTCCGGCCCCTTGCCGAGACGCAGGAAGGTCACCGGCCCGACCAGGACCGGACGCGTATTGTGGCCCAGTGCCCTGGCTTCGAGGAACTCATCGACCGGCTTGAAGGATTTCAGGCTGAAGGTCTGATCGGCCGTGAATTCCGGCACCATGTAGTGGTAATTGGTGTCGAACCACTTGGTCATTTCCTGGGCAGGGACGCCATGACCGGAATGGTGGACGTGGCCGTGCGCGCAGGTTTCGGCGTGGCCTTTCTGCGATCCTCTGGCCATGGTGAAATAGGTGTCGAGATCGGCCTTATCGCCGTAAATGGCCGGGATGGCACCGACCATCAGCGACGTATCGAGCACGTGGTCGTAGAGCGAGAAGTCGTTCGACGGAATCATATCGACGCCGTGCGCTTCCTGACGCGCCCAGTTGAGCGCCCGCAGGCGCTTGGCTTCGGCCAGCAAGGCTGCCTGATCGGACTTGCCCGACCAATAGCTTTCGAGCGCGAATTTCAGTTCGCGCTTCAGGCCGATGCGCGGTGTCCCCAGTGCAGCGACTGGAAATTGTGATTTTGACACGATGGTCCCCGTAGGATGATCGGCCGGGGAGCACGGACACACGTCAACGGTCGCGCCCCGGAAATGAGGCGCGTGAGAACGCACGCCCGTGGCCCTCCGCCCGGGATGGATATTTGTCTGCGGCAGGTCTCCTGGCTTACGGGTCATAGCGTCTATCCGCCTTCTCAGGAGGAACCGTGTCAGGGTTCCGCCCAATGGCATTATGGATATTGGCTCACCGCTCACAGTTGCGGGGGCAGCGCCGGTCTTGAACCGGCTTCCCTCTTAGCTCTCCGCCAAGCGACGGACAGAACCACGGACACGATAGTGATAGGTTATGCGTTACTGCCCGTCAAGCATCATATAAAGATATCTTTATATGATTATATGTATGTGTTTATCGCATGAGGCCGGTCATATCAGATCCTCCAGATGGAGTGCGGCGAGGCCGGCTTTATTCCGGCGGCGGGTCAAGGTGATGCCGACATCGGCGAAGCGTCCACCGATCGGAGCATGGGGCTTGTGAACGGTTACCTTGACAATCTCGATCGCCTCAAAGCGCGTGAGCAGGGTGGTCGTCAGGTGTGAGGCCAGGGTTTCGATCAGCGACCACGGCTTGCCGGTAATGATGGCGCTGACGCACTCGTGCAACTGTTTGTAACAGACCGTGGCGTCTATCCGATCCGACGTGACAGCGGCCATGGTGTCGAGCCACCAATCGACGTCAACGACGAAAAGCTGTCCGTCGCGGCGCTCGAAGTCGAGGACACCGTGATGCCCGTGGGCTTCGATACCGTGCAGGAAGACGTGATCTAAGGTCATGCATGGACCTTAGACCTCAAAATATCGAGTCGTCAATAATGATATAAAGATATCTTTATATCATTATGTGGTGCGGGCATTTCCTCTTCAAATTCGATAGATGCGTTCCGCGGTGGTAGCGAACAGGGCGGCGCGATCGGACGCGCTGAAGCCGGCAGTGATGTCGTCATAGGCGCGCAAGGCGTACGAATAGGAATTGAACAGCTTGTCGGTCGGGAAGTCGCTGGCAAAGGCGCAGCGCTCCGGGCCGAAGCGATCGATGGTTTCTAGCACCGGGCCGCGCATCGACTGTGCTGTCCAGCCACGATCGACAAAGCCAAGGCCGGAAATCTTAACGGCGGCGTGCGGCAGTTCGGCCAGCTTGCTCATGCCTTCCCGCCACTGCGTCAGGTCGGCGTCGACCGGCATGCCCATATGGTTGAGGATGACCGGCGTGTCGGGGTGTTGTTTGGCCAGTTCATAGGCCTGGATCAGCTGGCCGGGATAGATCTGCAGGTCGAAGGACAGCTTGTAACGTGACAGCAACGTATACCCGCGCGCAAATGCCGGGTCGTCCAGCAGGTTGCGCGGCGTATAGGTGCGCTTCGGGTTTTCGTGCCAGTTGATGATGTGGCGGATGCCGCGGACATTGCGGCTTTCGACGTGCTGGGCCAGCAGTGGCTCGACGTCCGGATCATTCAGTGCGGCAAAGGCGACGATGGCGTTGGGAAAGCCCGTCTCATCGGCAAGCGATTGCAGCCAGCGCGTTTCGTTGAGGGCGTCAGACGCGGCCGCGCCGGCGTCGATATGGACGACCTTGTCGATCTTGAAACCTTCAGCGTCGGCAAAGTAGTCGCTGAGGACATAGTCTTTCGCGATCGGCTCGACGCTGCCGTTCGGGCCATCATCAGAAAAGGGTGGGGTCAGCCAGGCATAGGACAGACGGTTCAGTTGCCACAGATGGATGTGAGCATCGACAAAGCGCTGGATAGCCATGGGGTTTCCTCTTTTTCTTCCCTGGATAGTGGAAGGCCGGAAGAGGGGATCGGCGTTTTGGGTGACGTGTTTTTGCCCCTCACCCGGCCCGATGGGCCACCCTCTCCCTGCAAGCAGGGAGAGGGGACTTGTTTAGCAGGTCGTCCGGCCGCCACAGCCCTCAAGCAGCGAAGCGGTAGGGCGAACAAAAAATGTCTGGTGGACGACGACTAATAAGTCGTCCGTCCTCCAGACGTGTCGAACACAGAGGCCGTCGTAAACGAGCACTCTTCCGACGCCATGAAGGTGACCATGGTCGCCGATTCATCGACAACGCCCAGACGGCCCATCGGGATCTTGGAGCGCATATAGTCGACCTGGCTTTGCGGCAGTTGCGCCAGGATCGGCGACTCGAAGGTCGCCGGCGTCAGCGCATTGACGATGACGCCCTTGGTCGCCAGTTCCTTGCCCAGCGACTTGGTGAAACCGATCACGCCCGCCTTCGATGCCGAATAGGCCGAGGCGTTCGGATTGCCTTCCTTGCCGGCGACGCTGGCAACGTTAACGATCCGGCCATAGCCGTTTTCCAGCATGTACGGGATAATCTCACGGTTGCAGTAGAACAGGCCGTTGAGATTGATATCCATGACCTTCAGCCACGAATCGACCGGGAACTCCCACACCGGCACGGTGGCGCCGGTGATGCCCGCCGAAGCGATCAGGATGTCGATCTTGCCGAGGATCTCTGCCGACGTTTTGGCAGCGGCAGTGACCTCTTCAATCTTCGACACGTCCAGCGCCACAAAACCGGTGGCGCCGACGTCGCTGGCTGCGGCTTCCACCGCCTCGGCGTTCAGGTCCCACAGGACGACCTCGCCACCTTCGGCGATGATGCGCGCGGCCGCAGCCTTGCCCAGTCCACCTGCGCCGCCGGTGATGACGGCGCAGCGATTATCAAAACGACCTGCGTAAGCCATTAGCCCAGGATCTCCTGGCCTTCGAGGCTGAACGGCACCACGGTCTGGCGCTGTTCGCCCAGCTTCGAAATACCGAGATGCATGGTGTCGCCGGCATTCAGGTAGATCGGGTTCGGCTTCTTGCCTTCGCCGACGCCCGGAGGCGTGCCGGTGATGACCAGGTCACCCGGTTGCAGGGTGATGAAGCGCGAAATGTAGCTGATACAGTGCGCGACGTTGAAGATCAGCGTCTTGGTGTTGCCGGTCTGCATGCGCTGACCATTGACGTCCAGGAACATGTCGAGGTTATGGACATCGCCGACTTCGTCGGGCGTGACCAGCCACGGGCCGGTCGGAGCAAACGTGTCGCAGCCCTTGCCCTTGACCCACTGTGTGCCGCGTTCCTTCTGGAAGGCACGTTCCGACACGTCGTTGACCAGCACGTAGCCGGCAACGTGGCTGAGGGCTTCGGATTCTTCGACATAGCGGCAGGTCTTGCCGATGATCAGGCCCAGCTCGACTTCCCAGTCCATCTTGGTCGCGTCGCGCGGCTTCATGACCTCATCGTTCGGGCCGGTCAGTGAGGTGACGGCCTTGGTGAAGAAGATCGGCTCGGGCGGAACCGGCAGGTTCGATTCGGCAGCGTGATCGGCATAGTTCAGGCCGACGGCGATGATCTTGCCGATATTGTTGACCGGCACGCCATAACGCGGCTGGCCTTCGACGACCGGCAGGGCGCTGATGTCAGTGGCGGTCAGCTTGGCCAGCTGCGACAGACGCACGGTATCCGGCGTCAGGTCGGAGACGACGCCCGACAGGTCACGGATGCGGCCGTCGCTGTCGACGACGCCTGGCTTTTCCTGGCCCTTGGGGCCAAAACGGCAGAACTTCATGGGGAGGGTCCTTTGGATAGTGCTGCACCGGAGGCGACAGGCGCTTCCGGTGCAGAAAATGATTAGTGCGTGTACGGGCGGTGAAGCTTCACGTCGGGGTTCAGTTCCACACCGAAGCCCGGCTTGTCCAGCTTGTTAACGTTCAACCGGCCATTTTCCGGCACCGGTTCCCCCAGCAGCTGCGGGTGGAACATGGGTGCTACGTGATCGGCCTTGGGCGCCATCATCAGGAATTCGGCAAACGGCGAATTGTGACGGGTGATGACGAAGTGATACGAATAGACCGATGAGCCATGCGGCACGACCATGACGCCGCGCGTGTCGGCCAGGGCCGAGATCTTGAGCAGCTCAGTCACGCCGCCGCACCAGCCGACATCGGGCTGGATGATGTCGCAGCACTCCATTTCCAGCAGCATGCGGAAGCCCCAGCGCGTCGCTTCGTGCTCGCCGGTGGTGACCAGCATGCCGGGGGGCACATTCTTCTTCAGTTGCTGATAGCCCCAGTAGTCGTCCGGCGAAATAGCCTCTTCGATCCATTTCAGGCCGTACTCATGGCACTTGTGCGCCAGCTTCGTCGCATAGTTGACGTCGAGCGCCATCCAGCAGTCGTACATCAGCCAGAAGTCTTCGCCGCACTTGGACCGCATGTCGGCGATCAGTTCGACATTCTTCTTCAGGCCTTCATCGCCTTCGATCGGACCGTGATAGAGCGGCAGCTTGCCGCCGATAAAGCCCATCTGCTTGGCTAGGTCGGGACGGGCGCCGGTGGCGTAGAATTGCAGCTCGTTGCGCACCGCGCCGCCCAGCAGCTGATGCACAGGTTCCTGACGCAGCTTGCCCATCAGGTCCCACAGTGCGAGATCGACTCCCGAGATTGCGTTCACAACCAGGCCCTTGCGGCCATAATATTGCGAGCCGAAGTACATCTGGTCCCAGATTTTCTCGTACTCGAACGGGTTGCGGCCTTCCAGGAAGCGCGCGAAGTGCTTTTCCACCATATAGGCCGCCGGTTCGCCGCCGGTCGTCACCGCGAAACCCGTGGTGCCGTCTTCGCATTCGATTTCAACGACCAGGGTGCCCAGAACGTTGATGCCAAAGGACTTTCGGCTTTGGCGATATTCAGGATAGCGGCCCATCGAGGTGGCGATGTGGTTGTCGATCCAGTGGCCTTCGCCCTGATCGTGATAGTCGGCGCCACCGCCGCCTTCGCCTCCCTTGATAACAGACGCTCTGACTTCTCTGATCTTGGGATTTTTCATGACGGGCCTTACGGTCTTTATGACTTCGAATGATCGATAGTGATTGGTATTTTGATTGTCAATGATCTAAATTCGTTATATAGCCTGATTATACGGCGAATCCACGCCGTAAATTACGCGAAATCGCAATTTCGCGCAAAGATTAATCCCAAATTTCGGACCTTCGTCGCGTATAATGGCAATCAGACAATCGGCCCTGCATCCACTGCGGCGCACCGCCGGGGAAGGTTCCCTTGCCGGGGCGCAAACCCTGTTGCGCGGCCTCGACATTATCAAGGCCGTATCTCAAACCGGCATGAACCTGCCGCAGCTGTCAGAAGCTGTAGGCCTTACGCGGTCGACGACGCACCGTCTGGCCGCGACCCTGGTCGAGCAGCGCTTTCTGAACTTTACGCCGCGCGTCGGTTATAGCCTGGGGCCAAAGCTGCTGGAGCTCGGCCATCTTGCGGCGCGCCAGATCAGCCTGCCGCGCTTGGCGCACGATCATCTGGTCCATCTGGCGCAACAGTCGGGCGACACGGTCCATCTCGGCATCCTCGATGGCGACCGCGCGCTCTACTTAGATAAGGTCACCGGCCGCCGCCGCATCGAAATCAGCTCGCATATCGGTGAGCGCCAGCCGCTGCGCTCGACCGGCCTCGGCAAGGCGCTGCTGCTAGACGAACCCGACAGCGCGCTGCGCGAAATCTATGCGCGTGAAGCGCCCGACTGGCCGAACTATGGCGTCAGTGAAGCCATCTGGATGGAGCGCATGCGCCACTACCGCCAAGCCGGCTATGCCTTCGATCTCGAAGAAAACGAAGACCGCATCCGCTGCGTCGCGGCGCCCATACGCGATGCTGCGGGGACCATTATCGGCTCGATCAGCGTATCGAGCGCAGCCCAATATATGGACGATGCCCGCATGAACGGGCTCGCCACTCAGGTACTCGATACCGCACACGCGATTTCCGCCGAATTCGGCTGGACCAAGACAACAGACTAAAAAGGGAAGACGGAAACCATGCTGCTCGAAGGACAGAAGGTATTGATCACGGGGGCGTCGCGCGGCATCGGCCGGGCGACGGCGATCGAATGCGCAAAGCATGGCGCCGATGTCGCGCTCAACGTCTTTAATGACGATGAGATGGCGCAGTCGCTGGTCAGGGAGATCGAAGCGCTAGGCCGCAAGGCGGTGGTATTTGATGGCGATGTCGCCGACCCGGCGTCGGCGCCGGCCTTTGTCGCGGCTGCGGTCGCGGGCCTGGGCCGAGTCGATGCCTTTGTCTCGAACGCGGGCATCTGCCCGTTCCACAGCTTCCTCGACATGCCGCAGGATGTGTTTTCGCGCACGCTGAACGTCAACTATACCGGCGCCTATTTCATGTGCCAGGCCGCAGCCCAGCAGATGGTCAGGCAGGGCAAGGACGCTCAGGGCCGCGGCGGCGCGATTATCGCCATTTCGTCGATTTCGGCGCTGGTTGGAGGGGAACTGCAAACCCACTACACGCCGACCAAGGCCGGGGTGCACTCGCTGATGCAGTCGACGGCGATTGCACTGGGTAAGCACGGCATCCGCTGCAACTCCGTCATGCCCGGCACTGTCGCCACCGACATCAACAAGGACGACCTCGCCGACCCGGCCAAGCGCGCCTACATGGAAACGCGCATCCCGCTTGGCCGCCTGGGCCGTCCGGATGATATCGCCAAGGTCGTCGTCTTCCTGGCTTCGGACCTGTCGGGTTACGTCACGGGCGCTTCGGTTCTCACGGACGGCGGCTTGTTTGTGAATCTGCAATAGATCTGTAACCTGAGCACATAACAAAATAGAGGGGAGGACAGAATGACACCTAATCCGTTGATCGGCGTACTGTTTCACTGGCTGGGGGGCCTCGCTTCGGCCAGCTTCTACGTGCCCTATAAGCGCATCCGCCTGTGGTCGTGGGAAATCTTCTGGCTGACCGGCGGCATCTTTTCCTGGGTGTTCGCACCCTGGCTGTTCGCCTCGATCCAGACCAAGGACCTTTTGGGGGTTCTGGGCTCCGCTTCGCCTGACGTGCTGTGGGCCTGTATCGGCTGCGGGGCGCTTTGGGGCATGGGCGGCCTGACCTTTGGTCTCACCATGCGCTATCTCGGCCTCAGCCTCGGCATGGCTGTTGCACTCGGCCTGACGACGGTCATCGGTACGCTTGGGCCACCGCTGTTCAATGGCACATTAGGTGATGTCGCCTCCAAACCCGGCGCCGTCTATACCTTTATCGGCATCGCCGTCGTGCTCATCGCCATCGTCGTTGTCGCCATGGCAGGTCATCGCAAGGAGATCGAACTGCCCGGCGAAAAGGAAGGTTTGAGCGAATTCAACCTCTCCAAAGGCCTGCTTGTCGCGGTTTTCTGCGGCGTCATGTCCTCCTTCTTTGCCTTCGGTCTTGAGCGCGGCACGCCGATCAAGGACGCCAGCCTGGCCGCTGGCACCGGCCCGCTGTGGGCCGGCCTGCCGGTGCTGTGCGTGGTGCTGATCGGTGGCTTCCTGACCAACCTGATCTGGTCCGGCTATCTGATCATCAAGAACAAGAGTGCCGGCGAGTGGGTAGGCCGAGCCAAGGAGCCAGGCACGAAGATCCCGCTGCTGCTCAACTATGGTCTTGCAGCGCTGGGCGGCACGCTGTGGTACTTCCAGTTCTTCTTCTACACCATGGGCGAAAGCCAGATGGGCGCCTACGGCTTCTCGTCGTGGACACTGCACATGGCCTCGATCATCCTGTTCTCGACGCTCTGGGGCTTCGCGCTCAAGGAGTGGAAGGGGACGTCGGTCAAGACCAAGGCCTTTGTGTGGACAGGTATCCTGGCCCTGGTGGCGTCCACCGTCATCATCGGCTATGGCAATATGCTGGCGGGCTAATCCCTATTTCTCCTCCCTGTCGCGAAGCGATGGGGAGGGGGACCGCCAGCATAGCGCAGCGGTGGAGGGGATGCCTCTGTCCGTAGTACCCCCTCCGGCCTATACAAGTTACGACCCAAATGATCATTGCCTCCCCGACTGACTATCGCGAAGCCGCCCGGCGCAAGTTGCCGCCCTTCCTGTTCCACTATCTCGACGGTGGTTCCGGCGCGGAGCAGACGCTGAGCGCCAATGTCGCCGACCTGAACAAGGTGGCCCTGCGCCAGCGCGTGCTGAAGGGCTCCGAGACGCTCGATCTGAGCACCGAATGGTTTGGGCAAAAATATAACCTGCCGATCTGCCTGGCACCGGTCGGCCTGACCGGCATGTACGCCCGGCGCGGCGAGGTCCAGGCAGCCAAGGCGGCCACGGGTAAGAACATCCCCTTCATTCAGTCGACCGTCTCGGTCTGCTCGCTGAAGGAAGTCGCCAGCCAGGTCAACAAGCCGATCTGGTTCCAGCTCTATGTGCTGAAAGATCGCGGCTTCATGCGCGATGTCCTGCAACGCGCTAAGGACCTCGGCGCAGCTGCGCTGGTCTTCACCGTCGACATGCCGGTTCCGGGCTCGCGCTATCGCGATCCGCATGCGGGCATGAGCGGTCCCAATGCGGAAATCCGCCGCATGATCCAGGCGGTCATGCACCCGGAATGGGCCTGGGATGTCGGTCTGCACGGCACGCCACACGACCTTGGCAATATCTCGACCTATCTGGGCAAGGCGACGGGCCTGGCCGACTATATCGGCTGGCTGGGCAATAATTTCGACCCGGGCATTTCGTGGAAGGACCTGCAATGGATCCGCGACGAATGGAACGGCCCGATGATCATCAAGGGCATTCTCGACGTCGAGGACGCCCGTGACGCCAAAAGCTTCGGCGCTGACGGCATCGTCGTGTCGAACCACGGCGGCCGTCAACTCGACGGCGCCCTGTCGTCGGCGCGCGCCTTGCCGGCCATTGCTGCGGCAGTGAAAGGCGACCTGACCCTCTTTGCCGATGGCGGCGTGCGCACCGGCCTTGATGTCATGCGTATGCTGGCGCTCGGCGCCGATGGCGTGCTCCTGGGCCGCGCTTTTGTCTATGCGCTGGCAACGGCTGGCCAGAAGGGCGTCGAGAACCTGCTGGCCCTGCTGGAAAAGGACATGCGCACGACCATGGTGCTGACTGGCACCCAGTCCCTGCGCGAAGTCGATTCCTCGATCCTCGCCGATGCTCGCTGATATCCGCGATTTCGGCGCGACGGGAAATGGCACGGTCGATACCGATGCCATTCGCGCCGCCATCGCCGCTTCCGACAAGATCATCTTTCCAGCCGGCCGGTATTTGAGCTTCTCTGTGCCTCTGCGCAGCGGCGTCCATATCCACCTGGCCGAAGGCTGCGTCTGGGAAGCCGCCGATCCGGCCATCCACGGCGGCGTCTACGACGAAGCCGAACCCAATCCGCACGATCTGTGGCAGGACTTCGGCCACAGCCATTGGCGCAACAGCCTGATTTCGGCTGTCGATGTCGAGAACATCCGCATAGATGGCCCGGGCCTGATCGACGGGCGCGGTTTGACCCGCGAAGGGCCGGGCTCGCGTTGGCGCAAGCAGGCGGGCGAGTTTCCGCTCAGTATGCGCCACCTGTCGGCCGAGGAAATGGCTATCCTGTCGCCTGAGGTCTCGGCCATGGCGGGGCTTGGCAACAAGACGATTGGGCTGTGCCGGGCACGCAATGTCACTTTGCGCGACTTCACTATCCTCAACGGTGGCCACTTTGCCGTGCTGGCGACCGGCGTCGACGACCTGACGATCGAGAACCTGTTTATCGACACCAATCGCGACGGGCTGGATATCGATGGCTGCCGACGCGTGACGGTGCGCGGCTGCAAGGTCAACACGCCCAATGACGACGCGATTGTGCTGAAGGCCGGGCATTCCTTAGGTCAGCCGCATCCGACCGAGGATGTGCTGATCGCCGACTGTTTCGTCAGTGGCTTTGACGAGGGCACGCTTTACGATGGTACGCGCGGCCGCACCCAGCAGCTTGCGCCCGATCAGGATCGCGTCACGGGCCGTATCAAGCTAGGCACCGAATCGGCTGGCGATTTCCGCCGCATCCGTATCTACGATTGCACCTTTGAACGTTCACGCGGCTTGGCGATCGAAACCGTCGATGGCGGCACCATCGAGGACGTTGTGGCCGAGCGCCTGACGCTCAACGAAATCACCACGGCGCCGGTCTTCCTGCGCGTCGGTGCCCGCCTGCGCGCGCCCGAAGGCGCGACACCAGGAGCCATCCGCAATGTCACCATCCGCGATGTGACGGCCGAGGGCATCTTGGCCGACTACAGTGCCCTGATCATGGGCCTGCCCGGCCACGAAATCGAAAACGTGCGGCTGGAAAACATCCACCTCAGCTATGCCGGCGGCGGCACTGACGAAGACGCCGTGCGCGATCCCGGTGACCTCCCTGAATCCTACCCCGAACCTTCGATGTTCGGCCGCACACCGGCATACGGCCTCTGGACGCGACATGTGCGCGGATTGTCGCTGTATAATGTCGAGATGACGACAGTGACACCAGATGTGCGCCCTGTGGTCGTTCATCAGAACACAAGCTTCAAGGACTAAGCGCAGATTGTTCGTGTTCGTTCGTGCGGTTCGTGATTTTAAGATTTGACCACGAACCACACGAACAGACACGAACAACATATGAAAACGGCGGAGCATCGAATGCCCCGCCGTTTTTGTTTTTAGGCCTTCTTGGGCTTGCGCCCCCAGAGGTATTCCCACTTCCAGCCGGTCAGGTCCTCGACGATCTTTTTCGATTCTTCCGACTCGGGTTCGGTTTCACCGGCACGAAGGCGTTCGACCTCATGGACCAGCACGGCGTGGGTCCTGGCGTTGAGCTTGAAGTTCCACGACGCCCAGGCGCCCAGCACCATCATCAGGACCGGGCCGCCGACGAGAACCAGCACGATCGCCTGGATGGCTTGCGGTGTCTGGACGATGAAATCGGTGGCTTCCTTGGGCGTGGCGACGTAACCGCCGGCGCTAATGGCCCAGCCGGTGGCGATCAGGGCCAGCGATTGGGCGGCCTTGCGCGTGAAGGTCATGACGCCGGCAAAGATACCTTCGCGGCGCTGGGCGGTCACCGCCTCATCGACGTCAGGCAGATAGTTATAGACCGACCATGGCACGAAGTTGAGCGTGCCCCGGCCAAGACCGGCCAGGACGATCGGCACGAACAACCAGAACAGGACGCCGAAGTTCGATTGGCTGAACGACAGTACCAGGTCACCGTTGAGCGGCGCCAGGCCGTCGGCGAAGCCCGCTGGCTGCGTGAGGTAGAAGCCAGCAAACAGCAGGACCGAAGCGATGACGAAGCCGATCGCAATCCGGTAAGCCATGGTCGGCCCCGTGCGGATGACGACCTGGATGGCGACCATAACCGAAATCAGTTGGGCAATGTACATAGTAGTCATCATGCCGGCGATCATGGACGTCGTATCGTCCTTGGTCATTGCTGCGCCGGCCGCCAGGACCGTGGCGACGAAGATCGGGAAGGCAGTGTTGAAGATATCCTGCGACAGGTAGCCGCCGAGATAGATGCTGAGGTGCTGGCGGAAGGCCTTCAGACGCAGGGTCGAGAACAGATCGCCGAACATCTTGAACGGAATGAGCAGGGCGGTCTTCAGCGACAGGCGCTCGCCCTTATGGGCCAGTTCGTCGTCGGTATAGGGCCGTTCCCACGAAAACAGCACGACGAGAATGACGACAATCGAGAACAGCACGCCGAATATGGACGCCATGATCAGGAAGGTGTCGGGCGAATTCTTTCCGCCCATATTGTCGATGATCAGTTTCGGCAGGTAGGAGGCCAGGATGGCCGACGACTGCGCGATGATCATCCGGGCGCCGGCGAACTTGGCCTTCTGCTTGTAATCCTTGGTCATTTCCGCGGCCAGGGTTTCCCATGGAATGAGGAACATGGTGTAGACGAATTCGAAGAAGATGAAGGTCAGCAGGTAGTACCAGAAGGTCTGGCCGGTCACGAAGATCAGGGCGAACGACGGCAGGAGCGGGATGGTGATCATCAGGAAGATTTTGCGACGCCCGATCTTCCGTCCAATCCAGGTGTGGCGCAGATTGTCCGAAATATAGCCGATCAGCGGACAGGTGATGGCTTCCAGCAGGCGCGGCAGGCCCAGGATCAGGCCGGCTTCGACGGCCGAAAGGTCGCAGAAGGTCGTGAAGAAGTAGAACAGCCAGCCGGTAATGACGGCTTGCGCGCCCGCACCCAGCATATCACCGGAGCCCCAGCCCCAGTGATTGACCCAACTGATTTTACGCTCCGCCACTGGCGTTACTCCCCTTTATGATTTCTCCTCCGCACACGGTGGGGAGGTGGCGCGCTTGTCGCGCCGGAGGGGGTATGACTGAAAGCGGATACCCCTCCACCGCTTCGCGGTCCCCCTCCCCACCCTGTGGGGAGGAGAGGGAACGACGAACCTCCCCATCGTGAGCGACGGGGAGGGGAGATTTAGATAAACCGGTACATGAACTCCGTCATGGTCAGCAGCGCCATGGCCTGGCCGAACGGCATGCTGGTCAGCGGGATGTCCTTGTATTCCTGGATCGAGTTGAACACCGGTGTGCCGAACGACACCTGGGTCAGTTCCCCGGCGTCTGAGATATGCGCACGGACAGCGCGGGCGCCCTTCAGGCCAATCTCTTCGTAGTCGCGCGAGATGTAGCCTTTGCGGACGGCCTTGAGGATGCCATAGGCGAAACCAGCGGACGCTGCGGCTTCTTCGTAAGACGTTTCGTCATCGAGGATGGTGCGCCACAGGCCCGACGGCGCCTGGACCTTCGCCAAGGCCGCGACCTGGGCTTCCAGTGTGTCGATCAGGAACTGGCGCACGGCGTCGTCCTTCGGCAGATCCAGCAGCTCGATGAATTCCGGGATGACGATCGTCACCCACGAATTGCCGCGGCCCCACAGGGCGTTGGCGAAGTTATGCCGGCCATCGAACGTCCAGCCGTGGTACCACAGGCCGGTCTTGCGATCGGTCAGGTACTTGATGTGGATCAGGAACTGACGCTTGGCCTCTTCGACATAGTGCGGGCGGTTGAGCAGCAGGCCGATCTTGGCCAGCGGCATGACCGACATCATCAGCGTGTCGTCCCAAAGCTGCTGATTGTTCACCGAGTTGTAGACGATGTGCTGGAAGCCGCCTTCTTCGGTACGCGGCAGGTCGTTCATCACCCATTCCGCCCAGACGTCGAGATAGGGCAGGTAGCGGCGGTCGCCAGTGCGCTCATAGAGGTAGGCGAGCGTCAGGAAGGGCGCGACCGTATTGATGTTGCGCGACGGCATGCCTTCCTTGAAGCGGTCTTCGAACCAGTTGACCATGATGTCCCAGGTCGCCTGGTCGCCGGTCAGCTCCCACACCTTGTACATGCCATAAAGGCCGACGCCGTGGGTCCACTCGAAGCCGTGCCAGCTCTTGGTGTCGATCACCCGTCCGTCTTCGAGACGCAGCAGGAACTGGCCGTTTTCGTCGCGGATATTAACCAGATTGTCGATCAGCCGGTGCGAGGCATCGAGGATATCGTTGCGATCGGCGCCCAGCGTTGCCGTCTGGTGACGCAGCAACGGATGGATGCGGTCCGGATGGGGCGGGGTGAGGATCTGGTTATTCATCTGCGTCTTGGGGAAGGGGACGTTCATGAGAGTACTCAAGCAGGATTAGCGTTGCAAATTGGTAGGCGAGGGCACGATTTCGAGCGGCACACCGCCGCGCACGGCGTTCATGACGACCAGCTTGATCGGCTCAAGCGCATTTTCGGGCTTGCCGTCCGAGGTGACAGCCAGGGCGATCGTGTTCTTGCCGTTCGGGTTGAGGATGCCGGCCGGCAGGACGAAGGTGCGCTGCGGGCCGATGTGCGAGATAAAATTGCCCATGTTCCAGCCATTGATAAAGATCAGGGCGCGCATGTGCGGGGCGGACTGCGGCTTTGACGGATCGCCAAATTGCAGGCCCAGCTGGATGTCGTGGCCCTTGGGCAGGTCAAGCGGCAGTTCGGTCTTCAGCCAGTAGGTGCCGGCTTGGGGCGGGGCATCGGTCGGCTTGGCCGGCGTCCAGCCGGTGGTGTCGGGCTTTGCGCCATAGGGCAGGTGCCAGCCGACGCGTTCGCCATAAAGACCGCCATTGTTCATCGGGCCGCGCACCAGGTCGGCGATGCGCTCGCCGCCCTTGTTGCCCTGGATCTTCCAGGCGATGGGCGTCTTGGGCACCGGATTAGCGACGGGCGAACCGCTGAGGATCGCACTGATCAGGCCGCGTGCCTCCTTGTGCTCATCGTCGGCTGCCAGATCCCAGTTGTGCGAATTGTTGCGCACCATGACCGACAGGACGTGGTTGCCCGGCTTGAGATTGGCGGGCAGGGTGAACTGCGCCTTAGCCGTGGTTTCCGGGCGCGGTTTGCCCGAAGGCACTTCCGACTGGCCGATAAACTGGCCGTCGAGCCAGACCTGCAGGATACCCGACCCGCCGCCGCCGTAGTGGACGTCGAGCGTCTGCGGGACTGTGTGGGCGGTTTTCTTGCCGGCCTTGACCTCGAAGCGGCCGCGATACCAGACGTCGCCGTGGTGGAAGCCATACTGGCTCATGTCGAGCACGGGCTCACCGGCCGGCGGGGCGGTGTTCTTGGTGGCGGTCGTGGTCGTCAGGTCGGCCTTGCGCCAGTCGCTGTCGTCGAAATCGGGCTTGGCTTCGGGCGAGTCTTCGCGGCGTAGCCACTGCGCCTGCATCAGGTCGGGCAGGTTTACGGCTTCCGGACCCGGCACAGCCGCCGACGTAATGCTGCCGTCAGGATTGGCTGTGAAGGCCAGAGCCTGGCCGTTGAAGGTCAGGGCCGTAAAGGCTTTCGGCGACCAGATGTCGATCGTGCTGTCGGCCGAGGTATCGCCGGTAAGCGCCAGGGTCGTGCCTTTGAACTCGGCTTCGCGGATCAGCGCGTTGGTGCGTTGCAGAACCGCGCCCTCGGGCGTCTTCTGCTGCCAGAACTTTTCCGCCGAGGCGTCATCGCCCAGGAAAAGCAGGAGATCGGGCTTGCCACCGCCGGAGATGCGCAGACGGATCAACCCCGATTGCTTATAGTTCAGGCGCAGGTCGCCTGACTTCTTGTCGTAGACAGTGGTCGCCGCACCCGCCAGAATCTCGACCTTGGGCTTTTTCGCATAGCGCAGGACCGTTTCGCCGTCTTCGCCGGGACGGCCGGTAAAGATGGCGATGTCGCGCTTGCCCTGTTGCAGGTGGGTTTGCAGGTCCGAGGTCGAATAGACCAGGTGCTGACGTTCCAGCGCATAGGCCGCCACCATCATGCGGGCGTCCTGGCCGACAAGGCGCAGGTTTCCGGCCTGTGGCAGCTTATAGGTGCCGTCGTTGGTGGTCAGGGTGAAGCCGAAATCATCGGTCGTCACGGCATTCGATGGATTGTGGACGGCAAAGACCAGATGGCCTTCGCCACCGGCGCCGACGCTGTGCACCAGTTGGACATTCGGGTTGGTCGAGGCGATGTCAGGCCCCTTGTCGAGGTGCGTAATCAAGGGCGCCGCGGCCTGGGCGAACTGGCCCATCTGCTTGAGCTGCCAGGCCTTGGGGCGCAGGGCGCGGGCTTCGGTGATGCCTGAGCCGTAGTCATACGACGTAAAGACGACGCTGGCCGGCAGCCAGCCCCATGAGGTACCGCCTGCGGCCATATAGACGTTGTGGATGGTCAGACCGTTGACCAGGCTGGAGCCGTAAAACAGCCGCTGATATTCGGTTCCGATGCGCTTGGCGGTGCACTCATAGGTGCCGACACTGCCCCAGTAGTCGAACCATCCGCTGCCGATTTCGGCGGCAAAGCCCGGTGTCTTGGGCGAAGACAGGGCGCCGACCTTGGTGATGCCATCGGCCGCAGGCTTGGGCACGCCATGGATGCCCCAGTTGGGCACGATGTTCGGCTTGCCGACCTCGCCCTTGTCGGTGCAGCTTCCGCCCGGATAGCCGTCGAACGCATAGAGGTCGGTCGGTCCTTGGACTGCCCACGGTGCGGTCGATTCCGGCGGCGTCCAGTTGGGCAGGCGGCCTGCGGAGTTGTGGAACAGCGGCACGGTAATGCCGTCGGCGCGCGCCTTGTCGGCCAGGTACTGCATGTAGCGCTTGCGGGCATCGGACGTGTCGCCCAGCTCGTTTTCCAACTGGAAGGCAATGACATTGCCATTGCCTTCGGTCAGCTGGTGGCGCGCGACGATGGCGTTGATCTGGGTCTGCCATTCGTCGACGGCGGCGATATAGTCCGGGTGATCGGTACGCGCCAGTTCCGGCTGACGGTTGAGCCAGCCCGGGAAGCCGCCGCGCGTCAGTTCCGCGTTCACGTACGGACCCGAACGGATCATGATGTAGAGGCCTTCTTCCTCGGCCATTGTAATCACGCGTTCCATGTCGCGGATGCCGGTGAAGTCGTAGGAACCCTTTTCGCCGGTGTGATACCCCCAGTCGAAATAGAGGGCGACGCCGTTATAGCCGGTCGCTTTCAGCTTTTGCAGCAAGTCGCGCCATAGCGACGGCGAGGGCAGGCGGAAGGGGTGGATTTCGCCCGACCAGACGATGATGCGCTCGCCATCGACCTTCAGCGAATACTTGTCCCAGGTGATTGTCTTGCCGGCCTTGGGCGCGATGATCTGGTCGATGCGCGCGGTCGGCTCATTGATGACGGTGAAGTGGCGGACGGCGCCTGAAACGCCGCCTAATTTTTGCTTGGCTGTCCAGGTCTTCAGGCCGTCGAAGCTGTCGGAATACCAGTAGTCCTTGGTGCGGTATTCGTCGAAATAGATGCGCCAGCCGTCCTTGCCGTCTTTCTTGATCGGCGTCAGGGCCGGGCCTTCGATCCAGTCGCCCCAGCCGGCCCAGTTGCCGGTTTTCTCGATCGTCCACGGACCGGTCAGCGAGGTTGCTGTCGCCAGCTCGAGCGTCTTGTCGGTCTCGTTCTTGGTGATGGCGACGTATTTGCCGCCGTCCTTGATCGTAAAGGTGTCGATGTGGTTGTTCTCAAGGCCCTGCATCGGCTGCGCAGCCGTAAAGCTGGTCAGGGTCGCGTCGGTAGCCGTCAGGACGTGCGGGGCAAACGGCCCCTTGGTGCCGCCTTTCGAGAGCGAGACGACGATATGCACCTTGCCATCCGTGTCCTTGAACCATTCCGGCGCCCAGACATTCGTCAGGCCGGGCAGGTCTAGGTGTACGTCCTTCAAGTGTTCCCACGACCGCAGGTCCTTGCTGCGGGCGATGCCGAAGGTCTGGCCGTCCCAGCCGGTGGTGTAGACTATATAGTATTGGCCGTCGTCGGCGCGCAGGATCGACGGATCGCGCAGCAAACCCTTGGCCGGCTTGTAGGTTTCGACAGCCAGGGTGGTGAAGGTCGCGCCATCGTTCGAAGTGAACAGGCTGAGCGAATTCTGTGACGTCGCGTTGAACGCCGACATCAGATAGGTCGTCTCGCCCTTCGTCGACACCACGGGGATGCGGCCGCCCGGTACCGCGGCGCCGGCCTTTTGCTGGTTGGTCAGGCCCAGCGTGTCCATGAAGGCATCGCCACTTTGCGTGCCGTCTTGCGAGCTTTGGGTGAGGGCAGGCGTTGCCGTCAGGCACAGAACCGCAGCCAGGGTTATAAGTCCCGCACGCGTATTGCCCAGACTTTTCATCCGCATCCCTGCCTCACCTGATTTCGTTAATTGAATTTGACATTGACAGTGTGGGATATCAATGAAAAATATCAACATCAATCACAAATATCGCGATTTGCGCATATAAAGGCCCCTAAATCGATCATGTTCGATCAAAAATCTATGGTCGCGTTGGCGGCACTCTTAATCGCGGCGACGGGCGCTTCCGCGCAAACCGTCACGGATCCGGCCTTTGTTACGCCGGTTGCGCCTGCTTCGGCCGCGTCGGCAAATTCAAAGCCCGCTGCCCCCGGCGACTATGAAGTCACTGTGGCCCTGCGTGGCACCGGCGGCAAAGCTGCTATCTGGGCCGAGGATCGGCGCTTGATGCTTGCGCCCGTGGCGCTCAAGGCAGGCGAAACGAAGAGCGTCAAAGTCATCGTCAATGTTCGCAATCCCTACCTGGCCCAGGCCGAACAGGACGCAGCCAAGGGGCCGAAGGTCGGCCTGCGCGGCACCGAAGACAAGGACTTCAACTGGGATGATCAGTTGACGGTGCGGGTAACCGGCGCCGAACTGACCGGTTTCGAACTGGCGCCTGTGAGTGCCCGCCGCATCCTGTTGGCCGGCGACAGCACCGTCACCGATCAGAACGGCAGCGACTACGCCTCGTGGGGCCAGATGCTCCCGCGCTTCCTCGATGCTAGGCTGTCAGTCGCCAACCATGCCCGCAGCGGCGAAACGATGAAGTCTTTTGTCACTTCGCTGCGCTGGGACAAGCTGCTGAGCGAACTGCGCACCGGCGACGTGGTGCTGATCCAGTTTGGCCACAACGACGAAAAGAAGCAGTGGCCGCGCACCTATGCCGCTGCTGATGGCGCCTATCCGGCCTGGCTGACGGCCTTTGTTGCCGATGTCCGCCAGCGCGGTGGCCAGCCGGTTCTGGTAACGCCGGTCGCACGGCGTGCCTTCAAGGACGGCAAGATCGAGAATACCCATGCTGGTTACGATGCAGCTGTGCGCGCAACGGCGAAGCAGTTGAATGTGCCGCTGATCGACCTGACCGAAAAGACGACGCGGATGTATGAGGCCTTGGGGCCGGACGTGTCGCCGCTGGCGTTTGGCAATAAGGGCGCCGACAAGACGCACCACAACGGCTATGGCGCCTATACCATCGCCTGCTATGTGGCGAAGGAACTGACGGGGTTCAAAGAGCTGAACGTCGGCGCGGCTGCCGATGTGCCGGCCTGTTCGCCCGACAAGCCGCAGTATCCAAAGACCTTTCCGATTACACTGCCTTGAGGTTACCCATGCAGACCCATGCCTTTACCATGCAACTGAAGCCCGGCTTCGAAGCTGAGTACCAGCGCCGTCACGACGAGATCTGGCCGGAGCTGTCGGACCTGCTGCATGAGGCGGGGGTGTCGGACTATTCGATCTTCCTCGATGAAAAGTCGTTGGTGTTGTTCGGCGTTTTGAAGCGGACGGACAATCATACGATGGACGATCTGCCAAATACGCCGCTTATGAAGAAATGGTGGGCCTATATGGCCGACGTCATGGACACCAATCCGGACAATTCACCGGTCGCGGTGGCGCTGAAGCCGGTGTTTTATATGGCTTAAGTAGCCCCTCGCCCCTTTTAATGGGGGAGGGTGGGCCAGCTTGCCGGACCGAGTGAGGGGTAATTGGACGAAGATGCGCGTGCGGAAAGCGTTGTAACCCCTCATCCGGTCAAGCAAGCTTGACCACCTTCTCCCCTCAGGTGGGGAGAAGGGATTAGGTCGCAATCTCAGATATTTAGATTTAAGCTGCGGCGGCCTGATCAGCCTTCACAATCCGCACGTCGATATCGTGCGCCTTCAGCCAGCGCACAGCGTCCTGCGAAATACCATCGTCAGTAATCACCACGTCGATCTGCGACAACGGACACACCGATAGTGAGGCCGGGGCGTCGATCTTGCTCGAATCGGCCAGGACCACCACTTCCGAAGCGCGCTCCATCAGCCGGCGCTCGGATTGGACCAGCAATGTATCCGTCTGCATCAGGCCATTCTTGGTCAACGCCTGACAACCAATAAACATACGGGCGGCCGCAAAGTGCTGCAGGATGCCGTCTTCGTACGGGTTCAAAATAATCCCCTGGTCGCGGAACAGCTCACCGCCCGGCAGGGTCACTTTTACCCGCGACCGTTCCAGCAGGCATTGCAGGATCGGCACGGACGTCGTCAGCACATTGTAGGCTTCGTCGTTCATCATCGACGCCATCATCCAGGTCGTCGTGCCGCCATCAATGATCATCGACAGGCCGGGCGTGATGTAGTCGAGCGCGGCTTTTGCGATGGCGCGCTTGGCGGCGGAATTGGCGATGACGCTGTCCGAGAAGCTCGATTGGCCGCGCAGGCCTTCCGAGCGGCGTTCTTCACGGCCACTATAGAGCTTGCCTTCGGAACGCATGGCGCCACCGCGCACACGCAGCAGATGTCCCAGCTCATGCAGTTCGTTGAGATCGCGGCGAATAGTGGCCGGCGATACGCCCAACCGTTCCGTCAGTTCGTCTACCGAGGTTACGCGCTCACTGCTGAGTTCGTCGATGATGCGCTTCCAGCGGTCCTGAAGATGCATGAATTACCCTATTGTTCGTCCTCAATCACACGAAAACGCTTCCATGTGATTGCTCTTGATCGAATCTTATAATGTGGAATTTATCGGCTGTCGATAGCCCTATATTCACAAGCAATCAAGCGGCAACGGGCGTGCCGCAGGCTTGCAGCCAAAGATCGCGATAGGCGCGAAATTCGCTGGACAACAAAGGATGGACCTGACGCAGGCGCAGGCGCGGCAAGGGCACTTCGTCACGGAACGCCAGTGCCGAAGCGCCGAGCGTCACAGCCGAAACCGAAGCCGTACACACGACCGGGCCATCGTGCAGGGCGGCGATCAGCCGGCACAGCAGGGGATTGCCCGCGGCCATGCCTTCGATGACCAGGGCGCGGCCCGACTGGATCATGCTGAGGCAGGTGATGCTGAGCAGCGCCTGATACATGATGCCAAGCGCCGCGCGCGCCTGGGGGGTATCGTCCCGCAGGCCGCGGATTTCGCCGCGCATGTGCGGGAAGGGGCCGCCGGCCTCGAGAAAGCTTGGCAAGGCCAAAGCCGATTCGCGCATGATCGCATCGAGCACGCTGGCGTCGACCTGTTCGTTGGCGCCATTGGTGATCGTCTGGTAGGCGCGGCCGCCCATGAAGCGGGCGCAGGGCACCGGACGGCCGAAAACGTCAACGGCGCCCATGCAGTCGCGATCGGCCTGAAGATTGTCTAGGCGGCCGTCGGGCGCCATGGCGATAAACCAGGTACCGGTCGACAGCATGGCCGGCGGCTCGTCATTGTGCCAGCCTGACAAAAGCGCGGCCAGGGCCGAATTGCTATCGTGGACGCCGACGCAGACGCGAGTGCCTGCGGCCAGGCCGGTGGCGCGGGCGACCTGAGGCCGGAGCATTCCTGCCGTTTCCCACGCACCGCGCATGGCCGGAAAGCGTTCGGCCCAGCCTTCGTTGCGCGCCAGGGACGAAAAGCCACCGGTCGTCGGCGACCACAGGTCGGT
Source organism: Asticcacaulis sp. P4_H10 (assembly GCF_056400965.1). Lineage (NCBI taxonomy): Bacteria > Pseudomonadati > Pseudomonadota > Alphaproteobacteria > Caulobacterales > Caulobacteraceae > Asticcacaulis > Asticcacaulis sp. P4_H10. The sequence continues at coordinate 91,094 of NZ_JBFUKH010000005.1, read as the reverse complement.
ATGACACCCCAGCGTGCTGATCTCGCTGACCAGCGCGCCGCTCAGGCGCCACGTCCAGTATTGTGCGTAAGGCAGGATCCAGCGCACGCGGGCAAACTGCGCCGGATCGCGGCGGCTGTGCCAGTAAAGCTGCGCACCAAGGTTCATGCCCTTGGGCAGGCGCGGCGACAGAGTTTCATTGAACAGCGGACGCGCCAGCTCATAGGCGGTGACCATGGCGGGGGGGATGGCTGCTTCGTAGTCCTGGATCGGCATCACCAGGGCTTCGTTTTCATCCAGAAATGCGCAGGCGGCGCCGTGCGCCACCGGCATGATGCGATCGATCCTGTAGTCGGACAGGCTTTTCAGCTGCGTCAGCAGCCACTCGAACAGGGTGTCGGTGTCAAAGGCGTCATAAAGGGATGTGCGCAGTGTCGGCGTTGCGGTGCGGCGATCTACCAGAATCTCGCCGCCGGGCGTGACAACGCTCAGCTTGGCAAAGCTTTTACCGATATCGAAGACAGCACAATTGCCCTGCCCCGTGTCCTTAACGTTTCCCATCTCCGCGACCCTTCGAGTCTTGGCGATTAATCAGCACTGTTGTTTTGACCGATAATGATTGAAAGTTGTCGATAATCGCTGTATCGTCGTTTCCAAGCATCAGGACTGTTGTTCCAAAGATACTACAATAGGCAGTGGGGTTATTCAATGAGCTTGTCGCAGGAGGCGTTGATCGGTCGGATCGAATCCGGACCGAAGTCCCGCGCACCGATTCTGTACAGGCCTGCGAACCGCTGGGACGATGCTGTCGCGCAAAATATGGGCGAAGCGGAGCTGCTGCTGTACCGCTCGAACCTTCTCGGTTCGGATCTGTCGGTGACCAATTTCGGCGGGGGCAATACCTCTGCCAAGGTGGCGGGCGTTGATCCGCTGACCGGCGAAGCTGTCGAGGTCCTGTGGGTCAAGGGCTCGGGCGGCGATCTCGGCTCGATGAGCGCCGACGGGTTTGCCACGCTTTATCTTGATCGCGTGCGCGGGCTTGAGCGGCTCTATCGCGGCCTGGCCTATGAAGATGAGATGGTCGGCCTGCTGCCGCACTGTACCTTCGGGCTTAACCCGCGTCCGGCCAGCATCGATACGCCTCTGCATGCCTTCATCCCCTTCAGGCACGTCGATCATCTCCATCCCGATGCGGTCGTGGCAATAGCAGCGACAGTCGAATCGGAAGCCCTGACCCAAGAGATTTACAAGGGCGAGGTGGGCTGGCTCGGCTGGCAGCGTCCGGGCTTCGACCTCGGCCTGCGTATAGGTGAAGCGGTCCGCGCGCATCCGCACTGGCGCGGCCTGGTGCTGGAAGGCCATGGCCTGTTCTGCTGGGGGGATACGGCGCGCGATTGCTACGACACCAGCATTGAGCTGATCGGCATCGCCGCCGACGCCATCAATGCCCGTGCCCAGGCTGTAGCGCCGGCGATCCCCGACCAAGACTTAGTGCTTAAGGCGATCACAGCATTGCGCGTCGAGCTCAGCCGTACGCAGCTCAAGGTTTGCGAGATTATCAGCGGCGCCGATATCCAGGCGTTTTTGTCGTCGCCAACCCTTCTGGCCGAGGCCGCCAAGGGCGCAGCCTGTCCTGACCATTTCCTGCGCACCAAGCCATGGCCGCTGATCCTCGATCCTGAACGGCTGCTGGGCGAAGGCGCGGAGGACTATCTGACAGGCGCCGTCGAGGCCTATCGTGATCGTTACCGCGCCTATCACGCCCGGTGCCGTCACCCGGATAGCCCGGCCGTGCGCGATCCCGATCCGGTCGTCGTGCTGATCCGCGACACTTGCGCGCTTGCCTTTGCGCCTGACCGGACGGCCGCCCGCATCGCCGGCGAATATGTCCGCAATGCTGCCAATGTCGTGCGTGGCGCGATGGCGCTCGGCCGCTATCAGGCGCTTGAAGACCAGGAGATGTTCGATATCGAATACTGGCTTCTCGAAGAAGCCAAGCTGAAACGCCAGCCCAACCCCGGTCCTTTCGTCGGTCAGGTCGCCTATATCACCGGCGGCGCCGGCGGCATTGGGCGCGCTGTCGCCGAGCAAATTCTCAAGGGCGGCGGCTGCGTCATGCTGACCGATATCGACGAGGTGCGGCTGGAGGCGGTGCGCGCCGACCTGACGCGCAGCCATCGCGCCGACCTGATCCGCACCTTTGTCAACGACGTCGCCGACGAAGCCGCGGTGCGCGCCTCGTTCGATGCCTGCGTCCTGGCGTTTGGCGGCATTGACATCCTGGTCGCCAATGCCGGCATCGCCTCGGCGGCACCGATCGCCGACACTTCGCTCGACCTGTGGCAGGCCAATTTCCGCGTCCTGGCCGAAGGCTATTTCTTGCCGAGCCGCGAGGCCTTCCGGTTGATGAAGCCTCTGGGCGGCGCCATTGTCTTTGTCGCGTCGAAGAACGCCCTGGCGGCCTCGGCCAATACAGCGGCCTATTCGGCAGCCAAGGCAGCCGAGCTGCAACTGGCCCGCGTTCTCGCACTGGAAGGCGCGCCGCACGGTATCCGCGTCAATGTCGTCAACCCGGATGCTGTGCTTCAGGGCTCGTCGATCTGGACTGGTGAGTGGCGTCAGCAGCGCGCCGCCGCCTATAATCTGAGGGACGACGAGCTTGAAGAATTCTACCGCCTGCGCAGCCTGCTGAAGCGCTCGGTCCTGCCGCAGGATGTCGCCGAAGCTGTCGTCTTCCTGGCCGGAGCCGGAGCCGCCAAATCGACCGGTAATATCCTTAATGTCGACGCGGGTAACGCCGCCGCGTTTACGCGGTAACACCAAGCCGCACTAAACCTTTGGTGATTTGACTAAATCCCTGAGCCGTGGCCAAGTATGGCCTTAAGGTCCATAAGAGACCGAGTAGGGTATGTTAAGGGAGCAGGGCAGATGGGTTACGTCGCCATCGACCAGACGGCGCTGGGTATTCCGCGGGATGTGATCGACAAGGACAATGCGCGCCTGATGGATGCGCACCTGGCTGATTATGACGCCCTGGCGGTACGGCTTGCGCGTTCCGGCATCGATATCGAGGACATCGTCCAGAAGCTGTTGACCCTCGAAGTCGGCCTGCCGAGCTGGGGTATGACGTCCGGCGGTACGCGCTTTGCCCGTTTTCCGCTGGCCGGTGAACCCAACGACGTCTACGAGAAGATCGAGGACTGCTCCGTCGTGCAGCAACTGACCGGCCTGACGCCGCGCGTGTCGCTGCATTTTCCGTGGGATACGACCGAAGATTACGTCGCGCTGCGACAGTTCGGCGAAGCGCACGGCGTAGGTTTCGATGCCATCAACTCCAACACCTTCCAGGACCAGGCCGGCCAGAAGCGGTCCTACAAGTTTGGTTCGCTCAGCCACGCCAACCCGCAGACGCGCCAGCAGGCCATCGACCACAATCTGCAATGCATCGATATCGGCCGTAAACTGGGCTCGAAGGCGTTGACCGTGTGGATCGGCGATGGCTCGAACTTCCCGGGCCAGTGCGAATTTACCGATACGTTGGAACGCTATCTCGAATCCCTGCGGTTTGTGTACGGTGAGCTGCCGCACGACTGGCGGCTGCTGATCGAGCACAAGATGTACGAGCCCGCGCTCTATTCGACCGTCGTCCAGGACTGGGGCACCAGCATCCTGTGCGCTCAGGCTTTGGGCGAAAAGGCGCAGTGCCTGGTCGATCTCGGCCACCACGGTCCGAATGTGAATATCGAGATGATCGTGGCGCGCCTGGCCCAGTTCGGCAAGCTGGGCGGCTTCCATTTCAACGACTCGAAATACGGCGACGACGATCTCGACTCGGGCTCGATCAACCCGTTCCAGCTGTTCCTGGTGTTCAACGAGCTCGTCTCGGCCGAGCGCCGCGCCAAGGGCGGATACAATCCGTCCTACATGATGGATCAGTCGCACAATGTCACCGATCCGATCGAGAGCCTGCTCAATTCGGCGCGCGCCATCGCCGGCGCTTACGTGAAGGCGCTGATCGTCGACCGTGAGGCACTGAAGGGTTATCAGGCCGACAATGATGTCATCATGGCGCACAATTCCTTGCGCCTGGCGTTCGAGACCGACGTCCGTCCAGCCCTGGCCACGGCGCGGATGCGCAGGGGCGGGGCCATCGATCCGATTGCCTGCTACCGTGCGGCCTCTTATCGTGCGCTCAAGGCGGAAACGCGGGTGTTCAATCCGAATCTCGGCGGCGGGATCGTGTAGGGATTTCCTCGAAATCCCCTCTCCCCGCTTGAGGGGAGAGGGTTAGGGTGAGGGGTTTACGAACGATGACGCGCAAGCTACCAGCTTGGGTAACCCCTCATCCGGCTCAGCAAGCTGAGCCACCTTCTCCCCTCACGTGGGGAGAAGGGAAGTAAGGCGACCTCATGATGCTCGACCGACGTGAAATGATCGCTGCCACGCTTTGCGCTGGAATGGCGGCAAGTTTGCCCGTTCGCGCAGCCGGCGATATAATCTACCGCAACCCGCTCGCGACACCGGCCGACATCAAGGATTTCCAGCTCGAAGGCGAAGCCCTCGTCGATTTCGAACTCGGCCGCATGCGCCTGCGCAACAAGCTGTCGGCCGACCAGGGCCAGGCGTCCAACTTTGTCTTCTGGTGCCCGGAAGTTTTCCCGGACAATGTCGAGATCAGCTGGAATTTCTGGCCGATCGAGGAGCCTGGCCTGTGCATTCTGTTCTTTGCGGCGCGGGGCTTGCTGGCCGGCGGCGGAGATGCGCACGTGCTCGACAAGCGGCTGAAGGCCCGCTCCGGCGTCTATGACCAATACACCCAGTCGGACGTGTCGGCGCTTCAGATCGCCTATTTCCGCCGGCGTTGGCCGGAAGAACGCGCTTTCCACCTTTCCAACCTGCGCCGTGCGCCGGGGTTTGAGCTTCTGGCGCAAGGTCCCGATCCCCTACCTGACGTCAAGGACGCCACGCCGCCTTACCGTATTCGCGTGCGCAAATCGCCGCGTGGCGTGCGCTTTCTGATCAACGATCTGCCGGTCGTATCCTGGGACGCCAAGCCGGGTGAAGCCGTTCCGGGGCAGGGGAGCATTGGCTTCCGCCAGATGGCGCCGCTGATCGCCGCTTATTCCGACCTTGAAGTCCGCAAGCTCGGCTGATCAATAATGCGCTAATTTGATTGATTTTGCGGCGGCCTGTCGTAAGGTTGGGTTCAGCACGTCTAAGACTGTGCGTCAGCGAGGAACCTATGAAGGTCGCAATGTCGTTTATCGGCGCCTGCCTGGCGCTGACCGCAACCAGTGTCCTTGCGCAGGAACGCCCGCTCCTCCACCCCTTGTTCCAGGACCATGCTGTTCTGCAGCGCGACCGGCCGTTGAAAATCCACGGCTGGGGTGCGCCCAAGACGCAGATGACCGTGACCTTTGCCGGCAAGCCTTATAGCGCCAAGGCAGGTAAGGACGGCGCCTGGTCGGTGACCCTGCCCGCCATGCCTGCCGGCGGTCCCTACGATCTTTCGGTCAAGGCGACGGACGGCCAGGCGGCTGATCTGCACGACCTGCTGATTGGTGACGTCTTCCTGTGTTCCGGCCAGTCGAATATGCAGTTCGCCGTCGCCCAGTCGCGCAACGCCGCCGACGAGATCAGCAAGGCCGACACACCGAATATCCGTCACCTGCACGTCGATCGCCGCGGATCACCGCGCCTGCTCGATCTGCCGCTGACGCCAATCAAATGGGTGACCGCCAGCCGTCAGACCGCTCCGGACTTTTCCGCCGTCTGCTACTTCTTCGGCCGCGAGATCGAGAAAATCCAGAACGTGCCCGTCGGCTTGGTCCATTCCAGCTGGGGCGGGTCGATGATCCAGGACTGGCTGCCGTCCGAGGCACTCAAAAAGGTCGGCGGATTCGATGAGAACCTGAAGCTGCTCGACGCCTATGCCAGAGACCCCAAGTCGGCGGAACAAACCGTCTTTGCCGGGACTGCGATGTGGGCCGAAGCCAACGATCCCGGCACGAAAGGTAAGTGGCATGCGGCAGATCTCGATGACAACAGCTGGGGCGATGTCTGGCTGCCGCGCATCTGGGAAGACCAGGGCCGCGACGACCTGAATGAGCTCGATGGCGCCGTCTGGTTCCGCAAACATGTGACGCTGACGGCCGAACAGGCGGGATCGACCGCGACGCTCAATCTGGCCACGGTCGATGAGCGCGACTTGACCTTTGTCAATGGCGTCAAGGTCGGTGAAACGCTTGGCCCCGCGATCAAGCGCGCCTACGCTATCCCTGCAGGCGTGCTGAAGGCTGGCGACAATGTCATCGCCGTGCGCGCCATCGATGAAAGCGGCGGCGGCGGTCTGCGATCGACGCCCGAAGAGGTTTTCCTGGCGCTGGGCGCGGACAGGCTGCCCATGGCCGGGACGTGGAAATACAAGGTCGCAGTCGATTTCCGCAACGGTACTGCGCACCCACCGTTTGTGCCGTGGGTGCCGACGCGCGGCAATGCCAACCTCTATAATGCCATGATCGGCCCGGTGGAGACCTATGGCTATAAGGGCGTCCTGTGGTTCCAGGGCGAACAGAATATTGCTCAGGCCCCGCTCTACGCGAAACTGCTGCCGGAGATGATCAAGGGCTGGCGCCAGCGTACCGGTCAGCCCCTGCCGTTCCTGATCACGCAACTGACCGGCTATGGCGCCATGACGGCCGAGCCCGGCCAATCGGGGTTTGCCGAAATCCGCGAGGTCCAGCGCCTGACCGCAAAGGCTCTGCCGCAGACCGGGCTGGCTGTGACGATCGACCTCGGCAATCCGCGCGACATCCACTCGCCGGAAAAGCAGGAAGTGGCACGCCGCTTAGTGCTGGAAGCCAACCGTGTCATCTACGGCCAGACCGGACCGGCTTCTCCGTTGCCGCTGTCGGCGACGCGCGAAGGCGGAGCAATCCGAATCCGATTTGAAAATATCGGCAAGGGACTGATCAGCTATTCAGGTGCGGCGGTGCTCGGTTTCGAAGCGTGCAATGAAACCTGCGCCTTTGTGCCTGCGAAAATCGACGGCGACACCGTCGTGCTGGATGCGCCCGTTGACACCGCGCGCGTCCGTTATGCTTGGGCGGGAACGCCCATCATCAATCTTTATAACCGGGACGGGCTGCCGGCGAGTCCGTTCGAACTCTCAGTAAAATAAGGAAACGTCCATGAACAAACGCGACTTTCTGTTAAGTGCCGCCGCCTTGGGCGCCATCGCCGCCATGCCCGCTGCCGCCGCCGAACCGGCAAGGCCGCTGCCCAGGGATTTGGCCAAAGACTGGATAGACAAGGATACCGGTCATCGCATCGTGCGTATCTCGGAAGAGGACGATTCCAAGTCGCTCTATTTCCACGACAACGCCTTTACCGCCGACGGCAAGTGGATGGTCTATGATTCACCGTCGGGCATCATGAAGGTCGATCTCGGCACCTGGAAGAGCACGATCCTGGCGCCCGGCAAGGCGTGGCGGACGCTGATGGTGTCACGCATCAAGTCGATACTCTATGCCCGCAAGTTTTCGTTGAGCGCCGACGGCAAACCTTCCGGCCAGGAGATTGCCGCGATCGACATGAACACCGGCAAGGTTACGACCATCGCCAAGGACATCAAGGGCGGCATAACGACCGTCAATGCCGATGACACCCTGCTGGCCGGCACCTGGGCCGAGCGCAATTACGACCTTCAACCTGGGCCCAAGGTCGCCGGCACCGACGGCGGCTATAATGCGGTAGGTCCCGACGGCAAGCCTTTGAGTTTCGCCGCCGCCAAGGAGGTCCGCATGGCCGACCGCCTGGCGCAAAACATCCCCATGGAGGTGTTCACGCTGAATATCCAGACCGGTGAGCGCAGGGTGGTAACGGCCTCGACCGACTGGCTGAACCATGTCCAGTTCTCGCCGGCCGATCCACACCAACTGATGTATTGCCACGAAGGGCCGTGGCACAGTGTCGACCGCGTCTGGACGATCCGCACCGACGGCTCGAATAAGCAGAACGTCCACAAGCGCTCCATGAACATGGAAATCGCCGGGCATGAGTTCTTCAGCTTCGACGGCCAGCACGTTATCTACGACCTCCAGACGCCGCGCGGCGAAGACTTCTGGCTGGCGACCTATGACCTCAAGACTCACAAGCGCATCTGGTATCACATGGATCGCGACGAATGGTCGGTGCACTTCCAGATTAGCCGCGACGGCAAGCTTTATGCCGGCGACGGCGGCGACGAGGAGATGGTCGCCAAGGCGAAGAACGGCAAATGGATCTATCTCTTCCGGCCGGAAATCATCGAGGACCTGGGCGTTTCGGCGCCAAATGCCGCCGACCTTGTCCGGCCGGGCGTACTGCGCGCCGAGAAGCTGGTCAATATGAAGACCCACGACTACCGCACCGAGCCCAATCTACAGTTCACACCAGACGGCAGATGGCTGATATTCCGGTCCAATATGCACGGACCGATCCATACCTATGCCGTGGCCATCGATAAGACGGCTTGATTGATATTAATCAATTTCGATCATCCGGTCGACTTCGGGGCCGTCACAATTGACCGCTGTTTGTCCAGCAATTGGGCAGACGGCGGTCATTTGCATTAAAGATATTGAGTTTCCTATTAGATTTTTAAAATTTGAATTAAATCAGCAATTTGCCAATTTATCTCATTATTTGAAATGGTTGGCATTGTTTGCGGTAAGTCATTGCTGTGGCGCGAAATTTGGCAAAGTCGTGTCATTTGTGTGATTTTTTTACTACGGACGCGGCGTGAAATGATCAAAAGTCGCAGTGTGCATGCGCAAAAAGTCACCGTTCTGATTGACTTGTCATTATCAATCACGCAAGCATAATCATCAAAGTCCACCGGTATCCCGGTTTCCTGGCCGTAGTCCGTTCATGTAACGGCCACGTACGGGAACGGGGACGGCGTTCGAACCAGAAATAAGGCCTTAAGGCCGCTTCAGGAGGAGTATCAAAGTGATCAGGGGTTCTAACAAAAATTATTTTGCTAAGTATCTGCAGGGCACAACGGCCCTGGTGGCGCTTAGCCTCGTTGCGTTCCCGGCCGTGTCGTTCGCTCAGGACGCAGCGCCGGCTGACCCGGCCGCCAGTAATGACGACGCCGTTGTCATCGTCGGTACGCGTGCGTCCCAGCGTTCATCGATCGATCGTAAGAAGCGCGCCAAGACGGCGACCGACTCGATCGTCGCGGAAGACGTCGGCAAGTTCCCGGACAGTAACATCGGTGAAGCCATTTCGCGTATCGCCGGTGTGGCGCTGAACCGCGGCGAATTCAACGAAGGCGTCGATGTCTCGTTGCGCGGCAATTCGTCAGACGTGACCAACGTCGAGATCGACGGCCTGGGCGTCTTGGAAAACTCGACCACGGGCGGCCTGTGGGCCGGCGGTAGCGGCCGCAGCAAGAACTTCCAGGAGTTCCCGGCGGACATGATCAAGAGCGTCGATGTCGTCAAGGGCTCGACTGCAGCCATGACCGAAGGCGGTCTGGGCGGATCAATCATCATCAAGACTCGTACGGGGCTCGATTTCAAGAAGCCTTACGTCTCGTTGAGCGTGCGTGAGTCGATGAGCTCGATCAACGAGCGCTGGACGCCGTCGATCAACTTCGTCGCCGCCCGCAAGTTCATGAATGACCGCCTGGGCATCCTCGTCAACTATTCCCAGTCGACCGTCCAGAATGATGGCCACTCGATCGAAAACTCGACCAGCACCAATGCCGGCCTGTTCCGTCTTGCTGACTTCGACAATTCGCCGGAAAAGACCTTCACGTTCAACAAGGATCTGGTCCAGCACTCTTCGGCCAACACCACCTTCGCCAACAGCTCCGCCTTCACCAGCGGCCCCTTCTCCGGTCAGGCCAAGACGCCGACAACACTGGTTGGCGCCTCGGGCGCGGCCCAGACCAAGGCGGACTGTTATGCCTGGTTCCCGGCGATTGACGGCAACACGACCTCATCTGCGCAACGCGTTCAGGAACTGCAGACCTGCCTGAATCAGTGGAACGACTATACGCCGTCGCTGGTTCGCTATCTGGTCAAGCGCGACACCGAGCATCGTACGGCACTCGATCTCCGGGCTGACTATCGCCTGACTGACAACATGACGATCTTCGGCAAGGTGACCTACACCCGCCGCGACGTCGACAATCACCAGCTGACCTACACACGCGGCACGGTGAACGTAAATCCGACGACGGTTACAACGCCTAGCTACAACGGCCGGACCTTCACGGACACGACGACATTCCCGCGCCAGCGTTCGGCCGTCGCCGGATCCGGCTACTACCTCTATGACGGCGTCAGCCAGGGTACTGTCCTGTCCAACGCGACCAACACCGCGGAAGGCAGCCGTTATGTCCGCGGCCAGGTTGTTAACATCAATCCGGCCAGCATCACGGTCGACGCCAGCCACCACCTGACCAAGTTCGACATCTCCGACGGTGTGGCGGGCATGGATCAGATCCAGAATACCAACGACTGGAAAACCATGATGCTGTCGGGCGGCGGCAACTATAAAGGTGAAAAGCTGAACGTCGACTTCGTTGTTGGCCGCAGCCACACCGAATACAGCCGCTACGACCGTCGCATGGGCTTCTCGTATAGCTATGGTCCGGCCACCTTTGAACTGAATCCGGGTACCGGCCTGTGGAACATCACTCCATCCGTTTCTTATGACAGCACGGATCCGTCGCTATACGTCAAGATGAACGCCCAGACGACGGGTCAAACTGCAGTTCCAGCGGGCGGTGCTGTTACCTTTAACAGCGCTGGTACGGTGTTGACTGCCGGGCCTTCGGGCTTGAATCCTAACGCGCTGGCTAACTACACAGCCGCGCAGCGTCCGTGGGTCAGCCCGACCATCGGCTTGCAGTACTCGCCGAAACTCCAGGAATCGAATGAAACGACGATCCGTCTGGACGCTGATTACGATGTTGCGGACAGCCTGCCCCTGATTACCAAGGTGTATGCCGGCTTCAATATGCGTGAGTTCGACCAGAAGGCCTGGGCCGGTGGTGCTTATACCGTGTCGCCTGCGATCAACCGCAACTCGGCGGGACAGGCGCTGGCTTATACGGACCCCGCCTACGTTAAGCCGATCGTCGTGCCGGACTCGACCTTCCGCGGCACGATCCGCGCCTGTGACGATACCCGGTATGGTACGGGCGCTACGGCGGCTCCTGCCGGCGCCGAGTCCTGTAATTACGGCTATGTTCCGTTCAATGACCTGGCCAACAATCAGGAAGGTGTATACACCCTGACCCAGGGCGATCTGACCGGCATTATCGGTCAGGTGCTGGTCGATCCGTGGAACCAGTTCTACAACAGCTATCCTGACCGTGGAAACCTGCTTGACGGCTGGACCCAGATCGATGTTGAGAAGTTCTTCAGCCTGATCTCGGAATCGTCCACGGGTAGCCGTTACGCGGCGGGCGGCGATCCGCTGGGCAAGTACAATTTCGATTGCCTGAAGGTTTGTACCGGCAGCGACGGCAAAGAATACACCATGCCGTATTCATTTGCCTGGGAACGTAACACGGCCGCCTACTTCATGGCGGATTTCGAAGTCAACCTGCCGTGGACCATGCGTTTTGACGGTAACGGCGGTTACCGTTATATCCGGACCGATACCCGCGGCAACGGCTTCATGACCTTTACGGCCATTCGCAAGACGACGGCCTTCAATTCTGCCGACCCGAACAACGCTGCTGGCATCGTTTCGGCCAGCGTCACCAAGCAGGTGGCGATGGAAGGCACGACTGAAGACTGGACGCCAAGCCTGAACCTGAACCTGTGGGGCTTCAACGACAAGGTCGTCGCCCGCTACAACTGGGGTGAAGTCATTGCGCGTCCGCCTCTGAACCGTCTGCTGCCGTCGGGCACCTGTACCTGGGACCAGCGTGACATCGACAACGGCGTCACCAACGACTGTACGACGATCGGTAATCCGGAACTGCTGCCGTACGAGTCGCTGAACCAGAACTACAGCGTCGAGTACTACCCGAACCGCGACACCATGTTCTCACTGGCCTACTTCAAGAACAAGATCATTCGCGGCGCCCCTGTAAGCCAGAGCGCCACGGGCAAGATTCTTGAAGGCACGGGTGCGGTCGATCCGCAAACCGGCGCGTCGCTGGAAGACGTGAATTTCGTGTACCCGACCTGGGTCAATGGTCAGGGCCTGAGCCGCAAGGGTCTCGAGGCTACGGCTAAAATCGCCTTCACCTTCCTGCCGTGGCGCCTGAAGTACCTTGGCTTCGACGGCAACTACGCCAAGATCGAGTCGTCGCTGACCAAGTCCGGTTGGTACGACCTGCTGACGGGGGCATCTCTGCCGCCGCAGAACGAGCCGTCCTACTATTATAATGCCTCTCTGTGGTATGACGATGGTACGACGACCGCGCGTATCGCCATTCAGGGCCGCGATCAGATCTTCGACTGTATCGCCAGCGGCGCCTGTGGTACCAGCAACAACAACTTCCCGAACCCATCGGAAGGCCGCATTACGGTCCTGCCGTATAACCCCGGCTCGCCCAACTTTACGGAAAAGCAGACCTATATTGACTTCAAGATCACGCACAAGGCCACCAAGGAACTTGAGCTGTTCTTCGAAGCCCGTAACGTCAACAATGAGCTGATTGTTCAGTCCCAGGGCGAGTTCAACAACTACTCCGACGGCACGAAGAGCGTTCTCGCCAACAAGTGGCCGGGTTACCGGATCACTACCGGTGTCACCTTCCGCCGCTAATCGCAGCGAAAGGCCATGGCTTGAAGACCGCCGTCCGGGAGACCGGGCGGCGGTTTTTTCTTGAAGTGGTGTGATCGAAATTGGCCAACTGTGATTAAAGTTGAAAAGTTTTTGCGCCGGGTTCAGACTGCTTCTGCGTTCAAAGCGTATCAGGTTCAGGGAGGCGATCAGCCATGACTTCCACCATAAACGCGACCCGCCGGGGCATACTTGCGGCCGGTTCGGCGCTAGGCGCGTTGTCGGTAACCACCACTGCCAATGCCGCAAAGCCTGCGGTGTCGCCTCCGGTGACCGAGGCCGTCTGGCTCGATGGAGCAGCGCCCGCTCATATTGATGGTGTGACCTTCGGCGTGCCGTGGCCGCAGGGCGCGGTCAAGGCCAATGCGACCTTTGCGCTCGGCGATCTGGCCGTCCAGTCGTGGCCACTGGCAACCTGGCCCGACGGTTCGCTGAAGTGGTCGGGGCATGCGGTCGCCGCGACCGAAGCGCCGGCGAAATCCTACACGCTTTCGGCTGGCAAACCGGCCGCAGCGAAAACGCCGCTGACCGTCACCGAGAACGGTGATGCTTTTACCATCACTTCCGGGGACGTCGCCTGGACCGTGCCGAAAACGGGCAAGGCGCTGATTTCCGGCGCCACGCGCGGCGGAAAATCCGTCATGGGTGCGGTGACGCTGGCCGCGCTCGCTCAGGACGCGGCATCGCTGGAAGACAAGCCGAGCCTGACTCAGACGGCCTATGAGGGTGTCACCAAGACGGCGGTGCTTGAGCAAAGGGGGCCGGTGCGCAGCGTTATAAAAATCGATGGTGTTCACTCGGGCAATAGCCGCGAGTGGCTTCCGTTCAGCGTCCGTCTCTACTTCTATGCCGGCTCACCGTCGGTACGTATCGTCCATAGCTTCATCTTCGACGGCGATCCGCAGAAAGATTTCATTCGTGGGCTGTCGGTGCGCGCGGGCGTGCCTATGACGGACGAGATGTACAATCGCCATGTCCGCTTCTCAGGGCAGGAAGATGGCATCTGGGGCGAGGCCGTACGCTCGCTGACCGGCCTGCGCCGCGACGCCGGCAAGACCGCCAAGGACAACCAGATCGCCGGCAGGGCGGTCAACGCTGCCGATATCAGCCCGCCGGTCACCAAGGGGCTGAAGTGGATTCCGGCTTGGAGCGACTTCACGCTGTCGCAGGCGACCGCCGATGGCTACACCATCCGCAAACGCACGCTGGAAGGTCACGCCTGGGTGCCCGCGGCCGGCGACAACCGCGCCACGGGGCTCGCTTATGTCGGTGGAGCAGGGGGCGGCGTCGCCCTTGGCATGAAGGACTTCTGGCAGCGTTGCCCGTCGCGTCTCGACATCCGTGATGCCGCCAGCGACGAAGCTTCGGTCACAGCCTGGATGTGGTCGCCGGATGCGCCGGCCATGGACATCCGTCCCTTCCGCCCGGTCTGGGGCATGGAGGCCTATGCCGCCCAGAACGAAGGCCTCGACATCACCTATGAGGACTACGAACCCGGCTGGGACCAGTCCTACGGCATTGCCAGGACGACCGAGTTCACCCTGTGGGCGCTGGACGCCACGCCGGCCCGCGACCGCTTCGCCGCCATGGCGCGTAACGTGTCGCAAAGCCCGTTCATAACCGTGTCGCCCGAGCGCTTGCACCAGGCCGGTGTCTTCGGCGAATGGAGTCTGCCGGATTCTTCAACACCGGTGAAGGCGGCCATTGAGGCAAAGCTGACCCATCTGCTTGACTACTACATCGCCCAAATCGACCTCCACCGCTGGTACGGCTTCTGGGACTATGGCGATGTCATGCACACCTATGACGCAGACCGCCACGTCTGGCGCTACGACATCGGCGGCTTTGCCTGGGACAATTCCGAGCTGTCGACCGACATGATGTTCTGGATGGCTTACCTGCGCTCTGGCCGCGCCGACGTCTTCCGGCTGGCGGAGGCGATGACGCGCCACACCGGCGAGGTCGACGTCTACCATATCGGACCCTATCGCGGTTACGGCACGCGTCATGGCGTCCAGCATTTCAGCGATTCGTCCAAACAGGCGCGCGTCAGCCAGGCAGCTTTCCGCCGCTACTATTATTACCTGGCCGCGGATGAGCGCTGCGGCGACCTGATGCGCGTCCTGGCCTATTCCGATGACGCCCTGACGCGCGTCGATGTCGCGCGCAAGACCGGCCGGGTCGCGCCCCAGGATCCGGAAAAGATGAAGCTGACGCCGCATTGCAGCTTCGGCACCGACTGGGGATCGTTCACTGCCGCCTGGCTGACGGAGTGGGAGCGTACGGGTGAGACCAAGTGGCGCGATCGCATCGCCAACGGCATGCGGTCGATTTCGAAAATGAAGAATGGCTGGTTCACTGGTGGCGCGCCTTTTGACGTCAAGACCGGCACCTTCATCGATCCGGGCGACAAGATTGCCTTGTCGCACCTGAACGGTGTGTTCGGCGTCTTCGAAATCCACATGGAGCTTCTGAAGCTGATCGACATCCCGGCCTACAAGGCGGTGTGGATCGACTACTGCAAGTACTACAACGCCCCCGAAGCCGAACTGACGGCACGCCTCGGCCGTCCGCCCGGGCCGCGTAACCTGCGCGACGCCCATTCCCGCTTCACGGCGTACGCCGCGCGCGAGCTGAAGGATCCGAAACTGGCTGCGCGCGCCTGGGAGGAGTTCCTCGACGGCTGGCGCGGGCGATCGAGCACCGAGTTCACCACGCAGACCATCAAAGGTCCGAATGTCCTGCACGAAACGGTTGAAGACGTCAGTGTTTCGACCAATGCCACGGCGCAGTGGGGGCTGGCGGCGATCGAAAACCTGGCCATTAATGGCGAAATTGTGGAGACAGCCGGAGCTAAATATCTTAAGAGGTAAATGTCCGACAATTATAATATGGGAGTTTACATGCTTAAAACGCTGACCGCCGCCGCGGTTTCGGTTTTGCTGTTTGCCGCCTCTGCCGCATCCGCAGCCACTCTGAACGCTGAAGCCACGCTCAAGGCCGACCAGCCCGGCCCCAAGATCGACAAGTACGTCTATGGCCAGTTTTCCGAACACCTCGGCGCCGGCATCTATGGCGGCGTCTGGGTGGGAGAAGACTCCAAGATCCCGAACGTGCGCGGCATCCGCACCGACGTCGTCAATGCGCTCAAGGATATCAAGGTCCCGCTGATTCGCTGGCCGGGCGGCTGCTTCGCCGACGAATATCACTGGCGTGACGGCATCGGCCCACGCAATCAGCGTCCGTCGCGCAAGAACAACTGGTGGGGCGGCTCGCCCGAAAGCAATCAGTTCGGCACGCATGAATTCTTCGACTTCGCCGAACAGGTCGGCGCTGACGCCTATCTCTCGATCAATGTCGGTTCGGGTGACCCGACCGAGATGCGCGAGTGGATCGAATACATGACCTCGCCGGGCGACGATACGCTTGCCCAGGAACGCCGCAAGAACGGCCGTGACAAGCCGTTCAAGGTGCCGGTGATCGGTATCGGCAACGAGACCTGGGGCTGTGGTGGCGGCATGACGCCGGAATATTATTCCAACGAATACCGCCGCTTCAATGAATTCTTCCACAAGGGCACGGACAATCCGGCGCTGCGTATCGCCGTCGGCCCCAGCGGCGGCGACGAAAACTGGACCGAAGTGGTCATGAAGCAGATCGGCAACCGCCGTATGGAAGGCCTGTCGCTGCACTACTACACCCTGCCGACCGGCAATTGGGACAAGAAGGGCGCCTCGATCAACTTCGACAAGCAGGCCTGGGCTGATACTTTTGCCCAGACGCTGAAGATGGAAGATTTCATCGTCAAGCACAGCGCCGTCATGGACAAGTACGACCCTGAGAAAAAGGTCGCGCTTTACGTCGACGAATGGGGCACCTGGTACGATGTCGAACCGGGCACCAATCCGGGCCACCTCTATCAGCTCAATACCCTGCGTGACGGCGTCCTGGCGGCGGTCAACTTCAACTTCTTCCATAAGCACGCCGACCGCGTGAAGATGACGGCGGTTGCCCAGACGATCAACGTCCTCCAGGCCATGATCCTGACCAAGGACGACAAGATCCTGCTGACCCCGACCTACTATGCGTTCAAGATGTACGTGCCCTTCCAGGACTCGACATCGCTGCCGCTGGAGGTCAACGCGCCAACCTTTACTTCGGGCAACAAGACCCTGCCGGCGATCAATGCATCGGCAGCCAAGGGTAAGGACGGCAAGACCTATATCGGCCTGGCCAATATGAACCCGGACGACGAGGTCAAGCTCACCGTCGACCTCGGCACACTCAAGGCCACCAAGGTCTCGGGTGAGGTCCTGACCGCACCGAAGATGGACGCACGCAACGAAATGGGCGTACCGGCTACCGTCGTGCCGGTCAGCTACAAGGGCGGCAAGATCGCCGGCAACAAGCTGACCCTCAGCCTGCCGGCCAAGTCGGTCGTTGTTGTGAAGCTGGACTAAGATGAGAGTGTGGGCGAGCCTTGCCGTATCCTTCGCCATCGTTTCCGCCATGCCCTCGGGTGCGGCGGAAACGATCGATGCCAAAATCGTCGTGCATACCGATCAACCGGGTGCGAAAATTGACCGCAATATCTACGGTCACTTCGTCGAACACCTGGGGCGCGGCGTCTACGAAGGCATCTGGGTCGGCGAAGACTCGCCCATTCCCAACACGCGCGGCATCCGCAAGGATGTTGTCGCGGCGTTGAAACAGCTGAACCCGCCGGTCGTGCGCTGGCCGGGCGGCTGTTTCGCCGATAGCTACCACTGGCGCGATGGTATTGGCCCGCGCGACAAACGCCCCGCCTCGATCAATGGCTCATGGGGCAATGTGCCGGAAAGCAATGCCTTCGGCACCCACGAATTCATGGACTTTGCCGAACAGATCGGCGCAAAACCTTTTGTCTCTATCAATGTCGGCTCGGGCACGGTCCAGGAAGCCGACAGCTGGATGCAGTATATGACTGCGCCAGCCGATACGCCGCCGGGCCGGGAACGCGCCAGGAATGGCCGCACCGAGCCGTGGAATGTGCCTTATGTCGGTGTTGGCAACGAGACGTGGGGCTGCGGCGGCAATATGTTTGCCGACACCTATGCCGATGAGTTCCGCAAATACGCCGCCTTTGTGCGCACCTGGTCGGGTCCGCGCGGCCAACTGATCGCGGTCGGCGCCGATACCGACGAATATGCCTGGACAGAGGCGATGATGAAGCGCGCCATGCTGTTCCGGCCTGAGCCGTCGCCTATGGCGTATAATGTCGAGCGGCCGCTGATGTCCCTGCTGTCTCTGCATTTCTACAGCTTCGCCGGCACCTGGCAGAAGAAGGGGGCATCCACGGGTTTCGGTGAGGATGGCTGGAAGGCCGGCCTCAAGCGCGCCTACGTCATGGATGAGCTGATCCGCAAGCACGGCGCCATCATGGACCGCTACGATCCCGAAAAGAAGGTCGGCCTGGCGGTCGACGAATGGGGTACGTGGTGGGACGGCACCCCGGGCGCTTCGGCGCTTTATCAGGAAAACACGCTGCGCGACGCCGTCATCGCCGGCATGACGCTCAACATCTTCCAGGATCACGCCGACCGCGTGCGCATGGCCAATATCGCCCAGACGATCAACGTCCTTCAGGCCATGGTGCTGACCAAGGGCGAAAAGATGATTGTCACCCCGACCTGGCACGTCTTTGAAATGTACAAGGTCCACCAGGACGCGACGCGTCTGCCGGTCGATGTGACGGCGCCCGCCTATGGCGACCTGCCGTCCTTGAGCGTTTCGGCATCGCGCGATGCGAAAGGTCTGGTCCATGTTTCGATCGTCAATCTCGATCCGGTGAAGGCCGCGCGCATCGACCTGAGCGGTGTCGGCAAGGTCACCGAAAGCCGCATGCTGACGGCCGAGACAACAGATGCGCATCCGGCCTTTGATAAGGCCGATCCGTTTGTGCCGGTCGCGCTCAAAACCATCAAGGCCCAAGGTAAGTCACTATGGCTGGAAGTCCCGTCGAAGTCGGTCACCGTGCTGACAGTGCAGTGACGGCGTCGCCGACGCGCGTGATTGCCTTGTCCGAGGGGGCCGACAATGCGCTCGGCGGACAGTGGCCTGACCGCGTCTTCACGGCTGTCAACCGCGCCGAACTGCATGCTTTCGAAGTGCCAAACGCCAGGGGCTCGGCTGTCGTTTGCGGAGGCGGCGGCTATCTGCAACTCGTCTATGACCGCGAAGGGACAGACATCGCGAAGTGGCTGAGCGGCCTCGGCTATAACGCCTATGTGCTGGTCCATCGCCTGCCGGGGGCTGACAACGGCCAGGGCGGCGTCCATCCGAAAGACATCGCCCTGACCGATGCCGTGGCGGGCCTAACCCATATTGCACGTGATGTGCCGCTGTTCGTGGTCGGGCTGTCGTCGGGCGGGCACCTGGCCGGAACGATTGCCTGTCAGCCGGGCGTGGATGCGAAAGGCGTCATCATCGCCTATGCACCGATCAACGCCAACCATTCAAGATACAAGGCGCCGGCCGGCAAGCCCGACTATCCGCCGGCGGAAAAGCAAGCCTTCTATGACGACTGGGCGATCGGCATTACGACTGAACCGCACGGCATCCCGCAATGCCCGGTCTTCCTGGCCTATGCCCTGCATGACCAGGCCGTGCCGGTCGAACACGCGCTGAACCTGATCAAGACGGTACGTGATGCTGGAGGGCGGGTTGACGCCCATATCTTCGCCGATGCGCCACATGGCTTTGCCCTGCGCGACCGCAGCGGCACGCACTCAGCGTGGGCGGGCCTGGCCGAAGATTGGTTGAAAAGCTAGAGCGATATGCCAAAAAGTGTGCAGCGGTTTTTGGCTAAATATCGCGACAAAACAAAAACCTAGAGCATGATGATGGTTGGACCTAAACGCATCATGCTCTAGGCGTTACGCTTCCACACAACATCCGTCTTTTCGTAGTGACGCATTTCGGCGATCTCGGAGACGAACGGCCGGATAAGCGCCAGGAAAGGCGGGAAATTCGGTCCGCGCCGGAACCCTTCCATATGCGCTTCGGCCGACAGCCAGTCGATGCGCAGGATAAATTGCGTCGCATCCTGGGCGCATTGGGTCAGCTCAAAGCCTGCGCACTCCGGTGCGTTTGTCAGGTGCGCCGAGGCAGACGCGTAGGCGGCAACCAGTTCATCCGGGCGGTGGTCGCTCAGCGCATAGCGGATATATTCGACGATCATAAGGCTACCTTGCTGGTGGCGAGTGTGATGTTCATGGGCTCGGCGGTCGCCTGGCCCCAGTCGTAAAGCGCCTGAAGCACGGGCCCGAGCGTGCGACCGCGATCGCTCAAGGCGTAGGTGCCGACGGTCGGATGTTTTTCGACGAGACCCGTCGTTTGCAACTCCTGAAGCCGCTCGTTCAGCACCTTGTCTGACATGGGGCGCACACGCGCTCTAAGGTCGGCATAGCGCAGGGGGCCGCCTTTCAGATGGGCCAGTATAACAGTCTTCCATTTACCGCCCAGGCAGTCGAGGGCGAACTCGACCGGGCAGCCATAGTCTCTGCGTAATGCTTTCATGTATCTCCGCTGGAAACCCGTTGTTCAGCCTGCGATGCACAGTTAGGGCGTCGGGGCGACGGCTTCAACGCACCAGTTGGTGTGCTTATTCGACGCCGAAGCTGAAGGTCGTTTGTGAGGTGAAGGTCTCACCCGGCCGCAATACGGTCGACGGAAAGCCCGGGCGATTGGGCGCGTCGGGGTGATGCTGGGTTTCCAGCGCCACGCCCGTGCCCCGGACCAGCGGCCGGCCTTCGGAATCCTTGAGCGATCCATCGAAGCTGTTGGCGGTGTAGACGACGACGGCGGGCTCTGTCGTGGTGACAGTCAAGGTCCGGCCCGACGCCGCGTCGCTGAGCCTCGCTGCGGGTTGGCCTGTCAGGACAAAAGTGTGGTCCAGCCCCTTGGCCATTTTTATCGAAGCGTCCTTGGCATTGGCAACATCGCCGAGGCGCGCGCCGGGACGCAGGTAGAGTGCGCCGTTGACAGGCAGGATGTCGCCGGTCGGCACGCGTTTGTCGTCGGTCGGCAACCACTTGTCTGCGGCGATTTGCAGGCGGTGATCAAAGACGTCGGGGTGTTCAGACAGGTTGAAATAGACGTGGTGCGTCAGGTTGACGACGGTCGGCCTGGTCGTAGTGGCGCTGTATTTCAGTGTAAGGGCCGAGCCTTTCACCGTGTAAAGGGTGCGGACCGTGACCGCGCCGGGGAAACCATTATCGCCGTCCGGGCTTTCCAGCGACAACTCAACGCCGCAACCCTTGTGCTTGACTGCCCAGACGCGGCTGCCAAAGCTCTTGGGGCCGCCATGGCTGATCACGCCGTCGGGGCGGCCCTTCAACTCGAAGCGCTGGCCATCGAGTGTAAAGCCGCCGCCGGAAATTCGCCCGGCATAACGGCCGATCAGGCTCGAAAAGTTGTCGCGCTTTTCGTAGGTCGCCAGGCTGTCGAGGTTGCGCACCACATTGATTGTCTTACCGGTACGATCGGGCGCGTCGATGCGATAGAGGATGCCTCCGAGGCTCAGCACGGTCACGCTCAGGCCCTTGTCGCGGATCGTCCAGGCATCGACCGCCTGGCCCGAGGACAGTGTGCCGTAAGGGGCCTTTTCGACATGACACCCCGCGTTTGCCAGGGTTGGCGCTGCAAGCATCAGGAAGGGTATCAAAACCTGCTTCATATGGGCCTCCGGTCTGACTGTAATGTACCCAAATGTCTGCACAAAAAAAGAGGCCGTTTCGCATCAACGAAACGGCCGAAATATATCTGCCCTCAGGGAGGTGTGGGGAGATAGGTGACACAATTAGGGAATGTCGAAGCCTATATTGTCAGACTAATTTGAGACGTCAAGCGATTTTGATCGAACATGATCTATTTGTCACAATCGATCATAAGCTCTTGGCGTTCCAAAAGAAGCGTTAGAACCATAGTCTATGCAGCGGTTCGGCCTTCAGGCCCGTTTGGGCAACCATATTGGGCCGCTACTTCTCCGTCAGGATGGCATAGCAGCGATTTTTCACCTGACACGCGAAAACGATTTCAGGTCTTATGGCCGGGCGGGGGCAATGGCATCGCCAATTTATTTCCACCGGTTCAAGCTTTACGCCCCATGGCTCAGCCGCAGTGCGGGCCGGAAAAGCATTTGAACCAGGAGTAAACCCATGAAGATCAAGACAATTCTGACAGCAACCGCCGCCGTATCGCTCGTCGCCTTTTCGGCGCAGGCGCAACTTTTGGGCGGGCAGGCCGGTGGGGGCCTTACGGGCGGCGTGACCGCGCCGGTTGGCGAGGTTACCGGGCAGGTCCAGGGTGACACGCAGGTCAATCCAGGCTCGGCGATTTCGACGACTGAAGGCGCGGTGCGCGATACCACAACGCGTTCGCGTGGTGTTGTCGAAGCGACCGGCAAGGACGCGCGCTCCGTCGGCGACGCCGCCAAGGATGTCGATGTTGCCGGCGGCGTCACGGGCGATGGCCAGGTATCAAAGGATGGCGTTGCGGGCCACGCAGGCGCCAATGCCGGTGTTTCGGGTGTTGACGGCGTGACCTCGGCAACCAAGGATGCAGCTAAGAATACTGGCCAGCGCGCCAAGGATACAGCAAAGGGCGTGGCATCCACGCCGCTACCGGACGTGCCCGTCAGTGGCTCGGCCTCGGGCAATGCTTCGGTCAAGACCGACGCACAATAATAGACAGCAAAGGCTCCTTCGGGAGCCTTTCGCTTATGCGGGTTGGTTGTCCTTCGCCAATGCACCCAGCGTCTCAAGATACTGGCGGTGCGTCGGCATGGTATCGGTCAGGCCGCGCAGGTGGTCTTGCATCCGGTTAAAGCCGGTGCGCAAGGCACCGAGGTCTTCATAGGCCAGCAGCGGGTCGTAGCCCTCAGGCATAACGCCCTGGCCCATCATCACCGCCAGCCACGAGGTTGGGGTGAACATCTCTTCTGTGGCATTAGCAAAGGTGCCCCGCTCACGGAAGACGGCCACCTTGTGCGCTAGGGTGTCGGGGATGTCCATCGTCCGGACATAATTCCACAAGGCGCCGCTACGCCGGTTGGCGTGATAATGCAGAATGATGAAGTCGCGGATGCGCTCATAATCGAGATGCTGGCGGCGGTTATAGGCGTCGATATTGGCCGCCGCGAATGTCCGGTCCGGGAAGTGCTGCAACAGCTTGTTGATGCCCGACTGGACAAGATGGATGCTGGTCGATTCCAATGGCTCGATAAAGCCGGACGCCAGGCCGAGCGCCACGACGTTCTTGTTCCAGAATTTTTTGCGCCGCCCGGTGACGAATTTGAGCCGGTTGGCGGGCGCGAGTGCTTCGCCTTCGAGGCTGCCGCGCAAGGTGATTTCGGCGTCGTCGTCGTCGATAAAGCGGCTAGAATAGACATAGCCGTTGCCGACGCGGTGCTGCAAAGGGATATGCCATTGCCACCCGGCCTCGCGTGCGGTTGAGGTCGTGAAGGGGCGGATGACAGGGTTGCCATCGGCATCGTGCGTCCCGTGCGCGCAAGGCATGGCGACGGCGCGGTCCATGGGCAGCCAGTGCGACCAGTCCTCATAGCCGGTCGACAGGGCCTGTTCGATCAGCAGGCCGCGAAAGCCCGAGCAGTCGATGAAGAGGTCGCCGCCGATTTGGCGGCCGTCGGCCAGGGTCACGCCGGTGACAAAGCCGGTTTCGGCGTGCGGGTTGACCTCGGCGATACGGCCTTCGATGCGGGTGACGCCACGTTTTTCTGAATAGGCGCGCAGGTAACGGGCATAGAGGCCGGCGTCGAAATGGTAGGCGGAGCCGAAATTGGCCATGACGTCGCGGTCGTCATTCGACTGCTTGCCCATGCGTCCGGCCTTGGCCGCCAGGGTGCACAGCGAATAGTCTTCGATGCTCGATATCTCGCCCGCGGCGTTCATACGCAGCCAGAATTGCAGGAAATGCCCAAGATCGGTCTTCAGGCCGTAGACGCCGAAGGGGTGGAAATAGCGCTGACCTTCCTCGAGCCAGCCCTTGAATTCGATGCCGAGTTTGTAGGTGCCTTTGGTCTCGCGCATGAACTCGGCCTCATCCAGGCCCAGCATGGCATTGAACAGCTTGATCGGCGGAATGGTCGCTTCGCCGACGCCAACCGTGCCGATCTCTTCGGATTCGATCAGCGAGATCTTGAGATGTCTTCCCAGGTTGCGCGCGAATGCTGCCGCCGCCATCCATCCGGCGGTGCCGCCGCCGACGATGGTGATCTGCTGGATAGGATCGGGATGTGCGACCATAGAAAGGCACCAACAAAAAAGGACCGGCTCTTAGGGATTAGGAGCCGGCCAAGGTTATGGGAGACAAAAGGCGGGTCAAGTGCACTCAACCCGCCTCCGTCAATTTCGGTAAGGCTTACTTACCGAAGGTGTACCGCAGGCCGACGACGATACGACGTTCGCCGGTCGCGTAGCGGAAGGGCAGTTGGTCGAACTGCAGGTAACGGCTGGTGGCTTCTTCCGTCAGGTTGATGCCTTCCAGCGTGACCTTCAGGCTCGGCGTGATCGCATAACCGATCTGTGCGTCGAGTTGACCATAGGCGCGTTCCCAGGTGCCGGCCGTGATCGTACCGCCGGCGGCCGCGCCCGAAGAGAAGGCGAAGTTGCCGTAATAGGCCTTGTCGCGCCAGGCGTAGGAGACGCGGGCTTCGAGGCCGTTGTTCTCGTAGAAGGCCTGGACGTTATAGGCGTGCTTGGACACGCCGGGGATCGGCAGGTTGTCTTCGAAATCGTTGAAGTTCGAAGATTTGGAGTCGGAGTAGGTGTAGTTCGCCTGGAAGCCGAAGCCGGCGTCGAAGACGTACTGGCCGGCGACTTCGAAACCCTTGATCGAACCACCTTCGCCGTTCACAGGCGCCGCGAACGGGCCCGAGGTACAGCCGGCGACCGATTGGTCGGCGACGCAGACATTAATGGTGTCGGTCTGGATGAAGCTATCGACGCTCTTGTAGAAGTAGGCGCCCGAGATGAAGCCCTTCGAGCCGAGATAGCGCTCATAGGCGACGTCGAGCTGCGAGGCCCGGTACGGATCAAGCTCGGGATTTCCGCCCGAACCGGAGGTGTACAGGAACTTGTCGAAGTTCGGACCGGCGGTCGAGGACCGCGTGAAGTCGTAGCTCGAGCCCTGACCCAGTTGGAACAGGTTCTGGCGCGACACGACGCGGGCGGCCGAGGCGCGCAGCTTGTCGGTATCGTTGACGTCGAACACGGCCGAGGCGGACGGCAGGACGTCGGTGTATTCACGGACGGTCTTTTCGGCGTCCGGGTTCTTCAGGATGCCGTTCCAGCTGTCGGTACCCCACCACAGCGGAGTCACGGGGGTGCCGGAGGCTTCGACGGTGAGTTCGGTCGAGACGATGCGCACGCCGGCATTGAGATGGAAGCGGTCGCCACGCTCGCCGACGTCGGCCATCAGGTAGCCGGTCTTGGTTTTTTCTTGGACGTTGAAGGATTCCAACGGGTCACGGAAGAAGGTGAACGGCGTGTTCGGATACAGGGCCTGGATCCAGGCGGCTGCATCCGTCATGCCCGAGGCCTTGTTCACGATGGCGTTGATGCCATGGATATTGACGGTCTCGAAGCGGCCTGGATTGGAGGCGGCGGTATCGTACGGGTTAGTCGCGTCGCGGAAGGCGGTGGCCTTCGAATCGCCGAAACGGCCGCACGGGGAACCAGCGCCGTCGCAGTACTTCAGGCCGATCGCGCCGTCCATGAAGTAGCCGTATGGCGTCCAGTTGATGAAGGTCGAACCTGGTGTGTTGGTCGATGAGACGACCGGATTGCCGGCAGCGAAGGTCAGGTACTTGCCCTGGGCCGAAGCCGGCAGTTCGCCGCGGCTGGTCAGGTCGGCGAGGTAACGGCCATATTCGGAATCGACTTCGCGGTCGGCATAGCGGGCGCCGAAGCTGATGACGAGACCGGCGTCCTGACCGAAGTCAGGCGTCCACTTGAAGTCGGCCGACAGTGCCGTGTTGTTGATTTCGGTGTTTTCACCGAAAGCCCAGTGCGACTTGGCGAAGACCATAGCCGGATTGGTAAGGGCGGCGGCATTCGGGCCCGACGGCGTAATGGTCGGCAGTTCGCCATTGGCGTAGGAGAAGGTGAAGGTCGCCGGAGCGGTGGCGTTCGGCGTGATACCAGCGCCGCCATTGACGGCGCGGACACCGTATTGGGTGTAACGCACGTCGGCATTGGCCGATGCGCTTTCGTACTCGGCCTTGGACATGGCCAGCTTGACGACGCCCGACAGGTTGCCGCCATTGTCCCACTTGGCTGCGACCTGGAAGTTGTCGGTCGAGACTTCACCGTTTTGTACGAAGGTAATCGACTCGGCCGAATTGGCAGTGACGGTGCCCGATTGCAGGACCTTGTCGCCGTCGATGCTCAGGCCGGAAGCGGCATAGGTCGCGCCTTCGTTGGCGAAGGGGAATTTCAGCGAGGCTTCGTCGGTCAGGATCGACAGGTCGGAATGGAACCAGTCGGCGGTCAGCGACAGGTGCTCGGAGACGCGATAGTCGGCGCTCAGCGAGAAGCCGATACGCTCACGTTCCTGGTTGCGGCTGGTGGCGTAGCGGTATTCCGGCGAATAGACGGTCGTCGTGCCCGTCGAGGTCGGACGTTCAAGCAGCCGCCAGCCACCACGGTTTTCACCGCCCAGCACGTCGGTATGGATGTCCGTGCGGTCATAGGAAATGGTCGCCAGGATGCCGAAGTCATCGCTGAACTTCTTGCCGAAGACCAGCGAGCCGACCGGGGTCGCGTCGCCTTCACCGCCCTTGTTCAGGCGGATGTCGCCCGAGAACAGGGTGTCGCGGATCGCGCGCGGCGAACGGGTCTTGAGGTTGACGATACCGCCCAGGCCGCCTTCCAGCAGCGAAGCGTCCGGCGACTTGTAGACATCGACGCCGCCAATCAGCTCCGACGGAATGCCTTCCAGCGAGCTGTCTTGACGGATATTGCCTTCGCCGAGGCGGAAGATTTCCATGCCGGAAACGAAGATGTCGTTGTTCAGGACAGTAACGTTTTGGTCGAGGCCGCGGATGCGGACCTTGGTGCCCTGGCCGTTTTCACGGTCGATCTGCACGCCCGGCAGGCGCTGCAGCGACTCGGCGATGTTCTGGTCCGGGAACTTGCCCATGTCCTCGGCGGTGACCGACTCGATGATCAGGTTCGAGTTCTTCTTGGTGTTCAGGCTGTTCTGCAGCGAGGCGCGGAAGCCGCGAACGACAACGACGTCGTCTTCGGCAGGGGCGGCGGCCGCTGCCTGGTCCTGCGCATGGGCGACGGTTGCCGCCGTCATGGCAAGAAGCGAGACGGCCGCCATCAGCGCCGCCCGCGGGTGCGTAATCTTATTCACTTGTGGTCTCCCCAACTGGTTGATTGCACGAACTGTTACGCGTTCGCTGCTGTACTTTTTCGTCTTGTTATGATAGCGCTGTCAATCAGGGTATAACAATGATATCGATGGCATAAAATCAAATTGGATTAATTAAATTTCAGATGCGCATAACTAATTGATATTTAAGTAAAAATATTTAACAATGCACGCGACGTTGTGGCTAATTGGTAACAGGTAAATTATGGTATCGCTACCGCAACTGTAACAGTTTTATGCATCGAAGAGATAGCGCTAACACAGGGGCGCTACTCCAAGCCAGGGCAAGGTTTGCCCGTTTTGCTTGTGTGCAGCAGTCACGGCGCGGAACGACGAAGCCCGCCCTTCTGTCCGCGTAATGTGGGAGAATTTGTCCAGTGGACAAAATGCATTCAGCCCTGCGGTTCATGCTTATTGCTACATAGATACGCATGGCACAGTGTCCTCCCGCGCTCTTAACTTGGCTTTGAGGTACTTGTGACATGGTCGGGCGCATGAAATACCGGGGCTTGGGATTGATTGTCTGTGCGTTCGCCGTCTTTATCAGCGGCTGCGATACATCGAAGGACCGGCAACGGCGCGATGATGCGAGGGCGCGGGCGGGGTGGGAAGTCCAGCAGGACATGCCGCTTGCCGGCAAGCTTGACCTGTCAAGGCCGGCCTTCCTGGAAGAATATCCAGGGGACATTCCTAAAGACTGGCCCGTTCCGGCATGCAACGGATATTGTCTCAGATTGCTGTATTCCGGAGAGGCGAATGTGGTCCTGTCGGGCTATTTTCCCAGCAGTGCCAATTTGGCTCGTTTCATCGAGGCAGAGGACGCCGGGCCCGATGTCCATATTAGCGCCGCCAACCTCTACGCCTACCATCTGGAAAAGCGCGAGGTTTGCCCCGAGACCGCCTATCACGAAAGCCATAACCCCGACGGGACTAGCTTTGCGGGGCAGGATGGCCGCCTGCAAATGGACCGTCTTGTCTCCTTGCAACTGGCTGCGGGGCATTGCCTGATTGGGATGCCGGCGAAGCTCAGCGATGCAAGCGCAATCCTTGCGGTCGCGTCGAGCAGTGTCTGGCGGGATGACACGTCGGTCTCGACCCGCAGTCTTACAGCCTATGTCCTTACAGACGAGGGAGTGGAGCGGCGCTATCGCAAGGCCGAGGCCCAATCCTGGTATAAGCGTGAACGCTTCCCGAACTGGCTGGCGCCATCGCCGGTCACTATCGAGCGACTTGATGTGCTGGACCGGCTACGTCAGGATGTGGGTTTCGCGTTGAAGGATGTGCCTGCCGCCAATGTCGATTTTGACACCACGATCGCAAAGATGCTAGCCGACAAGACGATCGATGCTAAATCCGCCCGATGGAAGATATTGCCTGAGTACTTTGAGAGTTTGTCACGAGCCAAGTCGCTGACGCAGAACGATATCGACAGGGTGGTTCAGGTCGTGACGGATATCCGTACGGCGCGCCATCTGTCAGGCCTGTCCTATATTGCGCTGCGGCATAAGGCGCAGGCGGCGCCGCTGGCGGCTCCAATGCTAAGCATCATGGCGGCAACCGAGCGTTACGGCGATCCATCCGATCCTTCGCTGGCTGCTGAGACCCAGCGCTTTTACGTCCTGGCGAGCACTGTCAATAATTTGCCGGGCGAAGCCATTGCGGCCAACGAGGATCTGATGGTGCAGGTCGTTTCCGATCCGATGCGTATAAGGGAGACGGAATATCTCCTGGCCCGGCTCGACGCAATTGATCCACGCGAGGCGTCGCCTGTGCTTGTCCAGTATATTGGTGGCGATAGTACGTCTGAAGCGGCAAGCGCCGCGATGCTGGCTGCCTGCCGGCTCGGCCAAAGGGCGCCGCAGTTGCGGCCTGCGGTCGCAAGCTGGATCGCAAAACATCCCAAAACCGCCCATGAGCGGCGCTATCGCAGCGCGCCCGTTCGTCAGAATGCGGAGATCTACTTGTCGGGTAAGGACAGGGAATGCCGGCGGTTATGATGGCAAATCTGCCGGCGGGACGCCGTTTGAAAGCGGGCTTCCAGTCAACCTGACAAAATCTCGCCTGGTCTCTTGCATTGGCATCTCGACTGTATATACTGTGTATATGAAATACGGTTTCGTGTTTTCGCAGACGGACACGCGTCCCATGTATCAGCAGATCATGGAGCAGATTACCCAGCGGATTGCTGTCGGGGACTGGCCGCCCCACACGCCGTTGCCGTCCGTCCGCGAGCTGGCGGCAGACACAAAAGTCAGCGTCATCACCATCAAGCGCGCCTATCTCGAGCTGGGCCGCGAAGGAA
Source organism: Asticcacaulis sp. P4_H10 (assembly GCF_056400965.1). Taxonomy (NCBI): domain Bacteria; kingdom Pseudomonadati; phylum Pseudomonadota; class Alphaproteobacteria; order Caulobacterales; family Caulobacteraceae; genus Asticcacaulis; species Asticcacaulis sp. P4_H10. Next base: position 61,579 of record NZ_JBFUKH010000005.1, on the reverse strand, counting down.
TAATTGTGACCCATCAGGGCAAGGGCAGCTTCGTCAGCGAAGCGCTCGACCTGAAATCGGTCCAGCGCGGGGAGCTGCTTGTGCATCTGGAGCAGGCCGCCCGGCTGGCCAGGTCACTCGGCATCTCGCCCGACAAGGCGGCGGAGATGCTCAAACAATATATGGAATAGGGGAGTTGAGGGATGAACCTGCCTCTGGCAATAGAGTGCACCGGCGTGAGCAAACGCTATGCCCATTTCAACCTGCGCAATGTCGACCTGTCGTTCGAACAGGGGACAGTCATGGGGCTGGTCGGGCCGAACGGCGCCGGCAAATCGACCCTCATGCGCATGATCATGGGGCTGATTGGCCCGGATGGCGGCCAGATCCGCGTGCTGGGCCACGCCATGCCCGCTCAGCAGATCGCCGCCAAGCGCAATATCGGCTTCGTCTCCGATGACATGCGTCTCTATGAAGGTCAGACCCTGGCCTTTCACATGGACTTCGTCAAATCGATCTTCGACACCTGGGACGACGCCTACGCCCAGACCCTGTTGCGCAGTTTCGACCTGAACGCCAAACAGAAGGTCAAGGGCATGTCCCACGGCCAGCGGGTCAAGTCGACCCTGCTGCTGGCCCTGGCGCGCCGCCCGAGCCTCCTGGTCTTCGACGAGCCGACCACCGGCCTCGATCCCGTCGTCCGCCGCGAAGTGCTGGACGAGATGATGAACGCCCTGGCCGATGAGACGCGCTCGATCCTGTTCTCGTCGCACAACACGCTCGATGTCGAACAGATCTCGGACTACATCACCTTTATCTATGGCGGCCGCGTCGTCGAGTCGCTCAACAAGGAAGACTTCCTCGATGGCTGGCGGCGCATTCGCTTGACTGGCAGCGGTCCCTTGCCGAAGTTGGCCAATATTCGTGACGTGCAGACAAGCGGTTCGCTGTGGACAGTGACGGTGTCCGGTTATGACGACGGCGTGCCCGCGCAGTTCAGCCAGGCCGGCTTCGCCGTCACCGCCGTTGAGCGCCTGACCCTCGAAGAAATCTTTCTCAGCATCGTCCAGTCCGCCCGGGCTGCTACCAAAACGGACCTCGCCGCATGAGCCCCTCGATCGTTTCAAAGCTCGTCGCCAAGGATTTCGTCATGATGCGCAGGACGATTGCCGTCTTTGCCCTGATCAGCCTGGCCTCGGCAGGCGCCCTGGGCGCGCTTCATGGCCGGGTACCCGACTGGGTGCTGATGAATATGGCTTTTGTCTTCCTGTTCGGGCCCATGGTCACCTGCGGCATTGTCATGGTGATGCGGACCAATGTCATGGAGAAGGAAAAGGCGACGCAGGCCTTTATCATGAGCCTGCCGCTGACGGTCAGGGAGTTCACGACGGCCAAGATCCTGGTCAACCTGCCGGTCTTTACCGTCTTCTGGCTGGCTGTCTCCGCCTTCGGCTACTACTTCGCCTTTGGATTGGGTCTGCTGCCCCTCGGCGCCGTTCCGTTCGTCACCATGATCTTCCTTGGCAGTTTCCTCGCCTATAGCGGCATCCTGTCGGTCAGCCTGCTGTCGCAGTCCCTGCCGGTGACTGTCCTGTCTATCCCGCTGTGTGAAATGGGCACCTCGGCTTACCTCTGGACCGTCGTCTTCCTGGAGCCCATTCAGCGCAACATCCACGGCCCGGTTATCGTCTGGGATGCGACGGCGATCACCGTTGTGGCGGCGCAGGTCGTGGCCGCGGCCTGTGTGCTGCTGCTTACGGCGCGCATCCAGACCACCAAACGCGACTTCCTCTGAGACGGACCAAGAGGGGGCACGTCATGACAAAAGCGATTATCTGGCTCATCCGGACGGTTGCGGCGGCCGCCACTATCGTCAGCCTGGCGATCTTCGTGCCGTGGGACTGGGCCTATGCAGCGCTGGCGCCGTTGCCGCCGACCGTACAGCAACAGGTCGAAGACGCGACCCGTAAGCACGGCTTTGACGGCATCGTCGTCTATGTCCATCGCAAGGGCGAGCCGCCGGCGTTCTACGCCTCAGGCTGGAAGGACCGGACGGCGAAGGTCCCGGCCGATCCACACGCCCTGTTCAAGATCGCCAGCATCAGCAAGCTGTACATCGCCGTCGCCGCCACCAAGCTGGTCGCCGCGGACCGGCTGTCGCTCGACGACACTCTTGCGCAGCTTTTGCCCGAACTGCGCGTCCGCATTCCCTATGCTGAAAGGATAACGTTACGCATGCTGTTGCAGCACCGGAGCGGTATTCGCAACTTTACCGATGAGCCGGGGCACGACTGGGGTCGGCCGGGTGATTCCGACGCCATGCTGGCGCTGATTCTGAACAAATCCGCAGAGTTCAAGCCCGGCACGCATTACGGCTATTCGAACAGCAACTATCTGCTGATTGCCCGCATTCTCGACAAGACGCTGGGCTACAGCCACCGCGACTATATCAAGGCCGAAATTCTGACGCCGCTGCACCTGACCCATACCTACGGCCTGATGAGCGAGGTGAACCCGGACGATATCATGAGCGGCTACGTGGCAGGCTATCCCGACGACGCGAAACCGCTGAATTTCGTGGTGCCAGGCGAGTCGATGGTCGCCTCGGCCCAGGATGTTGGCATCTTCCTCAGGGCGCTAAACGACGGATCATTGCTGAGCGGCGAGGCGCAGGCGATCTACACGTCGGTCTATCCTTATGAGCACACTGGCCTGTTACCGGGCTACCAGAGCATAGCGCGCTATCACAAGGATATCGATACGGTGGTGGTCCAATTCACCAGCACCAGCGGCAAGAATTCCTGGATGAATTCGGAAGCGGTCTACAACCGCGTCGTCCGCATCCTGCGCAAAGGCTAGCGATTACCGGCAAGGGGGCGTCGATGAGGGGGGCGGCCTACCTTGGCATGTTGCTCCAGCATGTTGACAGGCTGTCCGGCAAGGGCTTGACGGGACCTCTCGCGGAAAAGGACAGGTCATGGGCATTTCGGTTGCGATGGTAGATGTGTTTGGGGCAGAAGCCTTCTCCGGCAACCCGCTGGCGGTCGTCGCGGGCGCGGGCGACCTCTCGACCGAGGACATGCTGCGGATCACGCGCTGGTTCAATCTGTCAGAGACGACCTTCCTGCTGCCGCCGGAGGATCCACAGGCGGATTATCGTGTGCGGATATTCACTCTGGACCGGGAGCTGCCGTTTGCCGGCCATCCGACGCTCGGTACCTGCCACGCCTGGCTCGAAGCCGGCGGCGTGCCGAAGAACGGATCGGAGATCGTGCAGGAATGCGGAGCGGGTTTGGTGAGAATCCGTCGCGACGGCGGTCGGCTGGCTTTCGCGGCGCCACCGCTGCTGCGTTCAGGCCCGCCGTCGGCCGGAGAACTAGCGGATGCGTTGCGATTTCTTGGGATTGCGGCGGGCGAGGTCGCAGACGCCGCCTGGGTTGATAATGGACCGGGCTGGCTAGGCATCCGATTGGCGTCGGCGGAGAAGGTGTTGTCGCTCACGCCGGCACGAAGCTGGCCGACACGGGTCGATATCGGTGTGGTCGGACCGCACGCGTCGGGAGATGTCGCCTTTGAGGTGCGCGCCTTCTTTGGCGACCATACGGGCGCTATCCTCGAAGATCCGGTGACAGGCAGTCTGAATGCGTCGCTGGCGCAATGGCTGTTCGAGAGCGGTTTGGTGAAGGGGGACTATGTCGCAGCTCAGGGCGCGTGTCTCGACCGAAAGGGGCGGGTTTATGCCAGTCTTGATGGCGGCGGACAGGTGTGGATCGGCGGCGAGAGTCGGACGCATGTTGCGGGTCGGATGCAGTTATAGAGCCTGCGTCTTCTACGGCAGGCGGACAGAGAGGGATTGGCTCCGCTACGCTTCGCCGAACCTGCGCATCTGTGATGCTCCGGTTACGAACCCTCTCTATTTGCTTATCGAGGGTTCGAAGCCGTCGGTTTGCCATCCCAAAGAAAAAGCCCCGCAAGGAGGCTCTGTCTTTGGGATGGCGGACAGAGAGTCCGCCTAACCTTTGTAAATAGCTGTGAATAGTTCGTTTCGGACCCACTCTGACATCCTTATCGCACAACGTTTTTTCCTTCCGAATGGAAATAGGTGTAAACCTGCGAAAATGACCATTACTATAAAAAGTATGGGTCAAAGTATGGGGCGGAGCAAGTGACAGACGATCAGGCAGTCAAGACGGGATCCGGGCGCGGGGCCAACCTCAGCGCCATAACGCGGGGCAAGAAGCCACGCCGGAAGGCTGGCGAGCGCCTGATGGAAACCACCGTCGATCAGATCACAAAGCCCGGTTACCACAACGACGGGAACGGCCTTTACCTCTCCGTTACTGCCAGGGGGTCTAAATCTTGGGTGTTCCGGTTCAGGTGGGAAGGCAAGCTCAAGGAAATGGGCTTAGGCCCGTACCCGTCTATTAGTCTGGACACGGCGAGAGCCGACCGTGACAAGTGGCGCAGGGTCTATCAGGTCGAAGGACGTAACTATATTGACGCTCGCCGGGAGCAGGAAGCCGCCGAAAAGGACGAGCAAGGCCGCGAGGAACGGGAACTAGCCGAGGCCGAGGCCAGACGCACCATCGCCACTTTTGCAGCCTGTGCGACTGCCTAGGATTTTGACGTGCGGAGCGGCATCTTAGCCTGTTTCAGCGCACGATTTGTCCCAAGGACCCAGTAAAATGCATATTCCGGTACGCGTGACGAACTTTTCGCGGGATTTCATGTGGCGCATCGCGTTGGTGGGGGCGTTGCTCACGCGTCGGCCATATCCCAAACGGCCGGCGAAACGCGTCCGTCTCAAGCGCTTTGATTACCATCAGAATTGATCCTTCCCGCTGTTACAATGGAGGCAAAGGTAAGCTCTCCGAGCCCTATCCTTCTAATTGCGGGCGAGATATCGGCACGAGTAACATCCTTTCCGCGTGTATGAGAAATTCGGATTGTTTGCTGATCGCATTGCCTTGCATGACGAAAAGGGCGGACTAAGGGAGGGTCAGGCCCACGTAAAATGACAAACTGCGTGTGGCGCATATGCCATTTCCAGATTGCGAAAAGGATGGTCTACTGCCTGCGCGACCCACGGAGAGCCACCATGATCAAACCACGGAATGTGGCCCGGCTACTTGCGACTACACTCTTACTTCTTTCTGAGACCACGGCTTCCGGACAGCCTGCAAAGGCCAAGCCGTCAGGGTGCCGCCCGAGACGAGGTCATGGCTAAGTCACGCCGTTCTTTAGGACTTTCCGCTACAAAAGACCCCATCGGTAGGACAGGGCTGACATTTGGGCGTTGCGTCCACCCGCCCATAACGTCGCGAGCGTCGATATAGGTCAACCGCTCGGGCAATAGCCTGGGCAGTCGCTGCCATAAATTTTCAATCGCTGACTTAATGTCCGTAAGGTCTATGCCTGCGAAATCGGCGTAATCATATTCCCACCAACGCATCTCCATGAGTTCCGAAACATACTCGTCCTTGAACCGCATCTTCTTGATAACGCCAGGATTGCCTACCACCACAGCATATGGCGGAACATCCTTTGTAACCACGGCGCCACGTCCGATAATGGCACCGGTACCGATTGTAACCCCATCCTTAATGTAAGCGCCGTGGCCAATCCAAACGTCATTCCCGATCACTATCTGCCGGTCGTCCCCTTTGTTTGACCATGGATCTAACTGGAAGCCGGTCTTCCGATCGCGTAAGTGCCGTTCGAAGATGAAACTTCCATCGTATGTGAAAGGCGAGGTACTAAGACGGTCAATCGGATGCTCGACATCGCCCATGGCAATTCCAGCTGCAAATGAACAATAACGTCCGACACTGCGCAAATGGGGCGATATTGGTGACCATGAGTAGCTGTACGAGCCGAGGGTTAGTGGCCTGTCAGCATGAATTGGGCCATACCAGCATGACGAGGGAGCTATATTGGTTTCGGGATGCGCGCCCAGAAAACCAGAATGGATCTCGATGTTATGCGCGTGAAGAATGGCCTTGCCGTCTTCTGAAACAGGGGTAACCATATTACTGCTCGCTCACTTTACTCGGTCGTTCAATATTGACCGAGTATCAGCAAGGGCGCGATATATGCCCGGGCCCTGGTAAATTATGAAACACAACGTCAAGCGCGAGGTCGGCCGGAATTTCGCCGTGATATCCTTGAGGAACGGGTCTCTGGGTCAGTACCTGACTGCAATATCAACTTGCACTTTGCCTCGTCGAGCACCTCTTGCGGCCCCTGGATTTCTTTGTTTCCGATGTTTGTGGCGCAGGTTGACGGCCACATCACAAGCTGTCCAATAGCTCGCCTAGCGACGGGCCGATGACCTGATGCTTATCGACCCCGCTCCCTCGTCAGTACAGGTTTTGACAGTTCTCTGTGCAGATCAATCAAACGAGGCCAGCAGGCTTATCGCCCTCACGTACAGCGACGGGTGATGCTGACGCACGAGGCTGATGATCCGCGGCCCTCATACCAGAACGATAGATTGTCGGAGCGGCGCTCGCGATCTAACACAACTGAAATGGCGAGGCCGCGCATCAAATCGGTCAATTCTGAGACAGCTGTCACCGAATCACTATTTAGGATAGGCCGCCACGGCCTGTCCTTTTCGCCTTGTGTGGAAATGTCTACTTCGAAGCGGTCAAGGTCGAAACTACTAGCTGTTGAATCAGGGCGGCGTTATCGCAGTGCTCATCAAAGACGATTGGTATTGCCTTGAAGGCTTCATCCGCACGAACATAGCCGGCCGGTACGACCTCTAAACCACCCATTGCGACACCACGCCACCCTAAGGAGCGCGCGGGAAGCTGCCGGGTGTGGGGCAGTTTGTCGGATGGCCGTCCAATCCCGCGCGAATCAGTGACCGCCGAGGCGAAACGCGTGAACAAAGATAGTACGGGCGTGAATCGCCGTCCGTAGTGGGAAACTAACGAAAATAGCCGTAAAGTATGGGCTAAAGTATGGGGTTGGCCGCCATGTGGCGGAAATTCGCTTAATTTTCAGTGAGATGTGGCGGACAGAGAGGGATTCGAACCCTCGATAGAGTTGCCCCTATACACGCGTTCCAGGCGTGCGCCTTCAACCACTCGGCCACCTGTCCATCCAGTTCGTAACAAAGCCCAAAGGCCGTCACGTGGAAGGCGGCCTTTATAACCACGCCGCGCCACTTCGCAAGCGAATCCTGCCCTTAACATTGGCTTTTTTTGTAACCATATCGAAGGCCAGCGCGTATAAGCCGTGTAACGAAAGGTTCGAAGCATATGTTCGGTCTCAAATCCCAGATGATTTCCCAGAGCCAGGCCCTGCCGGGCCGGCCCGATTCCATCCCCACCGACGATATTCACGTGGTCCTGAATACGCCGCTCAAAGGTCCGTATCCGGAAGGATCAGAGAGCGTCGTCTTCGCCATGGGCTGCTTCTGGGGCGTCGAGCGCCTGTTCTGGAAACAGCCGGGCGTCTTCACGACGGCGGCCGGCTATATCGGCGGCTACACGCCCAATCCGACCTACAAAGAAGTCTGCTCCGGCCAGACCGGCCATACCGAAGGCGTGCTTGTCGTCTATGATCCCAAGGTGATCAGCTTCCAGCAGTTGCTGAAGATCTTCTGGGAGAACCACGACCCGACCCAAGGCAACCGTCAGGGCAATGATGTCGGCACGCAGTACCGCTCGGCCATCATCCCGGCGACTTCTGAGCAATATACCCTGGCCATGACCAGTCGCGACGCCTTCGCCACCCAGATGAAGCTGTTGGGCAAGGGCGCCATCACGACCGAGGTCTTCCAGCCGTCCGATACGACCGGGGCAGATGCCGCCACGCCCTTCTACTTTGCCGAGGATTACCACCAGGGTTATCTCGACAAGAATCCGGGGGGCTACTGCGGCCTCAAGGGCACGGGCGCGACCTGTATCATTTAAAATCTGACAGAAGCCGGGGAAGCTGGATTTCCAGATCCTCGGCGATCAGGCCGATACCGAAGCAGCGGGCGGCCTCGGCGTGCAGCCAGGCGGCCGCGCACGCCGCATCGAATGTCGTCATGCCCTGAGCCATCAGGCCCGTCGCCATGCCGGCCAACACGTCGCCCGTGCCGGCGGTCGCAAGTTGTGGCGGGGCATCGCGGTTGATGACCGTGCGGCCATCCGACGCGGCAATGACCGTGTCACGGCCTTTTAGCAGCACCACAGCGCCGGAAGTCTTGGCTGCTTTCTGCGCGTCGGCCGTGCGGTCGCTGACCGGGCCGAAAAGGCGGGCAAATTCGCCTTCGTGCGGCGTCATCAGAGTGGTGGCGGAGGTGGCCCGAAACAGGGCTGCCGGAACCTTTTTGAACACGGTCAGGGCGTCGGCGTCGAGGACGCACGGCCCCGAGGCAAGCGCCGCCATGGCGAATTCGCAGGTTCGGGAGGAAAGGCCCGCACCGGGGCCGATAAGGACGGCGGTGATGCGCTTGTCTTCGAGCAGGTGCGAAAACGCGGCGGCATCCTTTGCGACCTTGGTCATGATGGCTTCGAGGGCCACCGCATAGACAGGAAGGGCGGTTTCGTCGCACACCACCGACACCAGGCCGGCGCCGATCCGCAAAGCCGCGCGTGCCGCCAACCGCGCTGCACCGGTCGACTGGATCGGGCCGCCGACGACCAGGGCGTGGCCGCGATTATACTTGCTGCCGTCGGATTTCAGGCGGGGCAGGGCGTCGCACCACAGGGTGGGGCTGTTGTCGACAGTCATGACGGGTCTCCGACAAAGGGCAGCAGGCGGGTCAGGTCCTCCGATGCAATATCTTTGCCATACCGTAGCGGCAAGCCGTGGCGCAGGCGTACCCAATCCTCCATCATCGCCGCCTGCTGTTCATAGCCGTAGTCGGCGTAGGGTTTTCCCGGAATAAGTTGGTAGGCATAGCGTCCGCGATGGCCGATGACGTCGCGGACAAAGTAGCTGAGGAGCGTCATGCCGGTGCGGTACTGCCAGACATGGACCAGTTCGTGCGCCAGTACAGACAGCAGGACGGGGTTGTGGCTCATGTCGCGAGGAAGGTTTGGCCAGAAGATGGTCCTGCCGCGCACCAGGATAACGGCATAACCCCGGAGCCAGCGCGATATATGCGACAGGGGGTGGGGCTTGCCCCTAAGCACGACGTTATCGGGCATTTCCGCCAGCAACCGTGGAGGCAATGCCGCGCGCTCGGCGACGGTGAGTGGGCGCCTATATGCTCCCTCTCCCTGCTTGCGGGGAGAGGGTTGGGGTGAGGGGCTCTTGAGGAGCTCAAATATGTTCATCGCAAGTAAGCTTAGGCGCGAACAGTGATTGCGGCAACCTGGCAGCTTATTCTGTGATTTCAGAGAAATTTGCGCCGTTCATAAGCCCCTCCGGCTCGCCGCCCGACGCCTACCCTCTCCCCGCTTGCGGGGAGAGGGAACTACAGAATAGAGTGCGCGGCAAATCAAGAGGAAGCACTCATGACCCTGGCCTTCGCGCCCCTGGCCACGACAATCGTGCCCGTTACGACGGGCGAAGGCTTTCCGGTGCGCAGGGTCTTCTGCATCGGCCGCAACTACGCTGCCCACGCGCGCGAGATGGGATCGGACCCGGACCGGGAACCGCCTTTCTTCTTTACCAAATGGGCCGAAGCCGTCGTGCCCTCTGGTACGCAAATTTCCTATCCGTCGGAAACTTCAAACTACCACTATGAGGCCGAACTGGTTGTCGCTATTGGCAAGGTCGGTCGCAATATCGCGCCGGACAACGCGCTTGACCACGTCTTCGGTTATGCCTGCGGGCTGGATATGACACGCCGCGACCTGCAGAACGACGCCAAGGGCAAGGGGCGGCCGTGGGACATCGGCAAGAATGTCGAACAATCTGCGCCCATCGGTTCAATCTGTCCCGCTGACGCCTATATGCGCAGCGAGGCGGCGCAAGGCGGAGGCATTACACTCACGCGCAATGGTGAGGTCAAACAGTCCGGCCACCTGGGCGACATGATCTGGTCCATCGCTGATGTCATCGCCTACATTTCGCGTTTTTATGAATTACAGCCCGGCGACCTGATCTATACTGGTACGCCGGAAGGCGTCGGTCCTGTCACCGTTGGTGATGCGCTCGTCGTCCATATCGACGGGCTCGAGGACCTCACCATTACCGTCGGGCCGGCCGCGTGAGTACGTCCCTGCAAACACAAAAGCCCTTCTGGTCGCTGCTCTACGTCCAGGTCCTGGCCGGCATTGTCATAGGTGCGGCCATCGGCCTGATCTGGCCCAATGTCGCGGCACAACCTTGGATGAAGGCTATTGGCGACGGTTTCGTCAACGCACTGAAGATGATGATCGCCGTGCTGATTTTCTGCACGGTGGTGTCGGGCATTGGCCATATGAAGGCGGCGGGCCAGGTCGGCCGCGTCGGCATCAAGGCCATCGTCTATTTCGAGATCATGTCGACCCTGGCCCTGGTTATCGGATTGGTCGTCGGCAATCTGGCGCATCCGGGCGCGGGCCTGAACGCAGCGGGCGATGCCGCGGCCATCGCCAAATACGTCTCGCCGGAAACGCATGAAACGCTGTCCGACTACCTGCTGCACCTGATCCCGAAAAGCTTCTTTTCCGGTTTTGCGGAAGGAAACATCCTGCAGGTCCTGTTGCTGGCCATCCTGACCGGCTTTGCCCTGATGCGGCTGGGCGATCGCGTTGTTCACGTGCGCACCCTGATCGATGAAGCGACCCACGTCATTTTCGACATCGTCAACATGGTGATGAAGGCCGCGCCTTTGGGCGCCGGTGCGGCCATGGCCTTCACATTGGGCAAGTACGGTCCGGCGGTTATCGGCAATCTCGTAGCCCTGATCGGCGTCTTCTACCTGACCGCGGCGATCTTTATCTTCGTCGTGCTGGGCGCGGTTGCCTGGGGCTTCGGCTTCTCGATCTTCCGTCTGATCCGCTATGTCCGGGATGAATTGCTGATCATCCTCGGCACATCGTCGTCCGAAAGCGCGCTGCCCGGCCTGATGGAAAAGATGGAGCGGCTGGGCTGTTCGAAGCCGGTGGTCGGCCTGGTTATCCCGACCGGCTACAGCTTCAATCTCGACGGCACCAACATCTATATGACCCTGGCGACGCTGTTCATCGCCCAGGCCATGAATGTCCACCTGTCGATCGCAGATCAGGTCACCTTGTTGGTCGTGGCCATGCTGACTTCAAAGGGCGCGAGTGGCGTGACCGGGGCAGGCTTCATTACGCTCGGTGCGACCCTGGCCGTCATCAATCCGGCGCTGGTTCCGGGGATGGCGATCGTGCTCGGCATCGACAAGTTCATGAGCGAGTGCCGTGCCCTGACCAACTTTATCGGCAACAGCGTCGCGTGCGTGGTGGTGTCGCGCTGGGAAGGCGAGTTGGATAAAGATGCGCTGAAACGCGGCCTTTCGGCCAGGACTGAGCCGGTATTGCCGCCTACTTAGGGGCGATGGTCGACGCTGACACACTGGTCATGCCAGGCATTTCAACTGGGGGCAGTTCCGGCTCATAGCTCTTCGGCGTCGTCGAGACATTCTGCGCCGAGAATTCATCGGCCATTTCACTGCCGGTGACGGTGGTGCGCTCGCCTTCCGGATTGCAGGCGGCGACCGCAATGGCCAGCAGGGCGGCGGCAACGGGAAGGATCTTGGCGGCGGGACTGCGCATCGCATAACTCCATGAAGGTTTCACAGTCCTACGCCGGAGCCACGTCGGAATGCTTCGCGTTTGCCATGCCCTGTTGATAAAATGTCGGTAAGCGCTTTTCGTCTGACCACGACGTGGTAAGGTCTGACCAAAAATATTGGGAGACGACAGATGAAAACCGCCCTCGCCTTGATCCTTGCGCTACTTGCGACACCTGCCGTGGCGCAAATGACGACCGAACAGGATCACCGCCAGATGCTCGATCAGTTGAGTATCAAGACGATTCGGTCAGGGCCAAGCGGCGACCCGTCTGCTCCCAATGCCGCCAATACCGACGAAGCCAAGGCCAATCCCACGCCCGACTGGCCCGAACTGCTGACGCTGAAAAACGGCAAGCCGGTCACCACGGCCGATCAATGGCGCACACACCGCCGGCCGGAAATCGCCGCCGACTTCGAACGCGAGATCGTCGGCCGCATCCCGGCCAATGTTCCGAAGGTGACCTGGTCGGTGGTTGCCAGCGAGATGGAATTTATCAATTTTAAGCCGGTGATGGCGACGCGGCTTAAAGGCGTGGCTGACAATTCCGCGTTTCCGGAACTGGACGTCAGCATTGACGCCATGCTCATCCTGCCCGCCGACGCCACCAAAAAGCCGGTGCCGGTGTTGGTCATGTTCAACTGGGGCGCCACGAAGTTCCCGGCGCCGCAACAGCCCGCGCCCGAAGACCTTGCGCGTATCAATGCCGCGCTGAAGGCCGAGCTGACGGCGCGCGACCCTCAGCTGGCCGAGGTCTTCGCCAAATATCCGGCCTATGACTTGGCGACGGCCGCGCCATTCCCGCCACCGCCCGGCTCAGGCCCCGAAGAGCGTATCCAGCAACTGGTCGCAGACGGCTGGGGCATCGTCATCGTCAATCCGACCAGCTACCAGGCCGACAATGGTGCTGGCCTGACGCGCGGCATTATCGGACTGACCAATAAAGGCCAGCCGCGCAAGCCTGATGACTGGGGCGCATTGCGCGCCTGGGGCTGGGGCGCCAGCCGTGTCCTCGACTATCTCGAAACCCGGCCTGAAGTGGATGCAAAGCACGTCGGCATCGAAGGCGTATCGCGCTACGGCAAGGCCGCGCTCGTCACCATGGCGTTCGATGAGCGCTTTACGCTCGGCCTGATTGGCTCGGCCGGCGAGGGCGGTGTCAGTCCTTATCGCCGCAACTTCGGTGAACAGGTCGAAAGCCTGGCGGGTTCGGGCGAGTATCACTGGATGGCCGGCAACTTTCTGAAATATGCCGGGCCGAAGACAGCGGCGGACATGCCGATTGATTCTCATAGCCTGATCGCCCTGGCCGCGCCGCGTCTGACCTTTATCTCTTATGGTGTACCGGAAATGGGCGATGCCCTGTGGCTCGATCAGCAAGGCAGTTTCATGGCGACGGTCGCGGCGGGCTCGGTGTGGAAGCTGCTCGGCGCAAAGGATCTGGGCGTCGGCAATGCCTACAGGACTGCGAAATTGCCGCCGCCCGAAACCGATCTGCTCGACGGCGAACTGGCCTGGCGCCAGCACACCGGCGGTCACACGGACGCGCCAAACATGCGCCATTTCCTCAAATGGGCCGATGGCAAGATCGGCCGGACTTCGCTGCTCAAGTAGTGCGGTAACCCCTGCCAGCCCGGGACTTCGCCAAACGGTTTATTTCCCTGTTAATCGCTTGCCGCCTCGTGTTAGGTTTCGTCGAATCTCGTGGCGGGGGCTGCGAAAGGGAGTGAATGACCGACACGACCGGCCTGCCTTTTCCCGCCGATCGCGGACCCATGGCCGAAAAGGTACGGAACTTCGATTGGGCTTCAACGCCGCTGGGGCCGATCAGCGATTGGTCTCCGGCGTTGAAGATCGTCGTGGATCTGATGATGGCGTCGAAGTTTCCGAAGTGCCTGTTCTGGGGCCCGGACCTCGTCGCCATCTTCAACGACGCCTATGTGCCGCTGCTGGGCGAGACCAAGGTCAACTCGCTGGGGGAGCCTTATCGCGTCACCTGGGCCGAGGTCTGGGACGACATGAAGCCGATCATCGACAAGGCGATGGACGGCGAGGCGGTGTTCATCGAGGATCACCACATTCCGGTTGCCCGCTATGGCGCGCCCGAAGACGCCTATTTCACCTTCTGCTACAGCCCTGTCCGCGACGAGAACGGCAAGATTGCCGGCATCATGGACACAGTCGTCGAAACGACCGGCAAGGTGCATAATGCCCGCGAATTGAAGGGCGAGCGCGAGCGCCTGCTGCAATTGTTCGAGCAGGCACCCAGCTTCATGACCGTGCTGCGCGGGCCGGAACACGTCTTTGAATATATCAATCCGCAGTACGCCAAGCTGATCTCAGGCCGCAACGTCCTGGGCCTGCCTCTGGCGCAAGGCCTGCCGGAAGTCGTCGAACAAGGATTTGGGAAGCTGCTGGACCGCGTCTATGGCAGCGGCGAGCCTTACACCGCCTACGCGGCCAAGGTCGCCCTCCTGCAGGATGACGGCGCCATCGAAGAGCGTTTCCTTGACTTCGTCTATCAGCCGATCCGCGACGCCTCGGGCGAGGTCACCGGCATCTTTGTCGAAGGTTCCGACGTCACCGAGCGTCATCAAGCCGAACGCGCGGTCCGCGACCGTGAGGAGATGCTGCGCGAACTGAACGAGACGCTGGAAATCCAGGTCGCTGAACGTACGGCCCAACTCGACCGCGTCTGGCGCAAGGCGCGAGACGTCCAGGTGGTGTTGGGCCTCGACGGCATACTCCACGCCATCAGCCCGGCCTGGGAGGCCATACTCGGCCGCAACCCTGCCGATGCGACGGGCCGGCATTTTAGCGAATTCATCTGGCACGAGGACCTGGGGCGCACCCAGGACAATCTCGACCTGGCCCTGACCCGGGGAGACCTGAACGGGTTCGAAAACCGCTATACCCACGCTGATGGTACAGCGCGCTGGCTGTCGTGGCGGACGACGACCGAAGGCGACCGCATCTATGCCTATGGCCGCGACATCACGGCGGAAAAGGACCAGACCATCGCTCTGGCTGCCGCCGAGGATGCGCTGCGCCAGGCGCACAAGATGGAGGCTGTCGGCCAGCTGACCGGCGGCGTGGCGCACGATTTCAACAACATGCTGGCCGTTATCATGGGGTCGCTCGATCTGCTGACCCGCCGCGTTGGCGTCGAAGACCCGCGTTCGAAGCGCTATCTCGACGCCGCCATGGACGGCGCCAAGCGCGCCGCTGCCCTGACCCAGCGCCTGCTCGCCTTTTCGCGCCAGCAGCCGCTCAGGCCCGAAGCCATCAATGTCAACCGGCTGGTATCCGGCATGTCCGACCTGCTCAGGCATTCGATCGGCGCCGGCATCCGGCTGGAAACCGTGCTGGCTGGCGGGCTGTGGAGCGTCAATGCCGACCCGAACCAGCTCGAAAACGTCATCCTCAACCTGGGCGTCAACGCGCGCGACGCCATGCCCAAGGGCGGCCGGCTGACCATTGAGACCCAGAACGCCCATCTCGATGCCCGCTATGTCGCCGCCCAGCCTGGCCTGCCCGAAGGCCAGTACGTGCTGATCGCCGTCACCGATACCGGCGAGGGCATGACGGCCGAGGTCATCGCCAAGGCTTTCGATCCCTTCTTCACCACCAAGGAGACCGGCAAGGGCACGGGACTGGGGCTCAGCCAGGTCTACGGCTTCGTCAAACAGTCTGGCGGGCACGTGAAGATCTATTCCGAGCCGGGCGAAGGCACGACGGTTAAGATCTACCTGCCGCGCGTCAATGCCGCCGCGAAGACCGACGACGAAGGTGCGGACTACGGCCGGCCGACGGGTGAGGCGCAGGAGGTTGTTCTGGTCGTCGACGACGAGGCAGCGGTGCGCCAGTTCAGCATCGACGCCCTGACCGAGCTTGGCTACCGCGTACTGGAAGCCGACGGCTATGCCGCTGCCTTGCGGATGATCAAACAGTATCCGGATATCGCCCTCTTGTTCACCGACATCGTCATGCCCGACGGCAATGGCCGTAAGCTGGCCGACGATGCGCAGGCGCTGCGGCCGGACCTGAGGGTGCTCTATACGTCGGGCTATACGCGCAACGCCGTCGTCCACAATGGTGTCGTCGATCCCGGCGTAGAACTGATCGGCAAGCCATTTACCGTCGACGACCTGGCCGCCAAGGTCCGTGAAATCCTCGATCAGCCAAGTTAAGTGTGCGCAATCATGATCGATCGCGATTGACGCTGAGCAACCCCTGACTTATCCTTGTACTATAAATACCAAGGGAGGGGACTATGGTTGTATCCGGACGGCGTATGCGCACGGCTCTGAGCGTAATCCTGTGTTTGACGGTCGCGTCGCCGGCGTGGAGCCAGGCGGCGCCGGCAAAAACGGAAGCCCCTAAGGCCGAGGCGACCGAAGTTCCTTCCGGCGATACCCTGACCATCTTCGGCCGTAAGCGTAACGGCAACGACCCTAACGTCATCCGCATCGATCCGTCGCGCGCCTCGTCCTGTGCTTTCATGGAAGACTACGACCCGGCCTACGATCCGGTTGTCCAGGGCTATCTCGATGACTTCAATGTCCGCCGCGAGGAAGACGACAAGAATTTCAGCGACAATTCACCGGGTGGCAATGCTCGCTCCGGGCAGCGTTCCGGCCTGCCGGGGATGGAAGGCGAGTTGGCGCCTGGCCAGCAGGGCCCTGCCTGTAACCCGTCCGACCGAAATTTTGCCGCTGCGCGCAGCCAGATCGCCCGCCGGGACAAGTCACTGCGCGAAGCCTTTGCGGCCTTTGATGAGAAGAAGTACGAGGAGGCGCTGGACCTGTTCCGCAAGTCCTACGTCAAGATGGGCTATGATTCCGCCGCCCTGATGGAAGGCAAGATGTACCTGCTGGGGCTGGGCACCAGGCCCGACAGCAAGGAAGCCATCATGTGGCTAACCAAGGTGGCCGAGGCGCCGTTCGACCCGACCAAGGACGTGCAGAAGTGGGGGGAGGACGATCCCACCTATATGAGCACGCGCTCGGATGCGGCCATGCTGCTGGGGCGCATCTACCTGACCGGCTGGGGTATCGACAAGGACGCGAAGGCGGCGCGCAAGTGGTACATCAAGGCGGATACGTTCGGCTTCGTCCCGGCCGCCCACATCGCCGGCCGGATGTTCGAGAGCGGCATGGGCGGCGAAGTCGATATGAAGGGCGCCGTCAAATACTATACCCGCGCAGGTACCGCAGGCTACGCGCCGTCGCAATACGCGATGGGCGTCATCCTCTATGACGGCGCCGATGGCGTGCTTGCCGATCGCAAGCTGGCGGCCGAATGGTGGTCGCACGCCGCCAAGCGCGGCCATCCGGACGCACTCTATGAGATGGGCCGGCTCTACGATCTCGGCGAAGTCGTCGCCGCCGATCAGCAAAAGGCGCTCGTCTACTATAAGGAAGCCGCCCTGGCGGGCCAGGCCGACGCGCAGGTGGCCATCGGCACCTTCTTCTATACCGGCGAAATCGTCGGCCAGGACCTGGTCATCGCGCGCAAATGGTTCATGGCGGCCGCCCAGCAGGGCAATCCCGACGGCATGTTCAACATCGGCGTCATGCTGTCAAAAGGCGAGGGTGGCGATGCCGACCGCGCCGTGGCCTTGATCTGGTTCCGCCTGGCCGAACAGGAAGGCCTGGAAAAGGCCGGCAAGGCAGCCAACGCGCTCGAGCCCAAGCTGACGGACAAGGAAAAGGCGCGCGCCAGCAGCGTGCTCAAGGAACTTAAGGCCGCCGGGTAACATAATCCCGGTGAAAACCGTGGACTGACGAAAACGTGCATTGACGTATGGGTTTGCTCGCCTCACAACGGCTTTCGCTTTTGAGGAGTAAGAGTATGCGTTTGTATATCACGGCGTGGGTGCAGCTGGATGGGCATGACCAGCCTTTTCAGGTCGTCAAGGATCGCAGCAATGCGGCCGTGTTCAATGTCGGCGAATGGCAGTACGACATCGACGCCCGGCCCATGCGGACCTCTCCGGATGCCCCGCGCATCGTCAAGATCCTGAGCCTTCAGGACGCGCGCGAACTTGGCCTGCGCCAGGACTATAACCGCGACATCTCGATCGGGATATAACCACCTCTCCCTGTTTACGGGGGAGGACGAGAGCCGAGCGCAAGCGACGGCGATCGGGTGAGGGGCTTCGTCCTGCTTTAACCTGGAAAGCGCGGAAAGCTTCGCTGACACACTGCGCCTAAATCAAGTTGTCACACGTGACGGCGATTATATCGCTTATGGGAAATAGTAGCGAAGTTGGGCCGCACCTTAGTTCAGAGCTTGAGTAAGACTCCCCAGCCCCACCTGATCGTTAATTACAGTCTAAATGTGAACTTTTTTTACGAAAGACCTGAGCTGTTCTAATCGTGGATCGGAAAGTGGAATTGTAGCAAGGAGCTTTGTGACAAACTTGGGTCCATGCAAACCAATTTCCTTACAGAAGTTTTCAGCCTCTCCAGTTGGAATTACGTATATTCCGATTTCTTCCAGATAATTTTGAAGTTTATTGAATTCCTTTTGAGCATGCCCGCCAGGGATTGCTGCCGTGCCATATCGTTTAATATCAGCCCAAGGCGAACCTTGTTTTAGAGCCTCAGTTATGTCGCCCTTTGGAAGGGAGTTAGCGTCCGATTTCTCAATTATGCTAACAATATCGTTTTTTATTTCTTGATTTGTTTTTGGCTTTTTCCCATTCCGAACTGCTGCGTCAATACGTAACCATATTGCTTCGCATTGCTGCCAATCCCCTCCAAATGCCGCAACTGTTTCGGCTACCAAGTTGCGCTCAGATAGAAAGTCAATGTCAAATACGGCCTTAGTTGGCACGCCAATCAACCTAAGTATCTTCGCTACTTTGGGAATGCCATGCTTTCCGCCTGTTGGAACGTACGCAGTGTCAGGCCAAGATTCTTTATCCTGAAGTGAAATATAATCTGCAACTGAATTCATTAATCTACAGTCACTGTCATCTTCGCATATTATAACCTGTTCGTGAAACAATCCCTCTAAAGCATTAGAATATCTAAGATCAGGTTTTTCCCAGAGCTCCTTTATCGTCTGACTTGATGCCTCTGTGACTATATTCCTTTCTTTGTCTCGTTTAATTCTTAAAATTCTAATGTTCCCTTTTGTTCCTTCCAAAAAACCTCTTAAAATGTCACTGCTATGAGTTGCTACGAATAGTTGACCCTTTACTTCAGACGAAAGTGTCTCTCCAAGCCGCCTCATCTGGGGTGGGTGTAGAAAGGCCTCGGGTTCATCTATAAGTACAATGTCTAAGTTTGAAACGATTGCTTCAAATAATATTCCGGCATAACTTTTCATCCCATCGCCCTGTTGATCTAGCAAGGGATTTTTAATAATGGCTTCAACATATTGGTCGCTGACGCGATCATATTTCTTTTGTATTTTTGGGGTATCTCCGACGTGTATCGGAATTTTGCTTCCACCTCGAAAATTAAACATTAATTCTTGGCCGAATGCTTTCTTGAAAAGGTTACTGATGTGGGCCATGAGGTTGTCGTTATCATAGAGCACATGTTGTGGCTTTGCTTTCGGGTCCGACGGGGAAATACTTAATTGTTGTTCGCAAATACTAAGTCGTTCGTTTGCAGTTATATTTTTTATAAATCCGGTTGATATCTCGTTTACAAGATTTTCTAATTTCCAAAATTGAATGTGATTTGATTGTAAATTCCAATTATTATATCTGTATTGGCCGTTTATATATGATGCTTCTTTTTCTAAAAAAGTTTCTAATTCTTTTTCTGTCCCAATTTTATTTACGGTTATAGATTCCAATACAACTGATCTTACTTTTTTATTTGTCTTTGATAGCGATAAAATTTCCCTCAATGTCTGAGATTTTCCACTATTGTTTGCGCCGACAATGATTATTTTCTCTTTCTCGGTAAAATTGAAAGTATCTCCCCCCGAAAAGGAAATGCTCGATATTGATGCTGAGGGTTTGAACACCAAGTTGCCTCTCCTTATAACGCATCCAATGGGCCAGCGCAGAATCGCTGAGTAACGATATTATAGAATGATAGTGCGTGATATCGAGACGTTGCGCGTTCCCCAATAGTGCGACTCCCTCTCGCAGTTCTTCGCACCCGCGAAAATAGTTGCGCGGGTGCTATGGCCTTTTGGCGCATTTTCGGTTATATGCGCCGCAAATCAGAACAAACATCCCGTTATCAGGCGCCTCGCGACAAACGATATGAGGCGCTTTTGTCGTATGCAAAGGCCTACATGAACCTGCGTAACATCGCCATCATCGCTCACGTTGACCACGGTAAGACGACCCTGGTTGACGCCCTCCTGGCCCAGTCGGGCGTCTTCCGCGCTAACGAAGCGACGGTCGAACGCGCCATGGACTCGAACGACCAGGAACGCGAGCGCGGCATCACCATCCTCGCCAAGTGCACCAGCGTTCTGTGGAACGGCAAGGCCGGCGAAACCCGCATCAACATCATCGACACGCCGGGCCACGCCGACTTCGGCGGCGAAGTCGAACGTATCCTGGGCATGGTTGACGGCTGCGTCATCCTGATCGACGCCGAGGAAGGCGTCATGCCGCAAACCAAGTTCGTACTGGGCAAGGCGCTGAAGCTGGGCCTGCGTCCGATCCTGTGCATCAACAAGGTCGACCGCCCGCACGCCGATCCGGACCGCGTCCACAACGAAGCCTTCGACCTGTTCGCCGCCATGGGCGCGACGGACGAACAACTGGACTTCCCGCACATCTATGCGTCGGGCAAGAACGGCTGGGCGACCATGGACATCAACACGCCGTCCGATTCGCTGGCGCCCTTGTTCGACCTGATTGTCGAGCACGTGCCGTCGCCGGCCGCCCAGAAGCGCACTGCCGAGCCCTTCCAGATGCTGAGCGTCCTGATCGAATCCGATCCGTTCCTCGGCCGCATCCTGACCGGCCAGATCGCTTCGGGCAAGGCCGTCCCTGGCCTGGCCATCAAGGCGCTGGACCGCAACGGCAATGAAATCGAACGCGGCCGCATCACCAAGGTCCTGGCCTTCCGCGGTCTGAAGCGTCAGCCGCTGGACGAAGGTTCGGAAGCGGGTGACATCGTCGCCATCGCCGGCCTGTCGAAGGCCACCGTTGCCGATACGCTGTGCGACATGTCGCTCAGCGAAGCGCTGCCGGCCCAGCCGATCGATCCGCCGACCATCTCCATGACCGTGTCGGTCAATGACAGCCCGCTGGCTGGCAAGGAAGGCACCAAGGTCCAGTCGCGCGTTATTCGTGAGCGCCTGCTGCGTGAAGCCGAATCGAACGTCGCCATCCGCGTCACCGAAACGGAAGAAAAGGACGCCTTTGAAGTCGCCGGCCGCGGCGAACTGCAACTGGGCGTGCTGATCGAAAACATGCGCCGCGAAGGTTTCGAAGTCGCTATTTCGCGTCCGCGCGTGGTCTTCCAGACCGACGAAGCGACCGGCGAAAAGCTGGAGCCGATCGAAGACGTCCTGATCGACGTCGACGATGAATATACCGGCGTCGTCATCGAAAAGCTCAGCGCCCGCAAGGCCGAGCTGAAGGACATGGGCCCGTCGGGCGCCGGCAAGACGCGCATCACGCTGAAGGCGCCGTCGCGTTCGCTGATCGGCTACCAGGGCGAATTCCTGACCGACACGCGCGGTTCGGGCGTGCTGAACCGCGTGTTCTCGCACTACGAAGCCTATAAGGGCTATATCGACCAGAACCGTAAGGGCGTGCTGATTTCCAACGGCGACGGCGAGACCTCGGCCTTCGCGCTGTGGAAGCTGGAAGAGCGCGGTACGATGTTCGTCGGTGGCGGTGAGAAGACCTATATGGGTATGATCATCGGCGAAAATTCGCGTATCGACGATCTCGACGTCAACCCGATGAAGACCAAGCAACTGACCAACATCCGCGCTTCGGGCACGGACGAAGCCATCCGCCTGACGCCGCCGCGCCGTCCGACCCTGGAACAGGCCATTGCCTACATCCTGGACGACGAGCTGGTGGAAGTAACGCCGAAGTCGATCCGCCTGCGCAAGTCGGTGCTGAACCCGAGCTTCCGCAAGAAGCGCGTCAAGGAAGAAGCATAATCAAATCATGGGGGAAAATGCTTTTCCTCCATGTGCTTCCTTTGAATGAGTTTGAAGCGGCCCTGCGATCACGCGGGGCCGTTTTTCTTTAGGCTAATCAGTAGACCCTCTTCGCCCTCCCCATGAATGGAGAGGGCGAAGCAATGTGGAGCCTAGCAGTTTAAATGCTTTGGTAGTTCACAACCTCGCCGCCGGCCAACACAGCACGCAAGCTCTTGCCAGCCAATGCCACATTATCGACGTCGCGCGCCTTGTCATCGTAATTGACCGTGATCTGGCTGCCGTCCGCAAAGGTCGTGCGCTGGATAAGCTTGTCGTCGCTCAAGTACGCAAAGCCTGTCAACGCCTGCAATGCCAAGGCCTCATGCAGCTTGCGGAACACGCCATACTGCCGCTGGATAATCGGTATCCGTTCGCTCAGACTTCCGGCGCTTAAGTGATAGGTTGGCGCCACATTGTGCAGCAACTGAGTCAGCTCGCGGTCCTGCGCTACATCGCTCAGTTTCAGATTGTCGTACGTCCAGTGGTGCGACGTGATGATCGCGCCGTGGAAGACTGTCTGATACAGCGGCACCACGGCGCCCGGCGCGAAATGCAGCGTCCGGTACTTCGGCTTGGTTTTTGCCGGCGCAAAGAACTTGCCTGGCTGCTCCGGTGGGAACCAGTTGCCGGTGTAATAGGGCGATGACTGATCGGTGGCGAGGTCCGGATCGCCCCAGCCGATGACCGGCGTCTCGGTGCCCTGCGCAAAGGCTATGCCCTGGCTGGTCACCGCATTGCCGACTTCCGAGCCCAGCGGCACCTGGGTCGTCTCGGACCACCAGCGCTGGATGGCATTGTTCGCGGCGGCGTGCTGTCCCTGAGTCATCTCGTGGCCGGTGCGATAGTCGTCGAAGACCATGCCGGTGGCGCTGACATCGCTGAACCAGCTGTTATAGCCGGCTGCCGCTTTGAGCGCCGTCACCCTGCCTTTCAAAGATGGCGTCACGCAGATCGGGTTGGCATAAAAGCCCGTGCCCATGAATCCCTTGCGCGGCTGGCCATTGGCCAGGATGATCGGACAGGTCTCGTACAGTTTCCGTCCCTGCTGCGAGGTTGCCCAGTCGGGACGATCGCCGGGGGCGATCACGCCCATATAGTCGTCATAGGGGGCGATAAGATAGCCGGCATCGGCGGCGGCGCGGACGACTTCCGGGTGCCACAGACCGCCGTCGAAACCATCACCCAGGCCGATCCATAGCCGGTCGAAACCTGCCTCTTTCAAAGCGGTGATCGTGCGCTTCGACAGGCCTTCGCCCCAGGTCGCGGGATCGGGCGCGAGAGACGCCTTGAATGCGGCCTGGAATTGCTGCCGCAACTCCGGATAGATGCCGGTCAGTCGCCCAAGGTCGATCTCTTCCTGCTGCCATGCGCCCCGCGCCAACGACAACACGACCTGATTGACATGACGCACGACGACGCGGCGCTCATAGGGCGCCGGCGTGGCGGGGAACGCTCTGAGTTGATCGAGCGCTTCGGCGTCAAGCGCCCCACGCAGACGCGTCGCGAACGGCTCGCTCCCGCGCAAGGTCGTCATGAAAACGGCCCAGTCGCGGACGTCGGGCACGCCGATCAGGCCATTGCCCCACAGATAGATTTGCGGCGCGCCGATCAGCTTTTCGGTACCTGGGGTAATGCGGATTTTGTCGGCCAGGGTCTGGTATTGGCCGGTTTCGACAATGCGCTGCTTGTAACATTGTGCGCCTGACAGCAGCGTGTCGCCGAAATGCAGTGTCATTGTCATCGGTGTTGTCGGTGACAGGCGCGTGAATTCGTGGCTCAGCTTGAGCTCCAGCCCCCCCGCGGCCTCAGAAAAACTCAGCTGGTTGTTGAACGGATTGCCGAGCAGCCAGTGCAGCGTAAAGGCGCCGTGGTCCATACCCCAGAGCGGCAGGGTCAGGTCTTCAGTCGTGTTGATATCGTTGTGGGCATTGAGCAGGTCGGCGCGCCATTCGGGGCTGTCCGAGGGCGCGTAACGCCCTTCGGCCAGCGGCAGGATGAGGCCACGTCCCATGGCGGCTGCCGGCTGACGCAGCAGTTCCAGCGTCTCAGGCGCTTCTACGGTGAAGGACAGGTTCAGGTCGCGGCCGGAGAGGGCGGCGGTGACGCGGACTGTGCCCCAGCGCCATTGCGCGGCGTCAGGTGTCTGTTTGAGATCGGCGACGGCGCGCGCCGGAAAGCCGTCAGATACCGTCAGCGCCGGCTGGTTCCTGGGCGTGACGCTGATCGCCAGCGTCGCCGGATCGATTCGCACCTGCCAGTCGTCATTGCTGAATGCAACGGCTGTTGTTGCCGCGCGCGCAAGGGGCGCCAGGGCGACTGAGGCCAAGGTTGTGCACAGAAAGTCGCGGCGGCGCATGGGCATCCTCATGGTGACAGATGCGGACTGTCCTTCAAGCGCCGCCTTTTGTCGAGTTGCGTCGCTTAAATCATCGCACGCTGCTGACAAACCCGGGCAACCCCGTGCATGATGCTCAAGCAGACACGCGAAGGAGCCTTCATGACCCAGCCCGACTACGGTTCAATCCTCATCCGCGGTGCGCGCGAGAATAATCTCAAAAACGTCTCGGTCGATATCCCGAAACGGCGGATTACCGTCTTCACCGGCGTGTCGGGTTCGGGCAAGTCGTCGCTGGTCTTTGGCACCATTGCCGCCGAAAGCCAGAGGCTGATCAACGAAACCTATCCGGCCTTCGTCCAGCAGTTCATGCCGCACTACGGCCAGCCCGAAGCGGATCTGCTGGAAAACATCTCGGCCGCCATCATCGTCGATCAGCAGCGCCTGGGCGGCAACTCGCGCTCGACCGTTGCGACCGTCACCGATGCGGCCCAGATGCTGCGCGTCCTGTTCGCGCGCGTGGCTGAACCCCGTCTGCCGGCGCCGGGCTACTATTCCTACAACGACCCGCGCGGCATGTGTGGCGAATGTGAAGGCATCGGCCAGGTGGCCGCCATGGATATGACCGCCGTTATCGATGAGACGAAGTCGCTGAACAGCGGTGCGCTGTTGCCCAAGGACTATTCGCGCGACACCTGGTACTGGGAAATCTACAACAATTCCGGTCTGTTCGACATGGATAAGCCGATCAAGGACTATAGCGACGAGGAGCGGCACAACCTCCTGCACCTCGATGACGGCCGCAAGATCAAGGTCGGCAAGATCGGCCTGACCTTTGAGGGCGTCGTCACCAAGCTCAAGAAGGGCCTGGGGGCCAAGGATCCGGAAACCCTGCAACCGCATGTCCTGCGCGAATACGAGAAGATCTTCACCCGCGCCACCTGTCCTGCGTGCCAGGGCGCGCGCCTGAAGGCCGAAGTGCTGGCCAGCAAGGTGGCTGACAAGAACGTCGCTGAACTTTCGGCCATGCAGGTCAGCGATCTGGCGGAGTGGGTGCGGGCGATCCAGGCGCCGCAGGTCGGGCCGATGTTGCAGGCCCTGTCGGCGCGGTTGGACAATCTGGTGACGATTGGGCTTGGCTATCTCAGCCTCGACCGCGAAAGCTCCAGCCTGTCGGGCGGTGAGAGCCAGCGGGTCAAGATGGTGCGGCATCTGGGTTCATCGCTGACCGACATGACCTATGTCTTCGATGAGCCGTCGGTGGGCCTGCATCCGCACGATGTCGGCCGGCTGGCCGGGCTGATGCAGCAGTTGCGCGACAAGGGCAATACGGTGCTGATCGTCGAGCACAAGCCCGACATGATCGCCATTGCCGATCATGTCGTCGACATGGGGCCGTTCGCCGGCAGCCGGGGCGGGGAGATCGTCTATGAGGGCGACTATGCCGGCTTGCTAACCTCGGGGACGCTGACTGGCAACCATATGAAAAAGCACCAGCCGATCAAGGACAAGGTGCGCAAGGGAGATGGCGAGCTGCGTATCGAAAGCGCCAGCCTGAACAACCTGAAAAACGTCTCGGTTTCGATCCCGAAAGGCGTGCTGACCGTGGTCTCGGGCGTGGCGGGCTCGGGCAAGTCGTCGCTGATCCAGGGCTGTTTGCCGAAGGCCTATCCCGACACAGTCATCATCGACCAAAATTTGGCTCGCGGCTCCAGACGATCAAACACCGCCACCTATACCGGCATCCTCGATGCGGTGCGCAAGGCATTTGCCAAGGCCAATGGCGTCGATGCCGCGCTGTTCTCGGCCAATTCCAAAGGCGCCTGCCCGGACTGCAACGGGTTGGGGGTGACCTATACGGATCTGGCGCACCTGGATCCTGTGGCGGCAACGTGCGAAACCTGTAATGGCAAGCGTTTCCTGCCCGAGGTCCTGACGCACCATCTGCGTGGCAAGTCGATCAGCGACGTCTACGAGATGAGCGTCTCGGACGCAGTCAGCTTCTTCACCGAACCGGCGATCGCGCGGATTTTGAAGGGGCTGGATGATGTCGGCCTTGGCTATCTGACGCTCGGCCAGCCGTTATCGACCCTGTCGGGCGGTGAGCGCCAGCGGCTGAAACTGGCCGCCGAACTGGGCAAGGAGGGCAATATCTACGTGCTGGATGAGCCGACGACCGGGCTGCACATGAACGACGTCGATACGCTGATCGGGCTGTTCGACCGGCTGGTTGACGCGGGCTCGTCGGTCATCGTCATCGAGCACAATCTTGACGTCATTTCACGTGCCGACTGGGTGATCGACCTGGGACCAGGTGCCGGTCACGACGGGGGTATGATCCAATACGAAGGCGTGCCGTCTGGATTGGTGGCCTGTGAGGCGTCGTTGACGGGGCGGTATCTGGCGAAGCGGTGATCAAGCGTCCGCTGCGTGCCCGCGCGGAGAGGTCACATACATTGCTTGTTAATTCAAAGAGTCTTACGGTAGTTTGATAACGATTACAATTTCGGGGAAACACGCCGTGAAATCTGCCCTGCTTGCCGTTGCCATGCTGATAATGCCCGTGGCCGCGATGGCTGCCACGCCGGTCGAAACTCATGGCGCTCTGAGCGTTAAAGGCAACCGCGTCATCGACATGTCCGGTAAGCCGGTGGCCCTGGCCGGGGTCAGCTACTTCTGGTCCAATTCGGGTTGGGGGCAG
Source organism: Asticcacaulis sp. P4_H10 (assembly GCF_056400965.1). Classification (NCBI taxonomy): domain Bacteria; kingdom Pseudomonadati; phylum Pseudomonadota; class Alphaproteobacteria; order Caulobacterales; family Caulobacteraceae; genus Asticcacaulis; species Asticcacaulis sp. P4_H10. The sequence goes on along the minus strand of NZ_JBFUKH010000005.1, from coordinate 34,725 downwards.
GATCGATTTTATAACGCGGAAAGCGTAGCGACCTTTGCCAGGGACTGGAATGTCTCGCTGGTCCGCGCCGCCATGGGCATCGACGGTAAGGGTGGATACGCCGCTGACCCCGAGGCCAACCGCACCCGCGTCGAAGCGCTGGTCGACGCAGCTATCGCCAATGGCGTCTATGTCATTATCGACTGGCATTCGCACCGGGCCGAAAAGGACCCGGCCGCCTCGGTCGATTTCTTTACCGCCATGGCTAAGAAGTACGGCAACACGCCGAACGTCATCTACGAGATTTACAATGAGCCGCTGCGGGACGTCAGCTGGTCCACGGGCGTGAAGCCCTATTCCCAGACGGTGATCGATGCCATTCGCGCTGTCGATCCGGATAATCTTATCATTGTCGGCTCGCCCTCCTGGTCGCAGGATGCTGATGTCGCCGCCGCCGACCCGGTCAGGGGCGCGAATATCACCTATACCCTTCACTTCTACGCCGGCACCCATAAGGACGGCCTTCGCAAGAAGGCCAAGGCGGCGCTCGACAAAGGCGCGTCGGTCTTCGTGTCGGAGTGGGGGACGGTCAATGCCGACGGCAATGGCGGCGTCGATGTCAAGGAAACCGCCAAATGGCAGGCCTTCATGCGCAAGCACTGCCTGAGCCAGGCCAACTGGGCCGTCAGCGACAAGACAGAAGGGGCGTCCTTGTTCCAGCCGGGCGCATCCGCGACCGGACCCTGGAGCGATGCCGACCTGACGGACTCGGGCAAGCTGGTTCGAAACGTGCTGAAGGACTGGAATACCGTTTGTAACTAGATAGGCGCTGACACATAAACGTGAGCCGCCAAATTCGCGAAAATGAAAGCAAACGTTTGCATTCTCCGTCTGCTGTGACACTCTTACGTTCAGGGAAAGAAACGTAAAAAGAGTACGTGTAATGAGTATGCTTATCCTGGCCGCATTGCCGGTCATAGCCGTCGCCGGCATTGGATTGTCCTGCGAACTCCGCAAGCTGCGACGGAAATAACCTTCACATCTCAATCGAACGCGATGTCACGGCTTTGCCGGACACGGGCGATCCGCGGCAGGACTGAGCGGATCGACAGCTCGTGTATTTGCGCCGTTGTACTGGCGCACAGGTCCTCCAGCACGACCAGTTCGTAATTGCGCTCCCAGGCATCGCGCGCCGTCGATTCTACACCAAAATTGGTAGCAATGCCGCCGAGGACAATGGTGCGGATGCCACGACGGCGCAGCAGCAGGTCAAGGTCGGTGCCGTAGAAGGCGCCCCAGTTGCGCTTGCGGACGATGATATCGGTCTCGTACAGCAGGCCAGGGGCGAACTCGGCATAGTCCGGCGGCAGGCCGCCTTCGGGACGCGGCGTCGGTTCGTCAACCGGCTGTTTCAGGGCGTCTGTATAGTCCGGCACGAAATCGACATGGACCAGGAAAACCGGAGCTCCGGCGGCGCGAAAACGTTCGGCGACACGTATAGCTGCGGCCACGACATCCGCCCCCGAGCGGGGTTCACGCGGTGCGTTGACGATGCCGTTTTGCAGATCGATCAAGACCAGGGCGGTAGTCGTAGTGGAGAGTGTAAGGGGCATTGTCGTCTCGAGGAATAAATAAGCCCCACCACCCCTTCTCAGCTACTTGATCACCGCGCAGGCCAGGCGTGGACCGGCATTTCCGACCGGTTGGGAGCTATAGTCGTCCGGATTGCCGTGGATGACCACCGAGGCGCCGTCGTCATCAAGCAGCTTGGCGCCAGCCCCCTTCACGGTCACCAGCGTCGAATAGATCTCCGCCGTCGCCGTGCCGTCGGCTTGCGCGAAGATGTTGGGCAGGTCGCCAAAGTCCGTGGCGTCGGCGCGCAGCAGGCCGTGGATCACCGTGCCTTCACCGTGGACGTGCGAACCGGCTGAGGCGAACTTGTCATCGGTGCAGGCGCCCTTTTCATGGAAATGGATGGCGTGCCAGCCGGGCGTCAGCCCCTTGGCTTCGACCCTGAGAAGCACACCCTTTGGGGCGTCGACGACCGTCACCTTGCCAAGGTCCGCGCCGGTCGGCCCCTTCAGGGCGCCGGTATAGGTAGCAGGCGTTTGCGCCAATACCGGCGTAGCAATAGCGGCGATGAGGGCGGCGGCGGCGATGATGCGCATGCGAAATCCTTCGAGGCAGGGAAACGGCGGATGGGTAATGTGTTTTGCGCGAGTCGTTCGCAAGAATTCAAGACGAACGTGGCAAAGGCATGACATGTCACGCGAAAGTGAGTCTTATCGATACGGCATTTCCGGGAATCTGGAACTTCCATCGATGATAAATTTGGCCTTGCCCCGTTGCCACGGAAACGCCTTGCGCATAGGCTTTATGTCAAGAAAAGACCTTGTGGTGGAGTGAGCATGGTAGACCGGCGGTATGTAGTGGGCGCATTAGCGGCCTTGTTCGGCAGCGTCGCGGCTGAGGCCCTGGCGGCCCCCAAGAAGAAAAAGAAGGCATCCGCAAGCAAGAAGTCTTCGTCGAAGTCGAAGAAGGGCAGCAAGAAGTCGAAGTCCGCCAAGGGTAAGAAGGCCGCGCCGAAAAGGGTCGAGGCGCCCAAGCCCCCTCCGCCGCCGCCCGTACCCGCCGTAACCGCACCGGAAATCGCAGCCCAGCTCAACAATGCCTATGACCTGATCCTGCGCGAATGGTTCACCGCCTCGCCGGTGCAGGCGACCTCGGCCGGGCTCGACAAGGGCGCGTTCGCGGTCGCCAAGACCAAGCTCGACGACCGCTCCGAAGCGTCGAAGGCGTCGAACCTCGCCCGCCTGCGCCGCGCCGTTCAGGTGCTGAAGTCTATCGACCGCAATGACCTGTCGGCGGCTGACCGGCTGAACTACGACAGCGTCCTTTGGGACAATGAAAACCAGCTCGACCTGGCGCAGGGCTTTGCCTATGGCGACTACGGCATCTTTGCCGGCGGGTTCGCCGCACCCTATGTCGTCAGCCAGTTGACCGGCGCCTATCAGTTCGTGCCGGACTTCCTCGCAACCCAGCACGAAATCGCCAATAAGTCCGACGCCGAAGCCTACCTGATGCGCCTGAGCGATTTCGCCCGTGCGGTTGACCAGGAAAACGAACGTATCCGCGCCGATGCCGGCCGTGGCGTCGTTCCGCCTGACTTCGTTCTCAAGAAGGCGATGCAGCAGTTGACCGCGCTGCGCGATACCGATCCGGCCTACAGCCCGGTCGTCATGGCGCTCGATTCGAAAACCCAGGCGCTGGGCATCGCGGGCACGTGGCGCGACGATGCCTCAGCCCGCCTGACCGGCCCGGTGCGCGAAGCCCTGTCGCGTCAGATCGACATTTTGTCGGGGCTGGCCGGCCAGGCGAAACACGATGCCGGCGTGCGCAACCAGCCGAACGGCGAAGCCTTCTACGCGCAGTGCGTCAAGCTTTCGACCACCACCGACGACAGCGCCAAGGACATCCACGCGATTGGCCTGGACCAGGTGGCGCGCCTGAGCGCCGAACTCGATAGCCGCCTGCGCACGCTGGGGATGACGCAGGGGACACCGGGCGAACGCATGCACGCCATGTATACCGACCCGAAATACCTCTATCCCAATACCGACGATGGCAAGGCCAAGCTGCTCAACGACCTCAATGGCCTGGTGCACAAGGTCGAGGCGCGCTTGCCGAGCTATTTCGGCGTACTGCCCAAGTCGAAGGTGACGATCCGCCGTGTGCCGGTGGCGACCGAAGCCGGTGCGCCGGGCGGCTATTACAGCCCGGGTTCGCTCGACGGCTCGCGCGCCGGGGCCTACTACATCAACTTGCGCGACACGGGCAATAACCCCAGCTGGACCCTGCCGACGCTCACCTGTCACGAGGCTATCCCCGGCCATCACATGCAGCTGACGATCCAGAACGAAGCGCAGGGCATCCCCAACCTGCGCAAGCTGCTGGCATTCAATGCCAATGTCGAAGGCTGGGCGCTCTATTCCGAGCAGCTGGCGTCCGAGATGGGCATTTACAACGACGACGCGCCGGGCCGCATCGGTTACCTGCACGATGCGCTGTTCCGCGCGGTGCGGCTGGTGGTTGACACCGGCATGCACAATCTCGGCTGGAGCCGCGAGCAGGCCATCACCTATATGCGCGATACAATGGGTGACAGCGAAGGCGCCGTCACTGCTGAGATCGAGCGCTATGTCGTGTGGCCGGGTCAGGCGCTCGGCTACATGATGGGCAAGATTACCTGGCTGCGCCTGCGCGACGCGCAAAAGCGCAAGCAGGGCGGGGCGTTCGACATCAAGGCCTTCCACGATACGGGTATGCTGGCGGGGTCGGTGCCGTTGTCGGTGCTGGAGCAGCTGTATCGCGACAAGGGGCTGATTTAAACTTACGGGTTTGGGGCCTGCGGCCCCAAACCCGTAAGTTAAGTCCTCCGCCTCGTCCATGACATTTTCGTAACTTGACAGGTTGGTTGCGCTGGCAACCACTGGCTTCGCTGTTCATAGAGGGGCCACTCATGCTCGACCGCCGCCAATTGCTGATCACCGCTGCCGCCGTCGCCGGTACGGCCGCGCTGCCTGCCGCCGCTGCTTCGGCGCCGCAAAGCGATCCGGCCGCCGCCAAGACGCTCGCCGAAGCCTTCGATGCCATCTTCAAGGAGCGCATCGCCAATGCGCCGGAAAGCGCGACCTCGCTTGGGCTCGACAAGGGCGAACTGACGCACCTGAAATCCGAACTGACGCCCGCGACCGAAGCCGAAGACCTGGCCTCGCTGGCGCGCCTCGAAAAAAGCATCAAGACGCTGAAAGCCATTCCGCGCGCCAGATTGCAGGGCATGGACCGGATCAATTACGACACCATCCTGTGGCGCGCCGAGCTGTCAAAGGGCGGCGCCGACCGTTTCCGCTTTGGGTCTTGGGGCAGCGCCAATCCGTATGCCCTGAGCCAGCTCAACGGCGCCTATCGCTCGACGCCGGACTTCCTGGCCAACCAGCACACGATAGAGACCAAGGCGGACGCCGACGCCTTCCTGGCGCGCATGGACGCCTTTGCCGAGGTGATCGGCCAGCAGACCGAGCGCTTCAAGGCCGATGTGGCCAACGGCGTCCTGGCGCCCGATTTCGCGCTCGACAAGGCCCTGGTCCAGATGGAATCGATCCGCGCCATCAAGGGCGCTGACAGTCCCATGACCAGGGCGCTCGTCAGGAAGACGGCAGCCAAGGGCATTGCCGGCGACTGGGCGGCGGAGGCCACGAAGCGCGTCGAAGGCGGTATTGCTGCGGCGCTCGATGCCCAGATCGCAGCGGTAAAAGCCGCGCGCGGCAAGGCGGTCCATGACGCCGGCGTGTGGCGGCTGAAGGACGGCGACGCCTATTATGCTTTTGCGGCCAAGGTTGGCACCACGACCAGTATGACGCCGGATGAGATTCACAAGGTCGGCCTCGACCTCGTCAAGGAGATCAGCGCCGAGGCCGACGTTAAGCTGAAGGCGCTGGGCTATTCGACGGGCACGGTTGGCGAACGGATGCGCGCCCTGTCGGAGGACCCGAAGTATGTCTACGCCAATACCGACGAAGCCAAGGAAAAGCTGATCGCCGACCTCAATGTCCAGATCCAGTCGGTCCAGGCCAAGCTGCCGCAATGGTTCGGCATCCTGCCCAAGGCAGCGTGCGAGGTCCGGCGCGTGCCCAAGGAAATCGAAGCCGGCGCGCCGGGGGGCTACTATCAGGGGCCGAACCTCGATGGCACCCGGCCGGGTGCATACTACATCAATCTGCGCGACACGGCGGAATGGCCGTCCTGGTCGTTGCCGACCCTGACCTACCACGAGGCTATTCCGGGCCACCATCTGCAGATTGCGCTACAGATCGAGGCGCAAGGGTTACCGATGTTGCGCAAGACCGGCGGCTTTTCGGCCTATTCGGAAGGCTGGGCGCTGTATGCGGAGCTGCTGGCCGGCGAAATGGGCATGTATGACAACGATCCGCAGGGCTATGTCGGCTACCTGCAATCGTCGCTGTTCCGGGCGATCCGGCTGGTCGTCGACACCGGCATGCACGCCAAGCGCTGGAGCCGCGAACAGGCGGTGAAGTACTTTGTCGAGATCAATGGTGACCAGGAATCTTCGGCGATTACCGAGATCGAGCGTTATTGCGTGTGGCCGGGGCAGGCCCTGAGCTACATGGTCGGCAAGCTGCAATGGATGAGACTGCGCGATGCCATGAAGGCGAAGCAGGGCGCGAAGTTTGATATTCGCACCTTCCACGACACGGGGCTGCAGGCGGGCGCCGTGCCGCTGGCGGTATTGGAGCAGGTGTATAAGGACAAGGGCCTGATCTAGCCGCGCGGAACTAAAAGCCCCGGCCTTCTGACGCGATGAAGGCCGCTTCCTCGGGCGTTGAGGCGCGGGCAAGGATATCATTCCGGTGCGGAAAGCGGCCAAAACGCGCAACGATGGCGGCGTGGCCGGTGGCGAAACCCAGCAGCCCCTCGGCTTCCTGTTTCAGCCCTTCGAACAGCGCCACGCACCGGTCCTGAAGCGCGGAATCTTCGGCGTGCATCAAGGGCATGTAGAAGAACTGGCGTTCGGAAAAGGTCAGGCTCTTGTCCAGGCCCGAAGCGATACCGTCGAGTGTCAGCCCTTGCGCCTTGGGATCGCCGGCGAAGCTCTCACCCGAGCCGCGATGAATATTGCGCGAGAACTGATCGAGCACGATGATCAGGGCCAGCCGTCCGCGTGGTGAATCCGCCCAGTCATCCAGCCCGCCGTTACGCGCCTGCGCCAGCATGTCGTCGAAACGTCGGCGGATCAAATCGTCGAGGTCGGGATCGTCGCCTTGAAACCACTGATCGGGCGTCAGTTCCCGGAACCAGAAATCGATGACATCTGTCTGTTGCGCGTTCATGGTGGGCTCCGTGTGTCCAATCGCGGTCAGTCATACACGGAATGGTCTAGGCTTCATACTGGGCGAGGAGCCGCCTGAGCCGTTCGCCTTCAGGTTTGAGCACGCGGAAATAGCGAAGGGCGTGGATGGTCGCCGACAGCAGAAGCGCGCCGCCAAACATGACCGAACCCTGGACGACGTGTCGCCACTCCATCTTGCCGACCGTGTAGAGCTGGCCGACCGATAACGCCAGGACGGCGGCAAAGACCACAAAGGCTATCCCCATCATGCGCGTACGCGCCCTGGCCGTGCGGTTCTCGTCAATGAGGGCGCCAAGCGCCTCAGGCATGGACACTGTGGCATCCGGCCACGCCTGCAAATGCCGCTGCTGCTGGGCCTGGGCGCGCAGGAAGGCGAGCCAGGACACGGCCAGCAGGGCGACAATCCCCCATTCCCGCGTGATATCGGTGATCTTGCCCGCCACGACGGCGTAGATAATGGCGCCCGTCCAGACGAGAAGCGCCAGGCCGATCAGCCCCATGCCGGTCGAAAAGGCGCCGTGGCGTTGCCTGAGTGTTTTCAACGTGGTCTCCAGGACGTAGGTTTCAGCGATGGTGGCTTGATCATTGGCTTCGGATCGCCACAGGTTTTCCAGGGTTTCAAAGTCCATCGGATATCTCTCCAATGATGGCCATAAGCCTCGCCCGGGCGCGGGTCAGGCGGGTGCCAATGGTGTTTTCGCTCAACCCATGCAGGGCGGACATATCGGCATAGGAAACGCCATCTAGCGACAATAGCATCAGCGAACGGTCGATTGGCGGCAACTGGCGGATGGCGGCGTAAAGTGTCTCGAGGCGGTCATCCGGGGCAGGCTCGGGAACGTCGGGGACGTCCCCCTGCAACATCGGGAACCTTAGCCAGCGCAGGCCTTCGCGCCGCTTCCAGGTCAGGGCGCGGTTGTGGGCGACGCGATAGACGAAGGTAGACGCGGCGGCATCGCCGCGAAAAGACGGGCGCGCCTTCCAGACGGCGATCAGCAGTTCCTGCATGAGGTCGTGCTGGTCGGCCAGTGGGGCAAAGGCACGGCTGATCCGCGCCAGCCGGCCGACGTGCGGCGCGATCCACTCGCGGAAATCGTCGTTCCCAGCCGCCATTCGTTTAAGGCGCGACCTGTCCGGCCGCGGCTTCGCGCTTCAGCCGCAGGGCGTCGCGATTATTGCTCTCAAATGCGCCGTTGGACATGCCTGCGACAATGCCGATCAGGGCGATTGCCAGGACGGCGGCCAGTACGGGCCCGACGTGTTCGCGCTTCAGAAACAGACCCAGCATGACAAATCTCCTTATGGTGTGGTCGGGAGATTAGACGTCTCTGGGCTTCGAAACCTTACAAGACGCTACACAAAAATATCGAGCACCAGTACCGACGCCAGGCCGACTACGCCGACAAGGCCCTCCATCAGGGTCCAGGTTCGCAGCGTATCCTTGATCGACAGGCCGAAATATTCCTTGAACATCCAGAAGCCGGAATCGTTGACATGACTGAACATCAGCGAACCAGCGCCGATCGCCAGCACCATCAGGTTCGGATTGACGCCCGATGTCGCCACGAGCGACGCGACCAGGCCCGCTGCAGTCAGGCCTGCCACGGTCGCCGAGCCCAGCGAGACGCGGATAATGCCGGCGATCAGCCAGCCCAGGACCAGCGGCGGCACCGGAACAGCCTGCAGCAAAGTGCCCATCTGGGCGCTGACGCCGCTGTCGATGAAGACCTGCTTGAGCGCGCCGGCGCCGGCGATGATCAGCAGGATGGGCGCGATTTCGCGCAATGCGCCGCCTGAGCTTTCCATCAGCTTGCGGAAGCCGGTGCCGCGCGCTGTCCCCAGGCTGACGCTGGCGACGATGAGAGCGATCAGCAGGACCAGGATCGGGTGGCTGATAAAGGTGACCAGCGCCTTATAGTTTGCCGGAACGGTACCAGAGAAGTTGAGTGCCGTTGCGCCCGCCAGCAGCACCACCGGCAGGAGCGCGGTCGCAAAGGCGTTGAAGGCGCTCGGCAGTTCGTCGTCGGTCTTGGGCGGCGCCAGGAACAGGTCGGGCGGATTGGCGGTGACACCCTTGACCGTCATGGCGAAGACCGGACCGGCGATCAGCAGGGTCGGTATGCCGACGATAAGGCCATAGATCAGGGTCAGGCCCATATCGGCGCCGAACATCGGCACAATGGCCGTGGGCGAGGGGTGGGGCGGCAGGAAGCCGTGGGCGATCGACAGGCCGGCCATCAGGGGCACGGCCAGCCAGACCAGTGACTTGCCTGACTGGCGCATCAGCGAAAAGATGAGCGGCACCATCAGCACGAAGCCGACATTGTAGAACAGGGGGATGCCGACGATAAAGCCGGTCAGCGCCAGGGCCAGGCTCATGCGCGAGGCGCCGAACAGCTTGATCAGGACGGCAGCAATCTTTTGCGCCGCGCCGGAATCGGCGATCAGCCGGCCGAATATGGCGCCCAGCGCCAAAAGGACGGCCAACGAGCCCAGCATGTCGCCGATGCCCTTTTCGACCGACTTCGGGATGGCGTCGAGCGGCATGCCCAACATGAGCGCGGCGGCGATAGACGCGATGACAAAGGCCAGCAGGGGCTGGACCTTGCCCCAGGCGATCATGACGACCAGGCCAAGAACGGATATGGCGACGGCGGTCAACGCCCAGGTGGGATCGGTGGCGGAAAGCTCCGGCATGGTCTCAGTCCTCCCTCATGCGGGTCTTTATATACCGCCCGGCATTTTTTTCAGATCGTGCATTTAGCCGAAAACCGCGGCACACTTTTCGGAATGCGCGCATTGCCATCAGCCTATGCGAGGACAATGGCTTGCGCAATGCCCGTAATGTGAGCGCTCACAACTCCTGAAAGAATAATATGGTGCACGGTCCGTTCACCCTTTTGTACTCTTGACATATTCCCCAATTGATTTTAGCTGGAGACGTTAAGTGAAGTGCATTCCAGTAGCTTTTCGTAAAAACAATCTCATAAAATTGTAGCAAAAAACTAGAATTGGTCAGCCCGATAGCGGGGACCGGTCCATTTGTTTCGTCTTTATTCCTGGTTCTGAACATTGGGTGCGTCGGTGATGACGTCCCGATAGCGTCTAATTGCGTCACGATCACAGATTTTACTTACGGATGACATGGCCGTTGCTGTGCCGTGTGGCGCCTTATTGCGTGCAATCCTCCTCAACAACGTTTTCCCCTAACAGGAGAGAAACATCATGGCTGTTTACAACGGCACGAACGCCAACAATTTCTATGGCGGCACCGCCGGCAACGACACCATCAACGGTAACGATGGCAATGACACCCTGTACGGCGCCGACGGCACCGACTCCATCACCGGCGGCAATGGTAACGACTTCATCAACGGTGGCGGCACCGGCAATGACACGCTCGACGGCGGTGCCGGTAACGATACGGTCACGGGGGCCAGCGGCAACAACCTGATCCTGGCCGGTGACGGCAACGATACGGTTATTATTTATCAGGGCGCGGCCACCATATCGGGCGGCAACGGCAATGACCTCTATGTCATCCAGGGTGCCAGCGCCAATATTGAAGACTTCCAGGGGCACGATACGGTCGACGCCTCTGGCGCAACCGGCAACACCTTCCTCGACCTGAGCCTTGCCAGTGCATCGACCGTTCAGGGCAAGACGGTCGTCTTCAACCCAGGAGGCACGACCTATGCGCCGCTCGACGTCCAGTTCCTGCAGGACCTGACCGGGTCCTTTGGCGACGATATTGCCAATGTCCGCACCCTGGTGCCGCAGATCGTCGATGCGCTTCAGGCCGTCCAGGGCAATATCGGTTTCGGCCTATCCAGCTTCCGCGACAAGCCTGTTTCTCCGTTTGGCTCAGCCGGCGACTACGTCTATAATCTCGACCTTGGCATCACCAACAGCGAAGCCGCTCTGGCCGCGGCCTACAATGCCGCGACCGCCGGCGGCGGCGGCGACGATCCCGAAGCGCAACTTGAAGCCTTGCTGCACCTGGCCCTGACGCCGGGCGAAGTTGGTTTCCGCGCTGGAACCGCACGCTTCGTCGTCCTGTTCTCCGACAACCTCTTCCACATTGCCGGTGACGGCGCTTCGGGCGGTATCTCGACACCGAATGATGGTGACGCAGTCCTTGAGAACGAAGACTATCCGGCTATCGCCCAACTCAAGGCCGCACTCGAAGCCGCCAACATCATTCCGATCTTCGCCGTCACTTCGGCGGTGACCGCTAGCTACCAGAGTCTGGTGTCGCAACTCGGCCGCGGCACGACCGTTGAGCTTTCGTCCGACAGCTCGAACATCGTGGCGGCGATCACAGCCGGCATCACCACGGTCACCTCGACCGTCATCGAAGACGGAATCGGAGGTGTCGGTAACGACACCCTTATCGGCAACGCAGTCGCCAACAACCTGGATGGCGGCGACGGCAATGACGTTCTGACCGGTAACGCGGGATATGATACCCTGACGGGCGGCAACGGCATCGACACGGCCAACTACAGCGGCGAAACGGCTCCCGTTTACGTCGAACTCGATCCCGTCTATGCGGGATTCCAGTACGGCATCACCTATGGCGATGGCACCTACGACCAGCTCTACAACATCGAAAACGCCAATGGTGGCGCGGGTAACGATACCCTGCGCGGCAATGCGGGCAGCAATGTGCTGAATGGCAATGCCGGCGATGACAACATCAATGGCTTCGCTGGCAACGATACTGTCAACGGCGGTGCAGGCAATGATTTCCTGAATGGCGGTGATGGGAACGACTGGCTCGATTCGTCGGCCGGCAGCGACACGGCGATCGGTGGTAACGGCGACGACACCTTCTCTATTCATGGCGCCGCTGTGGTCGTTGAAGACTTCCAGGGCCATGACAAGATCGACGCCAGCCTGGCGACGGGCAACTCCTATATTGACCTGACGGGCGCGAATACCTCGATCGTCCAGGGGCAGAACGTGACGCTCAACCCTGGTGGCACAACCTACGCCCCCTTGGATGTCCAGTTCCTGCAGGACCTGACCGGTTCCTTCAGCGATGACCTTACCAATGTCCGTACCCTGGTACCGCAGATCGTTGACGCGCTGCAGGGGGTCCAGCCGAATGTCGGCTTCGGCCTGTCGACTTTCCGCGACAAGCCCGTATCGCCTTTCGGTGTTAGCGGTGACTACGTCTATAATCTTGACCTCGGCATCACTACCAGCGAAGCGGCCTTAACCGCCGCCTACAATGCGGCCACAGCCGGCGGCGGCAGCGACCTGCCGGAATCGCAACTGGAAGCCCTGATGCACCTGGCCCTGACACCGGACGATGTTGGCTTCCGGGTCGGCACCGCGCGCTTCGTCGTGCTCTTCACGGATGCGGCTTTCCACGTCGCCGGTGACGGTGCCGCCGGTGGCATCACGACGCCGAACGACGGTGACGCGGTTCTCGAACTCGAGGACTACCCGGAAATCGCGCAGCTCAAGGCAGCTCTCGAAGCCGCAAACATCATCCCGATCTTCGCGGCAACGGCGGGCATTGAGCCCAGCTACCAAAGCCTGGTGACAGCCCTGGGCCGGGGTACAACCGTGACCCTGAATTCGGATAGCTCGAACATCGTGGCGGCCATCACCGCCGGCATTACCTCGGTGACCCAGACCATCATCGAAGACGTCACCGGTGGGGTCGGCAATGACACCCTGATTGGTAATGATGTCGCCAACACCATGCTGGGGCTTGCCGGTAACGACAGCATAACCGCAGGTGCGGGCAATGATACGCTTGATGGCGGTGCGGGCAACGACACGCTTATTGGTGGAACGGGCAACGATGTCTACTATGTCGACAGCACCAGCGATGTCGTAACGGAAGGCGCTTCTGCAGGAAATGACACGGTCTTCTCGTCGGCCAATTTCACGCTCGGCGCCAATCTCGAAGTCCTGACTCTGACCGGAGCCGCCAATATCACCGGCACGGGCAATGGTCTTAACAACCTGATCACCGGCAACAGCGGCCAAAACACGCTCCTGGGCGGTGCCGGCAATGATACAATCGATGGCGGCCTTGGCGCCGATTCGATCGACGGCGGCACCGGCAACGACTCGCTGGTCGGAGGTGAACGCTGGGATACCATCCTCGGCGGTGATGGCAACGACACCATCGACGGCGGCCTCAACAACGACCAGATGTACGGAGGCATCGGCAACGACACCTACTATGTCGACGACACAGGCGATCGCGTGAACGAAGGTGCCGCGGCGGGCATCGATACCGTCATCTCGTCGATCAACTTCTCGCTGGTGATCGATACCGAGAACCTCTACCTGATCGGCGCGGCCACGACCGGCACGGGCAACAGCCTGAGCAACGGCATCTTCGGCAACAGCAACAACAACACATTGAGCGGCGCCAACGGCAACGACACCATCTACGGCGGAGCGGGCCTTGACTCGATCAGCGCCGGTGAAGGCGCCGACTTCGTCTATGGCGAAGACGGCAACGACTCGATCACGGGTGACGCCGGCGCCGACAGCATCGAAGGCGGTGCCGGTAACGACACCATCCTGGGCGGCGAGCGCTGGGATACCATCGTTGGCGGCGCCGGTGACGACAGCATCAACGGCGGCACTGAAAACGACCAGATGTACGGTGGCCTCGGCAACGACATCTTCGTTGTCGACAATGCCGGTGATCGCACCTACGAAAACGTGGGTGAGGGGACCGATACCACCTATTCCTCTATCGACTGGTCGCTAATGGCCAACGTCGAAGCCCTGATCCTCACGGGTTCGGCGGTGACGGGCACGGGTAACGGCCTCAACAACACCATCACCGGCACGGGCGGCAACAACCGTCTGGTCGGCGGTGGCGGCAACGACACCCTGACCGGCGGTTCGGGCGCGGACGACTTCGTCTTCGGCGCAGCCGCCAGCACCGGCCGCGACACCATCACGGATTTCGTCCACGGCGTCGACCATCTGGTGTTCAAGGGCTCGGACTACGGCTTCGCGGCGGGTCATGTGCTTACCGGAGCACAGTTCACTGCCGGCACGACCGCGGTCGGCGCCTCGGCCCAGTTCATCTGGGACGCAGCCACCGGCAACCTCTACTGGGATGCCGATGGTACGGGCGCCGGTGCGCGTATCCACTTCGGCATTCTCAATACGACAGCGGGCCTTACCGCGGCAGACTTCGTGTTCACGGCCTGAGGTAGCGTTCTACAACGGTATGGAAAGGGCTCCGGTAACGGGCCCTTTCTGTTTTTGAGGCGCACATGTTCCAAATTTATTTATGAGAACATATTGCGAACTTGGAACAAATGAAGTACATATCATTTCCAACGACAAAAGCGAACGCGCTGCCCTTGCTCAAGGGAATCGTGACATAGGAAGGTTTGGATATGTCTCAAGCAATGTTGAAACTCGTGGCAAAAAACGACTCTGAAAAGCAACGCGCGCTCGAAGCCGCGCTGGCGCAAATCGACCGGGCCTTTGGTAAGGGCTCGGTGATGAAGCTTGGCGCGAATGGCGGCGTGGTACAGATCGAATCGGTATCGACCGGTTCGCTGGGCCTCGACATGGCGCTCGGCATTGGCGGCCTGCCCAAAGGCCGCGTCATTGAAATCTACGGACCGGAATCGTCGGGCAAGACCACCCTGGCTCTGCACGTCGTCGCGGAAATCCAGAAAATCGGTGGCAACGCCGCTTTCGTCGACGCCGAACACGCGCTCGATCCGGTTTATGCCCAGAAGCTGGGCGTCAATCTCGACGACCTGCTGGTCTCGCAGCCCGACAATGGTGAGCAGGCGCTGGAAATCACCGACACCCTGGTCCGTTCAGGCGCCGTCGATATCATCGTCATCGACTCGGTCGCGGCGCTGACGCCACGCGCGGAAATCGAAGGCGATATGGGCGACAGCCTGCCGGGCCTGCAAGCCCGCCTGATGTCCCAGGCGCTGCGCAAGCTTACCGGCTCGATCTCCAAGTCGAAGTGTATTGTCATCTTTATCAACCAGATCCGCATGAAGATCGGCGTCATGTACGGTTCGCCGGAAACGACGACGGGTGGCAATGCACTGAAGTTCTACGCTTCGGTCCGTCTCGACATCCGCCGCACGGGTTCGATCAAGGTGCGGGACGAAGTCATCGGCAACAATGTCAAGGTCAAGGTCGTCAAGAACAAGATCGCCCCGCCGTTCCGCGAAGTCGAATTCGACATCCTGTACGGTCAGGGCATCTCGAAGATCGGTGAAATCATCGACCTGGGTGTCAAGGCAGGCATCGTCGAAAAGGCCGGGTCCTGGTACTCGTTCAACTCGACCCGTATCGGTCAGGGCCGCGACAATGCGCGCGACTTCCTGAAGGCCAATCCGGATATGTGCGACGAGATCGAAAAAGGTATCCGCAACAAGTCCAAGGTCCTGGCCGAGGAACTGCTGGGGACGCCGGAGCCCGACGCCAATGAAGGCGACGAGTCGCTGTAGTATCTTCCAATAATCCTATTCGGCCGGGACGGGCGGTACCCACACCAAACCTCCGTCCGGACTGACCGAAGAAGGCGCTTCCTGGAAACAGGGGGCGCTTTTTTGTCATGCGGCCTTCAACGGCCTTTGCGCTGGCGGACACATAGCTATATAGGCTTCACAAATTTCCTTATTGCCGGAGCGGTTTTTATCCCATGCCGTCGTTGAACCAGATACGTCAGACCTTCCTCGATTATTTCGCGAAGCACGATCACGAGGTCGTCGCGTCCTCGGCGCTTGTGCCGCAGAACGATCCGACCCTGA
The DNA here is from genome assembly GCF_056400965.1 of Asticcacaulis sp. P4_H10. NCBI lineage: Bacteria > Pseudomonadati > Pseudomonadota > Alphaproteobacteria > Caulobacterales > Caulobacteraceae > Asticcacaulis > Asticcacaulis sp. P4_H10. The sequence goes on along the minus strand of NZ_JBFUKH010000005.1, from coordinate 19,044 downwards.
TGTTCACGAACGCGGGCATGGTGCAGTTCAAGAACGTCTTCACCGGCGCCGAAACACGGCCGTACAAGCGCGCGACCACCTCGCAGAAGGTCGTGCGCGCCGGCGGCAAGCACAACGACCTCGACAATGTCGGTTACACGGCGCGTCACCACACCTTCTTTGAGATGCTGGGCAACTTCTCGTTCGGCGACTATTTCAAGGAACAGGCGATCGAACACGCCTGGACCCTGATGACCAAGGACTACGGTCTTAACAAGGACCGCCTGCTGGCCACCGTCTATATCGATGACGATGAGGCTTTTGAGCTGTGGAAGAAGATCGCCGGCCTGCCGGAATCGAAGATTATCCGCATCGCCGGCAGCGATAATTTCTGGTCGATGGGCGACACCGGCCCGTGCGGCCCGTGCACCGAAATCTTCTATGACCACGGCGAACACATCTGGGGCGGCCCTCCGGGTTCGCCGGAAGAAGATGGCGACCGCTTTGTCGAAATCTGGAATCTGGTCTTCATGCAGTTCGACCAGCAGTCCGATGGCACGCGCGTCAGCCTGCCGAAGCCATCGATTGATACCGGCATGGGCTTGGAACGTGTTGCCGCCGTGCTTCAGGGCGTACACAACAATTACGATGTTGATCTGTTCAAGACGCTGATCGGCGCTTCGGTTGAAGCCACTGGCGTCAAGGCCGAGGGCGACAGCCTGCCGTCGCACCGCGTCATCGCCGACCATCTGCGTTCGACTTCCTTCCTGATCGCCGATGGCGTCACGCCGTCGAACGAAGGCCGCGGCTATGTCCTGCGCCGCATCATGCGCCGCGCCATGCGCCACGCCTATCTGCTGGGTGCGCAGGAACCGTTGCTGCACCGCCTGGCGCCGACCCTGGTGCAGGAAATGGGCGGGCACTATGGCGAGCTCAAGCGCGCCGAAGCAACGATCGTCGAGACCCTGCGCCAGGAGGAAGAACGCTTCCGCCGCACGCTCGGCCGCGGCATGACCCTGCTTGACGAAGCGACACGCGACCTGAAGGAAGGCGACATGCTGGAGGGCGAAACTGCCTTCAAGCTGTACGACACCTATGGTTTCCCGCTCGACCTGACCCAGGATGCCGTGCGCGCCAAGGGTCTGACCGTCAATGTCGCCGGGTTCGAATCGGCGATGGAAGAACAGAAGGCGCGCGGCCGCGAAAACTGGGCGGGTTCGGGCGAGAAAGCGACCTCCGCTGAATGGTTCGCCATCAAGGACAAGGTCGGTGCGACGGGCTTCACCGGCTATGACGACCTGAGCGTCGACGGCAAGCTGCTGGCCCTCATCCACGATGGCGCACGCACCGATACTGCCCTGGCCGGCGATACGGTCCAGGCCGTGTTCGACCACACCTCTTTCTACGCCGAAGGCGGCGGCCAGGCCGGTGATACCGGTGAGATCACCTTTGCCGGTGGCAAGGGCCGCGTCCTCGATACGCAAAAGCAGGCCGGCGAACTGTATGTTCACCGCATCGAACTCATCGAAGGCACACTGAAGGTTGGCGATACGGTCACGCTCACGGTCGATGCCGAAAAGCGCCGCACGACGCGTTCCAACCACTCGGCCGCCCACCTGGTGCACGCCGCGCTGAAGAACGTCCTTGGCCCGCATGTTGCGCAAAAAGGCCAACTGGTCGACGCTGAACGTATGCGCTTCGACTTCAGCCACGGCGGTCCACTGTCGGCCGATGAGCTCAAGCGCATCGAGACCGAAGTCAACGCGGTCATCCTGCAGAACGAACAGGCACGGACCGAGCTGATGGCGCCGGAAGAGGCCATCAATGCTGGAGCCGTGGCGCTGTTCGGCGAAAAATACGGCGACGAAGTCCGCGTCCTGACGCTGGGCCATGGCCTGGACGGCAGCGAACGTTACTCGGTCGAACTGTGCGGCGGCACTCACGTCGCGCGCACCGGCGATATCGCCCTGTTCAAGATCGTCTCGGAAACCGGCATCGCCGCCGGTGTTCGCCGCGTCGAAGCCCTGACCGGCGAAGCGGCGCGTCAGTACCTGCTCGACGAAGCCAATGTCGCCGAGTCGCTGGCCGCCCAGTTCAAAGTGCCGGTGGCGCAGGTCGAAGCCCGAGTCGAAGCCCTGGTGGCCGAGCGCAAGCGCCTCGAAAAGGAACTGGCCGAAGCCAAGCGCGCCCTCGCGGTGGGGGGGGGCGGTGCGGCGGCTGGTCCGGAAGAGATCAACGGCGTCAAGGTTCTGGCCCGCGTGCTCGAAGGTGTTGGCGGCAAGGACCTGCGTCCTCTGGCTGAAGACTTCAAGAAGCAGCTGGGCAGCGGCATTATCGCCCTGGTTGGCAAGCTCGATGGCAAGGCGGCGGTCACGGTTGTGGTTTCGCCGGACCTGACGTCGCGTTTCAACGCAGCCGAACTGGCGAAGGCCGCAGTCATCGCCATGGGCGGTGCAGGTGCGGGCGGCAAGCCCGACTTCGCGCAAGGCGGCGCGCCGGATGATACGAAGGCCGACGAGGGTATCGCTGCGGTCAAGGCTCTGATCTAGCTTTTAGCAGGAAACACCATGGGACGATTGCAAGATAAGGTCGCGGTCGTCACCGGCGGTGCCAGCGGCATTGGCGCGGCCATGGTCCGCGCCTTTGCGGCCGAAGGCGCGCATGTCGTCATTACTGACATTCACCGCGACACCGGCAAAGCCCTGGCGGACGAACTGGGCGCCTCGGCGTCCTTCCTGACGCTCGATGTGGCGGACGAAGCCCAATGGGTGGCGGTGATGGACGCCGTCGTCACCACCCATGGCCGTTTGGATGTGATCGTCAATAATGCCGGCATCACCGGCACCGAAGGCGGCGCCAATCACGATCCCGAACATACGCAGCTTGGTGACTGGCAGCGCGTGATGCGCATCAATCTCGATGGCGTCTTCCTGGGTTGCAAACACGCCATCATCGCCATGCGTAAAACCGGCTCGGCGGGATCGATCATCAACATGTCGTCGCGTTCGGGCCTGGTTGGTATTCCGCACGCCGCCGCCTATGCCGCGTCGAAAGCGGCGATCCGCAATCATTCCAAGACAGTGGCGCTCTACTGCGCCGAACAGAATCTCGGCATCCGCTGCAATTCGCTGTACCCCGCATCGATTCGCACGCCGATGTGGGACGCTATGATCGACAGCGCCGCCGACGAAAAAGCCATGCTGCAAAGCATGCCGCTGCATCGATTCGGCAGGCCGGAGGAGGTCGCGGCCGTCGCTATCCTGCTCGCTTCGGACGAAGCGACCTATATTACCGGGTCGGAATTCAATATCGATGGCGGCATTCTTGCGGGCACGGCGACGTCACCCAAATAATCAGGCGTGCGTCAGCAGGATCGCCAGAGCCGACAGAGTCAGCAAACTGATAACCGTGCCTTGTGCCACCGTGCGGGCGGCGCCTTCGTACCATGTGCCGTACATCCTGGTCTGGATGAAGACACTGACGGCGGTCGGCGTGGCACTTAAGAAAACACAAACCTTGAAAGTTGCCGGATCGACGCGCAGCAACGTCATGACGATGGCGACCAGGGCGGGCGCCAGCAAAATTTTGCCGGCGATGGCGAGGCTGCTTACGGGTTCCGGCCGCACGACCATGCGCATATCCATCAGGCCCAGCATCCCGCCGAGTGCGACCAGCGCAACGGGCGGCCCGGATTTGCCCAGGATATCCAGGGCATTTTCCACAGGCGGCAGGAACTGAAAGCCAATAGCCATCATGATGACGCCAATCAGACCGCCGATAACGGTTGGATTGCGCGCCGTATGCATCAGGGCTTCGCGGTAGGTGTGGCCCGACGCCTTGGCGAGGCCGGCGCAACCCAGGCTGAACAGAATGAGGAAATCGGCGGCGACGATCACCGGGCCGGTGTGAATGGCTTCGCTGCCGAACAGGCTAAGTGCGATGGGAATGCCTAAAAAGGCAGAATTGTTGATAAAGCTCGCCATGCCGGCAGCGGTCGCGGCATCGGGCGGCGCCTTTATCAGCCGCGCCACCAGCATGACCGCGACGGCGGCGGTAATCATGGCGGCGATATAGCCGCCGATCGTGCCGGCCATGGTCGAATCGATGGCGGGCAACCGCGCGAAGCTGACCATCAGCCAGCTTGGGAAACCGATCCAGTAGAAATAGGCACTCAGACCATCCAGACCCTGGGCGTTCAGCCGCTTGAAGCGGACCAGCAGAACGCCCAGGCCGATAAACGCAAAAAAGACGAGGACGCGGATAAGAGTATCGAGCATCCTCGTCTTCTAACTTTGAACTGAAGAGTTACAAGCCTTAATGCGCCGGCGCGGACTCGGCAGATATCGATGCGGCGGCTTCCGCAGCCTTTTCGGCCTCGATCTCGCCTGGCTTGGGCAGGCCGACATGGGTCACTTCCCAGCTCATCAGGCCCTTGCGTTCAAAGGTAAAGATGGTCGTGCCGCGCTCGGCGTCCTTGACCGTCAGGCGCGAGCGGTCGAGGCTGAAGAAGGCAATGCTCGGCATGGGCGGCTTGGCGACGGCGGCGGTATCAAACGTCGGCGCGTCCTTGCCGGCACCATAGGTCAGAGCCAGTATAGCGCTGGGCTTGAGATATGACTCGACATCGACCGGAGGCTTGAACGGCGTTTTAGGGGCCTTGGGATTGACCAGGCCATCCCAGGCCTTGCCGATGCTCTTGGCGACGTCGTTGACGGCCTTGCCGGCAGCACCCGCCGGATCGTCAATAGCTGAAGGCGGAGGTGCAGACACGCCCTTGTCCCCGGCTTCAAGCTGGGCCTTAAGGCTGGTGCGGACCGAGGTGAAGTTGATCAGCTTGGCCAGGGCCTCGACGTCTTCGGCGCGGGCGGAACTGCGCACGTCGTAGAAGGCAATGAGCGGTGAGGCGTAGAACAGGCCTGCGCCACCGACCAGAACAATAGCCAGGAAAATCCCTAAAACACGCCCCACGTCAGAACCCCTCGAACATTTCGTTAACCAATCCTAACACGACCCATCTCATTTGCGTAGAGGCGAATCTAGTTCCCCTGCCACAGCTCCGGACGGGCGGAGATGTAGTCGATGTACATCTTTGCGATCGCCGCATCGTCACGCGTATTGGGGTGATAGCAACTGCCTTCCTTGCTGGGCGGGATGGTGGCGTAGCCGATGCGCGTATCGCCTGACGCCTTGATCGCTTCATAGACCTCGCGCGTGCCATCGGTATAGTCGCCGCGGCCGCCTTCCACCGCTACAACCAGGAAAGCCTGAGGATTGTCGACACGCAGATGTTTGACGAAGGCTGTGTAGGTTTTGACGTAATCGGCCTTGAGTTCTGCCTGGCTCTTCCATGGTTCGCCGGCTTTCACAGGCGTTGAGAAGTCGTTGCCGCCTATGCCGGTGATAATTATCTGCGGCTTCCACGGCGACGGGTCGGCCTCGGACTTGTCATATATGGCGCGTGGGTAAAGCATCGGCATGCGGTACTTGGGATGCTCGACGCCGTCATAATTACGCACCATGCCAAGCCCCGAAAACGCATTGACGCGATAGGCGGCTTTGAAATGCTTGGCGACGATCGGTCCGAAACCCTGTTGGGCGTCGGTCGTCTCGAACACCTCTTCCGGTGTACAGTCGTTGTAGGCAGAGGTGTTGCCGTATCCAACGGTCAGTGAATCGCCGATGAACTCGATCTGCCGCGCATAATTGGGCGCGGGCAGGGCGGCCGACCTGGCCGGAACGAAGAAGCCTTCGAAGCGGCCGGTGGCGTATTGCGTTTCCGAGCGCTTTTCCAGTCGGATCGTGTGTTCGCCGGCGCCCAGATGGTCGAGGCGGTATTCCGTCTTGCCAGGCTTTTTCAGAATGGCATGGATGCGGCCGTCGACCACGACATTGAGATTATTGCTGGGATCGTCGAACTTGAGCGTGACGGTGTCGCCGCGAAAACGGCCCTCAAAATAGACGGCCGGCCATTGGTAGCTCCAGCCCGTGGCGTCCTTCAAAGTCCGCCCGCCGACGTACATGTTGAGCCGCGTATCGGCAATGGCGGGTGAAGCGACGACGGCGGCAAGCGCGATGAATTTCCACATGGCGGGACTCCCTGTTTTGAGAGGGATGTAAGCGGTAACCGTGCACGAAGACAAGCCCTGGGAGCTAGACCTGGCGTGTCAACAGCCCGTGCACGTATTTCAGTTTTGCCTGGATGGCAGGGGTAAGGATGAAGGGGTACAGGTCGCGTTCGCCCATCGAATGGTGGATCGAATTGAGCGCCACGCTTAAGGGTATCCACACCTCAGCGATCTGGTCGAAGTCGAGAATGGTGTAAGGATCGAACGCCGCGTGCGTTCTTAGTTCCGAATGGCTGGGCGGTGCCAGGGCGATGCCGTAGATATGCGCCGTTTCCAGCGAATCGACGATGTGAAGCACGTGGGCGAAGCATTCGGCGAAATCTTCCCACGGATGCGTGGTCGCGTAATAACTGATGTAGGTTTCGCCCCATAAAGGCGGGGGGCCTTCCCTGTAGTGCCTTTCCAGCGCCTCACCGTAATCAGCTCGCTCATCACCGAACACAGCGCGAAAGCCGTCGAGCTTGCCGGCGTCACGCACCATCTTGTTCCAGATGAAGTGTCCGCACTCGTGGCGGAAATGGCCGAGCAGCGTGCGATAGGGCTCATTCATCATGGCGCGCTGCTGTTCGCGCGTCGGATCATCAGCCTCGGCGGTGCGGATGACAACCTGTCCCTCGTCATGGCCGATCAGCACCGGCTGGCACGAGCCGTCGGGCAGGATTTCGTCGTCCTTGAGATCGAAGATCAGCCCGCCATTGGGATCCTCGGCACGTGTCGGATGTGGCAGGTTCCAGCGCAGGAAGGAGTAGAACAGCAAGCGCTGAGCGTCGGCCATTCGCCGCCAGCGGTTGAGACCGACATCGGTCGTCGGATCCGGCACCAGCCCATTGTGCCGGCAGGCGAGGCAATAATCGTCCGCCCCTTCGGCGGGAACCATCCAGTTGCACAGGTCCCACTTTTCGTTGGCGCAGAAGCGATAGACGAACTGCTGCTGATCCATTCGGCGCCAGCGCTTGCCGTCGGCGTCCAGCTGCACCGTATGCACGGCCAGGGCTTCGGGGATGAATGCCAGGCGGAACCCGCAACTGACGCACGACCGGTTTTCAAAATAGACGGCGTTGCCGCAGTTGTCACATCGGAAAAGGCGCATGAGGTCCCTGCTTTGCCAAGATCGCGCATCAGCAATGGCGTGTGGGCCAGTAAGGAATCGATGCGTAGCAGGCATTCACCCGCTAAAGGATAGGCCCCCAATCGATATCGCGATTGTGCGGCCTGTATAGCTGGTCCCGATAGAACTTATCTTCCGGCTTGACCATCTGCAGCAGCTTTCCACCTATGCCGCGATGCCCCTTGACCAGGGTCCACTGCTGAATATGAACGCCGCCTGGCGGAAAGAATCTCTGCTCCGATTCCAGGCCGGCGAGAATTCGGTCACGACGCGCGATCTTGTCCATGTATTCGGCGGGCGTCGGCATCTTGCCGTCCGGCCACGCCAATGAATAGCGAAAGTCAATCTCGTCAAAGGTCGGAAGGCGGTCCAACTGGTAGACGTACGCCCCTTTCGCCAAGGAAAGGGGAGGCAACCCGAGAGCGCGCTCGATCTGGAAGGGTTGCATGCCCAATATTGGCTTGGCCACTCCGAAATAGCCGTAAACGGTGACGGTCTTCAGATTGCCCCTTTTGACCTGGTTCGCCGATTCTTCGTTCATGACCTTGATGAGCGCATTCTTGCCCGAGCGGCCCCAATGTTTCATGGACGATGCTTGAAATCCTTCAGCCATTGTCGCCATTGTTAGGTCCTTATTCGCTTGAGCAGAACTGCGGATATGCTTACTTGCCTTGCCAGATATCCGGCTGGCCATCGAGGAAACGGATCAGGCTGGCGGACACCTTGCGGTCGTCGGCAAGTGAAGGGTGCCAGTCACAGCCTTCGAAGGCCAGCCCGTTCATTGGGATAAAGGCAATACGCGTTTCGCCGCCGGCCTTGAGCCCGCCGAGCACCTTTGCGACCTGAGCCTGGATTTCGCCATTGGCCTGGTCGGTCGCCATCAGGATGAAATAGGCGTTCGGATTGGCGGTGCGCAAATCCTGGACAAAGGCGATATAGGTCGCGACATAGTCCTTCTGCAGTTCGTCGCGTGTCTTCCACTTTTCGCCCGGATTGAGCGGAGTCGAAAAGTCGTTGGTGCCAAGGCCGATGACCACAATCTGCGGCGCCCAGTCGTCGGAGGCGGCGTTCGCGTCGGGAATCGTACCGTTGTCGACATTGACGATGTTCGGATAGGCCTGGGGCAGGTGCAGACCTGCGCTGCCATTATAGTTGCGGACGATGCCGCGGCCGGAAATGGCATTGACGCGATAGTCGGCGTCGAAATGCTTGGCAGTCAACGGTCCGAAGGCCAACTGGGTCTGTGTTGTCGCCCATACGCCGTCGCCAGGACATTCGCGCCTTGGGGAGGTGTTGCCGTAACCGACCGTGTACGAATCACCGATGAACTCGATCTGGCGGGCGCGCGGCTTGACGCTCAGCACTTCGGCTGTGTCGGGCACGAAGATGCCGCTGAACTGTGCCGAGGTCCACGCGGCCTCGGTACGCTTTTCGACGCGGATGCTGTGTTCACTGTCGGCCAGACTTCCGAATTCGACCTGGCCATCACCGGGCTTGGAGATGGTGCGTGTCAGCTGACCGTCAATAAAGATGTCGAGGATGTTTGCGCTGTCCTTGACGCGGACGGCGGCGCCGGTGCCGCGGAACCGGCCTTCGAAATAGGTGCCGGGCCATTGATGGACGTAGCCCTTGCCAACTTCGGCCGGTGCGACTCGGCCTCCGACATGCAGTGGCAGGGCCTTTTCCGCGAAGGCGGGAGAAGCGGCGGCGAACGCAGCCAGCATCAGAAAAAGCGAAGTACGCAAGACTATTTATCCCCTGGGTTGTGCTTCACTATCCCAGCGAACCCGCCATCGGTCAATGTCGGAAGTGTGACAGTTTATTCGCCCTGCCATAGGTCCGGGTGGGCGGTGAAATACCCGGTCAGCTGCTCGAAAATGCGCTTGTGGTCGTTGCTGTCCAGATGCCAGTCGCAGCCGTTGAGGGCAAAGCCGTCAAGACCGATCGTATCGACCCGTGTTTCGCCCTGCGCCTTAAGCTGCGCAGCGACCTTTTCGACCTCATCGGCGACCGTTGGGCCTTCGTACTTGGTCAGCAGGAAGAAGGCTTCTGGGTTTTGGGCCCGCAAGGTTTTGACGAAGGTGACGAACGAGGCCTCATAATCGGCCTTGAGTGCGGCCTCGTCTTTCCACTTTTCGCCAGGCTTTACCGGCGTCGAAAAGTCGTTACCGCCTAGGCCGATGACGATGATCTGCGGATTCCATCGGTCGTCCTTGTATTCCGCCTGCTTGTCGAACAGGCTGTAGGGATAGAGGCCGGGCAGGGTATCACCGGCAAAGCCGTCATAGTTGCGCACGATGCCACGGCCGGAAAAAGCGTTGATCTGATAATCGGCCTTGAACGCCTTGGCTGTCAGCGGGCCATAGGCCTGCTGGGTGTTGGTGGTGGCCCAAAGTTCGTCCGGGCTGCACTGGCGGCTGGTCGAGGTATTGCCATAGCCGACCGTATACGAGTCACCGATGAACTCGATCTGGCGCGCGCGGGGCTGAATCGTCAGGCTTTTGCCCTTGGGTGCAAAGAAGCCGATAAAGGTGCCCTTGGTGCCTTGCGTTTCCGTCAGGCGTTCCAGGCGGATGACGTGCTGGCCCTTGCCCAGTCCTTTGTAGGTCTTGACCACGGCGCCGGGCTTTTTCAACGTGTCCTTCAACTGGCCGTCGATCGCAACGGTCAGGATATTGGTGCTGTCGTCCAGCCGGATGGACACTTCATCGCCTCCGAAGGCGGCGGTGAAATAGGTGCCGGGCCATTGATAGGTTGCTGTCGTGGTGATGATGGCTGAGCCGGCCGAGGTCCGCGTCAAGGCGGTGCCGTACTGGACGCGGCCGACAGTGTGCGGAACGATGAGGACCTGATCGCCCGGCAATGTTACGATGGGGGCGGCGACGGCGGGCGCGCAGACGGCGATCAGGCTCAGGGCAAGGGCGGCGGTGCGCATTGGTATTCTTCCCGGTGTTATGTTGGTTGCAGCAACTATCGTCATGAATGCCGTAGTCGTCAACGGTAACAAAAAAGCCGCCCGCGAACGGACGGCTTTTTCAGACTCTTTGAGAGGGGCTCTTAAGCGAGCGCCTTGGTCAGGTTCTCGCTGATCTTGTCGAGGAAGCCCTCGGTCGTCAGCCAGCCCTGCGACGGACCAACCAGCAGCGCCAGGTCCTTGGTCATGAAGCCGGCTTCGACGGTGTCGATACAGACCTTTTCCAGCGTCTCGGCAAACTTGGCCAGTTCGGCATTGTCGTCCAGCTTAGCGCGGTGCGCCAGGCCCTGCGTCCAGGCGAAGATCGAGGCCAGCGAGTTGGTCGAGGTCGACTCGCCCTTCTGGTGCTGGCGGTAGTGGCGGGTGACGGTGCCGTGGGCGGCTTCGGCTTCCATGACCTTGCCGTCCGGGGTGACCAGGGCGGAGGTCATCAGGCCCAGCGAGCCATAGCCTTGCGCGACCGTGTCCGACTGGACGTCGCCGTCGTAGTTCTTGCAGGCCCAGACGAAACCGCCGGACCACTTCAGCGCCGAAGCGACCATGTCGTCGATCAGGCGGTGTTCGTAGGTCAGGCCCAGTTCCTTGAACTTCGCGGCGTATTCGGCGTCGAAGATGTCCTGGAAGATGTCCTTGAAGCGGCCGTCATAGGCCTTCAGGATGGTGTTCTTGGTCGACAGGTAGACCGGATAGTTGCGCTTGATGCCGTATTCGAACGAAGCGCGGGCGAAGTCGCGGATCGATTCGTCGAGGTTGTACATCGCCATGGCGACGCCGGCGCCGGGCGCCTTGAAGACTTCGTGCTCGATGACCGTGCCGTCGTCGCCGACGAACTTGATGGTCAGTGTGCCCTTGCCCGGCATCAGGAAGTCGGTGGCCTTGTACTGGTCACCGAAGGCGTGGCGGCCGACGACGATCGGCTGGGTCCAGCCCGGAACCAGGCGCGGGACGTTCTTGCAGATGATCGGCTCACGGAACACGACGCCGCCCAGGATGTTGCGGATGGTGCCGTTCGGCGACTTCCACATCTTCTTGAGATTGAATTCCTTCACGCGCGCTTCGTCCGGCGTGATGGTGGCGCACTTGACGCCGACGCCGCAGGCCTTGATGGCATTGGCTGCATCGATCGTGACCTGGTCGTCGGTGGCGTCGCGGTGTTCCATGCCGAGGTCGAAATACTGCAGCTCGACGTCGAGGTAGGGGTGGATCAGCTTGTCCTTGATAAGCTGCCAGATGATGCGGGTCATTTCATCGCCGTCGATGTCGACGACGGGGTTTGCCACCTTGATCTTGGCCATTCGAGTGTCCTCTCTCAAAAGCGCATTCCGAAAAGTGCAAAGCGGCTTTCGGATAATATGCGCGGTCAACAAAGCGCACGGGACGCAGACGCACAGGGTCTGTGTGGGCGCTGACGGTGACCGCTATAGACGAAATGACATCGGGCGCAAACTGGATTAATTCTTCCATCGGGCGGGGTGCGAGGAGGGGATGGATGAACGGTGAAATTGCCCAGCTTGTTGCGTTGACCTGTTACGGTAATGCCATGCTGCGCGGAACGTCCGCGCCACCATTCTTTCCGGACAATTCGACGTGCCGGTTTGCCGAATATATCAAATTCCGGGATTTCAAACGACGTGTCGAGCTGGCAGCGACACCGGACCGGTGGTTCGAGGGTCTGCTGTCGCAAGGGACAAAAGGGCTTGTGCTGCGTCACGCGCCTTCAGGACGGGAGTTGGATGACCGGATGACGGCGGGCTTTGCCGGTGGTGGCGCGACCTGGGCGCTGGAGGCGGTTAAAGCCGATGGAACAAGCGACTTCTGGACTGCGGAATGGGATGTCGGTGATCAGGCTGCGCCGGACGACCGGATATGGCGCGTCGACTATTTCCGGCATCCCGGCGGCGCGACTACGCCACATGGCCTGCGTACTCTGTCCGCCGTCCAGGCGGATTTCGTGACGGCCCTGCGCGACATCCGCGCCTTTTCGGTCAGGTTTTCAGGGAATGAGGGATTTACGAGCTGTTTCGACAGCGGGCTTGAAGCCTTGCGGGCTTCGGATGCCCAGTCGGGTTATCACCGGGACCTCTATCCGTCCCACACGCTCCCGCAAACGGCGCGAAGCCTGCTGAGTGCTGCCACGGTCGCCTGGGTCTTCGGCGGCATGGGCTCATGGAACGATCAGGGCTTTGATGAGGAGCAGGCAGAGTATGAGCGCGTATCCGCGGCGCTCTACACGATTATCAATGAGGCGATTGCCGTGGCTGCCTCCAGTTCCTGGCCGGGCAGCGGGATCGCCGACTAGGTTTCATCCAGAATCTGGCCCAGCGCATCCAGCCGTTTCTGCCACAGCGGCCGGCGAGCTTTCGACCAGGCATCCAGACTATCGAAGCCACTGGTGTCTAATCGGCAGGATCGGACGCGGCCGATCTTCTCGGTTTTGACCAGGCCGGCGGCTTCGAGAATGGCGATGTGTTGGGCGACGGCCGTCAGGGTCATGTCGTAGGGCTGGGCGAGCGCCGAGACCGACATGGCCGTGTCGGTCAGGCGCTCGACCATGTCGCGCCGCGTGGCATCGCCTAAGGCTTGAAGAACCTTATGTGCATCTGTCATCGGTTGTCATTGAGCGCGGCTTCAAGCTGGCCCAGCAACTGCTGCCATCCGGCCTTGCGCATTTCCGGGCCGTCTGAGTTTTCGAAATAGGCGCCATTGTGCGTGCAGATCAGCCGCGTGCCATCGCCGTCCGCCTCGAACTCGAACGTCATGAGCGAGGCCGAAAACGGCCTGCCGTTCATCATCATGTTCGATCCCGAGACAATTCGGCTGTGCGGGACGATGTCGAGATAGAGCGCTTCTGACGTGATCACCGCGCCCGGAAATGGCGTCGAGGCGTCCATGACCCAGCGCGTGCGCTCCATGCCGCCCAGCCGGAAGTCGTTCTGATAATCGCCGCTGTCCTGAGGCGCGTGGGTTAGCCAGCGCATCTTGATGGCGCTGTCGGAAAAGGCGGCGAAGACCTTGGCGACGGGGTGAGGATATGTGGTTTCGCTGACGAAGGTGGCGTGAACGACGGGCATGGAATTCTTCCTTACAATGGTGAAGTTTAAAATTCAGTATCATAGCGAGTGAGATAGTCAAGTTTAAACTTGAGTGTTATTCATCTCTCCCTGCTGCGGGAAGAGGGGACGAATGTGCGATCTTTCCGCAGCCTCTTCCCTGCCTGACTCGCTTCCCGTATAAGCCGCGCCATGAAAGATGCCCGTCCCGCGCCGCCGCGCGACCCGAACCTGACCCTGCCGTGTGTGATCCTCGACCGGCCGCAACTGGCTGACAATATCGGCGCCGTCGCACGCGTCATGGCCAATTTTGGCTTGCACGAACTGCGGCTGGTGGCGCCACGCGACGGCTGGCCACAGGACCGGGCGTGGGCAATGTCGTCGGGGGCCAACTGGCCGCTGGATGGCGCGCAGGTCTTCCCGACCGTGGCCGACGCTGTTGCCGATCTGAAGACCGTCTACGCTACGACGGCACGGCCGCGTGAAACCCACCTGCCGATCATCACACCGCGCCAGTGCGCCGACCAGGCCTACGTCGAGGCGCAGAGCCATATGAGGGCAGGGCTGTTGTTCGGCGCCGAGCGGGCAGGGCTGGAAACCAGCGACATCGCGCTCAGCCACGCCATTGTCACCATCCCGGTCGACCCGCACTTCCAATCGCTCAACCTGGCCCAGGCCGTGAACATCGTCCTTTATGAGTGGCGCCTGAAGGTCATGGACGCGCCCAAGGCCGCCTTCACCCAGAATATGGACGAGCCCGCAGACCTCAAGCATCTGCACGGGCTTTACGGCCACCTCGAGGATGAGCTCGAAAAGGCCGGCTTCTTCTTCCCGCCGGAAAAGAAGGAGTCGATGGTGCGTAATCTGCGCGTGGCGCTCAACCGCGCGCGCATGACCGAGCAGGAGATCCGCACCTGGCGCGGCGTCGTCACGGCCCTGACCAAGGGCCGTGGCCGCGTCCTGGCCAGACGGGCCAAGGAGCAGGGCGAGGGGGAAGATTAGGCGAATCTTCTCCTCCCCATGACAATGGGGAGGTGCCGCAGCTTGTCTGCGGCGGAGGGGTATATCTGTCGGCGCCGCCACCTCCGTCACCTTCGCTTCGCTCTCCGGCACTTCCCCCGTCGCTATGCGACAGGGAGGAGGGAGGTTAAAACGCCAACGCCTTCAGATCCGGCTCAACCCATTCGCGGCGGGCTTGCGGCGTAAACAGGCTGTCCTTCGACCAATAGCTGAGCAGCCATTCCGACCGGCCCAGCTCCGACGCCATCAGCCGGTTGGTCAGATCAAACAGAGGGTGATCTGGGGCGAACCCGCTCGCAAATGCCCGTGCGGCGAGGATCGACGCCTGGGTGATCGTCTCATGATAGCCGGCCGTGTCGGTATTTTGGCCACCCCTCGCGACATTATAGGCGCGGATAATATCGGGCATGATCGCGGGCACATCTTCGCGGTGCCTGAGCAGCCACAGGGCCAGGGCAAAATGCGCGGCATGCGTCCATTCCGCTTTCGGCAGGCTCAAGTCCAGTACGCCTGAGGCGATGCGGTCGATTTCGGTGTCGGTGGTAAAGGTCATAAGGGTCTCCATGGGATAACCCGGACGGCACAAGAAAAAACCCCGCCGGCCGGGCGGGGTTGCAAAAAGCGGTTGAAGTGATCCTTCAGCCAGCCGCGCACGCCCACGCCGGAAATTGGCGGGTTAGCTGCTGCTGGATAAGGATGATCGTCATGCGCATGTACCGAGGCTTAAAGTCCGGCGCATGCACTGTCAATGTCAGGCGATCTGTTGCGCCTGCCTGAGACCTGCGATCTGCGCCACGGCAAGACCCGCGACGGCTATGCCTTGAGCGCCGACAAACGCCATGCCCCAGACGTTCGGGCTGACAAAGGTGGTAAACAACAGGCCGAAGCTGTCGATAACCCAGAGCGCGTTAAGTGCCACGACCAGCCAGGCCAGCGGCCGCGATATCTGTGGCCGTGTGCCGATCCAGGCAACGCCCAGTCCGTACGGGATCAGGAACAGGCCGGCATAGAGCAGCAGGGCCTGGGGCATATTGAAGAAACCGGAAAGAAGGCCGGCGCCTCCCGCCAGCAACAGCCCCATGGCGGCGCTGGCCACGGCATCGGCGAGCAGGGCGAATTTCAACAGGTTGGACGCGAACATGAGCACATCTCCTTTGGCTCGTTGAGGATGGCCGATGATCCCGCACCTGTGGCGGCGTGTCGATTAAGTGGGAGGTAATTGAAACGCGCGCACAGGCGCTCTAAGCGTGAGCTCCGGAGGACATCATGACCGCGATCCATGCATTCGGTGAACTGTTGAAGGACTGGCGGGCGCGCCGCCGCATGAGCCAGCTCGACCTGGCGCTGGATGCCGAAATCTCGCAGAAGCACCTGAGCTTCATCGAGACGGGGCGCTCGGTCCCCAGCCGCGACATGGTCATACGCCTGTCGGAAGTGCTCGACATGCCGCTGCGCGAACGCAACCGGCTGCTCAATGCTGCGGGTTACGCCGCCATGTATCTGGCGCGCGGCCTCGACGATCCGTCCCTGGCGGCGGCACGCGCGGCGATCGATCAGTTGCTCAGCGCTCACGATCCTTATCCCGCCCTGGCCATAGATCCGCACTGGACACTGATCGCCGCCAACCGGAGCCTGCAAAGCCTTTTGATTGTGGTGGCGGACAAGGCCCTGTTGGAACCGCCGGTCAATGTCCTGAAGCTGTCGCTGCATCCCGGCGGCTTCGCGCCCTTCATCATCAATCTGGCGCAGTGGCGGACACATATATTGCTGCGGCTGCGCCATCAGATGCAGGCCTCGGGCAATGGCGCGCTACAGGGACTGCTCGCCGACCTCGAAGCGCTACCGGCGCCGGATGACGATACTACCCACGGCGACTTCGGCGACGTCTATGTACCGCTCAGGCTGCGAATGCCGATGGGCGAGTTGTCCTTTTTCTCGACCACGACGGTGTTTGGTGCGCCGTTCGACGTCACCCTGTCGGAAATTGCCATCGAAGCCTTCTTCCCGGCCGACGCCGCGACACAGATGCTATTGCGCAGCACAGACGCTTAAGCCGGGCTTGCCAGTCGCCATTAACTATGGAAACCTCCGGTGCGCAAAGGGGGCAGCATGGCGGGCACAGACCTTTATTCGCCGGGACCGTATCGACGAACCTGGGCGCTCCTGACCATTCCTCTGGTCTGGCTGTGTATCTATGCCGGCGTGTGGGTATCTGGCCAGATCGCGGGTATCTTCGGTCTTTATGTCTCTGCGGCCAGCGGACGCTGGCAGGACAATCTGGCGGCGCTGTTCGCGTCCGTACCCGTACTGCTGCTGTTCTGGCTGTGGCTGCGCTTTTTTGAGGGGCGGCCTTTGGCGTCGGTTGGGCTTGGGGCGTGGCAAGGCAAACGCTTCGGCATGGGCTTTCTGTCGGGCTTTCTGGTGGTCGTCCTGGCGGTGGTTCAGATCGGGTTGATCGCACAGTATGAAATCACGGGTCTTGGGGCGTGGTACGATCACCTGACGCCGACCTGGCTGTTCGCCAGCGCCCTGGCCATTGTCGGAACCATCCTCCAGGCCACGGTGACCGAAGCCCTGTTCCGCGGCTGGATGCTGCAAAATGCCGTCGGGCGCTGGGGCAGCGTTCTGGCCATCGCTTTCAATATAGCAGCGTGCCTGTTGATCCAGGGCGGCCCGGGTGCATTGCGTTCGCCTGAGACCATGCTCGGCGTCATCAATATCGCCATCTTAAGCTGGTACATGTGCCTGCGCGCCATGCGCGACCAGAGCCTGTGGGGTGTCTGCGGCTTTCATGCTGCCTGGAACCTGACCATGGGCTGGGGACTGGGGCTTACCGTCGACGGCGGCCGGCTGAACATCACACCCGCCCTGCTTAAGATCGAGGCGCCGGTCGAAGACACCTGGCTATGGTCGGGCGGCGACTTCGGTCCCAATGCCAGCATCATCATGACCGGGATCGCGATCGTGCTGGTCGGGACGTGCTTCACTGGTAAAAAGCGCGGGCCAAAGCCGGCCGCGCCGTCGCGCGAAAGTTATGAGACGATTATTGATCACTAGACGGGGAACTATCCCCTTGTCTTGCCTCCGCTTCGTGCCACTATGGCGGAAACATCCGTGTAGCCGCAGGGCAGGGGACTAAAGATGGCCGGTATCGAACTCTACGCGCCGAGGCTGGCGAAGCATCGCCGGACCTGGAGCCTGGCAATCGTCGGACTGGGGATCGTCTTCCTGGCGCTGCAGATTCTGTTGCTGCCGGTTTTTCTGATGACGGCCATCGGTCTAGCCGGCATCAAGATCGATCCCCAAAACCTCCAGGCCTCTTTGCTGGCGGCCCTGCCGGAGTGGCCGGTATTTGCCTCGTCCCTGTTTGCGTGTGGCGTAACGTCCATAGCGATCTTCCTGTGGGTCCATCTGTTCGAGCGGCGCAGCTTTCCGGCAATCGGATTTAACGGCCAAGGGCTAAAGCGTTTCGGGCGGGGCTTCCTGATCGGACTGGGCTTTCTGAGCGCGGTTGTCGGCGGACTTGCGCTTTTGGGGGGATACCGGATCGAATCGCCGGGCATCTGGGCAGCGCCTTCGCTGGCCGCCTTCGTCCCGATCGTGGTGCTGCTGGTCGGTTTCTGCATCCAGGGCAGCGGCGAGGAGATACTGATGCGCGGGTGGTTGATGCAGCTTATCGCTTCGCGCCATGGCCTCTACTGGGGCATCGGTATCAATTCCGTCATCTTCTCTCTTATGCACGCCCTGAATACGCCGCCGACCCCGGAATTGGCGCTCGGCTTGCTGAACATCCTGCTGGTTGGCGTTTTCTTCAGCCTGTACGCCATTCGGGAGCAATCGATATGGGGTGTTTGCGGCTGGCACGCAGCGTGGAACTGGATGCTCAGCGGCGGTGTCGGCCTGGAGGTCAGTGGAATGTCCGTCAAGGTCGCGCCACTTATCGACCTGGCAGGCACCGCCGGCGCGCCATGGTGGCTGACCGGTGGCAGCTTTGGTCCGGAGGGAAGTGTGGTCGCGACTGCCGTCCTGCTGACGGGTACGATCTGGCTGGCGTGGCAACTGCGCCGTAACCCGCCGAAAGGCTTTCCTGTAGTCGCTGAATAAGGTCATTTCAGCGTAACGCAATTATATAAGAAATCGGCAAAAAGGTCGTTGACTCCCAAGGGTGGTCTAACTAGAAGCACCACTCCCGGCGACGGCGCTTCCAAGCGGTTTCGGCGGGGCCGCTTCGAGCGAAACTTTTTCGAAAGAATCGCTTGACGCAAAAACTGGAGCGACTATATACGCCGCTCCGCTGACGACGCCTTCGGGTTTCTGAAGCGCTCCGGATTAAAAAATTCTTTTTAAAAAGAATTGCTTGACACGGAAAATTAAAGCGGTATAAGCGCCGCTCCGCTGACGAAACCTTCGGGGTTCTGAAGCAAACCGAAGAAAAGAAATTCTTTTAAAAAGAATTACTTGACACGGAAAATCTAAGCGGTATAAGCGCCGCTCTCTTCGATAACGAGATAAGGTTGTCGCTCTGGACGGTTTAACCGCCGTTTGGTGATAGAAATTTTTGTGCCGCTCGGCGGTGCATTTTCGGTCTTTGACATTGTATATATTGGAAAGAGAAACGCAGGCGGCGGTGTTCTTGCGGACATGTTGAGATACATGTCTACACGACTACCAAAGATGTTTGCGGTCTCTTTATAGACAACCATTTGATATGGACTTCGGTTTGTATCATGTGGGAACTCGTTAATGAACGTAAACTTACGCAGTGATTTAGATTACTGAGTATTGGAG